>VBBN01000017.1 GCA_005888735.1 Candidatus Bathyarchaeota archaeon
CGACCCGGATCAGCCCCCTTTTTTTCCGCGAAAGAAATTCGGCCCAAACTCCAGTGAGACAGAATGAACTGTGCATTACCGAGCCCGCTCGCTGGTGGATGGACGCTGACCAGTGCCGGCGTAATGGTGTTCCTATGTGACAAGGCGGTGTGTAAACCCTGATTGCCTGCACCGGCCGTGTGAAGCTGGGAACTCTGCCAGCAAACTAGTAGGGGTAGTGGGATTCGCGGGCCATTTTTACCTGTAAAAATAAGCCCGGTGACCTTTGCGATGCTTTTGATCGGAATCCAATCAGAGGTTCGAATCCGCCTTAACTCGGATGGGTTCAAGTCCAGGCCGGGCATTCGAATCACGCGTTCAGCGTTACTCTAAACTCGCAACCAAGAAATCCCGATAGTCTTCCTTGAAGAGTGAAATCCGTCCTTTGAGCTTCTCTCTCGACAATGTATGGCGAGGGGAGCGATAAGCTGGTGAGTAGGGCCTGGCGAATGAGTCAACCGTTAACAGTCGACTTTTGACAAGCTTGGCGAGTGGAATAGTAAGCTGCCCTCTTCCACACCCAATCTCAACAACGGTCCCACCTTTTCCAAGTAACCTTGCAAATTCTCTTGCGAGGTTTTCGTACTGTTGTCTCCAAACAATAGCAAGTTCTTTTGGTTCAGAAACTGTTCTCATATGTTCCGCCCATCGAAGAGAGTTCACAACTACCGTTTGCCCTTTTGGGCAATCAGGCAATAGCCAACATAATGGTCACTCTTAGAATGAAGTTCGATCACGGTATAGCTAGAGAAGAAACCGAGCAACTCATCCTTTCTGAAAAAATGATGTGGGACACCCTTCTCTGAGCCTCCTCGGGCAATCAGGGTACCCGGCTCGGCCCAGATTGTTCCTGAATCAAAAGTTTCCGACTCATAACTAGGCACTTGCAGAAAGAGAAAGCCATCAGTCTTCAGGAGCCTGTTGATCTCATTCATGATCGCAGTGATATTGCTCAAGCGGGTATGATGTATCACCCTTACGGCAAGCACAGCATCGAAGAAAGCATCGCGATACGGTAGTTGCTTTGTCATATCCCAAACTCTCAGGTCAGCTCTTAGATTCTCATTTTCGAGAAGTTTCTTGGCACGTTCAAGAGTCTCTTCGTCCCCGTCAAACCCATAGACCTCGAACCCCTTCCTAGCGAAGTAAACGACATGCCTTCCCGCACCGCAACCAATATCCAGGATTTTCTTGGCGTTTGTTCCACTGAAAAGTCGGTCTAGCCCGTTTACCTCAGGCTCTACAGTTCCTTCTTTGCTTAGGTGCCAGTTCTTCCACGCAGTACTCAACGAGTGGAATGCATGCTCCTCTGGGATAGCTTCACTCTAGAGTTGAACTTCTTTCTTAGCTAGTTCCCTGTTGCGCGTCAAAAGGGGCCTGTCTGTTCTCTCTTCGGCCAGTCTGTCTATCAGACTCTTTCTGTCAAGCGTGTTCATGAGTCGGTCGTACTCTGCGCACCGGTATTTTAGTGGAAGGATTGCATCTCATGATGCAGCTGTGTCCCTCATTTTTCTGAGGCATGGTAGGCTCGTAGTTTTGCGCGGAGCGGGACAAGTTTTCCTTTTCTACAATGAAGTAGAGACAGCAAGCTCAAACGCTCCGAATGGTTGCTAACAGATTCATCAGCTCAATCGTCTGTATGTGGGGAACCATGTCCTCCTTAAGCTCTACCGGCGCAACCGGCCAGTATCAAAAGCGTCTCAGGGTCCAGGACGACTTTAAGATTCATCACATCGCTAGAGGTCACTTCGGGCGATTTCTCGCCGTTAGCCCGCTGGACAACTAGAGATGGGGTCGGGGAAGCAGGCTTCGCGTAAGGAGCGTCCGGGATGGTGTGGTGAATACTGCTGCGCGATTTGTTCATCAGTTTGAGCCGTCTGGGGTTGAGATGCAGGCAGTGATATGAGAAGAGCTATCTGACCATTAGCGTCTACGGGCTTTGGGGAGTACTTTTCCATCGGCTCGATTCCCTCGCAGTAAACCGAAATCGTTGCAAGGCCCACCCTGTAAATTTCTGGATGTCCAGAAGGCTGCTGCCCGTGCGTCTCAGTCTCTGAATAGCCTCAATGTTCAAAGGATTGAGCTTTTCGTTCCTAGCTCGTTTCGGAATCTCAATCGTGGCCTTCTCGCTAGGGCCCGGGCCGGCGGCTTTTCCCAACGGAGGCTTCTTTCTCACCTCTTTTGTGACAGTTCTGGTCATACTCGCGCCTCCGAAGCGACCATACTGGACGCTTTGTTCCTGGAAGTCACACGAAGCCACACCATCACTATCAGTAGTCGCACTCAGGCACTTCGGAATGGGCTCATTATCGAAAGTGAAACCGACGGAAGCGGCGGGGACGGGCCTTCCAGCTGACGTAACCTTGACCTGAAGAACCGCTGAGGGGGACGATACTGTAGAATTATTCCCTGGTGATAAGAGTGAGATATCCAGCGGAGTGAACTCTTCGCATTGTGTAACGAAACATGCTCTTATGCTTCCGGGACCTGAAATGGGTGGCTGAGAGAGCTCGAAAAAGGGGGTTTCGATCAAGGTCTATGCATCAAAACCCTCCCAACGTGTGGTCAATGGGCTCCTAGCCCAAGGGGTCAAGATCTACAAGGGTCCAGACGAGAAAGACCGTCGACTCCAGGTCCTACATCCACTCCAAACCCCACCCGCCCGTGATGGGCAAACGCGAAGGGGAACTCCATCTTAACGAGCCGAGGTCAGCGCGGCGAATCGTCCAGAGATTTGAAAGACTCGTCAACGAGGCAAAACCATTGAAGAAATTGGATTGGACAAAAGACCCGTTGTGGATAGCGCTCCAGAAACCCTATGACTGGCACGTGGACACTCATGCGTCACGGTTAGATGAGGAATTCAGCTGAATATTGTTCATCGACACCAATATCTTCGTCGCAGCCCTCAACGAGAAGAATAGAGACCACAAACGCGGAAAGCTTCTGCTAGAGTCTGCTTTCAACCGGGTCAACTTGCTCTACACTTCAGACTACATTCTTGACGAATGCTTCTCTGTGGCATGGAGTCGTACCAAGAAGGAGTCGAAAACTTTCAGACTGTCACTGATTCAGCGCCTCGATGACACGACTCAGCAAAGCGAGAAGGTCAGGATCTTGAAAGTCGACGAGAGGGACCTCGCCACTGCAAAGTCGTTCCTCCGCAAGAATCCGAGGTCATTCCGACACTCGCAGACTGGACATCGCTAGTATTGATGGCGCGAAATAAGATTTCCAACATTCCCACTTTTGACGGTCACTTCAGTTCGGCACGGAGAATCGTCGAATTCCGCAATATTCAACAATTGGACGAAGTGTCGAAGCTCTGATCATTAGGGGCTGTGCCAGGCGAATCGCCAGACCAAACTGCCGCCCACTGTTCTTGGTTACCTGATTCCTGTGTCTATGCTGAAGTTTTCGGTCGTCTCTGTTCCGGCTTCAAGGGCAATCGTCACCGGAAATACCCTTGAGCATCCCAGCTCCCCGCAAGGAACAAGCGTGATCGAATAGGAGCCCGCGGGAACAGAAGCGGTGAAGAAGCCGTCACATGTGATCCCGACCTGAATAGGTGTTCCCTGGTTGACAGGTGTTAGGACGAGAACGAGGCCAGAATAGTCCGGAGCAGGGCAAGGCCTCTCCGCATTTTCAACTGGGCAAGTCGGCCCGATGACCACGCTGCCCATAATTCTCGCAAGCCCATTCGGATGCCCCGTGGTCGTGAAGGGAAGGGTTGGAAAAGGGCTTGTCCCGGTCCAAATGGCCAGCGCTTGAGAGGCTTGGGAGTAGAGCGTTGGATAAGCCGGCGTTAACACCAGTAGCAAGATCACCGGAACAAGGACCTGTAGCCACTTCATCTCAACCGCCACCTCACTCTTCTAATCCACACTGGTCGTTCCTCACCCATTTAGCTTGCATTCCCTAAGCGGGGCAACCAACGGTTCTACCACGCGCTCCTCTCGAACCGCCCGCGGAGAACAGAGCCGGCTGGGTACGTCTATCTGTTTCTATCCAGAGACGGCCCTTCCAAAAATGTTATTACTGCAATAGAAGGGAGACGTCGCTCTGAAAATTCTATGAATCTAACAAACCGCAAGAACATCCTAAGAGCAGCAAAAGTTGGCATTCTACTATTCGCAACCCTAGTCCTCTCAACAGCCTACTCCACCCCGCGTCCGGTCAGAGGAACAAGCATGAGCAACTTCCCAGCCGCCCACGCGGACTTTCTCGGAACAGCCTCATATGAGGCGATCTTCGACGACGCGACCGGAACAGCGGACCCTGGACCACCAGGACCAAAGCCCATCATCGTAGGGCCCAACGTTCGGGTCAACGCACCCCAATCAGCTCCCCCAGTCGATCTGCTCGGACGGAGCGAAACAACCATCGCCGTCGGTGAAGATGGGACCAACCAGGTTGCGGGCTGGAATGATGCCGTCGGCTTCGCCCGCCCACCCTTCACCCTTGTCTCGCCACTCGCCGGGATTCCCGGGCTTTCGGGCTACGCGTTCTCAACAGACGGCGGCGTGACATGGACAGACGGTGACGCGCCCCCCAACTTCGCCGCCACCACTCCCTTCTTTAGCGGCAACATAGTCACCCGGGGCGACCCGTGGCTGACAGTCTCCGACCAGAACGGTGCAGACACATTCCTCTATGCGAACCTGGCCGTGTTCCTCCAACGAGACAGCGGCAACAACACCGTCGACGCAGGAGTGAGCGTCCACCGGGGAACATTCTCCGGCTCAAGTTTCTCCTGGAACGATGTACACGCGCTGTCGGCGCCCAACGCTCCCTTCGACTTCTACGACAAAGAAGCGATAGTCGCTAAGGGCGGAACCATAATCGTTTCTGTCACCAACTTCATAGGAATATCAGCGCCGGGAACCAACCCTGACTTCTGCCAATTCGCAGGCGGCTTCGGCCAGATAGAAGTCTGGCGCTCGACTGACGGCGGCAACACCTACCAGGGACCCGCCATCGCCCAGCCCGACCAGACAGACCTCTCAGACACCAACTGCCTCACCGGGGTCCTGAACCAAGGCTCTGACCCAGTCATCGGAAAAGGAGGCAACGTCTTCGTCACTTGGACCAACGGCCCAAGCTTCTCCGGCGGCGCTACCGTTACACCCGTCACCGAGCAGATTCGAGGCGCGTCCTCAAGCAACTCCGGTGCTTCCTTCACCTCTCCGGTGGTCATTCGAAACATCGTGCCGGGACGCCAGAACCCGCCCGTCGGCTACAACAGGAACCGCTACAACGACTTTCCGCGCGCAGCAGTAGACAGGGCATCCGGGCGTATCTACGTGGCCTTCCAAGACGCTTCCGTCGCAGGCAACGATGGAATAGGCGGAAGTGGAACAGTCTGCCTCCCCGCCTCAGGAAACCCCTCACCTGGCCCGCCCTGTCCAGCGGGACAGAGGCGTGTAATGCTAGGGGGTGGAGCTGACACGGACGTCTACCTGACCTTCTCCGACGACAACGGAGCAACCTGGAGCACACCCACACTCATCACTCCAATGGCTGGCGACGATAAGATCCAGTTCTGGCCCGTCGTGACCGTCGGCCCACAAGGCGAAGTGAATGTTGTCTACTACGAGAGCCAGGAGGTCCAGCTGAACCCCAGCCCAACTGTAATAGAATGCTCCATCGGCATAGGCGGTGGATTGACACGAAGGTCGATCCGAAGCTCCATCGTCGACACTTTCGTCGCACGCAGCACCGACCACGGCGCTACCTTCCAGTCCCCCGTTAAACTCTCCTCGGCCAGCTCCAACTGGTGCAGAGGGACGGTGAACATTCGCCCCAACTTCGGAGACTACATCGGCGCGACAACAGTCGGACCCAAGACCTACGCAGTATGGGCTGACGATCGGAACACGATCATGATAGGAGGCGTGCCACGAAACGTGGTCGACGTCTTCTACACCAGCGCCCGGACAATCGCGGGAGACGTGAACGGCGATCTCAAAGTAAACATCCTCGACGTGGCAGCTGCCGCCTACGCCTTCAGCACCAAGCCTGGAGCCCCACGCTGGAACGAAGCCGCGGACATGAACAACGACGGTTCCATAGACATTCTCGACGTAGCGATAGTAGCGTTCTACTTCGGAACAAGCGGATAACAAGCGGATAACAAACGGATAACAAACCCTCCAACTCCCCCATCTTTTTCTTCAACGAAACAGGCTACTAGACACTGCACCATTTCAGGCCGCTCCCCCATCCCACATTTTCGTAATCTGACTCGGTCGGCGTGGCCGAGAAGGCCCCGCTTAAGTGCTCCGTATACATCTGTATACACTATGAGTAGGGTCGTCCCGGCCAGGCTGCCTCCAGACACTACGAGGGGATCGACCGTCTGGTAAGGTCAGGCCGCTTCGCCAACCGGTCTGAGGCGGTCAAGGATCTGACTATGTTTACGCTGGGGGTCAACTGCTTTCGAAGTCATGCAAACAAAATTCGATGTTACGGGCACTCTGTGCCTTCTGCAGACTCCGAGGATGAGCGTATATTGGCAGTTGGCTTCTCCCTTTCGCGGTACATATCTTAGTGCTAATCCAGTACACCCTGCGAAGACGCAACTGGCCCCCACGACTGCGTTCGTGTACCAATTGTAGGAGTTGATGGCCGCGCCAACAGTGTTGTCATACAAGAAGCCCCCAGCGCAACTGCCGAAGTCGCCGATACTGCTGAAGCACTCAAGCCCAGATGGGTCTAAGTTGTTCGTGGGCGAGTTTTCGGCGTACACGTAAGGGTTGAGGCCTTGAGGGTCCGAGCGATAGCCCGCGAGCCGGTCTGGGCTAATGAACCGTCCTATGGATGGGTCGTACCAGCGCTGGAAATCATAATACAAACCTGTCGTTGCGCTTACAGGTTTGCCTGTGAATTGTACGTCTCGCTTCCAGACGCTAGGTTGTCCTGGCCGTAGGGCTGGTAATTATCGGAGAAGAGGACTGCCTTGGTGGCCGATCTCTTTGGAACCTTCCTATCACAATCGAAGATCAAGTGACTTGTGTGTGCCCACCATCACCGCCACACACATCATCTTTCGGTCTTCGGATTTGAACCAAGTACGGTTCAAGTCTATGGTAGGGCTGTGGCGCTTCACCGGAAAACCTAAGTCCCCAGCTCGATTCTTCGCTTCTCCTAACCCAAGTCTGCGTATACCTCAAGGAGATTACCATCCGGGTCTCGGAAGAAGATACCCCGCTTTCCCCACTCGAAGTCTTTAGGCCCAGGCGACGTTGACTGGTCTGGCATTCCACTGGATCTGTATGGCTCAAACTTGACCCCTCGTTCCTTCAAGAGCTCAAAGATCTCGTCAACCTTCTGCGGAAAAGCTACTCGAAACGCAATGTGATTTTCCCTCCCAGCTTTCTCACCGGATAGTTCAGCCTTGTGTATGGCGAAGGCTATGCCATCTACATCGAATTGGGTGTATCCATCCTGCGTGAGACGTTTTCTCATTCCGAGAATGCCTTCGTAAAAATCTTGGGAGAGTTTGAAATCAGAGACAAAATAGGTGACTTCCTTAAGGTCCCAGCGCAATTTCGTGTGTCTAGCAGTTTGACCTTTACGTTTTCTCATGGTTTCTTCCATGCGGTTCCATCTCGCATTTCGAGAATTAGGCTTTTGCTAATTAGATTGGTCTAGCAGAAGCGTGTTCTCGGAGGAAAGTTTTCAGTGAATCGTATAGTGGGCACACGCAACTCAGAAGTTGAAAACGCTACGGGGGAAGTTCGGATACGCAGACCATACAAGTATCGCGGTTACGCTGGAAGGCCAGAGAGAACTACGAATGATCGTGAAGCCGGGTGGACGAACTGTCTACGAGGAAGGCGAACACGCTGAGTTCAAGTTCCAACCAGGCAAGCCAGTCAAGCTCTCCTGGGAATGCTCTAGCCAGCCCCACACGTTCACCCTTGACGACAACGACTGCATAGTCTCCATACAGTGCGACCATTCTACCCCTTCACCTCCACCCTAGACCCCCGAATTTACTCTGGAAAATTCAAGAGAGAACTAGCGAAGCATCTTGGAACGCCCCCTAAGTTCAGAGAGACGGGTTAAGACCCGCCCTCAACCTCTGACCCGAGGCGATATTCCTATTGTTTCATATGAGAGGTCCGTTCATTGGTTCCAACATGCTCGAAAAAATTCCAAATCGTTTCAATATAGCGATCCTCTTTCTGTCGCTTGCGCCTATAGCAGGCGGTTTCGGCTTGTGGCTGATTTTTCCGGTGTTGAGTCCCACAGGAAGCGCTTGTGTCTTGTGTTCCCCTTCGATCGGAATTAACTTGAGTTCGGCTCCAATCGATCTTGCCCAGGCTTCGATAGGTACACTATTCTTTCTGCTAGGCGTCGTACTCTTCGTATCTAGTCTCGGTCTTTTCGCATCCGAAAACGATGTCCAGGCCACGCGATGGGTTCGGTGGTTGGGAAGATTGAGACCAAAGACTCGTGGTCGGACGATCGTTCCATCGCCTGACCCCGATAAGTATCGGCGTTACGCTCTGGTAATTCTACTAGTGATTTTCGCTCAAGCGATCTTGTTGATTCCAGGTATCGGAGAGGCCAGAAAGTATTCTCTGAGTCAGTTTTCGACTTTTTTCCTAGGACCCGTGTGGTACTCTTACGCCATGGCTATCGGAATAAGCGGGTTCACACTCATCTACTACCAAAGACTAGGCGGATATCTACTAGCCATTATCTTCGTTATCATTGGGATTGGCACAACTATACCTGACGTGTTAGGGTTCTTGCCTCCGACGGCTCCAACATTAGGCACAACAATTCTCCTACTTTCCGGGTTTCCGTTCGATATTCTCCTAATCTATGCTAGTTGGAGAGCACTGCCTGTTGTTATGGCCCATTGATTTCTCGCCCGAGGCTCAATCAATTTCTTGAGAGCTAACTCCACCAATTTGGGAACCTCTCCACCTATGTCGCCTTCACTCCAAATTCCCCTCTATAAATTCAGCTTAAATCGAAGGTCCGAAACCTATGAAGGATTAGTGACAACAGATGGGTTTGAAAGAGAACGTACGACACGGACAAATTTGCCAAGCTCGCATGGTCCGACACGTGACAGCTACATGTCCAGTTGGACGAAGGGTTTGAACGTTTCTATCCATTCTTAGAATCAACATCGTCAAGGAACAGAGCCATGAACTATGTCTGATCTCTTGAGCTAGAAAACAGCATGAAAACATCGCCGGGCGATCTACCAACAGGGCGATCTACCAACAGCGTACTTCGAGGGTTTGTCAAGAATTATGAGGATATGTTTGACGACATCGAGTTCCCATTAAGTTCTACTGCTGTATGTGCCACCATAGTTACCTCCTTCCGGAGAAGAAGGCTATGGTAGCAACATCATGATGGAGTAAGAAGAGCGGAACTTCAATTCTCACTAGACCAAGGAATCGCTAAAGAGACGTACCCAATCAAAGAGGAAAAAGTGAGTAAGAGGCAGACGAGCGTAGACTACGGAGTCACAGTTAGTGGGAAGGGTGAGGTCGCACTTCAACCAATTCTTAAAGGCGAAGTTAGCGCGAATGCCGGCTGGCACAAGGTAACCAAGTTTGAGAGCTCAACAATCAACACCAATTGTTACAGTACAGGAAAACTCACGCCTAACCCGAATTGGATATTTCAGGTAAGAGAAGGAGAGAATCATCTCGAGGCCGAAAAGAACATCCTCTTAACGGTTGAGCTGCCCAAGACTCACGTGTTATCAGGGAAGGTTACTATGTTCAGCCGTGACATTGTTTTGTTGGACAAAGAGCACAAAGTGTTGTCTCTACGGAAAAGATTGTGGGCTCGAATAAGGGGCCTCATCCTGAGTGATAGCGAATATAGACCCATAGAGTTAAGATTCCGAACGCCTCCCTCAGAGATCGATTCACTCTCCAAAGCCATGCTTCAAACCGAGCCAGTAGAGTCAGAGGATCAAGACGAGGTGGGACACCCCGAATCGTCTAGGTCAACCCACGGGGACTACGGTCCTAGTGACTCTGCAGCGCAATACCCACCTCCAGTAGGGGACCTGGCAATAGGAGTGGATGTCGGACCACAGACACGCGGTGGCACGGAGGTCCGCCGTGGCGCAGAAGAACCTCGAAACACCATCCGAAAATCAGTGTCCCTATCCCCCAAAACCATCCGTCTCATTGAGCAGGAACTTCAGAAGGCAAAGGTCAAGGGACTGATTTGAGAGTGGCTCGGGTGAGATTCGGGCGCCGAGACTCCAAACTTTGGAATGGACGCTTTCCTAGCAGTCGAGACGCCTAAGAAGGAAACCGAACCTCGGTTTAGACTCCCACATGTTCAGATTCCTCATCGCTTTTCCTATATTCTTTGCATACACGTTCGAAACGCCTGGATTCCATCGAGAGATCGCTGGGTCTAGAGTTGGTATCGTCGTGAGAGACGGGGCCCAGTGACCACCGAATATTTTCGTTTGCCGTCCTGTATACGCGTCTCGGCACCATCGTCGCTCTTTGTCTCCTGGTGAAGAATCGTCTCCTTTTGCGGTGGATATTGTTGCTGAATCTCTGCTTCAGTCTTCGCAGGTTGAGGGGTCAGAGTTGTGAGAGTGGTTTGGTCACCGGGCTCACCGTTGGGGACATATTTGGCCAGCGGCTCTATGCCTTGAGTGTACTTGCTGACGGTCGCGACGCCGAAGCCGGTGAGTTTGTGTATATCCTCTATGCTGCCGCCTGTTCGGCGAAGTCTTTGTATGGCTTCTATGTTTGCGGGCATGAGAGTTTCCCGTCTTTTTCTTTGCTGAATCACTTTTTCAGTCTTCGCAGGTTGAGGGGTCAGAGTTGTGAGAGTGGTTTGGTCACCGGGCTCACCGTTGGGGACATATTTGGCCAGCGGCTCTATGCCTTGAGTGTACTTGCTGACGGTCGCGACGCCGAAGCCGGTGAGTTTGTGTATATCCTCTATGCTGCCGCCTGTTCGGCGAAGTCTTTGTATGGCTTCTATGTTTGCGGGCATGAGAGTTTCCCGTCTTTTTCTTTGCTGAATCACTTTGGGGTCGGCCGTGTCGGCCCCTATCGAACGCTCATTTTCGACTATTCGGCTATTCGAGGCTTCTTCGACTTCCGGGTTCTTCTTTTGACCAGGTTTCTGCTTCTTAGCCAATTTTTTCTGGTCTTTGGTCATTTTCGTGCTTCACCTACGGCCATATCAGTGGGCGGCCGCTGTTTACCAGGGTGTTTACTAGGGTGTTTTACGAACACGTCTAGGAACTTCTCGAAATCCTCTAGCGTAATCGCCCCGTTGGCTTCGCGTCGGCCAAGTCCTTCCATGAACATCCGCAACTCGACACCTCTCATGTAGGCGCGACGGAGTGCTTCGGTAACCTCGTGCTGTACGAAAAGAAGGAATGGCTCCGGAAGCTGGACAGGGCGACAGAAGAGAGTGACAAGGCTGATACAACGAACGCTATTCGTGAAGTTGCCCTGTCTCTTGTCCGCCAGAATGGAGATGCCCGTGATAGCCTGGCAAGAGACGATATCGTAGGAGTAAAGCAAAGTTGTTGGTATGCCGCTTTCGACGCGATAAAGCTCGTATTCTTGTTAAATCATAGGTTCGCGAGAAACGACTTTTGGAAGGAGGTTTTCGAATGTCCTACGCGGCCCTCCGACTTTCGTCAGCGACTTGAAATCCTGCAGGGGTTTGACCCTTCCTCGCTGGAGGAATTGGTTGGGTCTTTGGAGAATCTCTGTAGAGAACTGCTGGAGATAGTAACCTCTCGCGGAATCAGAATCACTTCCTCCCAACTTAAAGTATGAAGGCCGACCAGAGACCAAGGAAAAGGAATAATATTCCAATCCTTGGGGGAGAGAATGATGACCCGCATTCGTTCACAGAAATCACTAACTCGAACATCGCAGACTTGGGGCAAAACACAATGAAGAGCTAGTCTGTGAGAGATGCGACTACAGTTCTCTCCGAACTGGAATCTAGGGGTCTCCTGCCCGGCTATGGCCGGGTCGTACTTCTGAAAGCTCTGAAGGCGAATAACGTTCGTGGCGGAAAGGGGAACCCCAGTTTATATCGAGAGTCGAGCATGGAACATGCGTCTGCATGGCAAACACTTGGTAAAGTTCGAGAGAGGTTACTGTTTTCTCGAAGAGCCAGGAAGGAACATAACGTGGATTTGGCCGAGGCGAGTTATCCGAGGTAACGAGACTACCCTAATAGTCGAGACAGGATTCTGGCAATACGGAAAACTCACTCTAAGATTCAGTTCCTCGGCCGACGCTTATCTGACGGAAGCTCAACTACGAAAAATGATTGCGTAGCTCCCTGGTATTACTGACACTAAAACTAGGGGGAAATGTATCCTCTCATGCACTAGCAATGTTGTCCAATCGATGGCTTTCAGGGTCTCGGGCCAAGTTGACCCAAGACACTTCGTTCACTTCAGAAGGACTTTCTAGTTGGTTTCACTTCTTGAAAAAGAGAATGTAGTATACTGCTCCCGATAGGACTATGAACATAGCCAAGATCAATATCACGATGGCGGAAAAAGTCCTGTCTTTGATTTGCATCGGTGCAACCTTTGCTCTCGGTCACATGAGATATGAAGCTTCCAGAGGAGAAGCATAGAAGAGAAAACCTCCCTGCTGGCTCCATCGATGAAGAATCCTGTTCCTCCTGCGTCTGGAGCATCAGACTCGCGAGAGAAATTCTCGGCTTAGCAATTTCCTTGGTTAAGAAACACTCATAGTCGCTGAACTCGAAGCTTACTTAGACCTCACTAATCATAGCTTCGAACGCCTGAAGCACCTTCTTCTTAGCCTGTTGGTAGTCATATCTCATCTTGATGTAGGCCGCGAACCGTTGAAAGTCCATGTCCAAGTGCCCTCGTCCAAACTCTCGTTACAGGCCCAGCAAGTCCCTCCGGCCTGAAGCATTGTGGGCACCTTCTTCGCCATCTGGCCGAGGACTTTTTTGTAGTCACGTTAACAGCTGGTTTCAAGCCAGCATCGACAGGCATTGGTCTTGACAAGATAATCTTGGAGAACACGAGAGGCTATGAATTTCCGATCATGATGAACATGGACTTTGGACATACTGATCCCCAGATGACGTTGCCGATACGTGTCAGAGCAACAATGCGTGCCGAGGAGAAGTATCTGAGTATTGACGAGCCTGCGGTGTCGTGACGCTGTTGAGGGATGGCTGAGACAGCCAGCTCAAGAAGAAGGTAAACTCCCACCTCCTTCAATCGTTCCTCTCTACCCAGGTGCTGGCACTTCCAATTGCGATAAGAATCACTTGAACTTCCTCTCCAATCCTGAGAAGACTCAGAGCAAAGGAGATGACCAAGAGTGCTGTCCCAGCATGTAGTAGATTTCTGTGCTTCACCACGACCTTTCCCAGTTACCTCTCAGTTCGGGTGACGACATCGCTGATTAACCATTCATGGATTCCTGCTTGAACCATTGTCTCACTCCCCTCTCACGCACGTTTCTTGAGCAACTCTACGAGCCTCTCCGACAAAAACCCCTCTCCCAATCCTTCAAGATCACGCAAAGAGCAATTGCGGGAATTGTGGGAATCGTGGGCCTCTTCTGTATTTCCACGGTTCCTCCCCCAACGCGGCAACACTCTCGGCCAGTTTGTCTATCCGTTTCTGAATTTACGATTTAGAAAGTTCTAACGCCAAGTGACCTGCGTTTTCTTCAGTCAATTGGAAAGACCTACCAACCCTGAGCATCCATCTGAAATCCAATCCAGGCGTATTCTCTGGGATGTCTCACGTAGTTTCTGATTACGTTCTCAAATGGAATTGTAAACTGCGAATTCGCCGGTGCCGGGTTTCACCGAGTAAAGGTCCGTCCCGAACCCCTCAATCTTCTAAATCTGTTGAAAAGAAGTTATCCTCTCTTCCCAAAACCGGCCCTTGTGTTTCTCTCTCGCACTTGTAAAACTCTTCCAAGGGCGAACTCTTCAGCTTTGGAAAGATCGAGCACCGGATCATTGTCTTCAAGAGGAACCAGCGGCTTTAGTATTCGAACGGGAACGACGCCAGAGAAGTCGTCCTCAAGATTCCAAAGCAATCTATCTAAGGGAATTCCAACCATATGTGAGGTAATCGCGACATCTGTCAAAACCCATTTTTCACCAGTTCGGGCGCTCATGTATCGGACCGGAGAATCAAGCTCAACAAGACAGTAGTCATCACCATCTGTTCCTCTGAGGGCTTTGGTTATCTTCCCTGGGGGCATTGTCGGGGGGGTGGGTGTCCCGTCTTCTTCAATGATTATTTGGACCCGCAAACCGACGAGGGATTGCTCTTGCTTCATTGAACTCACTCAACGTATTAGGGAATAAGCCGTGTCCAAGGCCCCACGATAATCGAGGACCTACTAAATGCGTAGACCTGAATGCCAGTGCCTCCTTTGATGGGACCTATTGCCACGATGCTTCCCCTTGGGATCCTCTATTGCACAAGGCAACAGTTTCTATCGGACCTGGAAAGAAACCAAGCATGAAGCATTGTGATCTCGCGGTCTGACAGTGAAAAGATTCGAGATTTTCTATCATAGAGCATGAGTAATTGTCAGCCATCCTCCTTAACCAAGAAGAAGATTCGAACACCTAGGCGCCAGAACGCGTTGGTAGCCTTCTTAAATCCGTGGCGCTTAGTAATCCTTTCTGGAAAAGAATCGTTTTTTAGAAAGACCGAAAGTAAGCTAGCCTACCTCACGGTTGGGCAGTTCGCCAACTTAGTTATCTGCTGAGACACGCAAAACCCGACAGCATAACCTATCCGTGAACCCTGAAATGTGAAGCCTACCGTTTATGTTTCAGTGGCATTCTTCTGCGGCACTTTGCCGCCAGTGAATGATGATTCCCAGCGAACGACACCGCCAAGCATGTCACGGCAACATAGGCGACACCATAACCGTCGCGTATAAAGAAAGGCTATATTCTGGCATGATTACGAACATTGGCGTGACGCAGCTACATTCGAAACTGAAGGCGCTTTCGCCACTTGTCTTTCTACTCCTTTCAGCATTCTTCGGAGTTCCGGCTTTGGTTCACCCAGCCAGGGCTACTACGGCGGGACTTGTGTGCATAGCCGACCAGTCGTTGAATCCCACGGATTGCCCCTCCTCACCCGCTATTCTCGCGGGCGAGGTCGGGTCGACGATAACGGTGGCTGTCAACGTTCAGGGAAGCGACTCCCTAAACGCGTTCGACATTACCATCCAAGTGAACCCGGCTGTTCTGCAACCACTAAGCGTCAGCCTTGCAGACAGTGTGATTCAAGAACCGCGCGTTGTACTGGTAGAATCGGCGAACTCGACTAGCGGTGTCACCCGGGTTGCAACGGCGGCTTTAGGATACGCCGTACCCGGCGCAGGAAACCTCTTCGAGATTTTCTACAGGGTTCTCTCTTCTGGCAGCGGGACCTCGATAGCTTTTGGGGGCTGTGGGAACACACGTAGCACCCCTTTCCCGTGCGTGGAATTGGCTAACCCGGGCCATGTTCCCGTGACATTGCAAACGGCCAGCTTCGGATTAGTGATGCCAGACTTCTTGGTGTCAGTCTCCGCAGCTTCTCGGAGCGTGCAGGCAGGATTCAGTGTTAACACAACAATTGTTCTCAGCAGCATAGGTGAGTTCAATAATCCAGTCAACCTCTCGGTTGCTCCCGTGGGTCGATGCCCGTCCACGGCATGCCCCTCGGCAACTCTCGGCGAGGAAACAATCATGCTTTCCCCAGACGGGATCAGCCTCACGACGCTCACTTTCACCGCGCCGCCTGAACAGTTTGATGCTCCGACAATAGACCTGAGCATCAATGTCACTGGGACGAGCGGCAGCCTGTCTCATTCAGTCGTAGCTGCATTCACCGTCCTGCCTCCTGACTTGTCCATCGAAGTGGCATCGAATTATCAGGCGGTCCGGTCAGGGTCAACTGGCAACGCCACGATAGTGTTGCGTGGGATTGGGGGGTTCGGCGTAGTCAAGCTTGCGGCCAACCTGACGGACTATCACTCACCCGACTTTAATCCGGTCTGCGCAGCTTCGGCGTGTCCTTCGTGGAGTCTTAGCCCAACTACGCTAGCTGTCTCTCCCGACGCGACGTCTCAGACGACACTCGCCTTCTCGAACCCACCCGCACAACCTAATGCTACAGTAACCTACTGGGGCTTCGGGGTCCGCGCGATAAGCAGTAATCTGTCTCGTTACGCCTTCGTGCAGTTCACTGTCATTCCCCCGGCGGACTTCTCAATCTCCGCCGACCCATCAACACTGACTGTCGAGAGGGGGCAATCGAATGTTGCGAGTATCAGAATCTCAGGAGTTCAAGTCTCCCTTTCAGTGTCAATCAGCCCGAACATCGAGAAGGGCCCAACCATCTCATTACAGTATGAGCGTTACGGCCCAGCGCTGCTCGTGTCAACGGATGGCACAACTTATCGTGGCACATACACTGTTACCGTAACAGGGTCTAATCTTTGGAATACTCACAGCTTTTCAGTGACGGTAGTTGTAGGTGGATTCGGTGGAGGCTGCTCCTCATCCTGTCGGCCTCATGGTCCGATCACGATTAGGGGCAACGCCGATTTCAATTCTGCGAACGGAGTGACGGGGGGCACCGGCACTCCTTCAGACCCGTACCTCATTCAGGGTCTTGACATTGAAATTATTGCGGACACTCCTGCAATCCAGATTCGCAACACTTCCGCTTACTTCGAAATTCGTAACGTGTACATTCACTCGTATTGTTACGAGTGCTCCGGCATTGTTATGACGAACGTTGAGAATGGTGCTCTAGAAGACTCCCAGATTGCTGTCTATTCATCCAGCCTGACACTCGACTCGTCTAGGAACATCATGGTCTCTGGCGACGAGGTCGCTTGGATTAGCATAGACGCGTCCGATAACGTGACTGTCTCTGACTCGGGAGGAAAAACCTGTTACGATATTTCATGTTACGGTGGTTTCATTGTTACAACCTCATCGGACAATGTAACACTCGTCCGCAACACTTTTTCCAGATTCCAGATTCTCGATTCTACCAGAGTCATAGCGGAGAACAATACTTTGACCGGTAGAGGTATAGAAATTTCGGGGACGACGCCTGAACACTTCGATTCTCACACGATAACCCCGGACAACACAGTGAACGGGCGACCATTGTTGTACTACAAAGATTGTTCAGGACTGAACTTGAGTTCGATCGAATTGGGCGAATTGATAGTGGCCCACTGCACGGGTTTCAAGGTAGACAATCTGGCATTCCGAGGCGATGCACAGATAGAGATGGCCTTCGTTAACGAGGCGATCATAGAGAACGTCACTGGATACCCTACGGTACACGTTCTCAATTCCACCTATGTCGAGTTGTCTCGTGCTAATGTATCGAGCATCGATGTCGAGTCAACGACAGGGGTCACTATTTCTGATAGCGCTAGCAACATCTTGGTTTCATCGTCGACCAACGCCTACATATTTGATGATACGGGCACAGTGAGAGTCGTCAACTCCTCTAACGTCACCATCTCGGGGAGCGCTCTTGGGTCTTGCGATTGCAACGCAGTTAGTATCCAAGACTCTTCCTACGTCAGGGTTTCCGCCAACCATCTTGAAGGTGAACCTAGCGTGGTTGTTGCGGATTCAAGCTTTGTTGAAGTATTGGACAATCAAATCACGGGTCCTATTGGGGCTATTGAACTCAGGGCTTGCTCGGACGTTTCCGTACTTAGAAACCGTCTAGCCGCCGGTGATGGCGGAGATACTGTCGCACTCGTGTCTGAGTGCGAGAGAGTAAGTATTTCCGAGAATACCATCTCTCCGTGCTGCCGGTACGATACCTCTTATCTCTTGGATGTTTCGCGTTCTAACAATGTTACAATCACAGGAAACAACCTCTCTAATTCGACCGTCGCTGTCAGAGTCACGGACTCTTCAGACTTAACGATCAACGACAACAATATCCGGTCGAACGCTCAAGGAGTCGTTCTAAACGACACTATGAACATTCGCGTGTTTCACAATAACTTCCTCAACAACACGCTCCGGGCGAGTGACACGTATGCAACGTACAATGTCTGGGACAACGGGTATCCTAGCGGTGGAAACTACTGGTCCGACTATACCGGCGTCGACAACTGCGCCGGGGCGATGCAGAACCTTTGTCCAAGCCCCGACGGCATTGGTGATACCGCGTACTCCTTTAGCTTCGGCAATGACCGGTATCCACTTACGCAACCTTTTGCCCCGAGTGTTACGGGCACTCTCCAGTACAACCCTTCACGAATCGTGTTTCAGCATACGCCAAAGTACCTGACAATCGTTATCAAAATGCCTTCTGGCGCGAACGCGACTAATGTCGTTGCTTCCAGCCTCCGATTGAACGATACCGTGTCGATGGCCTCGGGACCCGCCGCGTTCCAAGTCATAAATGGCGGCCGAGAAGTCATGGTCAGGTTTCCAATGAGCAAGGCGATGGGTCTGATTCCTAGACAGGGGAGCTACGTTCTTCGAGTCAGCGCGAACATTCTCACAGCGACAAATTTCATGCCATTTGTGGCTCTTGGATATGTTCGGTTTGTGGCGGGCGGATAACAAAAATGAAGATACCCAATGCGCCACAATCGGATTGCCCTGCTCTGCGAATTTGAGAACGACCAGACGACGAGCTGGCCGCTAAGAGCTCAGAACTTCTTCTGGGCAGGGTGGATGCTTTGCAGTTGCTCCTTCTCCACAAGAGAAAAACCGCGTTTTTCCTAGAAACCGTAACGCAGATTACTCAGCTCCATGACATGCCCAGTCTGAAAAGAAATGTCTCTGGGACTAACCATCAAGGGCGCCGAGGGCATTGTCCTGGCAGCGGAAAGTCGAATCACTTTAACCGTTCAGAACCCTGAAACAAAAGAGACTCTCGCAGTCAATTGTGACAATGCGCAAAAGCTGTTGAAATTCTCAGCTCCTCACAACCACATCGGGGCGGTGACATATGGCATCGTAATCCGAGTCGCGAGTAGCGCCTACTAATCACGCTTCGAGTCCTACCTTCTTGAACAGCTCGATGAACCGAGGATCTTGACGTATGTTACGCATCGCTGGGATCTCCATGTCGATCAGGCGGAGGAGCCCAAAATTCAGTGCTTTCTCTTCAGAAGCACGCTGGGTCCAGATGAAGAACTCATGCAGTTCGCCGAGCCCAGCATGCGCATATGCGATGTAAGCGGACCTGAATGGGGTTCCTTCGGGCAGCGTCTCTAATTTGGCTAGCCATTCTATTGCTTCGTCTCGATTGCGAATCGCCGAGTATGCCATGACGAGAGACTCTTTCTTCAACGATAAGAGTCTCTCTTCGATTGCACGAGAATAGTTGCCAGTATCATGGTGGAAGAGTATCTCCATCTCTTTAGTCAATTGATGTTCAGGATATAGCTGAATGGCCTTGGCGACTTTCTGAG
>VBBN01000020.1 GCA_005888735.1 Candidatus Bathyarchaeota archaeon
AGACGTCATCTCTCAACCAGGAGTCACTGTCCGTTCCTTCACCCTCACCCTGAACAGGCTGAGTCTCTGCATTGCTCGCGACGTTGTCAAGTTAGAGTGCACTTCCACGGTCGGAGTGGACCGTAATCTTCGTAATCTCACTGTTGGAAACGAGGAGGAGACAAGTCACTACGACCTCTCAGAGTCTGTGAGAGTGGCCAGTACTACGGTGCGTATAGTGGCATCTTTCAAACGGGACGATGCGAGGATAAGAACCGTGATAGCATCGAAGCATGGTCAACGTAGAACCGCTAGGACCGGTCATCTACTCCACAATGCCACGAAGACGATTGTGGCAGCAGCGCTCCAGTGGAGACAGGCAATCGTTATGGAAGATATCAGGGGTATACGTGCTCTCTACCGTAAGGGTAATGGTCAGGGTAGAAAGTATCGGGGTAGGATGAACGCGTGGAGCTTCAGCGAAGCCCAACGACAGTTAGAGTACAAGGCCCGATGGATAGGACTACCAGTTATTCGTCTGTCTAGGCGTGAGACCAGAGGCTCCAGCATGACCTGTCCGAGATGCGGGGAGAGACTCCAATCGGACAAGAGACTGAAACGCAAGCTCTGGTGTAACAAGTGTAGAATAGTAATGGACCGGGACAGGGTGGCGGCTGTTAACCTGGCCCGGCGGAGGCGGTTGAGGTTCGACCGTTCACGGGCCCATGAGGGGCCGCAAGGCGGAGCAGTTGAAGCAGTGAAGGGGAACCCGGCGCCTACGGTAGTCCCTGGAGTCGATGCTCCGAAGCTAACTCAACCAACCAAGAGTTAACAGAACCGGATAGATTAAAGTGGATCAGGGTCGAAGGCAGATCGAGTAGGATTGAAGAGCTTCAAGCCTCCTTCTCTCGCAGGTCCGGTCGGGTTCTCATTCGCGTCGATTGGCTTTGTTGCGGCTGTTGTCGTTGCTAGGGTCTTCGTCATGCTGGAGGCTCAGTGCACACTTGCTTGTCCCGTCGTTAGGGTTCATGGTTTTAGGCTCCATCACATTTTCTATGGGCTTATCTTGCTCTTGTTGTCCGTCTCACTTCTGGCGTTGGCGGAGGATACGCGAACCAAGTGGGATGGTGCTCTGGTTGCGGGTATTGGGGTCGGGCTTGTCGCTGACGAAGTGGGCCTGCTTGTTCTAGGGGTTCAGTACTGGAGTCCCGCGTCGCTCATTGTAATCGGAGCCGTGGGAGCACTGCTGATGTTGGCGACCGTCTCGTTGATGGTTCGACAAGGGCTAGACGATTTTCGGATTCTAGATAAGGCGCAAGTGATGACAGGGCTTGCAATACTTCTGGGAATGGCAGGTTTCATCTATTTTGACAGGCCCATACACACGATGGTTGCCCAAGCCGCGGCTGGCGCATGGGCACTGTCCTTGGCCCTCATGATAACCGCGGGACGGACGCATGTTCTAAGAGTCCTCCGCGGCTAGTCTTAGCAGCAGCTTCATCAGGAGCTCCCCCGAAGTGACAACTTCGTCAACCATTACCACGGGTCTCACGCCCCGTGAGTATCAGATGAAGATATCCGAGTCGGCGACAAAAGCGAACACTCTTGTGGTTCTCCCCACAGGGCTCGGCAAGACAGTCATCGCCCTGCTAGTTGCCATTCGCAGACTATCGTCAAACATGAATTCCAAGATTCTTCTCCTAGCCCCGACCAAGCCGCTAGTAGTTCAGCACGCGAAGTTCTTCGGAGACCATCTGGAGGGCAGTCTGGTCGAAGCGATCCTCACCGGTGAGGTGTCGGCTGAAGAGCGCGCCAAACTTTTCTCCGAATCCCGACTGGTATTTGCAACACCTGAGGTGATTAGGAATGACGTTCGCCAGCACAAGTACTCTCTGCGAGAAGTGTGCTTGGTGGTTTTTGACGAGGCTCACAGATGCGTTCGAGACTATGCGTATTCTGAAGTTGCAGAGGCATACAAGTCTGAAGCACATAACCCGCTGATCTTGGCTCTTACCGCCTCTCCGAGTGCGAGAAGAGGGCGTATTGCGGAGATCTGCGAGAAGCTGGCCATCAAGAACGTTGAGATGCGAACCGAGAAGGATGAGGACGTCAAGCCCTACGTCAACGAGGTTTCCCCGAAGTGGGAACGTCTGCCTCTTCCCGCGGGCTACAAGGAGGTCAGTCGAGTTCTCCGCAACGCCCTCGACGAACGTGTCGGCAAGCTGAGAACAATGCGCCTTCTTCCGGCAAATGTCCCCGTCTCCAAGAGGATGCTCCTAGAGCTTGGAGAGAAAGTTCGGCAAAGTCTTAGAACCGGAAAGTCGGGTTCACTTTATGGTGCGATTGTGCTTCAAGCCCAGGCGATGTCCCTCACTCACGCTGTGGAATTGTTGGAGACTCAGGGCGCTGAGAGTTTGCTGAGGTTCTTGTCAAGGCTGGAGAACGCTGAAACGAGATCGAGCAGAGGCCTAGCAAAAGATGCAAGGATCGCGGAGGCCCGAAGCCTAGCTTCTGCAACGAAGAGAGAAGGTCATCCCAAAGAGTCCAGGTTGAGGGAGCTTGTCGAGGCTGAGCTTTCGGCCAATCCTGACGCAAAGATGATTGTATTTACCCAGTTCCGAGACAGCGTCGAGTCGATAACAAGCGGACTGGGCAAGTTGAGTGGAGTGAGGCCAGTCAGGTTTGTTGGCCAGGCGACCCGGCGCGATGGGGACGTTGGTCTCTCCCAGAGCGAGCAGGTCCAGATTCTGAAAGACTTTCGCGAGGCAAAATTCAACGTGCTCGTCACCACTAGCATCGGAGAGGAAGGCCTCCACGTCCCAGATGTTGACCACGTCATTTTCTATGAGGCGGTCCCCTCCGAGATTCGGCTCATCCAGCGTCGGGGGCGGACGGGGAGGACTAGGCCTGGAAAGATGACGGTTCTAATGTCCGAGGGAACGATTGACGAAGCGTACTACTGGAGCAGCAAGAGGAAGGAGCAACAAATGCAGAGGATCTTGGAAACGGTTAAGCGTCAGGGACCTAGGGCGAATGTCCGGAAGAAAACCCTTCTCGATTATGCTTAGCGCTAATGCCCTGCTCGGATCAGAGTCTTAGGTTGCGTCTGAGTCTACTTTGTAGTAGTCTGCCAGCTCGAAAGCAGACATGATCTGTTGCTCCAGCTCCTCCATCGTGGGGTACACTGCTCGGTAGAGTTCTAACGAGCCAAGTTTTGACTTTACATGGATCATGTAAGTCGGATAGGCGGGGTGTCGGAATGCACGTTTCGCCGCCCTTGATTCCCCATCATCCTCAGGATTGTATCTTATGTGAACGCTAGAGAACACTGCTCTTTGTTGGTGTCTTCCGGCAATTTTGTTCGCGAGATCCCGGAAGAGAGGTTTCTGCTCCGCACACCCGGAGCATCCATCGCGTGTGATCGAAGTGACGTATACAATGCCGAAGTTGTTGACAAGATTCTCAATTGGGCTGAGAGAGCGGTCTAGCTTGTCAAACTCGAAGGTCCTTACTAGAGAGTCTTCAGGAGTCTGAGAAATGAGAGTCATTATACGGGATAACTGCTGATGCCGCTCATATAAGTTCGTTGAAGCTTGTTAGGTGGGAAGAGGACAGTAGGTCCACCTGCGACAATTCTTGTCTTTTGGCAGGTCCTAGAGGGCTGTCCATATGGCTGCTTGTATAACCTTGCTCACCTGCCCAGTAGTTCGGAATGCGGCCGCCTCACTGAACGTTAGCGGAGCGCTGGGACCGGCGTGAATTGGTGGGTTACTCTCTAACAGGCTGAAGTCTAGGTATCCGAAGAGCGGCGAAAATGAACAGTAGCCCGACGAAAATGAGAACGATTCCCGACACGAGGGAAGCGTTGGGAGAAATTGTGATTCTGGATATTACCGGCTTGGCGCCCGTTATGTAAACGCCTTCGAAGACGATACCCGTGAACAAGAGCAGCGTTCCGATGACCGCAACCAATGATTTCAAATGTTACCTTTAATCTGGGTCACTGATGTATTAAGCGAGTTGTAACGCAGAGCAGACGAAGCAGAGCTCTGGTCCGAACTCCGCCTTCTCCTGTCGAAGGACGGGTTTTTCAGAAATCGGAAGTATGAGTGAGGTCGGAAGAATTAAAACCCCTCGAGAAGGTATCCGTCATGAACGACTATGTTGCGAACAGAGGGAGAGCTCTATGATGGCATGTCAAAGGGCCAAGTGGACCCTTCAAAGTGGAACGTCCTAAGTTTCCCGATGGGAAACGGAGATGTGTGGACTTGGGCGGAACCCCAAGCAACGATTGAACCACGAATGGGAGGACTAGCCCTCACCGTTGACCCATTTACGCGAAAGCATGATACAGTTCACATGTTTGACGATCCCAAGCAGCTCTACGCATCGACTCGCGCCTTTCCAGTCTCCCCGACGGGTGTTACGGTGTTCGAAGTAGAGATGGGTGCAGAGACTTATCGGAGCAATACCGACGATATTCGCGATGCCTTTGCCGGCTTTATCAACATGGATTTTTCCACCGGTATGATTTTCGACTTTGTAACTACTGGGACGAAAATCGGGGTCATCTACGAGCGCCTGCTAATTCCAGGCCTCACTGACGAGAAGACAGCGTTTACGTACTTGGTCGAAAATCCGTTCTCTGGTGTGAGAACTGAGCCCGGCAAGCTTCAACATTTCGCAGTGCGGATCGATGCGTCGAGAAAAACGACCGAATGGTTGGCAGAGGGGAAGCCCTTTTTCAAAGCTAACGGAATTCCCGTCGCCCCGAAGGAGATTCTAATGGGATGGGGCCTTTTTACGCTTAAGCCAGTTGACCCTCGAAAGGGGAGTACGTCGATCCATGGCCAGGGCGCAACTGGTACCTGGCGAAACTTCAAGGCAACTACTACTGGACCCTAGATTGCCCCAGAGGCTGATATTGACGCGACGGCCCACGGGGCCGGCGCTCCCTAACCAAGAATCACGCACTATCACTAGAAAACCCTCCGAGGACCCATCGAGATACAAAACAGGTTCCAGACTTGGGAGCAGAAAGAACCTTTCATTTGAAATCGTCTAAGCGTGAATCGCCCAGAATGAAACCCGATCGGAAAAATAAGCGCGAGATTTCCAGACCCGCCTATTCCACAGCTAACCCTAGGGGAATACGCATAGTTCCCCAAACAGTGGACAAGCCCATAACCGGCTAATCAGCGGAAAAAAAGCTCAGAATCACGCCTCAAGCCCGGAACTCGCCCAAAACGTGCCCCAAATCGCAATCCGTCAGCGACCCTCAATGCGCGCCTTCAGCGCGAAGGAAAAGGCTGACGATTCCACTCTGCCAAAATTCCAGACTCGCCCATAACACGCCCTGTCAGCCTGAAATCGCTCGTTCTCCCCGTCAGACAGAAAACGACCCCTGAAAAAAAGATCGGGTACGGACGCGGCCGTTTGAGACGTGAAAGAGGAATCCATGAAAGGCAAGAACAGCCATTGTCCAAGAAAGCTAATCTACACGGTCTTCCGAGGTGGGGGCCTTATGCTCCAGTCTTCCCTTTAGTCTCAGTTCTTCTTTTTCCAAGTAGTCGAACCCGTCCTTCAGCAAGGTTCCAACAAGAGGTCCGAACAGAAACGCAGCCGCCGATAGGACGGCGCCGACGGAGATGAAGGCCATGATGGCAGCGAATAATTTCCCTGCATCAGTGGCCGGATTACGAGCTGGTCCCTGAGTGGTGGCTATGAGACTGATGAAATAGAATGCGTCCACATAACTCCAGCCCTCCAATAGAACGATGCCCTCAGTTCCCACAGAAAGCACTATGATCACGATAACTATCGAGAGCAATGTTCTTCGTTTGAAGGGGGAAAGGGGATGATGGACTAGCCTGGCGACTCGTCCTCTCATTCTGCCCACCGCAGGATGCCTTTTGAGAGAAGAAGATTAGAGCTTAACTCAAGACTTTGCAAACCCAAGTCTGCGAAGGCAGAAATAACTCGGCTCGAAAAAATGCCTAATATGGCTCATATGCTGGACATGAAATCATTCTTCGCTGGAATGGTATTTGGCATAATCCTAGGAGTACTCCTAGGCATCATTCTCGAGGCCAACTTCTTCTTTCTCATTTGAGACTTCCCTACCCGAGCTTCTTAGGGTCAATGGCGTTGCCGAACTTTTCCAAGTAGGCGACTTCACTCAACGGCTTGCGATTTTTCTTCTTGCCGGTTGTTGTCCGCGTTGGGTATCCAAACCCGACAACGAGCGTTGGCTCAAGGGTTAGTGGAATCGCGAAGTCGTTTCGGAGCCTCTCGTGTGCAATACCCGTGTAAATGCCTGACACCACACCGTAATTCCACGCGGCCAGCTGCATGTCCTGAGTTGCCCTTCCCGCGTCAATCTTGGCGAATCCCAACTTCGGATCAGTCAATACGATGACAGCGAAGTCTGCCTTCCCAACCCAGCTACCGCTCGTGCTATCGGCCGCCAAGGTTCTGATGTTGTCCTTATCCTGAACCAGGATGAACTTCCAATGCTGACGATTTACTCCGCTACCAGTCAGCCTCGCAGCTTCGAGAACCTTTAGCTTCACCTCCGCCGGAACCTTCTTCGGACCGAATTCGCGAACGTCCAGCTTGGTAGCTATGCACTCGTAGGCGTCCATGTCCTTAGTACTCGAAATATAGTGAAAACCGTGTCAAGTTAAAAATGGCCCCTATAGTCTCGCGCCCCTGGCGGGACGGTGACGAGAGAGGCATGGAAGCTCAACATGTCACGGTTGACGAGAGGGAACTCAAGGAATTCTGCGAGCAAGTCTTCATCAGGCTTGGCGTCCCCCCCAAAGATGCCAAGACAACAATTGACGTTCTCGTCCTAGCGGACCTCCGCGGCATCGAGTCGCACGGAGTAGCGAGACTACCTCGCTACGTCAATGGAGTAAAGGCCGGCTACATCAAGCCCATAGAACGGAGCCGAGTTGTCAAGGAAACCAAAACCACGGCTCTAATCGACGGAGAACAAAGCCTCGGCCAGGTCGTTTCGCGGAAAGGAATGGAACTCGCCATCAGAAAGGCCAAGGAGACTTCGGTCGGGATAGTGACAGTCCGGAACTCCAACCACTACGGAATCGCAGGATATTACACCCTCATGGCCCTAGAGCAAGACATGATCGGCGTAAGCATGACCAATGCAGCACCCCTCGTCGTTCCAACTTTCGGACGAAACGCAATACTTGGAACAAATCCGATAAGCGTTGCAGCCCCGGCATCACGTGAGAGGCCTTTCGTCCTTGACATGGCGACCTCCGTAGTTCCCCGTGGCAAGCTCGAAGTTCTAGACCGCAAGGGTCTCCCAATGCCTCCCGGCTGGGCCGTCGACGAGACAGGACGCAGTTCAGCTGACCCAAGTAGAGTCCTAAACGCGATGGCAAAACGCCTTGGCGGGGGAATATTGCCCCTCGGAGGAGAAGGAGAGGAACACTCAGGACACAAAGGCTACGGTCTGGCACTGATGGTCGATGTTTTCTCTGGAGTTCTAAGCGGTGCAGCTACAGGGCTCAAGGTGAACGCAGAGGAACGAAAACCCGACGTTGGCCACTTTTTCATGGCCTTGGACCCAGCGGCATTCAGACCGCTCGACGAGTTCAGGCTAGACATGGACCGACTTGCGAGGGAGCTGAAGGTCTCACCGAAAGCGCAAGGACAGACAAGAATCTACGTCCACGGGGAGAAAAGTTTCACTCGAATGGAACGATTCCGAAAAGAGGGGATCCCCTTGGATCCCAAGGTGGTCGAGGCGCTGAAGAAGATAGGATCCGAACTCGGGGTTAAATGGCCGAAGTGAGAATCGGTGATGCATGATTCCTGGGATGTTGCAATTGTCGGAGGCGGCATCCTGGGGACTTCCGTGGCTTATTGGCTCGCTAATCAATACGAGGGCCGGATTGCTGTCCTTGAGAAAGAAGCACAAGTAGCAGTACACACGTCCTATCGAAACACCGGCGTGGTTCACAGGCCGTTCTACTTGGACCCTAAAGCTCGCAGGGTCTTCGCCAGATCAGCTCAGACCGCATATGGTATGTGGAAGAAATATGCGGCGGAGCGCGGATTGCCTTGGAGCCCTGTCGGTACTCTCGAGGTCGCAACTAAGCCTGAACAATCTTCGCGGCTCGAAAGGTACTACCATTGGGGTCTTGAGAACGGAATGACGGAGCGGGAGCTTGAGCTTCTATCCTCTGAGGATGTTCGGAAGCTAGAGCCCCACGTTCGGAGTTTGGGAGCTGTCTGGTCGAAGACAGACACCGGAGTCGACTATAGAGCATTTACCCGCTCTCTCCGCGCTGACGCGGAGGCAGAAGGTGTAAAGTTCCTATTGGACTCTGATGTCAAATCGGTGACCGTTGGACCGGACCACTTGATGATTAACCTCAGCCATGCAAAAGAACCAGTCAAGGCAACGTTTCTCATCAACTGCGCTGGCGGGAATTCCGTTAAGATTGCCCACATGCTGGGAGTCGGCCGAGAGTACGCAGACCTCAACTTCAGGGGTGAGTACTGGGAAATTGGCAAAGATTGGGTCAACCTTGCAACCCGCAACATCTACACGGTTGCAAAGCATCCTGAGCTGCCTTTCCTAGACCCACATTGGATCGTGAGGGCTGATGGACGACGAGAAATTGGACCGAACGCAGTTCCTGTCTTTGGACCCTACATATATCGAGGATTCTTCGACAACCCGTGGCAGGCTCTCGAGAAAATGCTCGAACCTCCTGTAATGAACAAGATAGCGCTATTGTACAATAGAGACTTTCTCACTCTCGCCGGAGAAGAGTGGATGTCATCAATATCAAAGAAAGTCATGGCAGGAAGGGCGCAAGAGTTTCTCCCCGAACTCAAAGTTGACTGCCTTGTTAGACCCGGGGTAGCCGGAGTCCGCGCATCTGTTATCGACAAGAAAGGCGACTTCGCGAAGGAAGCAATTGAAATCCCCGGTCCCCTCTCATTCCACATTGTCAATTACAACTCTCCAGGCGCGACAGGCTCCCCCGCATTCGCAGCTTGGCTCATTCAGAAGTTGAGCTCAAACGGGTACTTCGAGGGCTTAAGCCGTAGACCGAAATTCCGCTCTGGAACATGGGACTTTGATTCCGTATGCAAGCTGGTCGGCGGCTAGCGCGTACATTCGCTCACGAAAGGCAGAAATCTTCCAGAGTTCAAGTTTGACTGTGAAAGGTTCTTTGGTCAGAAGCTCGCGAAGAGCCGCGACCGTATGGTTTGCAGGAGTCACCTGCACAGCTAGTCTTTGGCTTTTCCTGACCCTTGCTATTTTTCCATCTTCAGGTCAGAGGCTACTAATTGCTCTGTTTTTCGCGATTCCGATTGTTGGATACGCTTCACTCTGGCAGAACAGATTGCGAAACGAGTATCTCCTCGGCGACCTTCCGAAGGTGTGGTCAAGGGCTTCTCTTTTTCGCGTGTTGGGTGAGAAGACGACCTATGGACAGAAAGTCGTATACTTTCAAATCGTGTTGCTCGGCTACCTTGCCAGTTCGGTCGCATACCATTTTCCCGCTGTTCTACAAACCCTCGACCTGCTCGCCCTAACGACTATTCAACAGAAACTCTCGATCTCCGCACTCTTGTCCGTGACTTTCGCAGGAATCCTGGCCGTCCTAGTGGGAGACGCTATCTCAATCTATCTTCTGACTGAACACCCTAGGTCTAAGATCGAGCAACTTCCATGATTCCCATTAAGGACGAGAACCCGTCATCCACCACTCCTTTCGTCAACTATGGACTTATCATTGTTAATGTCGTAGCCTTCCTGCTGACCTACTTTAGCCCGAACTTTGACCAGATTGTTACGATTTACGGGGTCACACCTGCCCAAGCGTTGAACGGTGGAGAACGCATCGCATTCATCACCAGCATGCTTACTGGCATGTTCCTTCATGGTGGATTGCTCCATATTGGAGGGAACATGCTGTACCTCTACATTTTTGGTGACAACGTTGAAGATCTGCTTGGCCATATTGGCTACATACTATTCTACATCCCAGTGGGAATAGCTGGAAGTCTCGTCTACATTGCCAGCAACCCAAGCGGCCCAGTCGCTATTGGCGCGTCCGGCGCCATATCTGGAGTGCTAGCGGCCTACGTCGTCCACTTTCCGAGCGCCCGGGTCAGAGCAATCGTTTACTACGGGTTCTTCGCACGTCTCACCCGAGTTCCGGCCCTTATCCTCATAGGTTTCTGGTTCGTCTACCAGCTGGTCTTCGCCTTTCTCGACGTGGAGGGCGGAGTAGCCTATTTCGCTCACATCGGAGGATTCCTAGCAGGGCTTCTGACAGGATTCCTAATACCCCGCAGACGAGAACCTGCATCCTCTGACTATCTGCGCATGTAGGGAAGTCCTTTTCCCTTTCCCAGCATCTGTCCTCGTCCCCTGCCTTTCATCGACTTCATCATTTTCCTCATTGTGAAATACTGGTTTACGAGTTCGCGAACCTCTCGTTCTGAACGTCCCGACCCTCTTGCAATCCTCTTGGCCCTAGACGCGTCGACCAGGCGGGGTTCCTCCAACTCCTTCCTCGTCATGGAGTGAATGATCACGCGCCAAGCTATCATTTTCTCCTCCGCCACTCCTAGCTGCTCATCAGGCAAACTCACCCCGCCAGGGATCATCTGCAGAACTTTCCGCAGTGGACCCATCTTGCGAAGGTTTTCCATCTGGTCGTACATATCCTGGAGGGTGAACCGTCCTTCGAGGAACTGTTTGACCTTAGCCTCCGGAACCTTGACCTCGGCTTCCTCCACTTTTGCCAGCAACGCTTTCAAGTCACCCATTCCTAGGAGGCGGCCGGCGAAGTCTGTCGGGACAAACTGTTCAATGTCGTCAATCTTCTCTCCAGTTCCAATGAACTTTACTTTTGATCCCGTCGCCACAACCGCCGATAAGGCACCGCCACCTTTCGCGGATCCGTCCATTTTTGTCAGAAAAATGGACCCGATTGGGGTGGCTTCGTGGAAGGCTCTCGCCTGCGTGATAGCTTGCTGGCCGATGCTTGCATCTATCGCGAGGATTATCTCGTCGGGTTTGACCGCGGAGGCGATGTGCTTCATCTCGTCCATCAAATCCTTCTCGTTTCGGTGGCGTCCGGCTGTGTCAATAATCACGATGTCGGCCTTTTGCTTCTGGAAGTGCTCTAACCCATGTTTGGCGACCTCCTCAGGTTTCTTCTTTCCCGGCTCGCCGTAGACGGGAATCTCAACCTTGGAGGCAAACTGGGTTAGCTGGTCGAGTGCTCCAGGACGGTAAGTGTCGGCGCCGACAAGACCCACCCGTAGGCCCCGTTTCTGAAAGAACCTTCCCATCTTGACTGCGGTTGTCGTCTTGCCGGTGCCTTGAATCCCGACCAGCATCAGCTTTCGGAATATTCCCGGTTGGGCCTCGACCTTCGCTGGCTCCTGGCCTACGAACCGCGTCATCTCTTCGTAGAGAACCTTGACGACATGCTCCCGCCGTGTTATGCCTGGTGGGAGCTTCTCCTTCAATGACCGCTCTTCGACAGCCTTGGAGAGCTGCAGAACGAGCTCCACGTTCACGTCGGCTTGGAGCAAAGTTCTCTGAAGATCTTTGGCTAGCTCCTTGACAGCTCGCTCGTCAACGTTGGGCATCCGCAGTAGCTTGCGGACAGCGTCAGAGAGCGACCGGCCGACAGATTCCAAGACTATGAGACGAGAATTCTCTTGCGCTTCTTAACCTTCTCCAACACCGCGGCGAGAATCAAAGGCAGGCAAATTGTCGCGTCGCCATAGACGTCAACGAACCTTCCTGCTTTCCGAATCTTCCTCCAACTAATTGATTCCGCTAGTGACGCCCCGCTCAGCCCTCCGGGCTCGGGCCTATCAGCTGTGATCTGGACGGCCGCGTCTACTCCCTCCCGCAAAACGCTAGCGAGGAGGGTGTGATGCTTCGGAAGGCCCCCGCCAATAATGAGGACCCCCATCTTCTTGGAAGTCATGGCAACATCGACCATTCTGGTAACGTCGGCCGAGGGGTTCAGCCCCAGCGTTTCGGTTTGCGAGAAACTCCAGATGCTCAATCCTAGAATTGAGTCCAACAGTCCAGGGGAGAAAACCTTCACGTTCTTCATAGCCGCTTTGTAGAGGATGGAGTCTCTATCCTTCAGAAGCAGCCCGAGCAGTTTGAGCAGCTCGGAAAAGGAGATGTTTCGACGATCCTCCAAAGGAATCGTCTTCAGCATTCTTCTGACTCGCTGGTCCAGTTGCTCGAAGGAAGATTCCTTAACGAAAATGTCCGCGATGCGATTATAGCCTGCACGAATGAGTTTTCTGTCGTCCACGTCGAATGTTCCTTGGTAGTGACGGAAGCCTAAGGACTCGACGACGTCGTGAGTCAGGTTTGCTCCCGTGCTAACGATCGCGTCCAAGAACCCCCTGGTCACCATATCACCAATTGCAAGTCGGAAACCGGACGGGACCATTGGACCCGCAAGAGTGAGAAAGTTTGTGTAGTCACTGTTGGAAAACATCTCTGTCAAGACGCCAATCGCGGCACCAATTCGCCCACCCCCGAGAACGCCTGTGTCCCCCATTTCACGGGCTAAAGCACCTACACTCATTCCTGGTCGTAGGTGAAGATGCCTCACCACTCGAGGGGGCTGCTGAGGGAAGGAAGAATCAGCCCTTTCTTCTAACTATCATGTTCCGGCCGAGAACGCTCCAGTATTCGACTTCGACCCCTGCGGAAAGCGAAGCCTTCAACTCCGCATCCTCTGGCATTGGGGTCTCGAAAGTCTGATAGTTCTCCATATCCATGAGCTGGACGACGTCGCCGGAAACGGATATTATCTGTCCGGTCCGTTTGTCTATAAGAGGAACCTCGGTCCTAGCATCGACGGGGCTGATAAGGTTCTTTTTCTGGCCTGTGAAAGCGCTAATCCCAACTATCCTCGCTTTGGCTGAACCGTGCTTTCCAGGTTTTGACTTCTCAAACTCGACAATTCTACACGGCTCGCCGTCGATGATCACATATTGGCCGACCTTGAGACTGCCGACGTCGACAGGTTTACTCACCGACTAGACCTTGTTTTCTACCCCGAGACGTGCTCCATCTAAAAGACTTCCCGCGGCTACACCCGATGTTTCTAGGGAATTCTTTTCAACTGTCACTTTCGAGCTCTACGCACCGACCCTGATAATCATTGCCCAAGCGGATAGGCGTAGTAGCCAAACGAGACTCTCAAGAGATAGTTGCCGTAGCGAGAAGAGTCTGCGATTCAATAAAGGAGAAGGGTTTCTCCGCCCAGCCCGAGCTGGCCCTAGGGAGGCTTGCGAAAATTCCGGGCGGCAAACCTATCGGACAGATGCGTGTTGACTTGATTGTCACTGTGGGTGGGGACGGGACAGTCCTGAAGGCGGCCCGAGAAATGCCAGAAGCAGACATTCCAATCTTGGGAGTAAACATGGGACGGCGCGGGTACCTCACCGAGGTAGGACCTTGGGATTTTGATGAGGCTCTGGCCCGATGGAGCCGAGGCGACTTCCAGCTAGAGAAACACTGGAAACTCTCCGTTTTCGGTGGGGATAGGTTGTTGGGAGAGGGATTGAATGAGGCACTGATGACACCGTCAGTACCCGCAAAGATGCTCAGCGTTGAGGTAACGCTGGGCGCCAAGAAAATCTACTCTGCAAGGGCAGATGGCGTTATCGTATCGACGCCGACCGGATCTACGGCTCACTCCTTCTCATCGGGGGGACCAATCCTTGAGAGCTCGCTGAATGCCTTTGTTCTCAGTTTCATAGCGCCGCTGCAGCCGGTCCACGCGATTGTTGTTCCCACCAGTCGGACCCTTCGAGTCACTGTTGACACACCGAGCCCTGGCGCATATGTTTCCATCGATGGCAAGGTCTATGGTAGAGTTAGGATCGGGGAATCCGTCACCATTCGCAGGTCGTCTAACAATACCCTTTTCGTTAGGTTTGGAGACTCTTTCCTTGAGCGGAGTCTACGAAGGCTCGCGCCTGAGAAGGAGAATGTTTGAGAGTTCTAGTTCTTGACACCTCCGCATTCATTATGGGTTTCAACCCTTCTGGAATGGGAGAAGTCTATACGGTAGAGGATGTGGAGAAAGAGCTCATCCAGGGAACAACGTCTGACCTTCGCTTCCAAGCTTCTAAGGAGAAAGGAGGCCTTAGGGTCCGAGAACCCTCCGCTCGATCGAGAAAGACGGTTGAGGGAGCCTCTGGTGAAACGGGGGACAGAGGCCAACTCTCCTCGGCGGACAAGAGCGTCGTCGCGCTTGCGCTAGACCTCAAAGAGTCTGGTGAAGAGCCAGTGATTGTTAGCGATGACTATGCCGTACAAAACCTCGCGGAACATCTGGGCCTAAGGTACGGCTCGCTGGCCAATTTCGGGATCGCTCACAAGTTCCGCTGGATAGTGTACTGTCCAGCATGCCATCGTCGGTACTCGGACGGGAAGGAGTGCCCCGTCTGTGGGACAGATCTTAGAAGGCGGGTCCTCTCAAAGGCGCGTGTGACAAAAGAATAGACCTACTATTTGCTTCCGGGTGTTTTGGGCGGGCCGCTGTCGGACAAAGAAAAATGAACACCAACAAAATCAGCAGCGCGTAATGTCGAAATGCCCACAGGAGACCCATAGTATTCGCTCGGTCCATCGAACACTTCACGACAATTACTGATGCTTTCTTACGTGTTCTCTGCTGGAGTTCGGAATCCTCGGCCGTGAATCCTCATCCCCTGTTTCGGGGGCTTCACGTTCACTATGTTAATGTTCACAGTTCTCTTTTTCTTAACTGCTTTGGTGAAACCTGATTAGCTCATACTCAATTGCTTCAGTTGTCGAAGAACGCTATCGCGAATCTTCTCGGCGCCCCGCAATGGCTCCGACAGTCTTCCCCCCGCTATTAGCGGAATGAGTAATGGATGTGTTTTTTTTCCACACTTGGGGCATGCAGGCGCGAGTGAGCTAGCAAGCTTCACCTGTTCAATAAGGCAGTCTCCGCATCTCCAAACATGTTTCCTTCCTCCGAGCTTGCCCCTCTTGGCGACACTCTTTCCATCGGCTTGGACAATGTCCAAGGCGAAGTCGATAGTAGGCGCATTGCTGACAGAGGTTCCCACCCCGAAGCCATCAGCGCCGGCCTCTGCGAGTTTCTTGACCGAGAAGTCGTTCAGCCCGCCTGAGACGAAAATCTTAACTTTGTTGAAACCTCGGGAGTCCAGTTCCCAACGGACTTCCCGGATTATTTCGGCAAAATCGCCTCTTCTGGAACTGGGCGTATCCAAACGGACACCATAAAGGTCCTTTCCCAAGGCATCGGTGGCCATTATCGCTTCGGTCTTCTCATCGTAATACGTGTCGACGAGAGCTATGCGTGGAACATCTCGGGCCATGTGCTTGTCGAAGCTCTTCCAGGCTTTGACTTGGTCTCCCATCGCGATAATGAGAGCATGGGGCATTGTCCCAGTGGCCCGTTTCTTCAGCAGCTCAGCCCCGATTAGGCTGGAGACAGCGTCGAATCCTCCAATGTACGAATAGCGGTCGACCATGGGAGCAAGAACTGGATGCACCCGTCGTATTCCGAAAGATAGTATTGTCTTGTCGCCCGCCGACTGGCGGACGCGCGCGGCCATTGTAGCGATGCCGGATGCCTGGCAGAGAAGTCCAAGGAGCGGTGTTTCGTAGAGGCAGAAATCTATGTAACGTCCTTCCAAGACCATCACAGGCTCCCGGGTACCTTGATAGTCGTAGGGATGAAACAGGGTCCCCTCGGGAAAGCTGTAGACGTCTATCGGGATTCCTTCCAATAGATGAGCGGCCTCTTCGACGCCTACGAAGATTCCCCAAGACCAGTCGTGAGGCAAAGACCCTGTTGTGACCTCCGCCGTTACTTTGAGGTCGGAGAGTCCTTCCTTCTCAAGTATTTCCTTCGTTCGAACGAAATATATGTCCGTAGTCCCGGAATTTTTTATCTCGTCCTCTGTGGCAACCTGAAACTTTCTCATGTCGAGCACTCTCCCCCGTGGCTATGTCTCGAATATACGCTTGGTCAAAAGCAAGAGTTTGGCGTCCTTGTTGACTCGCGTTTCGGTTTCGGGTACCGACAAGCTATAACTACATAGAGAGCTGGAGCAAATACCTAGGCTTGGAGAGGTAGTGTTGAGGTCTCTCGAGGAGCTCTCGAAAAAAGCGCTTGAACTGAAGGACAAGGGTATGTCCACGTATGAGATTGCTGACGAATTGAAGGTTCAGGCGGACACGGTTGTATGGCTATTGCTACACAAGAAGGATGCTGGACAGAAGCCCAAGGATGCGTACGATGTATATGTAAACTGGAATCCAATCGGCTCCAGTGTCCGGCGTCTAACATTGGTCGGTAGGGCGATGGCTGACACCGTCCGAGAAGCTGTCGAGTCAGGTTCAATGGAAGAGCCTGAGGTTGTCGCCGGTATTGAGGGAGGAGCAATGGCCTTGGGGCTAATCGTGGCCAGGTCGCTAGGGAAGCCTATGGCATCTGTTCGCCCGCAACGACTGGGAGAGAAGAAAGTCGCTGGTGCTATTAACCCAAGCTTTTCCCATGTGGAGGGGAAGAAAGTTCTGATCGTCGATACAATCCTCCGTATGGGCGAAACCATTCGTGCGGCAATAGAGACCCTCGAGGCTGTGAAGGCGAAACCCGTCGGCGTTACGGTCCTGGCCAACAAAAGTGGAAAGGAGTCTATCGAGGGCATACCGTTGAGGTCGCTTGTGGAGTTGCTCCCCGTGGCGACGCAGTAGATCGAACATACGTCCTCCGTCTCTACAAGTCCCACAAGGACCGAGGGCATGCTTATCTTCCTCCGTTGCTTGCATGCATCTGCCTTGACAGTGTTGTCTTCCGACAAAAGGCTCACGTACGTCACTCTCCTTGCTGACGAGAGCATTCATCCGCGCTTCGAGGAGGCCTTGAAAAAGGTTCAGGGGGAATTTGCGAAGCACCACCCGATGTACGTCGGCGGGAAAAAAGTTCTCTCGAGCGAAGGCGAGTTCGACGTAAGGAGCCCTATCGACACAAGGATCGAGCTAGGGTCCTTCCAGAAAGGGACTGCCGATCACGCGAGGAAGGCGATCTCTGCAGCCAATCAAGGGTTCGAAGATTGGAGCGGCCGGTCTTGGACTGAACGCGTCTCAATCATACGGAGGGCGGCTGACCTCATCGAAGGCCGAATGTTCAATCTTGCAGCCCTTGTTACGTACGAGGTGGGAAAAAACCGTTACGAGGCGATTGCCGAGGTAAGCGAAGCTGTGGATATGTTCCGTTACTACGCTGACTTGATGGACGAAAATGAAGGTTACGTGAAGCCGATGAAACCCGGGGCCCCTGGCGAGCGAACCAAGAGTATTCTCAAACCTTACGGTGCCTGGGCCGTAGTATCACCGTTCAATTTTCCATTGGCTCTTGCAGCAGGGATGGTGGCAGGTGCGCTGATAACTGGAAATACTGTCGTGTTCAAGCCCACTAGTGCCGCCCCGTTCTCAGGCTTGAAACTCTATGAAATTCTCACCGAGGGAGGGGTCCCAACGACGGCAATCAACTACATCACCGGCCCTGGAAGCTCGGTGGGCGATGAGATAGCGAAGAACCATAATGTATCAGGGATCGCGTTCACCGGTTCAAAAGACGTTGGCATGAAACTCTACAGGGACTTCGTCAATGGCCAACCGTATCCGAAACCGTTCATATCTGAAATGGGAAGTAAGAACCCGGCTATCATCACCTCCAAGGCGGACCTCGAAAAGGCCGCCGAGGGCGTTGTTCGCGGCGCTTTCGGCTATGGGGGCCAAAAATGCAGCGCTACTAGCCGAGTATACGTCGAGAGAGTCGTAAAAAACGACTTCCTGAAAATTCTCAAGAACAAAGTTGAGCAAATAAAAGTCGGTGACCCGAGAGAAAAAGCCGTCTTCGTCGGACCTGTGATAAACGAACAATCGACAAAGAAGTATGAACGTAGCCTTCAAACTGCGCTCAAAGAGGGGGCAATAATTGTCGCAAGCAGCACGTCGGAACCGAAAGGGTCCACCCCGAAGGGGTACTACGTCAAACCAGTTGTTCTAATCGGCCTTCCCTCAACCCACCGGCTAGCCAAGGAGGAGCTATTCGTCCCATTCGTCATAGTAGACGAGTTCAAAACCCTCAAAGAGGCGATGCAAAAGGCAAACGACACGGAATTCGGCCTCACCGCGGGCATATTCACCCAGGACCCCAAAGAACAAGAATACTTCTTCGACCACATCGGCTTTGGGGTCACGTACGCAAACAGAAAAGGCGGAGCCACGACGGGTGCCTGGCCAGGATCCCAGTCTTTCGGAGGATGGAAAGGCAGCGGCGCAACAGGAAAAGGCGTAGGAGGACCATACTATCTTCTAGAGTTCATGCATGAGCAAGCCCAAACGGTCGTTGAAGAAAGGCCCTAGTCAGGGCCCGTCCGTAACAAGTGTTCTCTAAGTAACTATGAGTTCGCCATCCGATCCAGGTGCTGAAGAAAGTGGTTTTCGCCGCCGATTGGGAAAACTCCCGATGCGGCTACCGAATGCCCGTCTCCAAAACCTCCCGCTAATGAACACGCCTCCGGGAGTATTTTGGACAACGATGGCCGAGTTCCCTTTTCGATCAACGTTATCAGTGGTTGGGGAGCGCGACCTGAAACCTTCACAAGGGGAGCTGGCAGCCTTCCCCATCCGGGAATGTCGGGCGGGACATTCATCATTCCAATGAGATATTTGACCGGATTGACCCCCCGCTGGAAGCGAAGGTAGGAGCAGAAGCTTCCTACGACCTTTCCGCTCATCCCCTGATAGTTGTCTCTTGCATTAAACCACTGGATCATCTTCAATTGAGACAGGCCTCCGCTGCGAATCGCTTCGAGCATTCGTTTATTCACTTCTTTCCGTTTGCCTTCTAGCCCGTTAGCCGTCTTGAGAGTTCTTACGTCAAAGCCATTGATGCAAGCATGGACGCCTGTTCTAGGGCCGTCATTATAGTAGCCAACTGAGCCAAGTACGTTGAGGACAGTCGCCGCCTTTGCTCTAGAAATACTGGTGTTTTCAGTCCTGATTCGATAGTCGTCCCTGCCTTCTTTTTGGGTGACACTGATTCGTTCAGCATCCTCTTCCACCAGCGAGTTCAGACCTTGGGTTTCGCCTGGAATCTCCATTGACCCGATTAGGGCTAGGTGGGCGTATCTTTGGAGTTCTGGGTCCACGCTCTTGGCGAACAGGTATGCAACTGTGGCCGACGATGCCTCCTTTTCTCCAGAAAAACCGTCCAGTTCTGGGTTCAGGTTGAGGACCAGAGGGTCCGACGAGGGCTTGGTGTCGTGGTGGTCCAGAACGAGTATAGTGTTCTTTGCTTGGTTGCTTTCTTTCAGGAGGTCGACATGGCCTGAACCTAGGTCCACATAGGCGATGATTCGTCCCGGGATTCCCTCGATGCTTGCAACCACTTCTGGGTATAGCTTGTCGAGGCAGATTAGCTCGGTTTCGAGGCCTAGTTTCTCGAAAGCGAGTTTGGTCAAAGCCGCTGAGGCGAGCCCATCGGCTTCGTCGTGGTGGAGAACAATGGCATTCCCGTAGCCCGACCTCCTCACCGTGCGTAAGGCTAACTCCAAACGAGATCGAAACTGGAGCATATCCCCCATTAGTGTTCACTCAGGTTTTGGTGAACTTAGCTATGAAATAGCCAAGCCAGTCAAGTTCGGGGTCGAACCGCTGGGTCAACCCTTGGGGATCATGGCCGGGTCTCCCGATAATTGGCGAGGCCTCTTCAAGCTTGAGACCGCAGTGTTCGACGGCGAACCTGGCAACATCTTCGCACTCTTCGCCGGTTATTGTGCAGACACTGTAAACGACTGTCCCTCCAGGTTTCACTATCCTCTTGGCGGCTGAGAGGAATTGCTTCTGGTAGGATGCAAGGTTCTCGACGTCTCTTTCTGTCGTCGTGACTGAAAGTTTGGGAGTCACCCCGAGGCCAGTGCAAGGCGGGTCGACGAGGACGCGGTCCGCCTTCAAGGAGAAGTCAGTGTGGGCGTATCTTGAGTCGTGGTTTACGAGACGATAGTTTTGACAGCCGAGTCTTTCTAGCTGTTTTCTTGCCTTCTCTACTTTCCTCGCGTTCCTGTCGAACCCTATAATCTTGGCCTGGTTGTCCGTGGACTGACAAATGTGAGCTAATTTCCCACCTGGGGCACAGTTCATGTCGACAATGGTCTCCCCTGGCTTCGGGTCCAAAACTAGGCAAGTCACCATCGCCGGTAAAGATTGGAGGTGAATTTCCCCCTTCTCGTACCAGACCTTGTCCATCAGGCTTGGGAGGTGGAACCGGTTTTCCTTGACCTCTACAGCGATACCTTGACGGTAGGTCAGGATACTGGTCTCACTTTGCCGGGCAACTCCTACCCCCACTACAACACCAAACTGGTCAGTAACGGTCGCACTCGACCCCGCTCTAAGTCCATGGCACCGCCTTACTCCCCGGGCATAGAGATGAGCACCTTGGAGCACAGATTCTGCAGCGAACCGGTCTGCTTGGACACTGACTCCTCGTGGGAAAAGCGAGTGCTCGCTTGCCGGGATGAAGGCGGCCTCTTGAACCGTCTCGTCGAGCCTTGCATCAATCCCTTGGCCTCGCATCTCACTCTGGATTCGAGACCGGCTGGACCTCAAGGTGTTGATTCGAAAATAATACCGAGGTCCCATCGAGTGGAGCGATTTGATTACTCTGTCCAGCCGATCATGGTAGACTCTACCAAGTACTATGGTAAGGCTGTTGTAGTCTGTAGAGGGTCGATTCATCAGAAATCCACAGTAGCTCGGGCCGCTCGGACCTAGTCACGCTTCTTGAACTTGCGGATAGGGTGGAGCTTCTCAACCGTGAACCATTCTCCTCCGCACTTGTTAGGACACTCGTTCGAGTACCGCACCATCTCTCCCTCGTTGTAGTTTGAGGTCTTTCGTCTTCCCTCAATCGTCCTCTTGAAACCCACGTTGCACTTGATGCATCTGAGTTCCAACACCACCCTAGGCAGTTCCCTCAGCCCTCAAACGTTTTTTTGCTCACGCAAAGACTCGTAATTAAGCGGGACACTGGGCTGATTCTAATCAACAAAGACTCTCCTCGGGACACGAGGCGCACCTGTCGCACAGAATCACCCGGAAATGAGCACTTTTCCACGGGAAAAGCCTAAACTGGGGGAGTTTGCGAGCAGCCTCATTGTTTTTCAAAGTTAAGCCTCGCCACACCAGATTGCTCTCCTTCAAGTTACTGCACGCTTAAACGCCGAATAGCCCGAACCGACAATCGGAATACCGTAAACATAGACCACGTGGCTGCTAACTTGAAAGCTTCTCCAAAGTCGACTCAGAGTAATTTGAAAGGGGTTTCACATGTTCCATTCGAAGAATTCTCCATGCGAAAAGTGGAGGATTTGGTGGAGCAATTGGAGAAGGCGAGGCCCAAGGATTCGAAAGTCGAAGTGAATCAGATGGAAGAGTCACGCCACTCACCATGTATGCAGGAAATGGTGGCTGTCATGGTCCACAATCTCGAAGATGGGCGAAGTCCTCCGCAAATCTACGCGATTTACCAGTTCTGCGCCTCCTGTAAGGTCGGAGTGAGGGTTCTCTAGTCATTCAACCAGTATTGCCGGACGGTACGGTTCCGCAAACCTAGCGCGCCCCTTCGGATCATACGCACCAGCTTCCTTCGCTTCCCAAACATCGACCTCCGCCTTCAACTCTTTCGAGAGAAATTCTCGCGCCTGGCGAAGAATCTCTTTCTCCGAAAGACGACCAGCTTTCAATCTTGACTGTCGGAGGCCTTCCGGTGTTTCCCTTACCTGCTGAACCACTTTGGTCGCATAGTCCGCCGCTTCTTTTCCAAGCTTGCGCATCTCTGCATCGTCCATGACTTTGCTGAGGAACACTCCTTGACTTATCTTCGCAGTGCTCGCAGACTCCAGACTGCTCATGTAGATCCGCCACTTCCAAGAAGGTGCCGCATAATAGACGACTTTGCCCGGTTTCAGGCCGGTGGCTTTTACAATCTCCCCTGTGTCAGACAAAAGCTCCTTGATCAGCCATTCGCCCTGCTCGGCGACAGGGTCTTCTAGGCCAGCATCGAAATCCGGCCAATTCACCATTGATGCAAGTCCCTTGTTCCCCAGAGCGTGCCACATCTGCTCGGCAACATGCGGAGCTACGGGCGCGAGCATCTTGCTTCTAGCTTCAAACACTTTCCGCAAGACAGAGGTTCTATTGTCAGTCTTCGAACTCTTCACTGCGGACCTGCGTTGGTACCATGACAGTTCATTATCCAGCTGGTAGAGTATTCTGTTGATGACTTCCCTGACCCTTAGTTTCTCCATTGAGCCCGTAGCCTCTTTCACCGCGTCGTTCAGTCGGCTCAACATCCACTTGTCGAGGCTCGAAGGGGAACTCATGGCGCCTTTTCGCTTATGGCCCAGCTTCCGAGTCTGATTCATCAGACTAACCAGTTTCTCCTGGATTGAGGTTACTAGAGTCTCGCTGAAGTCAGTGTCCTGCCCCAGCTCGGCCGTCGCCATCACTCCGATGCGTATGGGGTCAGCACCATACTTCGCGATTCCCTGGCGGAGCGGAATGATATTTTCCAGCGATTTTGACATCTTTGTCCCTTCCATCATAACGAATCCGTTGGCGACTATCCCCTTTGGCCAACGTTCGCGCGGGAACAAGACCGAGTGGTGGAAGATGTAGAAGGTGAAGTGGTTGGGAATCAGGTCCTTTCCCGAGTGCCGCATATCAACGGGGTAGAAGTAGAGAAACTCTCCGCGAATCGCGTCCAGAATTCGTCTTGGAAGGCCGGTGCTCCTGGTAACCGTATCTGGGTTTCCTTCGCCCAGAAAGATATAGCCGAAGAAACCATCGACGATCTCGGGAGAGAGCTTCTCAAGTTTCTTGAAAGCCATCCATTTCTTCGAGACGAACTTGGCGAGGACATAGTATGCCATGTAGATGACGGAGTCTGACAGGGACTCGATGATCCATTCCTTGTCCCATGGAAGAGGGGTGCCCAGGCCGACTTTCCTAGCACACGCCCGTTCTTTCAACCAGTCGATAGTGTAGTTGAACTGTCCGATAGAGTCTTCCGGCAGCAAGGCAATGCTGGCCAGGCAATCGTGGGCCAGTTTTTTCCATTCATGGTCTCCATAGTTGATGAACCATTGGTTCGATAGGATGTGAACGACGCATTCCCAGCCGCAACGGCAGAACACGGGTCTGTTCTTGATCTCGTAAAGCTTAGCTATCTTTCCATTCCGAGTGAATTCTTGAACAACCATTTCTCTCGCCTGCCCAACCGAGAGCCCCGAGTACGTCCCCGTGTTCTCCATCATTATTCCTCGGTGGAATTCTCTTGAGTAGAGTTCCTTAGTTGCATCTTCGAGGTGAGGGTCCTTCTGGTCGGCGACGTGGAACTCTTTGATGATGTCCTCGGCGGGAAGGTCCGATGATCCTTCGAGCCGGATTATCGGGAAAGGCTTGACGCTATCCACCTGGGCTGCTCGGTCTGAGCCGCTTTCCTTGCCCTTCAGGTCGTTCAGAGCCTGTAGGTCGTAGGGTGCGTGCGCTGGAACTGACATCACCACTCCTGTTCCATTTGACGGGTCGACGAATTCTCCCGGGAGAATTGGTACCGGGGACTTTGTTGCAGGGTTCTCCACGGTCTTCCAAAACGAATCCTTCGGATCGACTTCTCTGAGGACTTTGACAGCGCGATTTTGATGCCGCAGTTTCTCTACAGTATCTTTACTGATGACCCATGTTTCTCCGTCAACTTCTGCTCTGACATAGTTGGCAGTTGGGTTCAACCATAGGTTTGTCACTCCAAAGACTGTCTCCGGCCTCAAGGTCGCCGTTGGGTAGACTACTCCGTCTCTCTCGAATTTGACCAGAAAGGACTCTCCAATTTCGGGCTCAACCTCTCCCTGCGTGTCATGGTATCCTACCGGCCCATTGTCGTTTGGACACCATCCGACAGGATGAGTTCCACGGGTTATAAGCCCCAGTGCCCTTAGCTTACGGAAGTGCCATTCGATGAATCTGCTGTAGAGGGTGTCCACGGTGGTGAACTCTCTCCGCCAATCGATCGAGAATCCAATTTCGACCATGCCTTTTCGTATTTCATCGCGAAAGTATCGGGCCATGTTCAAGGGTTCTTTGAGATATTCCAGTTTCGACTTGGGAATACCATAGATATGGGTGAAAGTCCGGATTATCTCAGGGTCGTGGGCCTGGAGTCTTTTGCACATTGCGAATATGGGGGTCCCTGTGAGATGGAAGGCCATCGGAAATAGAGTGTTGTACCCTCGCATCCTATGAAAACGGGCGTTCACATCGGCTAGAGTATAGGTTCTACCGTGTCCGATGTGCTGGGGGGAGTTAGGATACGGAAAAGCTGCGGTTACAAAGTACTTGGTTTTGCCCCGAACCGGCTCTGCCTCGTGTATCCTTGACAGCGACCACTTTCTCTGCCACCTGCGCTCCAGGGTCCGCCAGTTGAACTTGCGGGACATCTAGGCCACTCTTTCGGCCTTCGGTGTTTGTATTCGGACTTGACTAGCGATAATCTCGGCGGCTTTTGCCATGGCCACATCAACCATGTCCTTGGCCGGTCCTCCTCCCGTAGCAAAGTGTGCCCGCCCGCCTCCTCGGCCGCCGATCATAGTCGCAACCGCTGAGACCACCTGTGCAGCGTTTACCCCGGCTTTCACAGCCTCATCCCCGGCTGCAACGACGATCTGAACTTTGTCTGACACCTCAAAGATGATGGTCACATTGTATGGATCAAGTTCTTTCAGCCTGTTCGCGAGGTCGATAGGGTCCTGCCCTTTCCTCACGGGAGCCTTTTCGCTTACCAGTTTGACGGGGCCGATTGTCTTGGCCCGACGCGCGTAGCGCTTGACCCTTGACTCGACCGTTTTCTCCCGGAGTTTTTTCAGCTCCTTCGCGAATTCGTCCCGCTCCTCAACAATCGACTTTGCAACGATGGGCAACTGGTCAATACTAGTTCCTAGGATCTTGCTTGTCTTGGAAAGTATGTCGTAGTTGCTACTGATGTGGCGTAGGGCGGACTCTCCTGCGGAGAATTCTATTCGCTCGACGCCGTCTTGCAATCTCCCAATCTTGTCGATCTTTAAGATACCAAGCTCTCCTGTTCGCTCGCAGTGAGTTCCCCCGCAGGCCTCGGCATCCCACCCTTGTATGGTGACGACTCGGATTTTGGCCCCTGGAACCGCTCCTCCTTGGTAGAGGCGGAAGCCGTACTTCGCCTCGGCCTTCTCTCGTGCCAGCCATGAGGCTTGAACCGGTACGTTTCTCAGGATGACTTGGTTGACCAAACGTTCCATTTTCTCCCGTTCCTTGTCGGTAATCTCTCTGTAGTGGGTGATGTCAAGCCGACTGGTGTCCGTATCCTTTTGCGCCCCCGCTTGCCATGCGTGTTCACCTAGGACCCTTCGTGCGGCTCCGATGAGCACGTGGGTCGAGGTGTGGTGTCGCATCAAGCTCTGGCGTCTGTTCCAGTCAATCTCTCCATCTACGAGCTCCACTTGATCGGGCAGCGGCTTGTCCAGATAGTGGACGATGACTCCACCGACTTTCTTAGCATCGACAACATTCACCATTCCACCTTGGAAGCTTAACTCACCGTTATCGCCCGGTTGCCCGCCTCCCTGCGGATAGAAACAGGTCTGGTCGAGAACAACCGATTTCCCCCCCGGACGGGCTAGGACACTGGCCTTGAATCTCGTCTGGTACTGGTCCTCATAGTATAGCGCCCGAGTAGCGGGCAATGCGGCCAGGTTCTCGTCGACCGCGCTGTCGGTTTGAGCCTGTTCGATAGTAGCATGCTTGGACTGTCGCTCCGCGACTAGGGCGAGGAAGTTATCGGGAACGTCTACTTCTACGCCTAGCTTTTCCGCTCTCTCTTTGACGATTTCAGGAGGTAGTCCCTGTGAATCGTACAAGTCTACCAGCTGCTGCAAAGGGACTCTCGTGATTCCCCTACTCGACAGTTCTTTGGCTATTCGCGCGACAGCCTCTGACCCCTTCGATATAGTCTCCTCGTATTTCTTCACCTCAACTCTAAGACCTTCCAATACTTCGGTCCTCATTTCTCTCAACGTTCGGAAGTCTCCACTCCAGAACTTGACCTGTGCTTCCACGATCTCAGGCAACCTGTCTGAGACTCCCAGCAACCTGCTGAGCCTCACGGCTCGTCGAATTATGAGGCGGGCGAGGTAGCCTTCTCCAACATTCGAGGGGACGACTCCCTCAGCTAGCAGGAAGGAGAGGGTCTTTGTGTGGATGGTCTCCTGGAGACTGGAGGCTTCAAGCCCTGTCTGGTTCGATAGCCAGCTAATCGCAGCTGGCCGCCATGGCTTTCCATCCGCGTAGAACATTCCTGCAGCATGCGTCACCGCGGTGGCCAGGGCGTCATCAACCGTCATGTTCGCCATAGCCATGGTGTCTTTGAGAAGTGGAGCGTAGACTGCGTGGACGCCGCTCGGGGAGCCTTGGGAAAGCCAGGACCACCTCTCAATCCCGTATCCCGTATCGACGGTTCTGATGGGTATCGGGACCAGCTCGTTTCCCGTTGTCTTGTATTTCATGAAGACTAGGGTTGATATTTCCAGTCCAGCAACTATGCCTTCAAGGTCTGGACCCGCGTTTCCGCCTCCCGACCAAAAGTGTTCTTTGTAGGTTATTGCATCAGACGGTACTCCTAGGACGTTGGAGAGCAGTTGGTGGTGAAAGCGTATCGTTTCATCTTTCCAATAGACCTCCTGCCCGTCTCGGTTGAAGGCGTGGTGTCCTCCCATTTCGAAGAATGTGCCGTGCCGTCCGGCGGTAGGACCAACGCGCTCTATGTCGGTGAAACGGATGCATGGCTGGCTGATGACGAGGGGGTTTGCAGGCGGGGGAATGATGCCTTCAGTGACGTAGGGCTGGAAGTCGTAGATCGACGCGCCTACCAAGTAGACATCGTTGCGCCACCTGGCGACAATTGGATAGGGTTTGATTCTTGTGTGAGCTCTCTCGGCAAAGTAGTCGAGGAACTGAATGCGCATCTCGCGAATATCATAAGCCCTTTTGGTCGGCGGATTTCCGAGAAAACTGTATCCTTGGCATGGAACCTCGCCGCAGGTCTCCTGTTTAGGATTGGAGGACCAGAAGTGGCTTCCGCAGTTCGGACAAGTCTTCCTGTTGAAGCCTAGGTCTCTGAATACTGGAAGCGCGAATTCGTTCTCGTCTATTTCAAACAACTGGGGAGTCCCCTGTCGTTCTCCTGGGGAAAGTGGAAAAATCGGAGAGTCCCGTAGTTCTACATGAACTTGGACGAGTGAAGAAGACTGTGCGGAGCTATACCGCGTACCTCCTAATGGTGCAGCCTAGCCGAAGAGGGCTCCAAGCCCTGCTAGCGCTTCCTCTTCCTTCTTCTTTTCGTCTTCAGCGGGCTTTTTCTCTTCCTTCTTTGCCTCTACTGGAGCCGCGGCGACGGCGGCAACGGGCGCCATGGCTGCAGCTGATTTTAGAGCCTCCGCGATATTGACTTCTGCCAAGGCAGCAACCAGTGCTTTTACCTGGACCTCGTCTGCCTGACCGCCTGTTGCCGTTATGACTTTTTTCACATTTTCCTCTGTTATGGGCTGGGAAGCTGAGTGGAGAAGAAGTGCGGCGTAGACATACTTCATGATTTTCCCGTCTCTACCCTTCTTTAGTGCGAATTTCTATGCGGAGAGTTCCGTCCTACACTTAAGCATTTCCGGAGTCTATGTCACCGATTTTCTGATTTAGAACGGTCGCGTTGGCTATTGCTCGTCTAAAGACGTGTTCGACAGCTCCGGACTCGAGAAATCCGCTTGCTGCCGCAAGTGCAAGCCCCTCTTTGAGCCCTTTGCTGATCATTCTCGGTGCGACTTCCGGAGTAATGTAGTCCGCCGCGATTGCCAGGGCGAAGGCATCAGATAGGGCCTGGTGAAGATCGGACTTGTACGCATTGATGTCGAAGCTTAGTTCCTCAGGCCGCAGGATGGACCCGTTGTCGAACGCTGCGCTGAGGGTTAGACCTGCTTCCATCGGCTTCAAGCCCAGCTTGGAGAGAACTGATGCCATCTTCGGTGTTATCACGTCACCTTGCCTTGCGACTACGGTATCCTTGGCCACCCATATGCTCCCACCTTCAATTCTCGTTGGAACCTTAACCTCTCCGAACTCGCTGATGACTGGTCCCGGGGCGAGAGCAGTGTTACCGGCGGGGACCATTATCTCGTTTGTTGCAACATCTCCTGCTTTCGCAGGGACTCGAACCTTGCTCTTCTCAAGGAGAATGATGAGTGAGAACGGGTTTGTGTCTGTGAAGAGGAGAATGTTTGAGCCTTGAAGGTCTTTCACAAACTCGCCCAGCTTTGAGCCCTCGTGATCAGACAGTTCGACGGACTTACGGAGTAGGTTATTCTTAGTGACCAGCATCGTGACCCTGTCCCGGAGACGTTTCCGAAGCTCGTGGATCTGAGAGGAACGAACTTTGGTGAGGTCGGCTGCGGCTATTACCGGATATTTTTCGAGCAGGTGCTGGAGCTCCTGCACTGCTACTTTCTTCCATTCGGCGACTTTCCTAGTCGGCATTGTTCTACGCTTCCCTAGTCATGGGGACTTTGACCAGTGGTCCCATCGTTTCCTTTAGCATGATAGAGGAAATATTCTTCGGACCCTTCTCCAGTTTCGCCTCAAGCCTTGAAATGACTGTCTGAATGTTCTGCACCAATAAGTCATCGGCCATGTCCTCGGTTCCCACCTTGCACTGGATGACCTGCTGATCTTTCATTTTCAATCGGACGTTTCTTCGGTGGCGTTTGATCACCTCGTCGATCTGGGCTGTGGGAGGGATCGGAGTTGGCATCTTGCCTCTGGGCCCTAGAATCTGCCCGAGGGTCCTGCCTACTAGAGGCATCAGCGGGGCTTCTGCCACGAAGAAATCGTAGCTGTTCGCGATTTTGCGCGCTTCCTTCTTTTCACGCCCCACCTTCTCCAGATCCTCTCTCCCTATGACCATGTCGGCTCCAGCGCTGCGTGCTCTTGTGGCCAGGTCGCCTCCGGCAATGACACAGACTTTCAAGTCCTTGTCCGGGGGGGTAGGAAGTTCTAGGTTCTCGTTGATTCTTGATTCGGGCCTCTTCAGGTCGAGCTCTCGAAGTTTAACTGCGAGCTCGATGCTCTGGGTAAACTTGCGCTTCTCGGTCTTAGCGCGGACGTCCGCAAGCGCTTTCGTCAAAACGTCCTTCGAAACTGGCACTTTTACTCGCCTCTATTCAGCACCTTTCAACGCGCTGTCGTAGGCTCCCTTGTCCAGCTCCTTCATGAACTCTCTCGGATCCTTGGACCCAATTGTGACTCCCATGCTGACACAGGTGCCTGCTATTTCTTTGACGGCTGACTTGAGAGCCTTGGCATAGCTGTCGGTCCGTTTCATCTGGGCGATCTTTATGATACTCTCAGGGCTAAGATCGCCAACCTTCACCGTTTTCGGTGTGCCTGACCCTTTCTCGACTCCGAGTTCCTTGACGATAAGGGCGGATGTTGTCGGAGTTCCGATTTCCACATCGAAGCTCTTGTCCTCCACATTGACGACTATTTTGACGGGTACCTTCATCCCCGCGTATGCCTTGGTTAGTTCGTTGATCTTGTTAACTATCTGAAGCACGTTAACCCCGAGAGGTCCGAGTACCGGCCCGAGCGGGGGACCCGCGGTTGCTTTACCCCCGTCTATGAGCGCGTCAACTGTTTTCTTCTCTGGCACTTTCTCCTTCTCCTCTACTCGTCAGTTTCACATAGTCAGCATGAACAGTAATCGGAAGCGTCGCGAACCCCTCTTCCAAAAGCTCGATGACCACTTCTTGCTTCACCTTGTCCACGTGAGTAATCTTCGCTTTGAGGCCCCTGAATGGTCCGCCGACAACCTCGACGAGGTTTCCGACGCCAAGCTCCTCGATAACTGGTTTGGTGACGATGAAGCGTTCGATGGCTGCGGTTGAGACGACTCCCTTGGTTCGGGTCCGAGCATGCCGTGTTCCGGCGATTGCCTCGTCTACAAAATGGGGTCCAGCGGCTTCGACGAAAACGTATCCCTTAATCACCTCAGGCGCGAGGATTGCGGTGATGGGAAGCTTCTTTGTACTGGCTCTGCTAGCCATGAGGTCTACGACTGTCCGCTCCTGACCGCTTGTCGTTCGGACCGCGTAGACTGAGGTTTTCTGGGTTTGGGTCGCCAAAAAGTACTCACGCTCGCTCCTTGTCTATCCGCTCGTGGCTGGTTGTTGGCTGGGCGGAATCTGGTATAGTCCGACGACCCAGAAGAGGATTCGAATGACGAAACCGATGCCACCGATTATTCCGACGCCGAGTAGGCTGATTTTTATGAGAAGCATGACTTCGTCACGATTGGGCTTTTGGGCAACATGAAAGAGACGCCTGGTAGACTGTACGAATGTTCTTACACCCAACTTGAGCCCTCCGTGTGGTTAGAGATGACGGCGGAGCCGCGCCCTATTTTTAGCTATTCTTCACACGAAAAACAATACCCGGACCGTCGGACCCTATGCTCCCTCTGGGGCTTGGTTAGATTCTGACAACCTCGACATCCCACTTCTGAAGCCGTTCGACAAGGTTCCGCCGGTCTTCCCCTTTGATTCCCTTCCAGTCGATGACAGCTGTGCTACATCCACCCACCGTCTTATGGAAAGTCTCCCGGACCATATCCTCAGAAACTCCGCGGTCAAACGCATACTTGGCAACTAAGTGGCCTATAGCGTAATCTCCGTTGATGTTGAGCCTTGTGTGCTTGGGCGAATAGTGCGGGCCGCCAAACCCAACAGCATTAATCCCACCCCCTGAAGTGGTCTTGGCGGCCCCCATGATCGCGTTTGCGGCTATGAGCCCCAAGGCTCGGTCGGACCATTCGCCTGGTCCGCTTCCAACCTCGACGAAGCAAACGGGGACAGAAAAACTTGTAGGCCCGTGGTGGGTAGCCTCCATCGCCACCTCAATTTTGAGGCTTGAATCCTCGACCTCTCCTGCAAGGATTGCTAGTGCTTGTTTGACCCTGTAGGCCTCGACGATTGAGATCTCCTCACGTCGTCCTCCATACTCCGACTCTTTGGTCAGATTCCCAGTAGCGTGCACGGTCAGCGCAGGTCTTCCAGACGAGCTTCGATGTTTCGAGGCGAAAATTACGAACCGAGCGGGAATGTTCACATCGGTAGGCTCAACATAGATGCACTCCTTCCCTTGAACTAGAAGACGAACATCTCCACTAACATAGCTGGCATGGCCAACAGCGGCCGGGGTTTCGGGAAGAAAGTTATGATTCTCAATCAGGTTTGTCGCAATGTTCTGGGAGGCCGGGTCCCCGGTCGAGGCAATTATGAGTGGGCCCGGGTCCAAGGCTGCGGGCTAGAGAATCAGGCTCAGAAGAGCTTTCGCAGTGTGCAACCGATTTTCAGCCTGGTCCCAGACCACAGAACGGGAACCATCAAGCACATCACCGGTGACTTCCTCTCCTCGATGCGCTGGAAGACAGTGCATGAATATCGCCCCTGGCTTGGCTAGTGAAAAAAGGGAACTGTTGACCTGGTACATGGGAAGGAAGGTTCTGAGCCGCTTCTCCTTCTCATTCTCCATTCCCATCGAGACAAAGGTGTCCGTGTACACAGCGTCTGAACCCTTCACAGCCACTTCGGGGTCGTCCGTGATCTCGAGAGTAGCACCCGACTCTGCGGCTGCCTTCCGTGCAAGCCTATCGGCTTCCTCTGCCGGCCGATAGCCGTCGGGACATGCGACGCTGATGTTCACACCTGTCTTAGCACATCCTATCATGAGACTGTTGCAGACATTGTTGCCGTCTCCGACATAGGCCAGTTTTGAACCTCGCAACCGTCGTTTGTACTGTAGCAGTGTCAGAAGGTCGGCGAGGGTCTGGCATGGATGGTAACCGTCGGAGAGAAGATTGACGACGGGAGCCTTGGCGTGCTCCGCCAGTTCTTGGAGAGTTGCGTGGGCGAAGACCCGTGCTGCAATAACGTCCACGTACCTGTCGAGAACGCGCGCCGTATCTGCAATCGTCTCTCCCCGCCCTAGCTGCATCTCGTTCCAACTCAGGTACATCCCGTGTCCCCCCAGTTGGTTTACCGCGGTCTCAAGCGAGGCTCGAGTACGGGTGGACGGTTTCTGAAAGATCATCGCTATTGTCCTGCCCCTTAGACTCTGTCGCGGCCTTTTCTGACGGGCGAGCATCAATGAAGTCTTGAGAATCAAGTCGACCTCTTTCGAGGAGAACTCCGCTAGGGACAGGAGGTCTCTTCCTCTGAGCCCCGCCATCTTGCCCTATGACCACCCGCGTAGCCGGACTCTTCGGGGTCTCGTATAAGACCATGGTCTTAGGGAATCTAACAAATCGAGACTCGCCAGGGCTGCAACATCGTCACTGGATAATGTCTATACTCAACCCCATTCACAACTGCTCTCGAGCCATGCAGAATCCTCTAGTCTTACACCACGAGAAAATGGGTGCTGAACTCGCACATGGGCGCGTCCCCCTTTGGTTCTCCAACACCTCCGATGAGTACTTGATGCTGGGCAAATCAGCAGGGTTTGCAGACCTCTCCCATCTAGGAGTGATGGCCGTTGATGGAAAGGACAGGCTACCGTTCCTCAACGGGCTTGTCACGAACGACGTCGGAAAACTCTACCCGGGGAGCGGGGTCCACTCACTACTCCTCAACACCAAAGCCCGCGTGATTGCGGACCTCTACCTGTACCTCAAGGACGAGAGCCTTCTAGTTGACACGGGAGACGTCTCTGCTCAGAACGTGAAGTCCTTTCTCGACCGTTTCATTGTTACCGAAGATGTTCGGCTATCTGACCTGACCGACGAGCTGGTCCGCTTGACCGTTCAGGGACCACGCGCAACCGATGTGATCAAGACAGTGCTAGGAGTCAATGTCCAAGAACTCCAACCCCTCCGCCACCTGAGCATTGGACCATCCCTAGTGGTGAACCGAGACCGAACCGGCCTCGGAGGCTACGATCTATTCATTCCGAGAGACGAAGCTGAGCCCGTTTGGCAAGGCCTGCTTCTGAAAGCACAAGACATAGGTGCGGGTCCTGTTGGACTGTCAGCGCTTGATGTCTACAGGATAGAGAGAGGCACCCCGAGGATGGGAGTGGACGTGAATGAGAACACTATCGTTCTTGAAGCCGGCTATGCGGATGCGATTAGCTATTCGAAGGGCTGTTACATGGGACAGGAGGTTGTCGCGCGAGCGACCCATATCGGCAGGGTAAACAAGAAACTTGTCCAGCTACAACTTGAAACCGAGACTCCTGCACTCCCTGGGTCGCCCATTGTGCACGAGGATAACGAGGTTGGGAGAATTACAAGCTCTGCTTACTCTCCGAAGTCAAGAAGTGTTGTAGGTCTCGGGTATGTGACGAGAGAGTTCGCAAAGGAGAACGCTAGAATAGAGGTGAATTCCGCTGGCCTAATCGTACCCGCAAGAGTCACGAAGGTTGACTGACCTGTGGACCGAGCTTCTGGAAGCAGGGCAGATGCCAGACTTCAAGCTGTGAAGCTGTAGCCCTTCTGAAAACAACAGTCTGACTGTCGAAGGAGATGCTTTTCTTGCAACCGACACAAAATCCTCCAGCAATATGAGGGCTGTTGTTGAAGGTCGTTCCGAGATTTTCAGACTCCTGAGCCAGCTTCTGGAGTTTTCCGTCAATGTACCCTTTGAACGCTGTAACCTCCTCATTTTGAGGATTGACCTGGAGGAGCTCCTCAACAGCGTTGTCGGCGTCTCCAAGCACTCTGATTATTTCCTGGAACCGTCCCAGAAGCGTGGTTGTGGCACCGCCGTCGACTAGCAAGAGACCCGCTCCTAGTGACTGGATGGCTTTTGGAAGAGAGCTTAGCTGGTTGCTCATTGCATCAGCAAGCTTGTAGTCCAGATATGCTCTCAGAAATAGGAGTCCCTCTGAGGCCGGATGTGCGTTTAGACCGGTCGAGACAATGTCTAGCGCTTCGACATAGTTCGACTGTTCAGCTTCAGCAAGCGCCGGCTCGACAAAGTGCTTGGACTCTTCCGGTGTGCACTTTAGTGGGAGGTCAAAGGCTCGCGCTGTGGCTGCCAAGGACTATTCGTTCTATTCACTCTCGTAACGAAAAAATACCTTCCGTGCCTGTCAACGAAACCAAGTAGTACTATGACTACGTGTGGAGAACCCATCGAGACTAGACGATAGTCTCAACTGGTGCGCGGCTAGTTTTTCTGGTCGCGGAGCCTCTCTTCCAGACTCTTGAGACGGCCGTGTTCGCTGACCCGGATTTTGATGTCAAGGCTGAAACGAAGACCAAGCTGTCGCAGGAAAGAGTAGAGTTCCTCCGCAGATATTGGCCCTTTCAGCTTTCCCTCTTGTATGAGTGCCGCGAGTTTCGTTTCGAGCTCAGCAATTTCCGCTGGATAGTATCTTCTCGCTGTCTCCAGAACCTCCTCCCCGCGGCCTATCAGTACCCCCTTGACGTAGATACTCGGATCCTTCTTGGCAACGTCCTCTCTCTGTGCTGCCTTCGTGGAAGTCTTGTTCTGGAGTTGAAGCATCTTCCGGCGGAGTTCGAGCTCTCGTTTCCTCCTCGTCAACTCCATGTCGGAGGCCATTTCTCGTATGCCGCAGCGCGAAGTTCGGTCGCGGTCTACATAAGGGTGGTTGCCGGGATGCTTCTGTTCGCTGCCGTTTCAAAATCGTAGACCGCTCGAGCCACGACCGTCCATGCCTCAAGGCGTCTCCGATCGATGCGGTACGTTGCATCCGCTGCCTGCAGGGTCGTATTTGAGAAATGGCCTTCGGGGAAGGCTCCGACCAGAAGCACCGGTCTCTTGTAACCTACCATTGACTGGGCAATGTCGGCCATCAGTCTGGGTGCCCCTTGCGTTGTAAGTGCAACAGTCATATCGGCTCCAAGCTTGTCAAGAATCTCGGGCAGACTCATTTTGGACAGGGATAGGAGTGGAGGGCCAGTTGGCGGCACAGCCCTCTCTTTGTAGAGCTGTTCGACCAAGGCGACAAAACGGTCAGTATTTCTCGGAAGCCGGACTCGTGGGCTAATTGTGATCAAATGGTTGTCACGGGTGTGCACGTAGCATCTGAGATGTCCCTCGAGACTGAGTGGGGAACCCAAGGCGAGGAGCAGAGAAAGATGGATGATGTCGGGACGGCCGCGTCCTGCTCCGCGATGTGGGAGCCGGAGGATGGCGGCGTGATGGTAAGTCTGGTCGAGGATCAGTTCCGCCGGAGTCTTCCGCTTCCGTCGAGCCCAGCTTAGAATCGCAGAATGATTGTTTAGCTCATTAGGCACCAGTTCTAACGACGACTCGGCCAAAACCAGTGACAGCACCAACGGTCCGACCCTTGGAAAGGTCAGGCAGTATGACAGGTTAACGGTTTCCATGACAAGAAAGCATCGGAGAGGTCATCGGATAACTCGCCTGGAGGTGAGAACGATTGCCGGCGAGAGGATCGAGATACTTCTCCGCCGTGCGAAGGATATTGTAGCCACTGACCAGAGTCTAGCTAGAAGATATGTAGAGCTTGCATGGAAAATTTCAAAGCGCACCAAAGCAAGGATTCCTAGTGCCGAGAAGCGCTTTTTGTGCAAGAACTGCGGCATGCCGTTGATCCCGGGACGGAACGCTCGCGTTAGAACCTCGAAGGGCAACCCGAGAGTCGTGATAACATGTCTCTCGTGCGGAGTCGCCAAGAGGTTTCCTTTGTAGGAAGGTCAATCGCAAAATAGACGGTTTTCTCTGAACCCTTATATTGCCCCCTTTCCGTTTTCCCCGAAGAAAATTTAGCTTTACAAGGATGCCTATTTGCCCACAGCATTTGAAGTCCCTGCCAATGAACTCGTCGAACAGCTAGCCAAGCACTTGAAGCAGAACGTGGGAGACATTACGCCTCCTCCTTGGTCTGAGTTTGCGAAGACCGGAGCGAACAAGAAAAGACCCCCCCAAGACCCGGATTGGTGGTACTACCGGTGCGCGTCCTTGATGCGGAAGCTCTATGTTCACGGATCAGTGGGTGTTTCTCGTCTCCGTGTTCAGTACGGCGGTCGAGGAGGAAAGGGGAACCGGCCCGAGCACCATGTCCGGTCTGGAGGCTCTGCGATACGGGAACCACTCCAGCAGCTGCAAAAGGCCGAGCTTGTGGCGATCGACGGGAAGAAGGGTCGGAAACTGACTCGCGAGGGCATGGCACTCTTGAGTCGAGCGGCGGCCGAAGTTTCTAAGGTAGAGAAGGCTCGGCCCCGCGAGGTCCAGAGCTATGTCTGAGGAAGACTACACGGATGATGAGCTTGAAATGTTACGCCGACGTAGGATGGCTGAGATGCAACGATCAGCTGTCGACGAGCAACGTCGGGCTCAGGCACATCAACAGGTCGAACGACAGAAGCAGTCGATCCTCCGGCAGATTCTTACCCCGGAAGCAAGGCAGCGCCTGACCAATATTCGCATGGTGAAGCCTGAGTTCGCTGAGGAGATTGAGATGCAACTGATACAGCTCGCTCAGCAGGGAAGGCTCCAGAACCCGGTCACGGATGAGCAGCTGAAAAAGACCTTGATGCAGCTTCAATCCCAACGTAAGGATATCAAGATTCGGAGGGCATAGGAGAATGGCGCGGCACAAGCCTTCTGGAAAAAAGAAGCATCTCTCTCATGCGCTGAAACAGGCTCAGCCTGTCCCATCTTGGGTTGTGGCGCGGACTCATGGAAAGGTTCGAAGAAACCCGAAGCAGCGGAACTGGAGAAAGACCAAGATCAAGGTGTAGACTAACTATTGGCCCCGAGTAAGAAAGCTCCGAAGAAAAAGAAAGAGAAGGAGGAAAAACCGGAGCGGAAGAAAAAAGCGAAAGTACAGGAAGAGGAAGAAGAGGCTCCTCAGCCCGAAGTGGAATCGGGAGAAGAGGCAGCGGAAGAAGAGGAAGTAGGAGAACAGCCGAAGAAAAAGAAGGAACTGGAGAAAGGCGCCGAAAAAGAAGAAGAAGAGGTAGTAGAGAAAGAAGCGGAGACTGAGGCTCCGGAGAAGGAGCCCAAAAAAACCGAGAAAGCTGCGCCCGAAGAAGAGGAGGAAGAGCTCGAGATTGTTGAGGAAAAGTTCTATGACATCAATATGCGCCGTGTCTGGAACACTCCCAGAAAGAAGCGCACGCCTAGAGCCGTTCGATACTTGAGGGAGTTCATTGCACGTCGGATGAAAACGGATGAGGTCTCGATAAGCGAGGAGGCCAATCACATGCTTTGGGAGCGGGGAATTAGCAAGCCGCCTCGCAGGATTCGGGTTCGGGCTGTGAAGGATAAGGACGGACGCGTCATCGTCTTTCCGGGTGAGGGAAAATGACACGTGCCAGTAGTTCTCTCTGATGTTTTCGGAGATCCCAACGTAGGTATCTTCTCGTTCGCAAACGAAAGACTGACCATTCTCCCGGCCGGCGTGTCGCCGAAGAAGTTGGCTAGCTTCGAACACGCGCTGGGAGTAGACGCGTTTGCCGTAGGGATTGCGGATTCTAGACTCGTTGGAATATATGTGACTGGGAACTCGAACTCGATTATTGTTCCCTACATAACGACCGGTCCTGAGTTGCGCCTGCTGGAGACCGTGGGTGTGAGAGTTGAAGTGCTACCAGAGCGGAGGACAGCTCTCGGCAACATTGTCTTATGCAACGATTATGGCGCAGTGTTGGACCCGAGACTGAAACCCCCCACTGTTGATGCGATTAACAAGGTTCTGGACGTTCCTGTATCAACCACTACGATCGGCGGCCTACCCCACGTTGGAGCGCTCGCTTCGGCTTCCAACAATGGCGTTCTGGCCAACCCGATTATCACCGAGTCTGAGATGAGAAAAATCAGCCAAACACTTGGTGTTCCTGTTGAGAAGGGAACAGTAAATTCCGGGATTCCATATCCTAAGTGTGGTGTTGTTGTTAACTCCAAGGGCGCAGTTGTTGGCTCGCTCACTCTCGGGGGGGAGCTGTTGGCGCTCAGCCGCGTTTTCCAGATGGACTAGGGTGTTTAAGTACCGGGTGGGCCCCGCGTCCACTTTTGAATCAGAGAAGAGTGATAGTTGAGCCAAGTCAAACGCTTTAGGATTTCTGGGGAGATTCGGAAGAGAGGCGAGAACCTCCCCTTTCTCAAGGAATTCAACGCTGTGAAATCTGATGATGCTGTCGAAAACCTCTACGCTGATATTGGCAGCCGGCACAAGGCTCGAAGGTTCGAGATTCGAGTGCAAAAGGTAGAGGAAGTTTCGATGGGAGGGGAGCAAGCCTGATGGCTACTCCAAGACGACGCGCGGCCCCCGCCCCGCGACCTAGTGCGTCGAGTGTCGATGATGAGATGCGTCAGACCTTGACGGAGATTCGACTGATGGAAGGCTCCGCTCGAGTATTGCAGTCTCGTCTAGACGTTGTCAGCGCGGCCATGTCGGAGACTCAGACAGCGATTAGCACGCTGGAGGGGGTAAGAGGGACGACTGAGGGGAGTGAGTTGCTTCTTCCCATTGGCTCCGGTTCCTTTGTGAAGGGTAAGTTGGCGAGCTCTGACAAGATCGTTATCGGCATCGGTGCAGGTGTGTGTGTGGAGAAGACTGTTGATGATTCTTTGAAGGATCTTCGTGTGAGGAGTAGCGAGCTTGATAGAGCTCGGACCAGTGTTGCCCAGCAGCTGGGACAGATACTAGGGGCCACGGAGGATTACCGTGCGAGGCTGAGTGAGATGGTTCGCAAGAAGGGTGGCGGGTCGGTAGAGATTGTTTGACCGGCTCAAAAACCAGTTCGCAGACTTCTACGACCGCGTAACAAAGACTGAGCTGAAGGATAAGGACCTAGACCGGGTTCTCGAAGAGTTCCAGCTGGAGCTCATCCAGAGTGACGTGGCGGTCACGGTTGCTGACCATGTTTGTTCTGTTTTGAAGGAGAAGCTGTCCGATGTGCAGTTCGCCAGGTTTTCCAACCCTCGGGACCGTGTAAGGGCGATTCTGGCTGACGTGTTGTTTTCTGTGATGGACAGGGCTGGGAAGTTGGACTTGTTCGGCTTTGTGGACAAGAAACGTGAGGAGGGTGTTCCGGCGGTTATCGCGTTTGTAGGGATTAACGGCACCGGGAAGACGACCAGTATCGCGAAGCTAGCGCACCTTCTGCAGGAGAGGGGAAGGACGGTTCTGTTGGCGGCGAGCGATACATACAGGTCTGGTAGTATTGAGCAGTTGGAGGAGCATGCGCGGCGGATTGGCGTGAAGGTGATTAAGCATCAGTATGGGGCTGACCCTGCGGCTGTTGCTTTTGACGCTGTTAATTATGCGCGGGCTCATGGTGTGAACGTGGTTTTGATTGACACGGCGGGGCGGATTGGTACGAATGTGAACTTGTTGGAGGAGATGCGGAAGATTGTTCGGGTGACTAGGCCGGATTTGACGATTCTGGTTGTGGATGCTTTGACTGCGAATGATGCTTTAGAGCAGGGTAAGACTTTCTCGGGGGCAGTTAGTATTGACGGGATTATTTTGGCGAAGCTGGATGCTGATGTTAAGGGTGGTAGTGCTGTTTCACTGTCGTATGTTATGGGGAAGCCGGTGGTGATGGTCGGGACGGGACAGGGTTACAATGACTTGGAGCTGTTCAACCCGGAGGCCATTGTGAAGAACCTGCTCGGTTGAAGAAAGTGTCGTCCAGCGTAGAGAAACCCAACGAGAACGAGCAAAGTGGAATAGGTCGAGTCCGTTCGCGAGTTTTGTTTGGATTCGGCTAGGGTCATGTTCGGACTGATGGATGGAAGACCCCAGAGCTCTAGGAAAGAATGTCTAGTTGTTCCGATTTTCTCTTTATCCCATAAGGAAGAAGCGAGGGAGTTTCACGTCTCAAACGGCCGCGTCCTTACCCGGTCGTCTTTCGACGGGTCGTTTCCTGTCTGGCGGTGAGAATAGGCGATTTCCGGCTGACAGGGCATAGGACGGGCGAGTCTTTGACTTTGAGATGATGGAATCGTCAACATTTTTCCTTCACGGGGCGGGAGCGTTGTGGTCGATGGACAGATTGCGATTCAGGGCTTGTTCTGGGCGATTTCTAGCGTGGAAGACGTGTTGGACTCCCGGTTTCTCCCGTCTTGTCTCTCGAGGCGGCCAAGCGATTACAAATTTTTTGGTGAGGTTCTCGCTGTCAGGGCATGATTCTGGGCCTATTCCATGACGATCAGCCGAATATGGGCTTGTCGAGTGTTTTGGAAGCGGCGCCTATTCCTCTGGGGTTAGCCGTGAGACAGGCGGATCTGAAAATCTCGGGCTTATTTCCGCGATCTGGGCTGAATATGAGCAAATCAAACTTGCTAGGACAGTTCTTTGGCAACCGTCAATATGAGTATCATGTTTGCCTATTAACACAAAACAACACAACTCAATCCAACGACAATCGAGACGGAGAAACGCGAGACTAGCCTCATCTCGTGACGCTAGGTTTTCACAATCCTTAACTTTGCTTGCACCATTTTCTAAAGAGAATCTAGTTGCCGACATGCGACAAGTGCGGGACGAACCACTCACCGGGAGACAAATTCTGTACAAATTGTGGAAATCCATTTGTTGAAGGCCCGTCGCCGCCTCACGAAGCTACGCTCCCTCCCTTACCTCAACAAACAGTTGAACCGCCTCGATGCTCTAAGTGTGGGAAAGGAATCTCGCAGTCATCGAGATTCTGTCCCTGGTGCGGAAACATAGTTACACCCGAGACACCACCCGCCACACCACCTACGACCGCGTCGCCTCTCCCGGCTGCCGCGGCCCCGCAGACTCCTACTTCCCCTGTCTACTACCCTCCGACGTACTATCCATCACCACCCCCAAGCCATCGACCCTACACAGTCGCGATTGCGGTTCTCCTAGTGGCTGTAGTTCTCCTCTCCGGATTCGTTGCGAACATCGAGTTCTTCCATTTCGGCATTCCAACCCCGCCACGGAATCCATACTCCGTCATGACAACCCGCGAGAGTCAGAACTGGAGCGGTTTCGTCCTACAGTCTTTAAGCGGTTCAGTGACCGATGTGAAAGGGACATGGACGATTCCACAGATTGACTGCGCTTCCATCTCGGGCCAATCTTACGCTGCCCAGTGGGTGGGAATAGATGGGGCTGGGGGGTCAAATACCGTGGAACAAGCCGGGACAGAATACGACTGCAGCAACGGTGTATCGTCGGTTTTCGCATGGTACGAATGGTACCCTGCTCGCGGACGCCTTCTGCGTCAGCCAGGAGCCCACGCGGGAGACGTTGTGACGGTCGAGGTTAGCTGGGACGGAAGACAGTTCACTGCTTCGATCAACGATGCTACGCAAGGGTGGACCTATGCTTGGACGAACTCGACGATTGGGTCCATTGCGACGCGGTCAACGGCGGAATGGGTTGTCGAAGCTCCGTCGGTGAGTGGTTCGATTGCCTCCTTGACAAATTTCAACAAGCTATACTTTTCCAAGTCTTACGCGACTAATAGTGGGGCCACGGGTCCGATGGGCTCTTTCAGTCTGGACGAGGTGACAATGGTTGACACTTCCGGATCGATGAAGGCTCGCCCGGTACTGCCTCTCTGGAACGATGGAACAAGTTTCTCAGTATGGTGGCTGAAAGCAGGACCCTAGAACCGGTTGCTGTCCAAGGGATAGATGATGTGGCCGCCGGACACCGCAGTATAAGTGAGAATCGCAAACGGAAACTGAGACCTGGCTGCCCGGGCTCCCGTTCTCACATAACGGGAGCGGGACCAAGGGGAGTTGACTATCTGACCGCTTCTCTTGGCCAAACCTCGTTTCTGGAGACAAAGTCAGGTCATCATCCAGGTCGAAGAGTGGCCGGTTCGAATCCGCCCGGATTCAGTACCAAAAGGCAATTTGGAAAGAGAGCTAGCTGAGAATATTCTGTTACCGAACGGGGCCGCTCAACTCTCCTGCTTTTCGCGATGATGCTCCCATTAGAATGGCTGGGAATGTCCTTGATCATTGGAGCCGCACTTTGGACGAGACTAGGCTTGCTCGTGAAGCATGCTGTGGCGGTCTTCACTTTCATGTTTTCCGACAGGATTTCCGCAGAGAGAGGGACTAGCACTGTCGGGCATTGAGAGCCGACCTGCACACATGTTCTTGGCCCTCGTAACCGTTCTCGTACTCACTATTTTCGCTGGGGCGAGAGTCCTGGGCACTATGACCCCTTCTGCTGCGATTATTTTCAACCCACAAGGCAGCCACTTCTCTTTCAGTGCCAACATTCTCAACGGGCAAGCCTTCACCAGGACCCTGGGGCCAAGCGACACCGATTCCCCTTCTTACAGCGTATCAGCAACAAGGATTTTCACGGCGATAGGAATGGCTGACACGGAGTTCACAGTAACAGGGGCCCCATTGATCTGCGGGATACTGTCACTATGCCATGCCACGTATGTTGTAAAGCTGCCCAGAGATCTCCCTGATTCAAACTGCACCTACCAGGTCAGCTCGAATCCCGGTGCTTGTGCCCCCACCGGAGCCTACGGAGTGACAATAGGCCTTGGTGGCAGCGGCTTCACGCCTGTGAACGCCTCCAGCGGAGAAGCCCAGGGATTCCCCAAGAATCCTGATGGTTCGATCATCAATCCGTATCCCATTGCTCAGACATTCAAGAGTGTGACAACTCTTACCAACAGCAGTGGGACGTGGACTATGAATGCGACCAAGACGGTCACGTGGTATGTGGGCCGGTATCTCTTCACTGTCACACTCAACTCGCCTGGTTCAAGTGCTGTCGGAGTTTCATGCGTCTCCTCACTCAGCAACTCCTGTAACCCCTACGACTACTGTACATCCATCGACGACTGTAGCACTCAGCTCCGCTCGGCTCTTGGGGCAAAGGTTGGAATCATCAACAGCGTCTCTCTTCTCTCGAATTCCAGGCTCTCTGTCCAGATCAACATACCCGCCACATGGATTAACACGAATCTGGATTGGTTCGGAATCTACGGAGCCTGGGCGGGACTGAGGCAGGGTCAGGGTCTCGGAGGGTCTTGCACAGCATCCTCCTGCAATAGCGGACTCTCGGACCACGGCGTCTTTGGGATCTACAAGGACCCTGGGTTGACTCAGGGGGCCTTTTCCACTTTCGCAGAGTACGAGCCGATATCGAATTATACTGCCGACCAGCGTTCTCGTATCGTACCGGGCTCCCTGTCTTCCAAAGTGTATGTTCCGGTGAGCATTGCCAGCTTCGGGACCACCTTTTCGGTCTCTGGGGCAGCCTGCATGATCGTTACCCTCTCGTCCTGTTTCGCATCCACATCTGACGCGGTCATGATTATTCCGGTGATCTTCGACGTAATAGGGACCAAGTCCGTGTTTCAAGTTTCCTATGTGCCAGTCAACCCTGTAACCAGTGGAGGGGGAACGGTCTCGGGCAAGGTCCTGGATGGCGGTGATGTCGGCTGTTTCTTCGGGACCTGCGGCCCTCTAAGAGGAGTGTCCGTCACTGATGGTCCTCCTTGCAACTCGGTTGCCTGTGCACAGGCGGCTGCCACCACGGGGATGGATGGGGTTTTCTCGATAACGGGATTGACAGCGGGCAGTCACTTGCTGTACTTTTCTGCCGTAGGGTACAACCCGGCCCAGCAGTCTGTGAGCGTTAGCCAGGGTGAGACCAGCTCTGTAGGGACAGTTCTAATGTCGCCGACCCAGGGAACCGGGACAGTTTGTCTAATCCCTCCAAGCCCCAACCCAGTGCCCGGCCAACCTCCGCTCATCGGAGGTATCTGCCCACCAGCCTGGTTCTTGCTGGCAATAGTGGTCATCGTAATGCTCTCGATCGGCGGCGTGATTGTCGTGCTGGTCCAGCGAGTCCCATTCGTGAAGCTTCTTAGACTTGGAAGAGGCTGGGTTCATCAGACAGGTCTGGTGGAGTCGGCATCTGCCAGTCATTGGTGAGGGACTGACTGACTTCCATTTCCGGCCTCACTTCTCCATGCTTACAATTATCCTCGAACCATTTGAGCCCCTCTAGTGTCGCGAGTATTCCTTCATGCATCTGGCTGCCATACAGAGGCCTAGCCTCAATTGCCGCAGCCAAAGCGCTCTCTCAGAAGTAAGGGACGAGGGATTCTTGAATACACTACGTCTTGAGGGTTGCGGACTGGAATTAGGTCGATAGTAAGAAGCAGGCCCGCGACGAAATCCTTGGCTTCGATCAGAGTGTTGAGGAATTCTCCACTCGGATCGTTGTAATTCGCGGGACTGTTTACAGAATACACGTAGAGGTCCACAGCAGCTGACCTGCGTTTCTCTGGCTTGGTGCAGTGCGCTACCAGCGCACTAACCTTTAGGTTCAAATCGCAACCCTATTTTCAAAAATTTTGTTCGACCCCCTGAGAGGTTTGGCCCAGGTTTGGTGCGGCCGCCGAACATCCAACTATAAGTGCAAATCGCACGCAGAGCGAGTCATAGTTATAGGGTCGGTTCAAGCATAAAGATGACCTCGAGCCCCATCTCTGGTCAGGCCGTACGGCTTCGAGAAGGACCGGAGGTTTTTCCTTGACTGTGAGAACCCCCTATCCAGGCACCTCCCCTCCCGATACCAGGTTAATTATCCTCCTGATTTTCTGGGAGGTGTTCTTTACCGTGGCAAGCCCTTTCACATACGCTTCACCGCTGGTCGGCAATAGGAGAGTTGCTAGTATCTTGATCAGCGTTGTCTTGTCTGCATCGTTCGGGCCGAGGAGGCCGAAAACTTCTCCCTCCTCAATCTGAAGGTCAACACTCCCCAGTGCGACAACGTCTCCGGCCCCTGGGACTCCTTTGAAGAGTCGTCTCAGTTGCTTAGTTTCGACGGAGAGATCTCGCTTCAAGTTAGGGTGGCTCACGAGACCGTCTCAAAATAGGAGTTGTTTGAAGAAATCATCAAAAATAACCAACAATAACCGCTCCAGTAGGCGCCGTTGTCTTGTCCAGAGAGGAATCTGCGCCAACCCAGCTCTTAACGATTAAATAACGAATAAGCGATCTAGGCTCGTCTTGATAACAGCTCAGGCTGCTAGTTTTGTCTCACCGGGTGAAGGAAAGAAGTGTAACGTTTTCGCGGATACGATCACGATTAAGGTACCGAGTGAAATGACCGGGGGCGCGTATTCAATATCCGAGGATATCACCCCTGCTGGACAGGGCGCACCACCGCACATACATCGTCGCGAACTAGAGACGTTCATTGTCCTGGAGGGAGAGTACGAGTTCCAATGCGGCGACCGTAAGTTCAAAGCAACCAAAGGGGCGATGGTCGTTCTACCAAGAGATGTACCGCACGCTTTCAAGAATACCGGGAATACAATAGGCAAAACTATCGTCGTTCTGGTACCAGGTGGGATGGAGAAGGTGTTCGAGGATATCAGCGCGATGCCGCCGGGACCACCGGACATAGGAAAGGTCAACGCGATCACGACGAAATATGGAGTCGAGTTCCTCCCAATCGGCTAGCTTGATAGCCCGTCTCTTTCGGGAGATTGGGTCATCGCCACATCCTCAGGCAGCTGCTGGCGTTGCGTTCGTTCGCTCCGGTCAAAACTCAAATTTCGAGCCCTTTCCCAGAGGTAATCTCATCCCTTGATGAGAGAGTCCTATCTCGTAGTGCGAATATGCCCTAGACCTGCATTAAACTACAAATCTGACCACGGTTCTTCCGACGTGTAGACCCGCCAATCTGAGTCGGACTGTGTGGAAGGATAGTCCGTGAGGTGGGACTCGCGCACTAGTTTACCGCTACATACAAGCTAC
>VBBN01000018.1 GCA_005888735.1 Candidatus Bathyarchaeota archaeon
TGACAGTCTGGGAGAACGTTGCATTTGGCCCGACTGTCCAAGACTGGAATCCGCACCGCAGAGACCAGATAGTCAGGGAAATGCTCAACCTAGTCCATCTCTCCGACCGTCGCGACGCCCATCCTCGGGAACTCAGTGGTGGGATGCAGCAGCGAGTGGCTCTCGCACGGGCTCTTGCAACACAGGCGCGTATCCTCCTCCTTGACGAGCCGCTCAGAGCCCTAGACGCAAGGTTGAGGGTCGAATTGAGGCAGGAGCTTCGGACGTTGGCAAAGTATCTTGGTATCACAACCCTCCACGTGACACATGACCAGGAAGAAGCCGTCACTGTGGCTGACCGAATCGTCGTTATCCGTCGAGGGAAGGTTGTCCAAGCAGGTTCCCCCAGGGAAGTTTACGAGGATCCATCGAGCCCGTTCGTCTCTAACTTCATCGGAGAAGCCAACTTCCTCGAGGGTATCTTGAGCAGAGTGGACACGGGCTTCAGCGTCGTCACCCTAAAGGACGGACGGAGGGTACTGGGGCGACCGAGCAATCTCCCAGCCAACTCGAGTGTTGTCCTAGGCGTCAAAACTGACTTCTGCGAAGTCCAACCTGGCAAAGTTGAGGACCAGAACAGCTTCACCGGAACGGTTGTCCGCTCCCTCTTCGCGGGCAAAAGGAAGACTCTTGAAATCCAGACGAACATTGGTTTGCTCAAGGCCAAGATCCCTTCCGACCGTTCATTGTCGGAGGGAAACGAGGCCACGCTCAGCTTCCCGTCAGAGAACGGGATAGTCTATCCAATTCCAAGCGAAGGATTGCAAGTAGCATTGGAGGTGGAATAGAATCTCATGCCAGACATAAGGTTGGAGGGAGTTTCGAAGCGATTTGGGAAAATAGCCGCTCTCCAGAAAGTCGACTTCGAAATGCGAGATGGAGAGTATGTAGCCATCCTAGGACCCTCAGGGTGCGGCAAGACCACCCTTATCAAAATAATCGCCGGGATATGGCCCCCGACAGAAGGTCAAGTGTTCATCGACAACCGTGACATCACAGGCGTCCCAATAGAAGAGAGGGATCTAGGCTACGTCTTCCAGAACATCATCCTCTTCCCGCACATGACCGTCAAGAACAACGCTGGGTACAGCCCACGAGTCAAGGGGCTCTCGGAAGAACAGATCGAGGAAAGGTCTAGAAAAGCGATGGACCTCGTCGGCGTACTGGAGCAGCAGGGCTATCTTCCAAGCGAACTCAGCGGAGGAGCACAACAGAAAGCATCGCTCGCCAGGGCCCTCGCCAGCAAGGCAAAATTGCTATTACTAGACGAACCGTTGAGCGCCTTGGACGCCAGAGTCAAAGTCGAACTAAGATACGCCCTTCGTCGCTTGGTGAAGGACCTAGGGCTCACGGCGATACACGTGACACACGACCAAGAAGAAGCAATGTCCGTGGCCGACCGAGTCATCGTCATGCGAAAAGGAGAGATAGTCGAGGTTGGCGAGCCGACACACCTCTACGATGCGCCCAGAAATCTCTTCACTGCGAACTTCGTCGGGGAAAGCAACTTCCTAGAGGGAACAGTGCACAGTGTAGAAGACGCCAAGGCCAGAATCGAACTCCGAGGGGAGCAAATCCTGACAATACCAAGAACAACACTCAGAGTTGGACAGCCAGTAGTGCTGGCGATACGTCCAGAACATCTCTCCCTACAACCAGAAGATGGAGACAACAGCATACAAGCCAGGGTCGAAGAGAGCCGCTTCATGGGTTTCTACACAAGATGCAGACTCCGCGCCGAAACCGGAGACGAACTGTTGGTCGACTTGCCAACTAGCGACGCGAGGGTCAGAGAGGGCACCGACTCCTTCGTCTGCTTCAACCCAGACTTTATCCTGTTGTATCCTAGGCCCACGGAGGGTTTAGGGGAGGCATTGAAGCTTGAGTGAGAAGGGATTTTCAACCTGGTTTATGAAAAGGAGGGAGTCAATAGCAGCCAAACACATCCTCGACCACGTCACCAAAGTTCTAGACACTACGGTCGACTTGGACAAGGCACTCTCAGGACTACTAGAAAACAGGCATGATGAGACACTTGCCGCTATCAAAGCCCTCTACCTTGATGAGAGAGCTGCGGACAGCACAGAAGTCACCCTCTTCGAGGACCTTTCAAAAGGAGAACTCGACCCGAAACAACGCGAGGCATTGATGCGACTCGTTCGTCGGATAGACGACATCTCAGAGAACACCAAACAAGCAGCACTGAACCTAGAATTATTGGCCCAATCCAAGAAGACGGTGCCGAGAGAATTCTGGAGCATGTTCAAAGACTTGTCAAGGTATCTAGTGCACCAGACCAAAGCGTTGAGGTTGGCCGTCGAAGCATTTGGTAGAAGCGATGAGGAAGTGCTGAAACGGAGGGAGGAAGTCAAAAATCTCGAACAGGAAATCGACGATGCTTACTTCAGCCTCCGCAAGAAGCTGATCTTATCCTCCTCAAGCCCATTGGCACTCCTCGTTCTCACAGACATCCTCTCGGCAGTGGAGAGCGCATCCGATAGGGCAAAGGACGCCGCCGACATGCTTTACATCCTTGTCATGGCGAACAGGTGAGAAAGGGAAGAAAGATTGGCAATGGCGAGAACAGTGGAGGAAGACGGAATCCTGAAACAGTTAGAGAGAGAGTGCACCAATGTTCTAGAGGGCTCTAGGACTTTGCGAGACACGCTCCGCGATTACAAGGACCCCTCGAGTCTTAGAGCGAAGCTCAAACAGATCGAGCATCATGGAGACGAGATCGTTCACGGGATCTTCGAGACTGTCAACCGGACGTTCATAACACCCTTTGACAGAGAGGACTTGGTCGGGCTCGCAAGCGGTCTTGATAGCATATTAGACATGATGTACGCGTCCGCTCTCAGGATGGACCTCTACAAGGTCCACCAGTCTACCAAGCCCATGCTCGAGCTCTCGGATGTCATCCACAGCTCTGTTGGAGAATTGCAATCGGCCTTCCAGCTCATCGGTGACCCTATGAGGATTGACGCGGTTGAAGCTAGAACGGTTGAAGTCAACCGTTTGGAGAACGTGGCAGATGACATGATGAACACGGGAGTTGCTGAACTTTTCGAATCGAGAGATCCAGTCGAGATCTTGAAACTGAAGGAGATCTATGAGAAGCTGGAAGAGGCCACTGACTATTGCGAGGATGTTGCGGACATTCTCAGCGACATCGTCGCAAAGACCCGATGACACAGTTCACCGAGAGCATTCTAATTGTAGACGACTCCGAAAAATTGGTGTGGCTGAGACATCTGAGACCCATGTTAGTTAGGCATTGGTGGAACAAGCGGACGGCCGACGCGGCCCAGTTGGGCACGAACGTAATGCGCTTGACCACACTTTCTCGAGACTTTATCGAGAAACGTAGTTACGCGTATCGGTCGAAGCGATGTTTGATGTGGTAATCTTGCGTGGAGTAATTCCCACCATCGTGAGAAGTGAGATGTTGGATTCAAGCTGGCTCTTCTCTAGTCAGGCCGCCTAGCCTGAAGCCGTGGAATCGTATCGGTGACGACTCTATACCACTGTCCGAGTTTTTCACCCTCATTTAGAACCTTCAGAACTCTGGCGAGAGGAGTCAAGAAGACTCCTCCTATTCTGATTGATGGAATGTCTTCATCTTCCGGAAAAGACCATACTCCTCCAGTTTTCTTGGTGACCACTTGCGTCAGATAAGCTCCCAGCTTCTTCACAAAGTCGATCGACTCCTCGTTCCCCTTCTCACCTGACTTCTCAAAGTACAGATCAAGTTCGCCTAGACTCTTCGGTGAAAAATCCAGGTTCAAGCCTTTCCCCTACATCTCGGACACGAGCGCGAGCGCGATAGTTTGATTGTTTTCAATCCAATCCTGCCACTCCTTGCGAGGGACACGTGCAAGAATGTCCTTCTCGTGAGGGGTTGCAAGGCGTCTCTGCTCTTCAACCTTCCTTTCTTCTTCGTATCGAAACTTTGGAACCTTGACCGGGCTGTTATCGTAACCCGTATCGAATGCTTCAGCCCCGAGATGTCTCGTGATGTCGAGCCTACGTTGGTCGAAACCTTGAGGGTCAGTTAGGCAGTCAAATGGCGAGGAGGATACCAAAAACACGGCGCCTCCATCATGTAGCCGTTCGGCTTCGTAACAAGGCAACGAAAATACCTTTTCGGAGCCGAACATCTCGACGTATTCCGGGCCGAGGAAGTTAGCCCAAAAGACATCAGGAAGCCCCCACTGTAGGTTCATGCCTGAAGGTCGCTGTCTCGGGTGTGGACCGACCTGCCTGAACATCTCACGGACCAGTATGTTTCCGTACATAGGTCGTAGTAGGCGGTACAACTCTTTGAGAAGTTGAAAGAATTCTTTGTTCCGGTCGTCCACGGCTAGATAGTCGCGGTGAACAAAAACGTGGACGGTTCTATAACCCGACATGTTATCTCCAATGATGACAGCAAGTCCGTCCGGGTATTTTCTCTCAAACACCCAAATTGCTCTCCCGGTTTGTTCGTCCCTCCATTTTTCGGACGAAATCATCTAGCCGATCCATATGGAAAGGTACATTGAGGCCCCTGTGAGCCTCACCAAGCGAGACGCGGTCAGGCGTGAACGCTACTCCTCGGCCGGCCAGGGCTCGTAGGATTCCCGGTAGCGTATCCCGGGACCCAGGAAAGTAAGTGAATAAGCTGCCATCGATTAAGTCTCTTTGATCGGACTGTTTGGGACTTTCCGTCGCGCTCACCTACAACAACGACACATCAAATGTCTTGAAAAGAAGTTTCCAATACGGGTCGGGTTTTGAGTATAGGTCGTAATAGAGAGGTGAATTACCAAGTAGCTCATCGTGAGGAAGTGGCCCAAGCAAGAGTCTGAATTGTAGTGCGGAATTATGCAGTGTGATATTATCGGGAGAATCCTCAATCACGCCTCCAGCACCGATAACCTTGTCGACAGTGGAGACTACCGCCCTGGGTAAGGAGAGATTTGGCATAGGGTCTGCCCCAACAAAGCCTGGCGTTTGTGTCGCAAGGAAGCCCGCAGGATTCGTGACTCCCGCTCCCCATGGAGTTCAACATCGGTTCCTGGGACGCTAACGGGGAGGCCCATTATCAGGCTCATCAATGACAACACTGTGAGAATCAGTCCCTTCGATAGACGAACCAAAATCCTGGCTCGACGCCCTGGAATGGGCATCGCCACAGGTAGTTCCTGACTTGAGCTTGACCGGTCCTTCTGAGGAGACAAAGCGACGAAGCCGAGGTTTGTATTATTAATACGGTTAATACTTAACAGGTTCGAACATAAATGCAGTGGAGGCGCAGTTTTCTAACCGTTCTTCCGCCACGTTCAGAGACCAGAGGAATGCCAGTGAGGCTCGGACTGTAACCGGACCTGCACCTTCAGTCAGCGGGCGGACTAGAGAAGGACTATTACTCCGGGTCGTCCCTATTTCGCGCGTCTCTATTGTCGTTCGACCCTAATGTGAATCCTGTGCTTCTCAGCCTTAACAATCGCGGCTTCTACGTGCTCCGCTACACAGCTATACCCGAACAGACCCTAGCACGTGTCAACTTCGAACTCGTAGACCCTAACACTGGCGAAGGGGGCTCTGCAGAAGCACTAGTCGACCCGAGGCTAGTAGAAGCCCTGAACAATCACAATACGAAACGACCGGCTGGAAAAGCGCTCTTGATATGGATAGACGCGTCGAAGGGTGAGGTTAGCTGGCAGCTGCGAGCCTGGCAAGGGGCAGGTACCGAAACATTCTTGTCAGGTCCTCCCTAGACGGGTCCCCAACTCTCGAATACTTTCGGCTTCAACGTTATGATTCGGCCTCGACCAACACTAATCACCGGAGGCGAGGCTCTGTTGGCGTTGAGCTGTCCACGGTGCGGTGGTGTCGTGTCAACTCCCCCCGAGCGGGAGTGGGATTTCCAGAACTATCACGGTTCAAGGTTCAAGTGCGAACGCGGGGACAAGTTCAACCTGTACATAGGGACCAGTAAGACCTTCACAATCCCGCGACCCTCCCCGTCCGGTTTTTGCGTCAACTGCCAGACGCAGAACCCGGCCTGCGCTGTCTACTGCAAAGACTGCGGAAACAAACCCTAACTATCATCCCACTCGCAACCAGCCTCTCACTTTGCAAGTTCACGAAGTAAAACCGCCCATCCACCGCACACTCGTCCATTAACGAAACCGCATAAGACGAGATTGTGAAAATCGCCCAGAACAAACCCTGAATCGCAATCTGTCGACGACCAGTAACGATCGCATTGACGGCCCGAAGGAAAATGCTAACGATTCAGCTCTGTCAAAACTCCAGACTCGCCTATAACCCGCCCTGTCAGCCAGAAATCGCCCATTCTCCCCGCCAGACAGAAAAGGGCCTCTGAAAAAACGGCCGGGTACGGACGCGGCCGCTTGAGACGTGAAACTCCCTCTCCCAGAGTCTGGGAATCCGAAGAAAACTGACGAAAACTAAAAATTCTCTTTGGGGTCCTGATTCTCCCGACGGGGATCCTGCATGGCCAACTCCCCGAGCCCGAACCAAACGCCTGAACAGGCTCAAAGTAACCGTTAAAAACGCCAAACCACCCCTAACCGGAAGGCCCAAGGTTTTGCAATTTTGCCCCAAATGCGGGAGCACCCTCCTACCACAGAAAAAGGAGAAGAAGGTCTTCCTAGCATGCAACAAGTGCGGGTACACCAGCACCCGCAGCGACAAAGTCGTCAGCCGACTTACCCAAGACACCGAGAAGATAATCGTCATAGGAAAAGAAGAACAGAAAATACGCACCCTGCCCAAAGCCAAAGCGGAATGTCCCAAGTGCAACAACCACGAAGCTTTCTACTGGCTCGTCCAGACGAGGGGCGCAGACGAGTCCTCAACACAATTCTTCAGGTGCACAAACTGCGCAGCAACATGGCGGGAGAACAGCTAGACAAATGCTAGAAAGCTCAATAGCAAGCGAAAAGACGAAACCCGCACACGCCATGTTCAAAGCCACCATGAACGACGCACGCCTCTTCCGAAACCTCCTAGGCGCCATCAGCAGCCTGATCGAGGAAGCAGACTTCAACGCCACCCCAGAAGGCATCAAGCTCCGCAGCATGGACCCATCCCATATAGCAATGGTGGACTTCGAATGGCCCAAAACAGCCTTCGACACCTACGAGTGCAACGGCAACACCAAACTACGCCTCAGCGTCAGCAACCTCCTCAAACTCCTCAAACGAACACGAAGCGACGAGTCCATCGAAGTCGTCTACGACGACACCAACAAGAAACTCAACATCACTCTCAAAAACAAAATTACGAGAAAATTCATCACACCCACCCTCGAACCCTCCACCGAGGAAGTCCCCACGCCCAAAGTCCCCTTCAACGCCCGAGTCAAAATCACAGCTGCGAGCCTCCGAGACATCATCGACGACGCCCAAGCAATCAGCGACAACGTCAAACTAGAAGTCACCCCTGACAAATTCACAGTCCGCGCCACAGGTGAACTCAGCAGCGCCCTAATCGAGCTAGACAAGGGGAGCGACGCCATCCTCGACATTGACGCCAAGGAACCCACCAAAGCAACCTACAACCTAAACTACCTCGGCGAAATAATACGCGCGGGCAGCGGCGCCAGCGAAGTCACCTCGCTAGAATTCTCGACAAACATGCCCATCAAGGTCGAGTTCGAGATGCCCCAGCAAGGAAGACTCCTCTACTATCTCGCCCCAAGAATAGAATCAGAATAGGCGCGTTATGCTAACAAGGGCCGACCTGGCAAAGTATCCGTTCCTCGCAGAAGCCTCAGAGTACGTCAGAGAACTAGGCTTCAGCATCGACGACATAGCCTCGCCAGAATTCACCCCCGTCCTAGACAGGGCCACAAGCCGTCTCGAAGAAGCCCTGTCAAAAGGAAGAGTCTCCAGCCCCGCCACGGACGACGAGAGAACCGAGATCCTCTCCTTCCCGGTGTCAAACCTCATCCTCAGCCTCACAGGCGAAGAACGAGCCAAGAGACGTTTCGCACTCGCCGAGGCGAAGAGAGCCTACGAACTCCTACGACAAGAGACCCCCGAGAAACTCCAACACATAGCCACAGGCACCTTCCACTGGACTCTAAGACGCGTCGACCTCCAGCTCGGCCAGAGAGTCTACGACTTCGCACTAGCACTACCAGATTATCTTCGCAACGCGACTAGTCTCCGCGAGCCAAAATGGAAACTGCCTAACAGAGTGCTCGACCACGGCTTCGTCTACACGGCCCGCGATGAGACCGCCAGGCTCTTAGAGGAGGAGGTGGCGGGCCGAATCGTCAATAGGAGCGCGAGGCTCCCGGGCCGGCCGCCGAAGCTGCTGCAGCCTAGAGTAGAACAGACGCGTGGACTCATATCAAAATGGCTGGGAACCCCGCAGACCTTCGAACTTCCCAAAGTCCCGGTTCCAGAAGCAATGCCTCCGTGCGTTAGGCACGTAATAGAACAGCTCGATGAGGCGAAAAATGTCCCGCACATGGGACGGTTTGCCCTTGCAGCCTTCCTCCTAAACATTGGAGCAGACCAAGAAGAGATTGTCAGGCTCTTCACTACCAAGTGGAACACATCGGAGGACTAAGGGGAGGAAGGACAAAGTACACCTGTCCAATGTGCACCACGCTGAAGACCCACGGTGTCTGCTACAAACCCGACGAAGTGTGCAGCACCATTCGCAACCCATTGAGCTATTACAAGAAACAAGCAAGAACCCTCTCGGGAAGAGGCCCAAAAAATGGACCCAACTAGCCAGACCATCCAACAACAGTTCCAACGCTACTATCTCGAACCGGCCAGAAGAATCACTGGCCCCCAAAGCATGGCGAACCGGGAATTCGGCTTCCTCCTCTTCAAAGAAAAATTCATGGTCCGCCACCGCTCCTTCCGAACCAACGAGCAACTTCTAGGCGCGATACGCGACCTCGTACCCGCACACGTCTACTTCTCAACAGCACGCTACAAAGAACCAACCGCCACAATGGAAGAAAAAGGATGGGAAGGAGCAGACCTAGTCTTTGACATTGATGCCGACCACCTAGACACTGAATGCAAACCGACACATGACAATTGGAAGTGTAAGGGTTGCGGAAATGTGGGCCGTGGCTCTGCGCCCAAGATATGCCCGTCTTGCAAGAATGATCGGTTCGAGGAACAGACCTGGCTCTGCGAGAAATGTCTCCGTCAAGCCAAGGAGGAAACTGAGAAACTTCTGGATATTGTAATCTCAGACTTTGGCGTCGACCCGTCGAACCTTCGCATCTTCTTCTCCGGCCACAGAGGCTACCACGTGCACGTGAACTCGAAAGACCTGTCAGGGCTCGACGAGGAGGAACGCAAAGAAATCGTTGACTATGTCCTCGGCCTCGGGTTGGAAACCAAGCTGCAAGGCCTAAACCAGACGAGTAGCGGAGGCGTCACCACTGTTGAAGGCCCCATGATGGGCGAACCTGGGTGGAGGGGAAGAATAGTGACAGGAATCTACGATCTGCTAAGCGAAGGCGTCGAAAACCTCCAGCTAGGAAGCGCCCAAACGCAAGCATTCAAAGAATGGAACAGAGAAGCACTCTTCACAAAGCCATTCTGGAACTCGGTCCGAGGAGCCGGGTTAGGAACCTGGCAAGCCCTCGCTCTCAAAGCAGTTCAGAAAAAATCATCAAGAATCGACACAGTAGTCACGACTGACATCCACCGGCTCATTCGCCTACCAGGCACCCTCAACGGACACACGGGACTCCTCGCAGTCGAAGTACAGAGTGAGAGGTTGGACGATTTTGACCCCTTCACAGAATCAACCGTGTTTGCAGGGAGCATGAAGGTCCACGTAAAAGAGGCCCCAAGTTTCCGTTTGGGCACCGTGCATCTCGGACCTTTTCACGATGAGAGCGTCACCCTACCAGCAGCTGCAGCAATGCTCCTCCTATGCAAGAGAAGGGCTGAACCAGCAACGTGAGCACATCGGTCGGTCTCACGACATTATTAATCTACGACATATTCAGCCGGAACAAGCGGGTGTGCTGAGGCGGTTCAAGAATGCCCACGATCTATGATGAGGCCTTCGAGGCGTGGCGCAGAGAGCTTCGCTGGAAGGAACTGCAGCCACTGGACCCCGATTTTTTCAAACGAATAGCCGCGCACGTGAGACAATTGAGGGAAGCCCAGAGAAACCTAGATGCGAAATCGCTGAAGGCCAGCATCCTAGAAGAGGAAACCAGGCGATTGCAACCGTTGCTGCGGCACCTGGTTAGTGCGAGGTTGGAGAAGATTATTCGGGCCTCGCGCTTGAACCAGCCCGTCTCGGTTAGTGTGGCGGAGAAATGGGTCCTTGACCAGCTCTCCGGTGTTTCAAGATATGTAGAGAGGCTTGAGCATGATCTTGTTCAAGGCGTTGAGCCACAGGTGTCTCCTGAGCCCGACGGGGGAGGAGGGGTTCTGGTGCGTTTTGTCAAGGACGTTCCTGCGATAATGGGGGTTGACTTGAGAACCCATGGACCCTTCTTGAAGGAGGACGTGGCAGACCTGCCGTCTGAAAATGCTGCAAGCCTCGTCAGACAGGGGTTGGCGGTCGAAATTCGGACTCCGATCCGAGAAAATGGATAAAAAGCACCCTGAGCTCTTGGGCGCTCCTTTCGCCAGGTGTTTGATGAGTGAAGTTTCCGAAGGAG
>VBBN01000044.1:0-3294 GCA_005888735.1 Candidatus Bathyarchaeota archaeon
TGAGGCGAAGTGTTTGTTCGACGCTGACAAGCTGGACTGTGTCGGAGCGATAGGAGTCTTGCGATGTGCTTTCGTATCCTTTGACCATGGCCAGAAAGTGTACAGGAACGAGCCGGATCTAGAAGCATACAAACGCAAGAACATCCGATCTGACGGGACAATCATCGACTATTCCTTGCATTCGTCGAATCTGGAGTATGAACTAAGCCTCGAACATATCGCAGGCAAGATGCAAACAGAGACAGGCAAGAAGCTCGCGACGGAAAGAGTAGCATTCATGACCACTTTTTATGACAGACTGGAACGAGAAATGAACGGAACACTCTAAACTCTGGATAGGATTGTTTGGTCTGCATCGCGGAATTTGCCCGGGTAGCTGGTTGTCATCTAGAATCTAGACGTGCAATCTTATTCCCCACATGAATCTGAAAAGCTCAGCCTGAAATTTTTCGCTGTCTGGGGAGTATCCATGAACGTTTCCACATTACCAATAAGGTTCCTCCTCGAGCGTTCCACACTTGGAAACAGTCATGAATTCTTCTATCTCTATCTTCAGCTATCTATATCAGACCCGGCCTCGTAAATTACTTTGGATGACTATCAGCGTCGAATCAACAATTCCTGTTCACGCGTTAGTTCGGGCTAAGCTCGAAAGCGCTGCTTCCATCTTCACGGTCTCCCGAGAAGATATCTTCGACTACAAGAGATGCGCAAAAAGTCGGATGTGAAATAGCGACGTCTACAACTTGGCCGGACAATTAGAGCACACGGGATGTGGCAAGGCGTGACAATCACCGGGTTCTATGATATTGTGGTAGTCGGCGGCGGAGTTGGGGGCTTGGCCCTTGGGTGCGCTCTCGCGGAGAAGCATCATGTGCTAATAATTGAGGCAAGACCAGGACTTGTCCCCTCTAAGAGAGGTCTTTCGCTTCAAGCCAATGGACTAGAAGCCTTACAGAAACTAGATCTTCTTGGCAGAGTCACCTCGATTGGTCTTAAGACAGGTCACGTAGCATGTTACGAAATCGACGGAAGTCTACTGGCGGACCTTGACTATTCGATCTTGGATCATCCCCACAATTATGTTCTAACTCTTGTGCCGAGCGAGTTGGAGCGAGTTCTCCGAAACGAATTTTCCCGTAGAGGCGGAGAAATCCAGGAATCAACCTCCTTCAAAGAAGTCGTGTTGCACCATGACAGCGTAAGATTGAGGGCTCAATGCAACGCATTGTCTCTTGAATTCTCTGCGAGTATCATCGTTGGTGCCGACGGGGAAAACTCAAGGGTCAGAAATGGATTGCGTTTGCCAACAAAGATCAGAGAATGTCCAGATCACTTCCTTTTCATGCTGGCCGGCCCGTTGGATATGCTTCAAGAAAAAGCAAGGCAATATTTTGGTCTCGGAAAGATGGTTGGATTTTTTCCCGTACCCGAAGGGACCTACATTTTCTACTATCTTCCAGCTGGAAGGATCAATGACTTGAGGGCCGAGGTATTAGACCGTTTCAAGACTGAACTCACTAATATCATGCCTGAAATTTCTGATCCGCTTGATAGTCTAATATCATGGGACGACATAGTGTACGTTGCACCCAAACGTGTTAGCGTTCGTCATTGGGTGACGGATCGTGCTGCGCTGCTTGGCGATGCCGTTCATGCCCTCGACCCGTCATGGGCTCAGGGTGCCAACATGACATTGCAAGATGCATTGGTTCTCGCAAACACAATTGATCAATGTTTCCAGTCCGGCGACTTCAGTGTCTTTAGACTGAAAGCCTACGAGAATGCGAGACGAAAGCAGACTACGTTTGTCCAACAACAATCAGATAGGACCGCTCGACTGACTACGACAGAGAACCGTTTCAATTACTGGCTGGGAAAACGGATTATTCGAAGAACCGGAAGGAACAAGACTCTCATGCGGACAGCACTGAAAGCATCGGCCGGACTCAGCGACCGCTTTAGCATACGCGAACAGCTCCGGTTCATAATATGACAACAACATAGACACATCTGCCTCCAATTTCCTGGTCCGAGCTGGACCTCGAGATTCTGCCAGCTGATCATCGACGGGCCTTAGAAGAAATGGTGATGGTCGGCTTACTTCACTATCTCAACAAGTTTGTTGGTCAATAATAACCGGCCAGCATACCAGTTATACGAGGGGTTAGGTTTAGTGGCCTACTTCCCGGCTAAACACTGGGACTCGGAGGCTGACAAATGGGATGCCACCGTCGCGAATAAGAGTTTTCCGCACTATTTCTATTATTATGAAGCCGACCTCTACATCGCCGACCTTTTGGAGAACTCGCGGCTAGCTCTGGAACTTGGCGCGGGAACTTGCGGCTCAACAGTCAAACACGCATCGAAAGACGGGAGGATTGTTGCCATCGACTATTCGAGAAGGATGCTTGAGGCTGGAAGAAACAAGCTTCGAACAGCCGGTTTGTCTGATTGTGTTGACCTAGTGTTAGCAGATATTTGCAGTCTACCTTTTCGCGACCTTTGTTTCGATAGAGTATTCAGTCGAGGAGTCGCGCTTTCCTACGCTAGGGACCCGAAGAGGCTTGCCAGCGAATCTCACAGGGTGCTGCAGACAAAGGGTCGTTTGGGCCTCGACTTCATGAATCGGGCTTCGGCTAACAAAGTGAAACGAAAGATCTGCAGGTTCGAACAACTCAACGATCGATTGTACTACGTGGAAAGGTTCAATGAAAATGGCAAGCAGAGGAGGATCGGCTATATGGTTCCGAAAGAGACGATTGCCTCTCACCGAATTGAGGGGGCGGTTTTTGGGGGATTTGAGTCTAAACCTGATTGGCTCAGACTGGATGGCCTGCCACGCGAGGAATGGTGGGCGGTGTTCTATGCACCGACTGAAGCGCGGCGTTTGCTGAGAAGCGCTGGTTTCAAGGAAATCAAATTGTACCCTCTCGGCTGTTTCACTCGTGGAATCCGGAAGCCAGAGGTGAGCAGATTTCTAATGGATAATCGGGATCAAATCTCGAAAATCCAAAAGGAACTAGCTCAGATCTTCAGACTAGATCAAGCCGTCCACATTTTCGTGACAGCTCACCGGGAGAGAAAAATGTAGAAGATGTGGAAGGGTGGTCTCAAGGAAGAGAAGGTCTTGTCCGCGATGAGCGTTATGTGAACACTTCAAATGGCTGAGTTGCTTGCTTCAAGCATGCAAAAGGCCAAAAGTCGACTGGATAACCTCATCTTTTACAAAACAGGTCCAATGTCTTTCCAAGAGAAAGAGATCCCACCGTCTACTCTGGTAGAGATTCTGAA
>VBBN01000044.1:3351-3872 GCA_005888735.1 Candidatus Bathyarchaeota archaeon
GAAGGCCGCGCCTCTTTTCATCGTGTTCTGTCAGCCTAAGGACTTTAAACCATTTCAGTGGGTTCAAGGTGAATACGCCAGAATCGGGGAGATTCACGAAATAGGATCCGCTGTCAGGAGTATTGAACTCAAAGGTCTTGAGTACGGCATCGGGCTTCACGGACCGATTATGGGCCTGCTCATGCCGGAGGTAAACAGGGGACTGAGGGCTGCACTCGGAATACCTGAGGACTATGAGCTCGTGCACTTCGGGATAATGGGCTATCCGAAGGAGGAGGTAGAGGTAACGTTCCCGCAGCTGTCAGATGTCAGCTTCGCCAACAGATGGGGCACCTCATGGGCGCTGAGCGATTAGGTAGTCCTTACTAGAAGTAAGCTTCGACTTACCTGGATTACCCCTATTCCCAGCCAATCCATTATTTACTGACAACCAAGAAAAGCCACAGGTGAGTGTGATGCGCGCTTCTCGCAAGGATGAGGAAACGACGGTCCGGGAACTCGTGGAGAGAGTCGCGAGATTC
>VBBN01000044.1:3895-13214 GCA_005888735.1 Candidatus Bathyarchaeota archaeon
GAAACTTGGCCGGTTCAATTTGCATTGAGGCTGCTGAGCTCCTAGAGCATTTTCAATGGAAAACGGACGAACAGGCCGCAGAAATGTTGGACCAGCCAGAGCAGCTTGAGAGGATATCCGACGAACTGGCAGACGTCGTCATCTACTGTTTGGGTTTCTCGGATACTTTGAGTATTGACGTTTCCAAGGCGGTTTACAGAAAACTCCAGAAAAATGCCGAGAAATATCCTCCCAAAGCGCAGGAATCTCGACGAGGATCAAAGGAAAGAGATTCTGCGAAAAACGTACGATCCACGTAGCCATACTTGGAATTATGTTGCCCAGAGGCACGTTAGATAACTCGTATTCCCAACTTCTGCCTTCTTCGAATCTTGGAGTCATCCATGAACCAATAGTTGCCGACGTCTTTGAGTTTGGATGGAGGAACAATAACCTGTGATGCTTCTCCTCGGACTAGGTCCATCTCAAAGGGAATCAGTCGAGTGACTGGGGATATGACTTTAGCTTTCGGTCTAGGCTTCTCTGTTCTGAGCCAGACATGAAATCCTCCGCTAGGAGTAAATGTGACAAGCGTCCGCCAGGCCATTGCGGCCTCCCTAGATCCGAGAATCTCATCTAGATCATAGTCGACCACGGAGAGGTTGCCGGAGACGGAGCCGCAGACGCATCCCCACATCTTTCCGAGGTGGATGGCGTCGACGAGCTCGTTTCGACTTGGAACGTATTTCTGCCATTTTGGATAGCCCGGTTTCTTCGGGTTGTAAACCTCAGCGTCATGGGCTCCATACAGTGGGATGATCCGGAGACCCTCGTTCATGTAGAGGTCCAGCCATTTTTCTGGGGGCCAAGACGTCTTCTCGTCGTATGCCCGGAAAATTACCTCCTTAGAGACTAAGTCAAGGTCAGAGTCCGGCCGTGGCTGATTGTCGACACTCACTTCTCGATTCTCCCTTTCCAGAACTTTTCGTAGGGGAGTCTGAGCAGTCTTCCAAACCCAGCCTTTGGCGAATTCTTCAGTTCTTTCAGCGGGACGGATGTGATGATCTGCAGGTCCTTATTGCGGTAATAGACGACGTAGGTATAGTCGCAGAAGCGCCATTTTCTTTCGGGTCCGACTTTGCACGGGTCGACGATAATTTCTTTCTCAGAATAGACCTGAGTAGATTTCACTTGGATGGATTGTCCGTTAGGGAGTATGATGTCGGGGCCGCCGATAGGGTGTGGTTTTGACTGATAGCCGTGAGGTCCCACTCGGTCTCAGTTTTGGGTTCAATATTATTCACGGCAAATGGATGAGTAATTGTACGAATCAAGACTACCGCAGCGAGATTTGGCAACGTTGCTACCTTGACAACGAGGTCGTGATCCTTTGAAAGTTGCTTGAATACCTCTGAGGAGATTATTCTATCATAGATCGCCAAAATCGATGACTCGTCGGAACTGAGTTGGCGGTCCGCGCGTCGGTTTCTTGGGACAATTCGCTTGTTAGTCCCAGAAGTTCAGAAACCGCTCGGTTGGACCGGGCTACATCAATGAATCCGATGAGTTCTTATCCTTCTGAAAGACAATAGTATTCCCTGGGTCCAAGTATGGTTCAGGAGTCTTGGAACCATGAGGTTTTCCTGAAGTCCTGCCCTCGGCACCATACACGACTTCCCGGATTCAAACGCAGAGTGAACGAATTGCCTACGATCTACGTCGATGGGCAGAGCATAGGAAATGAGCAACGCGTCCAGCCTCGAGCTGCGAAGATCGCATTTGTCTACCAGACTTCTGACTCAGGACCTCCCACGCGAGACTCCAAGGTGTACTTCAAGGACATTGGTAACAAGACCAATAACGAGGCCGAATACCATGCCCTCCTAGCTGCGCTTTCTTTCATCTCTAGAAACCTCGCGGGAAAAGGGCCCGATGTCAGAAACGTCAGAACATGCTCGGACTCGAAACTCCTAGTCAACCAGGTCAACGGAGATTGGAAAATCGAGACAGAGAGGTTGAAGCAGCTCCGAGAGAAAGCCGCGATCGTGGTTGCTCAGCTGGGGCTACGTCGACTCGTCTGGGTTCCGAGAGACCAGAACTACGCGGGGCTCTGGCTTGAGGGAAAATGGGAAGCACGCGGCGAACCTATTACTTGGAGCTACTATTGAGCCCGACCGTCAAGGCGGGAAACTGGCATTTGGACCCGGCAGAAGTTGTAGAGGGAAGCTTGTGGTACGGGTCCGCGCCGGGCTACGACCAGCTCGTCGCCCTGAAGGCCCAGTTGGGTTCCAGCCTCGCAATCGTAGACCTGACACACAACAGAGAGGAACAAGAGTCTTGCAAGAAACTCGGCATCACATACGACGAGCGAACGCCGTCAATCGAAGAATCATACGCTCCGATTCCCCTGAGCAAGCTAAAGCTCGTCGCACAAATTGTCGACGACAATATTCAATCAGGCCGGAAGGTCTTGCTTCACTGCACAGCAGGACTCGGACGCAGCCCCACCTTCGCGGCAGCATACCTTGTTCACTGCGGCCTATCTCTCTCGGAGGCAAAGGAGCGCGTTACCCGAGACCGACCGGTCTGGAAGGGGAAAGACGCTGCATACGCTGGTTCTCTCGAAGAGTTTGCCAAGATTCAGGAGCTTACACGCAGCACGTTCTAACCCGCTGATTACTCGGCAGTCACTTGGCCAACAAGACTCTCCGTTTGCTGAATCCACTCTTGAGCATACTGGTTCTCTAGCTTCCGAACTATGGCCTCCTCGGAATATCGAGAGTAGCCTCTATTCTCGAACTTGACGTGCAAGACCTCGTGAATCAGAGTTGAAATCGCGGAAAGCCAAGCCTCCGACAAGACTTTCTTCTGATTGTCAGCGAGATCTTCCCAGGGCGTCTGGAAGAGACTGGACCCCTCCCTCCTGATCCACAAACGAGAGAGCTTGAGAGGATAGAGACTGATTTGACCCGCATCTTGGTTGTAGCTGCCATGTAACGTGCTACGCGGACGGCCTGTAAGGGGCCGGGCCGGAAAGACCATAATTCTGAAATCCAGCTCTCTAGTCAGACGAATGTTCTCCATCTGCATGAGTTCTCGCAGCTTCTCTCGCACGCCTTCACTGTTTAGGGTTCGATGCACGAAATCTGCGTACTGAAGAAAAAATTCTCTCTCTTTTCGAGTGTACTTGGACAGTAGGCTCGGTGGAGGGTTAGCTACTCGCGCGACAATCTCGAATTGCTCAACCAACTAGTCAGACACCAGCCGAGGGGTTTTTCGCACTGGAATGCTTGGGCTTAAAGGTTCAAGTGGAGTGGATTGGCTTACGCGGTGTTCCAGGTTTGCAGCTAACTATCCAGTCACGAGCCAGACTGAACAACGGGCTCGAGATGCCGTATCTTGGGTTGGGAACGTGGGAGTCCCCACAGGGAAAGCCGACACGCGACACTGTAAAATATGCTATTGACTGTGGATATCGCCTTATAGACACGGCAAAAATCTACGGGAACGAGAAAGAGGTCGGCGAAGGAGTCAAATCCAGTGGCGTTCCTAGAGACCAGGTCTTCGTAACCACCAAACTGTGGAACAGTGACCACGGCTACGACCCTACAATCCGCGCTTTTGACGAGAGTCTCAAACGTCTCGGACTCGATTACATTGACCTGTATCTGATACACTGGCCCGTATCCGAGAAGCGGGCTGAGACTTGGAAGGCAATGAGCCACCTGGTGAAGCAGGGGAAGTGCAGATCCGTAGGTGTCAGCAACTACACAATACGACACCTCAGGGAACTTCTAGAGAGTTCGAGTCTCGTGCCAGTTGTCAACCAGGTTGAGTTCAGTCCTTTCCTTTACCAGAGGGATCTGTTGAAATTCTGCGAAGAATCGAAGGTACAACTGGAGGCTTACAGCCCATTGACACGTGGTAGGCGACTCGACAACGTCCATGTCAGTAGAATCGCAACTGAACATAAGAAATCACCTGCACAGATTGTGCTTCGCTGGGCAATCCAGCATGCAGTGATCGCGATCCCCAAGTCCATACGAAAAGAACGGATACAGGAGAACAGCGAACTCTTCGACTTCAACCTCTCGGCCGAGGAGATGAAGATCCTGGATTCTCTAAACGAAGACTTTCGCACATGCTGGGACCCGTCGGACATTTCTTAGAATCTGGCTTGACAGGATGGTTTCTAGAAGAAAGTCTTGGATCCACAGTATGGGCAGATGGCGGTCCCGAGTAGAATTGTGTGTCCGCAGCTTAGGCATTTGTGAGTTCTCTGTTCCTTCGGGCCAATATCTCTTTGCACGGTTGTTCTCCAATAAAAGAGGGCGAACAATCCGAGTACTGCGGTAAGAGAGGCCATGATTATGGCGACTGTGGGGACGAGCGGGTCGGCCGGGTCGCCCACTCTTTGAGAGATTATTGGGTTTAGGACGCTGAAGCTTATCCAGCCTGCAGACTGCCAGAGCAGGAGAATGGACCATGGCCGGGTCATGGCCCTCGTCAAGCTGTGACGCTTTGACGAGGTCATACCAGGCTCGCCAGTAAGTTGAAGGATCCATGGATCATCATTGCCACAATCATTGGTAGAATCAGCAGACGGGGGTTCCCGGTCTTCTGCCAGAGACCTATTCCAAACCCGGTCAAAGTAGCGGTGATTCCGTGAAGCGGGGCGGTCAGCAAGCCCCGCATGAGGAAGAGAGTCAACGACACGTCAAGGCCAAAATGGCCAACGCTGTACGCATACACCACGTTTTCCAGAAAACCGAAGCCCACGCCCGCCAACGACCCGAGAATTGTCCAGCTTTGGACGCTGAAAACTAGCTTCTCCTCCTCTTTGAGTAGAAGAAGGCCCAGGGATTTCGCAGGCTCCTCTACGAGGGGAGCGATTGCAACGGCTATTACTATGGCGGAAAGGTCGCGGTTGAAAAGGAAGACTGGAAAAGTGGAGAACACGTAGAGGGATTCTCCGAAAGCTGCTAGGGTACCAACGGTAGCTCCCATGCCGATGGCGATAAGGTAGTGGGCTCTGTTGGGACGGTCTGACGATGCTAAAGGTTCGCCAGCAGTTGATCCTCGACTTGCCATTGCGCTTTGAAGTGGTTATTGAAGTCCGTAATTAAGACGTAGTTCCAGTAGAGGAAGAACAGGGAGGTAAACCATGTTAAAACGAGGTAGAGAAAGAAGCTCCTGCTGGGCACCGACTTCCAGAACGGAAACACAACAGTCTTCTCCAGCTTCGAGAAAGAAGACTGGACTTGCTGCATGAAAGCCAACTGGCGGACGTCATGATTGTGCGGATCTTTCGTCAGAAAATACAACACGTAGATTCCTAGAGGGAAGAAGACTATGGTAAGGATAATCCAGAGGGCTGCAGACTTTTCCTCCTCATCGCTGTTTGACTCGCTGTGAATAGATGTCATCGTCGCAAGCTCTGTGCTCATCTTAGCCTCAATGCCTCTTTCCGCTGACAGTCCTCGAACGTAATTGATCAAGCCTTCGCGGAGTATTCTGTCTCTTCTAAAGTGCCCATTTCGTCGCTTGATCAGCTTGTACCACGGAAGGACGAACAATATGATAGCAACCACCGCTGCGGCGATGAAACCGACAATTGCTCCGGCAAAGAGGCCTGTAGTCGTGCCGGGGGTCGCGCTTCTCCCCAGGAACAGACTGCCTACCAGAATACCGATGAAAAGGACGAAACCGAGGAGTGGGGAAAGGATCCAGAGTGAAGACATTACATCGTCAGTTTCCCGCCTTATGCGGGCCGCCTCAGTAATGAGGCTCCTTCCATATTGCAGGGCAGTAGGTGGAGTGGGAGCACTCGGGGGAGGAGGTGGAATGGTCAAGTGTACCGTCCCGGGAGGTGTCATATGGGTATAAAAGATTAGAAAATTGCTTCGCTGCTCCGGATTCAAATTACAGCAGTCTCGAATTGCGCTTTGAAGATGTTACGGTCTTCGCCGTTATTTTACCAGTCTTTAAATGAGCAAGGGAATCTCGGTTGTCTCGTGCGGCCGTGGTCTAGCCTGGTCTATGATATCAGCCTGCCATTTGACAGGCAAGCAGAACGCTGACGACCCGGGAGACCGTGAGGAGCGGTCCGGGCGTTCAAATCCCGGCGGCCGCACCAAACCTGGGCAAACCTTCACAGACGAACAAAATTTTTGGGAATCAGGTGGTGATTTGAACCTAAAGGGCGGTGCCCTGGTAGCGCACCACATCACCGGACTTTGGGTCTGGCGCTGCGAGCCAGGAAGGATCATTCTTGGTCGACTACGAGTCGAAGTACCCAATTCTTGCCCAGTTGGATTTGGTCACCACCCGAAAGGGCACCTAGAACGCCTTCAAGAAGGGATGGGAGGACGATGGAGATGTCGCAGGTATCTGAGACTAGCCTCTGGCTGGGTGCCTACCTCTTCGAGAGAGTACCGCTTCGTCGAGCAAGGTGCCTCGAGAGTTACATTCAAACTGTGTGGAAGAACTTTGAAGACTGGTGATGGAAGAAGATTGTCTCATCTGCGAAAGAGCTAAACTGTCGGAACAATCGAGCACATCCCGTATGGAACTCTCCCTATGATGTCATGGATCTCGATGGTGTAGTTTGCACGGACAGGGTATGACCGTCTTGAGCAAGAGTGTCGACAAGAGGATTCGTGTCGGCATCATCGGCGCCAATCCGGATCGCGGATGGGCAGCGCAGGCCCACATTCCTGCTTTGAAGTCGCTCTCGGATGACTTCGAGATCACGGCCCTCTCCACCAGCCGACGCGAATCTGCCGAGGCCGCCAGAAAGCTGTTTGGTGTGCCTGTCGCGTTCGACAATCACCAAGACCTCGTGAACGGGGCTGATGTGGACGTCGTGGCCATCACCGTGAAAGTGCCATATCACTTCGAACTTGCGACGGCAGCGCTCGACGCGGGCAAGGCCGTCTATTGCGAATGGCCGTTGGGCAACGGCTTGAGGGAGGCGGAGACTTTAGCGGAATTGGCAAGGAAGAGAGGCGTCCTCGCCGTGGTGGGATTGCAAGCCCGTTCTGCTCCGTCGATGGCTTACGTTCACGACCTGATCAAGCAAGGTTACATTGGTGAGGTGCTCTCCACCTCGTTAATCGGTTCAGGAATGGGCTGGGGGCCGACCGTGGAACCGTTCAACGCCTACCTCAACGACAAGAAAAACGGCGCGACGATGCTCTCGATCGCGCTCGGCCACTCGGCGGACGCTCTGTGCTACTGCCTCGGCGAGATCCGAGAGCTCTCGGCCACCATGACCGTGCGCCGAAAGTCCTTCACAATCGCGGGGACGGGCGAAAGCAAGCCCATGAACGCGGATGATCAGGTGCTGGTCATCGGACTAGTCGAGGGCGGGGCCACGTTCTCGATCCACTATCGCGGAGGGGTTTCGCGCGGCACAAACCTGCTCTGGGAAGTCAATGGCACCGAGGGTGATCTGCAGCTCACCGCCGCCGGGGGCCAAGCCCAGATCTTCGAGATGACCTTACGGGGCGGCAAGGGTGCGCAGTCCTCGCTCGAGGCGCTTCCCGTGCCAGAGAAATATCGATGGTCGCCGCGGCAAGGCCCTTCCACCAACGTCGCCCAAGCGTACGCGCATTTCGCGCGCGATTACCGGGAGGGAACGCATTTGTGCCCTACATTCGACGACGCGGTCACACGTCATCGTATGCTGGACGCGATCGAAACGGCCGCGGCAACCGGTCAGCGTCAAACGCTCGGTTAATCTGTCAGCAATTTACAAATTTCCCTACATTGTCATCGCTTCGTACACTCTCATGCTGGTAATTATTGGACAGCTTTTGGCGATTTTTTTACGGCCTCCTCCATATTTTTCGCATTGATGATTGTGTAGCCAGCTATCGCCCCTCTATCATGCGGAAGCTGTTTGACCCCAGCTGACGTGACCTCCATTTCAGGCCCGAATGGACTGCCGCCGTCAACTGTGTGATCTTTGATTGACCCGAACCACTTCATCCATGCGTCCACGATCTCCTTATTTGGTGTTTCGTATCCTACGGAAAGCAGGACAAATTTTTCACAGATGTCTTGGACACTTTTTCTGTTCCCCGCCACAGTCCAGGTCGTGTTTGTATGCCGCGAACTCTTAACGTTTGGTCCCCCAGGACTCGTAGTAGCGTCAACCGCGTGCCCGTTCGGGAAACTCTTGGAGGTCCTAGGTAAATCTCACACACTTGAGATTCTCTACATCCTCGGAATCAGCTCTCCACAAAGATTCACTCGGATTCAGAACGATCTGGAGTTGCAGCCAAAGGCCCTCACCGCGAGGCTACAAGAACTGGTCAAGTTTGGGCTGTTGACTCGGAAGTCCTACGACGAAATACCGCCCCGAGTTGATTATGAGGTCTCCCAGAAAGGAAGAGCCTTGGGAAAGATGTCGACGAAATATACGCTTGGTACAGCAAGTACGGCGATCTTGGAAGCACCAGCCGAAAGACAGGTGACGGTGACCGAATCTCATCACCTTTGGCGTTCAAAAAGAATCTTCGCCAAGGGGTGCGCCGACCAACACTCTCTGTTCCTTAGGAACACTTGCCTGCTAGTTCGAGCACCACAGATACAAATGTTATGCGGGAAAGATATGCTCTCCAATACTTTCTAACTTAGCAGTAGCTCTCTGAATGTTCCGTGGACAGCATAAGTACCACTCTCTCGCACGTATCAACAGGACGGGTTTCGCTACCTATGAGGCGAATACACCATGAACCAATCGCGTGCTGGTTTCTGGGATAGTTCAGACTGTGCGCTCCTGCTGGTCGACTACCAAGATAGCGTGCTGGACCTGATTTTCGAGCAGGATCGAAGGATCATTGAACTGAACGCTCGCATCCTCGCAAAGTTTGCCTCCGCGATCAATATTCCGGTAATTCCTGAGCACAGTAGGTGTCGAAATGGGCGTCAACAAGCCGACGCTTCCCTCGATCCAGGCTGCTCTTCCAAACGTTGAACCGATCGACCGGTCGAACATGAACGCTTGGGAAGACCATAAGTTTCGTGACGCCGTCCGAGCAACCGGCCGAAAGAGGCTAGTGATGGGTGGTATAGTGACATCGAATTGTTTGGCCGTGGCTGCGGTGAGTGCATTGACAGATGGCTACGAGGTCATGTTCATCGAAGATGCTGTGGGAGACGCGGCGAAGGAACACCATGATATGGCCGTTCTTCGGCTCATTCAAGCTGGGGCCATTCCAAATACGACAATCACGATGACTGCGGAGTGGTTTCGCGTTTGGAAATCACCGCTGGCGGACACGGACAGAAAGCTATGGGTTCCGTACAAGGAAGAGTGGGCAGCTCTGAAGCG
>VBBN01000012.1 GCA_005888735.1 Candidatus Bathyarchaeota archaeon
CTGTACAATAGGCGCAGGTCAAAGTGAGCGGCGCTGACAATGCCAAAGTCCAGAACCACCGAGTTGACACTAGCACCTGCAGCTCCAGTTGCAGAACCCAGGCCTCCCCAAGCATGCCCAGGGTCGGTAGCCAGTTGGGCGCTGAACAGGCTCGGCGCTGGAAGATTGCTCGCTGAAGAATAGAACAGCCGGAGGACCAAATGGTTCGCACTAGAATGAAAGAGCCCCTG
>VBBN01000013.1 GCA_005888735.1 Candidatus Bathyarchaeota archaeon
GACTCGTACCCATACTAGTTTGGACATTCGGGCAACATCGATGGTAACCATCGAAACGTTTCAGGAGAACATGCCCACCAAGCAACACGCTTTGACCAGAAAGGTTGCCAGCAGCATCCCTGGGTACATGTACCGCCTGACGCTCCCGTCGAAATGTTGTCGCATCTCCAAGGCCCACTGCCAACGAAAGCTGCAGGAGTCTGCAGCATGGGATCGAAAGCGACACTAGTGCAGAACGATGCTAGACATAGAGAATTCCAGATATGGTACGGCAGAATCGGAACGAACCCGATATCAGTCTCGGCGGCGGGGGACTGCTGGAAGAGCAGAGCGTTTCAGAGCCGGGGACCTGGCGCATGTTGAGAAGCGACCAGAGACCGTAACCAGTTGAGAAGCCTTGACCCTGGACGTTGACCAGGCTCGAGTCAGTGTTCGAACAAACCGCGCCCACCGTACCGCTGGTAGGACACTGTTGGAAATTCCACCCATTGAGCGCGTAATAGTTTGGGCTTCCAGTTGTAGAGAAGAAGTCGGAGTTGCTCGGCAACATCGCGCCACAATCCGGCAGGTCAACTTAACCATTTTGGAACTCGTTCATCGTTGTCGAGCAGACAGCGTACACCGTCATGAGAAGGTTCTCCTCCCTTGGGCCGAACGGCGCCCAGTAGGTCGGCCCATTTTGAGTCGCAGCCACAGCCTTCCGGGGCAATCCTGCTGGAAGAGTGACAACTGTCAACACTAGAAGCGGTATAATCAGCCACGTTAGTTTTTTCACAGAATTTCAGCGAAAATTCTAGAGCACTATAGTTAAGCCTTGCCCACCCGAACCTGCACATTATCGAATCCTTCATGCCCCGATACGATAGGCTTTAGTCCTCAGAGCAGGCCTTTGGTGGATTGACCGACACGACAACTAGTAAGGATGATGAAAAGAGGAGCAAGAGTTCCTACTCGGAGACTTCTCCTCGAGGAGGATGGAGACAAGTTGACTCGGAAATTTGGGCCCTAAACACGGAACCGCGGACAGGCCTGCAAAGAGTCTCTCATACCTTGCGAGGAGTCGCAGCGATCTTCACTCATCCATTCTCAGCCTTCATTCTTGGAGTCATGGCCATCAGCTGGTCCGTAACCGGCACAATCCTCGCTGCGTACTACATCGGTGGAGTGCGCTTCTTCGGCCCAGTCTTTCTAGGTCTCTGGGCGTCAATCATCATCATAGGAATTCTCGTGATCGAAAAGTTGGGTTATGGTAGAAACTTTGAGGGGTGGGACTTTCCTCTTCGAAAAACAATCGCCCTGCCTCTCGCATTCGGCCTGGTTCTCGCCGTTCTCTACCTCATCCTTCTACTAGGAAACCGCCTTCGCTGAATCCGGAAGTCTTTTACATTCCCGCTCAACCTCCCTATCCGACGAACCCTTGGCAGTGAGCAAGGAAAGCATCGCCTGGAGTGTAATCGGCGTGCTCGGTTGGGCCTTCTTCATTTACTGGCTGTTGGCATTCATTACGGGAACAACTTCCATCTTCAAATCGGTCCTGTAAACAATCGCGCGAACATACCCCCCCAGAGCACCCGCATCTCAGCAGAGACCCCTTGCCAAACTCTCAAAGCGAGGGGCATGGGAGTAATCATTCTTCAGAAATCCGATGAGAAATTAGTGGCCCACATTCGCTATCACCTAGGCCAACGAAAATACCGCCCCCCCTCGGCAACATCTGCCTGATAGAAGACCCCGACGCGAATGGAAGAAACGAATCGGGGGCCAGACGACCGTTCAAAGCTTAGAATCAGCGGAGGTGAAAGCCTGCGGGAAACATTTCGCGGTCAACTCAGTCCCCGTGGAAAATCCAGAGTCGAGGCTCGGCCAAGTCAAGAAAAGGACAGGAAAGAGGGTGGATTGGAGTTGAGTTACCAGTCTGATGTTCCGAAGTAGTAGGCCGATAGGGCCACGTCGAGTATGTCGATGACACCGTCAGAGTTTATGTCCGCTGCAGCATTCCACCGAGCCTGGTTCTTCTTCGTCCCAAAGGAGTAGGCGACGAGAGCCACGTCCAGTATGTCCACTTTGAAGTCGCCGTTGACATCTCCCACAACCTTGGCGTACGCGGTGAAGAAAGGCAATTGGGTAATATCGGATTGGAAGCCGCGAAGGAGCTGTTCAGTGAAGCCTGTCACCTGGACCACGACCGTCTCCACGATTGGAAAGTTCCTAGCGTGCTGAATCGTTCCCTTGGGCGCGTAGGAGAGCTTGACCTGAAGTACGATCTTCTCACCAGGGTCGAGGAATTTGAGGGCTCGCGTGTTCCTAATGTCGGGCAGCGCAACGCTCACGACCTCCGGGTTAGTGTTTGAGACGGACAAGCCAGTCTTTGGCGTGATGTCACGAATTGTCCCGTCGGAATACATGAAGTACACATGAGCTCCTCCCTGAGATTGGTTAAGTGGCGGGGTCACGACCCAGTCGACAGGCAGCGTCTCAGTGATCTGAATTGACCTATATTGCAACACTCCTGTGTTGGAAGCATTGGTGTAGACATCCACCTCGCCCGGGTTCGTACTGGTCACAACGCTGTTGGCTAGAACCACGTTCACTCTCGGATTGCCATTATCGTCCAATGGAATCGGTGAAGGGAACGGAGAGCCTGCGTGTGTGAAGGCTGTGGAGACGCTGAGCCTCTGGAAGAGAGCAAACACGTCCACAGAGTGCGAGACATCGTTGAGGGTTGCGGTCACGCGAGCGGTATAGTTCTGAGCTGGAGTAAGGTCTGTGACGATGAAAGACAGTTTCGACGCGTTGGTGTTGAATGGCAGGATTTCGAGTGTGGTTACGTTGAATGAGACAGTCGGACCGTTGTTTACCATGGGCAAGACCTCAGCTGAGATGCTGGCCACGCCTTGGAAGCCGTTGAGGCTCCTAACCGTTATCACTGAGCCCGCACCCGTTGTGGTTTCTTGTGGGTCGGCGATGACTGTGAAGTCGGGAGCGCCAGTGAAAGTCCCTCCAACTATGGATTCGTCAAGGGGCGTACTTCCAAACGCGACGGTGACGCAGAACCCTGGAACGCTAGTTCCATTGCATCCTTGCGTGAAGCCTATCGGAGCATCGAACGTGTTCCCGACAACCTTGTAATTGACGGCGAAGAGGCGCCCCGTTGAGGGGGCCGTTGTAGGCTGAAAAGTGAAAGCCGCCACCCTGGCGGCTCCAAGCAGTGGATCGTCCGTGCTCGCCAGGACGAAAGGATTGGAGCCAAGAAGGCTTCCTGTGAGGTCGTTACTGATGGGTCGGAGCAGGTTCGGGTCCGTTTGGATCGATATGTCGATTCCGTTGAAAGCATCAGAGCCATCGATGTTCACCGCCACTGTGACCGAGGATGAGCCCGAGAAGCTCGCCGGCGCGGAGGAACAGTCAGTCATGTCCGATGTTGCCAGGCACACGACTCCTTGTTGCGCTCGGACGGGAGAAACGCCGGGGGGAATCGTCAACACTGTCAATAGTAGTAGAGGTATTACGAGAAGTCTTCTCAAGATTTTCAATTCCTATGTAGAGCGCGTAGGAAACCACCTCCTTGTTAACAGTTTCGCATTTCCCACACCCCGGCCTCGGACCGTATCTGTAGAAATCCAGCGACACCGAAGGGTTGCCAGTTACATATTAGTGGACTCTGACCGTCAAAGGCGATACCTACTCAGCCATCTTCCTATACAGTCACAGTAAGGGCCACAAGCGCGGTGTGCGACAATCCGCCTCCTGAACCGGCCACGGCAATGGTATAGGATCCTGTCGTCGTGTTACGGGTGGTGGCAATCCTAAGGTAGGAGACGCCCACGACTCCCGGTGACAATACAACACTCGTCGCGGTCAAAGACACGCTCGGCGGAGCTTTAGCTGCACCACTCGACGTTATCGTCGCGTTCAGAAAAATGGTACCGGAAAAACCATTGAGGCTAGACAGGGCAATCGTCGAATACCCCACGGAACCCTGAACAATCGACAAACTAGACGGCAACGCAGTAATTGAAAAGTCCATCAGGCGAACCACGACGCGAAAACTATGCATCACTGAACCAGCGACCCCGACGACCGTGACCACACCATCTCTAGTCTGCGTCGCAACGGAAAGCACAGAGAAAGCGTACGGGCTGGCGGACTGGATGGGGAGAACTCCCGGTGTTAGGCTCGCCGAAACCCAACTACTTGCTGAGGAAATGGAAAGCGTCACGTTGCCAGCAAAACCGTTCAGTCCCCCGAGGATAATGCTTGAAGTGGCGGGGACACCGGCCGACACGGTGACCTGGCTCGGACTGGCAACGATGCTAAAATCGACGATACTAATCATCATGGATATCGAACGGACTTTAGAACCACTCGAACCGGTCATGACCACAAGATAGTTCCCGGGAACGGCAGAATTCGCGGCCGAGATAACAAGACTAGTCGTCTTAGGGATGCCGGGTGCAATTAGCACAAGGGAGGGAGTGAGCGTTTCGTGGATTCCCTTCGAGACAGAACTGGTCGAAGCGTTGAGACTCACAACGCCGGTAAAACTGTTCAGGCTCGAGACTGTGAGAAGGGAACTCGCCGAGCTTCCTACCGTCACCGTGAGACGTGAAGTGTTGCCGGAAAGGGAGAAGTCCGGCAGAAGATCTACGGCTCCAAAGTAGCTGCTCAGCAAGGCTAGGTCGAGAACATCTACGGCACCATCCACTCTAAGATCGGCCCTTGGGTCATAACACGTACTGCCAAGGGCGCAGCCGAACGCGCTGACCACAGCAGTTGAGTCGGGACCGTTCACAAAACCATCCCCATCAATGTCCAAGGCACGGGTCAAGTCGAGTGAAACGCTAGATGAGGTCCCAGTGATTGTAAGAACAACATCGACGGTGAGCGGGACAGGGCTGACCTTTACTTGAACTAGAAACTTTGTCCCAAAGGACCCTTGCCCCAGTTGGCTTAGAGGCAACTTGTCTACAGCGTAGCTGTTCGAGAACAGGACACTGCCGTTAGCATTGTCTACAGCCCTGACAGCGAGTGAGCCAGAGACTGTAATCATCGTCGCTGGAGCGTCAACCGAGACACTCCCCGAGGTATGGACCATAACTCCGGCGAGGAGATTAGAACCGTTGACAGGAACTGTGATCGGCGTCACTTCCACCGAGACAAGGAGGCTGTGCCATTGCGGTCCACTAGTCCCAGTCAAGTTGACAGCGTAAGGCCCTACCGCGACGCCAGATGGCGCAGCTATGACCGTTCCTAGAACAGTCGAATTACCAGGAGAGAGCGTGACACTGGCGGGAGTGGCCACTGAGAGACGGTTCGGAACGGGTGAGGCTTGAAAGGCCACAGGTCCACTGAACCCTCCAACGCTGGTCAAGGTGACGTTCCAGATTGTCTGCGACCCATTGGGAAGAGCGAGGGTTTTCTGAGAACCGGTGAACGCGAACCCGGTTACCATGACGACTACAATCGCTCCAACCCGTAGCGAGCCACTGGTGGAAGAAAGCGATACGATGTAAGTTCCGGGAAGTGTCGAATTAGTCGTCGCAACCAGAACGTTGATAGTTCCTATACCCTGCGAGAGAACCGAAACCGTCTTGGGATTAACCGTGGCCTTGACACCAAAAGCAGAAACGGACGCCGTCAGAGACACCGTTCCGGAGAAACCTCCCAAACTGTTCAACGTGGCTGTTGAAGAGACCTTCCCACCGGTAGGAGTTGCGAGATAGGTTGGTCCGGTCGCGACAGAATATCCCACACTGTCTACCCTGACACTGCTTATCCAAGTGGACCAGCAGGAACCTCGCCCATCGCATGTTCCAAGAGTGCTATTGTGGTATTCACCGGCAAGCCAGACAAGCATCTGGTCCGACGGGTCCAAGGCCGCACCGAAATAGTCCCCGTATCGAAGGCTAGTATCAGACGCGGTTCCTTGCACAAGAACGGTCGGCGCTCGCACTGCACCAACCGGGTCATTGCTAGAACGTCCCGTCGCCGCAAGGCTCGGATAGACGGTCTGGTTTGAAAAACCGTACAGCACAGCAACGCCACCTGAGGCATCGATTCTCAGTGCTGGATAGAAGTAGCTGCTTCCGGCTGCTCCGATATCAAAATCCTGCAGGACCGCAGAGGATGAAGTGTCCAATTCTATCATCCGAACACAAGTCCGCATAGTCGTGTCACCCCTCGGAATGCAACCATCGTCAAGGGTCAACCATAACATTCCCTGAAACCAGGCCGCGTCCAGGACACGACTGTCTCCAGAATCTACGACGCTGGTCGTCCCAGGTTGAGATCCGCCGGGAGGTGGAGTCAAAGGCGCGATGGTAATGTTCACCGCGTTCACCGTCGCGGTTCTTGCAGGTCCGGTGACCGCAAACAATTCGACACTGGTCCCCGCGCTGATCCCAGTGCTCACCATGAACTCTGTGGCTGTTGGCCCGAGCGATTGGACTGGATGAATCGAGAAACGCCCGGGGTCCGGGCCGTAGGAGGAATAGTCAACCAGGGAAGAACCCGCCACGATCTGCGCCTTGTCGAGAACCCAGTACTGGGCCCCGTAATAGTTGAGCGGGGAAATTGTGAATATGTTCGCGCTGACAACCAGCTTGTCATCGTTCAGGCCGATAATCGGCTGGTCGGGAAGACGCCCTCCCGTCTGCAACGAGTAAGTATTCCAAGTCCCCAGCGGATTGGGACTAGTCGAGACTCCGAGTAAGACCTCTCCAGTGGTAACGTCGACCAGCGAGGCGAACCAAGCTCCCGTTGGAACGTCGAACAGAATCTTCGGATCAGAAAGAGAGTCGGAGCCAGAGTTGAAAAAGTCGGCCAGCGCGAACATCTTGAGGGAGACCCCTCTTTTCGAGAACACTTCTCCCTCCATATTCACCATTTCCAGAAGATGATCTGGCCCCGCGGCAACCTGGACATCTGGAGGACGGCACCCACCGCAGGAGCTCTGCGTCTGGCTAATCCCGGAAAAACCGGACACGCTAAGCATCGATGTAGTGCTTGTCGCGGCAGCAACCACTGTCAACCGGGAGTTAGGAGAGGGCGGCGTAGATTGGCCGGTTGTCGGGGTGAGGAGGGGAATAGTTGACATCGTCAATCCACTGGGCGCAGACAGATCCGTCACGCGAACGGTGGATCGAACGTGCAATTTTCCTGTCAAGGGGCTCGTAGCAGGAGTGAGACCCGAACCCTGACCGGCTGCACTAGTCTCATTCGGCCCGCTTGGACTCGACAAGGCCGCGGCCCGGAGGAGGGCATGCAGTCCTACAGAGAAGACTACTAGAACCAGGAGGATAAGCTTGAGACGCCCCGTGGTTGACTTCGAGTTTGCAACTCGGCTCTTCCCCTTCACCTCTCCCGCCTCCGGGGTCTTGAAGAGAGAAGAGTTCCCAACTTCCCGATTCCCGTAATATTGTTATCCTTCGCCGGAGGGAGAGCGGAACAGAACCCGCGGAAAAAGCCCACTCAGTCTCGTTCGGTTTGAGAATTCCGGTTAAGGTGTAGACTCAAAAGAGAGAAACGACGACAGTCCAAGTTTTTCCAACATAGATTCACCAAACCCTTCGGTGTACGCCCAACGGAACTCCTGAGACGCGAGACCCTGAAACCTGCGCGAAACCAATCTACGCCGCTGGTCCAACTCCAACTCGCCTCGAAATTGGCCGCGAATCACGAACTCCTCCGATAGTACGCCCTGTTAGTCGAGAAATTCATCCATAGATCACGACTAGGCAGGAAATGCTTCCCGAGACTCCACTGGGGTCCTACAAGCAAGCTCTCACGAAAACGAGATTAGTGAGATTGAAGCCATCATAGCTTGTGAGAGTAATCATCTCATTCTTCAAACGTGAATCGCCCGGAAAAAAGTCCGATTTCGCAATCTGTCACTGATTTTTTTTCGCCCAAGACCATCAGCACTGGGCTTGGCCGTTCGGTTCATCAAGTTTGGTCTAAGGTTTAGTCTCAAAAACCGGTTCAATGTCGCCCGTGCGCTCCTGCAAGGTGGCTAAATGACTACGCAGTGCCCCACCAATGCTCTGATAACTCATACCCGTTCTGCGAAGTCTACACATGGCGTCTATGCGGGCCGGCCTAGGGTGCTCCTGTAACTAATAACTAGGGCCGGACTTGGGCCGCCGAATCACGTCTTCGTTTTCGTTTTCGCTATCCGGTCGGGGTGTCACCTTTTTCTCCTCATTCCGTCTTTCACAGTTGGTTTTCTTATCGCGTCAATATGTGCGGGCAACGGCCTTTTCAAGATGATGAGGGTCTTCTGCCGGATTTTTCAGGCTCTAGGTTGGCGGCCTCGGCCGACGTTCTTGAACGTTCGAATTCGAGATTCGATATTCGAGTTCTTAGCAACTGGGGTCCTTTTTTTCGCCCCTTTTCGAGGGGAGAGACCCAAGCAATTCTTCTAGAAAGGAATGACGCAGCCAATCATTTCTGGGCGCGCATCCGGAAAAAACTTTCAAAAATTTCTTAACATGGGCCCCGAGGGGTAGCTTGTCTCGCGTCCCCCGCGGCCCGAACAAAACAGGTCTCATGAATCCGAACAGAAATGCCACGTCTGTTTGGAGACACGCCTTGCTTGGCCTAAAGTCCTGCCCACGGTGACATGTAATCGATAATTCAACCAGATTGACTAATGCAAACACGAGACAAGAACACGTTGAAGACCCTATAGGCTTAAAACAGAAAACTGAGCATTCCACAGCAACATTGAGATATCACTCTCAGACAAAAACAGCCACCATCCTCCTACTCCTAGCCCAAGCAGTCACACTCAGCCTCGCCGTCCTCCCCGCCCAGGCAAGCAGCTTCGACTTCAGCGTCAGCAACTCCGGCCAGATCTCAGCAGTACAAGGCAGCCCCGGCAGCAACACAATCACCGTAACATGGACAAACGGCAACCCAGAAACAGTCAGCCTCGCCTGCACCAACGGACTACCAAATGGCGCAATGTGCTTCTTCACACCCACATCAGACACACCATCCTACAATAGCAACCTAACAATCATCACACTCGGAGAAACAACGCCAGTCGGCTCATACGTCATCACAGTCACAGGCACGGGCGGCGGCATAAGCCACACAACATCCTTCGGCCTCGTAGTAGGACCCCGAGCACCACCATCCCTAGTCGGAGCCAGCACCAGCCCCATCGACAAACTCGCCCTCATAACACCACTCATCGCAGTTTCCCTCATAGCCACCCTAGGCGTAACACTACTATACGTGAAACGCGTCAGGCCCAAAGAAGCCACCAAGTAACATCTTCCCCCTCCAACGTTTTTTCTCTATTCTAAATGAAAAATCAGACGATTGAACGCCGAAGATGAACCGGACCTCCAAACCGGGGCCGAACAAGGCCAGGAAAACATAGACAGGGTTCTAAACTCGTCCCTGCCCAACCTCCCAGGTAGAGAAGAGAAGAGGCAGAGACTCGCCGCGCGTCGAAGCCGGACCAAGCGGCGCAAAATCAAAACCGCCATCATACTAATCATTCTCATCGTAGCCTCCACGACCACAATCCAGACAGTGTGGGCCTGGTCGCAGTGCGGCGGCCCACTAGCGCCGAAAGACAGCCCAGTCCCAACCAAGGGAATAGCGTTGATTGACGAGCTCCAATGGCAACATCCAAACCCTGAATTCGTCCAGACAGTCCGAGCGGCCGCGGCCCAAGCAGGCTACAGCTTCGACTACTACCCGCCAAACACGGCGACCGTGGACTTTTTCGCAAGCCTTCCACGGCAGGCCTACGCAATGATCATCTTCCGCACCCACGGAAGCGCTGACCTAGTGCCTGACAGGACTTCGCCTTCAATCGCCACCAACGAACCCTACACACAGTACAACCATCTCAACGACCAGCTGCTCGATAGGGTAACAGCGCTGAACGTCAATCGGACAAGGGTCTTCGCCATAACTCCCAGCTACATAACAAGCGACATGTGCGGACGCTTCCCAGGCACACTCATACTCGCAATGTGGTGCACCGGGGGACAGTGGACCAGTCTCGCAGACGCGTTTATCCAGAAAGGGGCGCGCGCCTACATAGGCTGGAACGGACCTGTAACAGTCACCCATACAGACCAAGCCTTCGCAAGACTCGTCGGGCTCCTCGCCCAAGGCGACGGCGTGGACAGCTCGATCCGAAACACAATGGCCCAGACGGGACCCGACCCTTTCACAGGAGCAGAACTAACACACTACCCTGCTTAACTCCGGACTTTGCACACACTAGAATAGTTTGAATCTCGACAAGAGAATTAGCCCGAAAATAATCCCGCCAAGAATGAGAAAAGCAAGCATCTGGGCGAGCATTCTACGGAACAGCTTGTACTCGCCAAACTGCATTGACTGGCCAACTCTCCTTTCCGCAAAGAAGGCTATGCCACCGATCAGGAGGCCAAAGATTCCGAGAAAGCCAAGCGGACCATACGATATGCCAATAGTCACAGCCGCGACAGCCCCGAACACGATAGGCAGAGCCATCATGACGATAATGATGCCTTGAAAAGAGTCAAGCGGATCCGTAACCCGTCCGAGAAGCTTCTCCAAACGACCCGCAGGCTTCAGCGCTGCAAGATGTGCCCTGCGAAACTCCTCAACGTCATAGAATCGATGGTGTTTCCTTTCCGAGTCCTTTGTCAATACCTAGACGCTCAGACCTCGCCCTCGCAGTCCGCGAACCGATTGTTGACCGTCACCATAGTCTTAGTCAAATGGCGAGTTAAGGCTATCCGTCCTCGAGACAAGAAGCAAAAGTCACCCGTTGAGGTTATATCAGAAATACGAAAGTCACACTCCGACGCGTTTGCAGGTGGACCACGCCGCGACAGGTATCTTCTTGCTGGGCATCTTTTTCACTGGTTTCGGGCTCTTCGTCGCCTACGGTCCCTGGCAGCTGGGTTTCATCGCAGTCCTAGGAATCATTCTAGCCTTCATCGGCGGCCTTCTCTCAATCCTGATCCTCGTCCTAGTCCTTGCCGACAAGTTTAGAGGAATCTAGCATCTAGCCTCGGCTCGCTATCCAGCGACTAGCCGACAACAACCGTACCGGTCATCCAAGTGTGGATGCGGCAATAGTAGGTATAGGTTCCCGCCTTGGTGGACAACTCGAAATTGTAGATTTCCCCGGGGTGAATAATCCCCGAGTCGAAATGTGTCCCTGCCGTGCTAGGATACCCCGTCGAGGTTACCGTGTGGTTCAGCCTACCATTGTTCGTCCAGAAGACTGGACTACCAAAGGGTACTGTGGCAGTTCTCGGAGAGAAACCGCAAACAGCATTGTCATTGGCCGGGCAGGACTGAGGCCCAGCGTCAAAGATCGAAATTCCCGCAGTAGGACTCCTAGCCACAACGTAATAGTACATTGGCACAGCGACCGCAGAGCTCACGACAAACGCGACTAGTATCCAGACGAGATAGCGCTGAGGGTTATCCGCGCTAGGAGCCTGCTCCAAACCAGTGGCCGACTTCAAGAAAAAGAGCTGAATATATGAAGGTTCCAGATAGACAATGAACGGCAGAGGGAAGAGAGACGAGACAGCCCGCGCCCGCCCAGGTTTCCTATTCCAGCCAGCAGAAAAATGTTCTAGAAGAACAGTTGCAAAACCGCAACGACAATTATCAAAGCCACCACCAGCACTGTCAACAAGTTGACTCTGAACCTGAGAGCTTTGACATCATCACTTCCACTCATGAAAAATCCCACTGAATGATTCTTGTGGCCTCTCCTGATAAGGCCTCTCCAACGCCTCCCTGCTTGGCTTAAAGCTGCTAGCGCCCGCGAACCTTAATTGCTAGCTACTCGAACTCCCTAGCGGGGAGACCGGTCGGGTACGAGTGGCGCTAGAATATCGAGACGAGGACTGGCCTTGGTCATCCTCTCACTGACCGCCTTAGTAGCAGGCGCATACGGAGCTACGATAACCGCAAACTACTACAAGTTCTACTCGTCACTCCACACTATCACCGTCAATCTTACCTCTTTCTACTGGGTTGCAGACAACAGATCGCTCAACGGAACAGTCACCTTCAACCTGGCAAACCCCTCAGATTACAAGGGGCTTGGCCTTGCCTTCTTCAAAATGACATGGGAAATAGACGGACTAAACGGGAAAGAGAAGATGCCTCAGGGAGCCCCGAACCTTCCTCTCTACATGCCAAGAACACTGGACCCCACCAAACCGATCACAATTGACCTCCAAGGTGGAGGCGTGGCCCCCCAGAGGGTCACTCTGATCCGCAGCATCAGTGGAGACATCGAATTCCTCTTCAGCGTAGACCTTGGTATCTCGTCGTTCCTCAACAGTCAAGCCACATCAATCGATTCTTTCGACTGCGTCAGCTCGGGAGGCCCGGGCACGTGTCAACTAATAGGTACGGAGATAATCCCGGTTCCCACCGCCGGTGGAGGCGGAGGGGGAGGAGGAGGGAATTAGCATCGAAACGGCCATCCTCGGAGCGATACTTCAAAGTGAAAACCGCAGAATAGGACTTACCATTCTTTTCTGGACTGTCGCCCTGACCGCCACCTACGCGCAGGCCCTTTACCAAAACGCTCATGTGGGATTGACGGACCAACTAATAGCAATGGCAATCTGCGTCTTAGCAGCCGCGTCGATTCAAGACGTCGGGAAGGCGATACTAGGATACGTGGCTTCGATATTTGCTGCTGTAGTGCTCGTGTTCCTGATCACGATTATCCCGATCATCATCTCGCCACTGTCTTCTGTTACGATGCAGCTGCTGTTCCAACTTTGGATTACAATCTTCTTCCAGTCGCTCTTCCCGATACCCTTCACCATCTACCTTGCAGGTTCAATCATAGGAGGCATCGCTGGCGAGCGGTTCCTTTGACCCTCTCAGGAAATACCGACCTCAACACGCGGCATGTGAGAATGCTCCCGTGCTGTGAATGCTAAAGGCGCATTACCGCTTTGCGGCAGTACTCAACCCGGCTCGTCATCCTTACCCTTCTAAGCTGCCTAACCGTGTCATCCCCTTTGTTCGCAGTTCTGAACGAAGTCGGCGCAGCTGTCACTTCAGACTTCACCTGGTCACCCAAGTTTGTCATTGTGGGATCAAGGATCAACTTCACGGCCTCTCCGACGGGAGGTTCTCCTCCATACAATTTTAGTTGGAACTTCGCTGACGGGTCGACGAACGCAACGGGCAATCCAGTCTCGCATACCTACCAAGCTAACGGCATCTACAATGTGACCCTCGCGGTCAAGGACTCGACCAGTTCCACAACTATGGCAAGCCATAGCGTCACAGTTCAAGCATGGCCGATCATCCGTGACGGTTGGGTAGTTTACTGGAATGTGACATCTGACGATGGAATTAACATCTGGAACGTTACCTACAATGGAAACCTCGTCGTCAGGGACGCGAGGCTCCCAGGGATCCAGGTCACTTACATAGACAGACTGTGCGGACCATTCTACGATGAACCAACGACAACGTACCAAGACGACATAGTCGCGGGACAAATGTCCTACCATAACTCGTCAGATCCCTCCAACCCGTGGTGGGAGATACTCGCCAACTACAACGTTCCCGGCTATTCCTATCAGCAATTCTGGCGGTTCTTCCCAGACGGTCGATGGGACGCAGGCCTAAACATGAGCACAGGCTGTCCATTCGACCATGTCTACCAGCCTCACTGGAGGATGGACCTCTCAGTGGTAGACGATCAGAACAATTTCATGAGCCAGTTCACGCGCAGCGGAGAGTGGCAGGACCTGATATGGGAAGGCCAGTTTGCTGACAGTGGAAGCCGCGACCCAGCTCACAATAACACCGTCTGGAGTTTCGGCGGCCACGGAAAATCGTACTACCTGGCTCCTTCAGTGACCCAGGCTGCCTCGGACCTTCCTCTCACCCCATCGAGCATCATACTCCTTCGCAACCATCCTAACGAAGTGGAGTCCAACCACGTAGCACCTTATGAGACCCCGGAGCAATGGTCGAATGGAGAGTTAGCTTTCAGACGCAACATCGTCTTCTGGTTCCTCTCTGAAATTGCAGACCACGGGGGAGCCGGACCGGCCAATCAGGCCGTCCTCTCTTTCTATCCAGTCGGGTTCTGAGAACGTGAGTACGAAATCAGCTCACAAACTAGCGACCCTCCCGACTAGGGCAAACGCGCATCCTCCGCGGCCCAGAATAGTCCCAGTGTTGACTCTGATTCTAGCTCTTCTCGCAACACTAGTCCCTGGACCTCCAGGTTTGGCCATTCCACCTCGATTAGCGGCGAATAGTGACCCCGTTGGAAGTTTCGGAGGAGCAGGCTCTGCAGCGCCATTGTTCTGGACGGGTGGTGGGCAGCGAATCAACAACACCTCCTTCGAAAGTGGCCTTCAGCCTTGGGCACAAATAAAGATCAACGCTGCAGTGGGCTCGTCAGCGGCCGTCAGTTCGACCGGGTTCGGAGACAACAAAAGCGCCATCATTACCGTCCTCTCAGGAAACTTCACACCAGACTCCAAAGTCTCACTGCTCAACGACCTTTCAGGGGAGCAAGTTGGCTTCGGAGGAGCTCTCAGGTTGAGGGCAACAGTCTTCGTTTCGTCTATGACCGGCAACACATCTGCCGACAGAGTCGAAGTTAGCACCACCCTTACAACCTCTCACGGCGACCTGCGGACAATCCACTACTTGTTCGCCGCGGGCACTTCACACGACCTGCACATCAGGTACACTGACTCCAACAACAACTCGCGCTGGGACATTGGTGAAAGTGTAGTATTCAACGCCCACCTCACTGGCACCTACGATGCCTCCGATACTACATTGAGCGGGAGCGTACCTTCTATTGGAGCTCAACTGAATAATGACCCCAAGCTCGATTATGTCGACCAAAATTCCAACGGTTTATGGAACGTGGGTGAGCCGATAGTCTATGACGTGAATAATGACAGTTTCTACGAGTTCGGCGAGCCATCAGTATACGGTGGCAAATCTCAAACCGTCACGGACATCTACATCGACGTCCCAGCCTTTGGCACAACGGGGCAGTGGATTGTCTTAGACACGAATGTAGCTGCAGACGCTCTAGCTTTTTCCAGCGTAGACTATGCAGGCCTCAACTCGGTCCGCAGCATCCAACTCGTCGTCTCGACGAAGACGTTTGGAATCCAGAACCGCGATCCTCACCTGAAGTTCTATGACTCAAACAGCGACATGGCGTGGGAACCGTCGGAACAGGTAATCTATGATGCGAATCTGAATGGAGTGTACGACTCCGGGGAGCCGGTTCTGTGCGCGTGCTCTGCTCCAGGCATTGGTGCGCCTCTCAGTGTGGACCCGAAGATCAAGTTTGTAGACCCAGACAACAACGGAGTCTGGGATTCAGGCGAGACCATCGTCTACGACACTAACTACAATGGAGTCTACGACCTCGAACCTATGATCTACGGCCCACCACCTAGAGGTGGAACCCTCCTCATGAGGGGACTTCAGAGAACGACCATTGCCTCGTTCGACCAGGTGGAGTTGTACTCAGCAACGGGAAACTATGACTGGGTCCGCAATGGAAGTTTCGACACGGGAACATTGGCAGGCTGGGGCCAAAACTCAACGTTCACAACCTCGACGGCCGCCTCGCTGTCGCCGCCCTATAGTGCAGAGGGAAATGTCACAGGAAGCGCGATGGAAATGGCTCAGAGCATCGACTCGAGACCTAGAGTCGAATCATGGACGAGGTTCAAAGCCTCCGTGGAGGTCAGAAATATGACCGGAGACCTACCTGCCGATTCCGTGGACCTCTGGCTCGGGCTTATCGACAGTCGAGGAAAAGCCGTTTCGGTGTATTACTACTTCAAAACCGGCGACGGATCCATTCCCTTCAACACCACCGACACAATCTATCACAAAGCACCCGGATTCGGAAAACTCACCGAGTGGCTGTCGGTTGATGCTGGCCTCTTGAACGAAACCGTTGCCTTCAATCTTCTCGGATACTCTTCGCCATACCGTCTAGAAGTCATTGTCGTCGAAGGCGTAGCTCGTGCAACTTCGTCAACCACAACCGCCTTTTTTGATGATATTTCGGTGTACCAGCCGTGGAAGCCAGGTTCGTCCCCTTCGCAGATCTACGCGACCAAGGGATCGAATTCGACCTACACCTACACCGGGGCGAACATTCCTTACGGGAGTTTTTACGTTGACATCCCTGGAGCTCAAACGATACTCAATGTAACTTCGCCGGAGGGTGCTCCTCTCCAACCGGGAGAGTATGCAACGCAGCCTGCGCAAGGCCTTCTGCGAATAACTGTTCCATCCTCGACGATGTTCAAGCACGCTCCTCTAGGCATCTGGCGCGTTACCGCAACCTCAACGAATGCCCTGTCCACTTTGTATGTCGAGGATTCAACGGCTAAGATTATGAAGGCGATCTTCAACCTCTCCGCACAAGTCAACCTCGTCTCAAGGACCAACGACCCATTGGGAATTCCCCAAGCAGGTGCCAGCGTGAACTTGACTCTCATCCAAACATCAAGCGCCACCGTCGTAGGCGCTTGGTCGGGAAAATCAGAAGCTCAGGGCTGGTACAATATCACCGGGATGACTCTCCCATCAAGACAAGGAGACTACCTACTTCAGGCAACAGTACAGGCTGCCTACGTTGGGGTGCGAATCTACTCCCTAATATTAACCTCTCCCCGTGGCCCAGAACCTGGACCACAGTTCTCTCCGGTGTTGCTGGCATTAATTGGCGGAGCATCCGCCGTGGCAATCTTGGCCATCCTGACTGTTTTTCGGAGGCGGCGAAGAGGGGAGTCTCCGACAAAGACCACCCTATCATCAGAGTACGGGGACTCCTCACGCACGTTGACTTACGGTGAGCTTGTCGTGAAGAACCTTCTCCAACAATGCCACAACACCATCCCGTTTCAGACTAGTTGACAGCTCAAACTTGTCATCCTTGGTCAAGAGAGTAATGTGTGTCACCGTCCCCCCTCCGAAAACATCGACACTGACAACATCGCCATAACTCACCGGGAAGTTCTCCTTATTAGCAGCCAAAATTTCGTCGGGTCCGAGAGCCTCCAATCCCCGCTTCGTCAAGGCTTCCCTACCGCCCTTGAAGAGGTCCTCTAGCCCGCTTCCTATCTTTCCAAGGAAGGAAAAACCAAGACCGGCTCCCCTCTTTCCAAGGGGAGCGATGATGATCCTCCTATTTGTAAAGAAAAACCTCAGCCTCTCTGAGCCGATGGCCAACCGTGCGAATGCGGAGATTTCCCCCAAGACTCTTTCAGGTTCCTCAACCATCGGGTCAGTTCCCGCCTAGACTCTTCCTGGCGAATGATACCAATAAACCCGTCCATCGTCACTAGGCGCACCAGCAGAGCAAGCCAGAAAGAATTCCCGCGAACTCACAAATTGTGATTCAATCACCGACAATGAAGGTCCGAGAAAACCGACGGGGAAAAGGAGAGTCATTCAAAAGTATTCAAACTACGAAACTAGATATCCCAAGGAAGTTTGGGAAACCCCCAGCTTTTTAAATGCGAGAAACTCTCTTGATTCGACTGTCATACTGAATGAAGCTGACACTCGCTGCGCTAGCAGCTCTAACTCTGTTCGCGATCACGTTGGTCAGCAACCTCCCTCCCCCGGCCGCGGCAACAACAACCAGCTTCACCTTCGCCGCTTCGGGCGACCACGGCCCACTAACAAACCCAACTGGATCGGCTAACCTCAACTCACTTCAGAGTGTCGGATCTGACTTCTACCTTTCCCTAGGAGACATGAGCTACGACCCGTCAACCACCGGAGACGCTTGGTGCAGCCAGTTCAAGTCCAAGTTCAACAACATCGAAATTCTTCCAGGCGATCACGATACTGGCGGACATCCGGCGGGCTTTCCTGAAACCCACAGCTATGAAAAATATCTCGCTGGCTGCCCGTTCAACCTGAACACTCCAATAACCTGCGGGCCAATTGAGGACAACTGCTACGGAAAAGAGTACTACTTCGACTATCCATCCGGAAATCCGCTCGCCCGCTTCATCCTGTTGTCACCGAAAATCTTCAACGTAACCGGAGTATGCACATCACCCCCCAACTGCAGCTCGCAGACGGGACAGTCGTGCACTGATCAATATGGATGCTGGGCGTACGACAAGAATACTCTTCACTATAACTGGACTAGAGGCGCGATAGACGATGCTAGAAACAGGGGAATCAAATGGGTAATCGCGGCCACCCACAAGCTCTGCATAAGCTCCTCCGACGCTACATGCTCAATAGGAATCGACCTTTTCAACCTCTTGATTTCGAAAAAAGTCGACCTGATAATTCAGGCTCATGACAACGCCTACGAGAGAAGTAAACAGCTCGCGCTCAACCCGAGCAATTGCCCCAGCATCAACACCAACGGCAACGGGTTCACGATTTACAACTCCGGCTGCATAGCGGACTCTGGGTCCCGTGGCTATTACACACCGGGAGCTGGAAGCGTTGTCGTTGTGCAAGGAGCCTGGAAAAACGACCTGTACGGTGTCAACGAAAATGCGACCCACACGGAGAATACTTTGGAGGCACCCTATTTTGTCAAGCTAATGGGAAAGAACTCAGCTGGCGCCGGCCTAGGTTTTGCCAAGTACATCGTATCGGTTGATAGAATCGACGTTCAAACATACTTCTCGGGAACTTTCCAAGACAGTTTCAGCATCTGGGCCGGCCCGGTCCCCGTACCGTACGCTTCCTGGGGACCTTCAAACCCTCGAGTTGGCCAAGTTGTAACTTTCAATGCGAGTGCTCAGGGCGGTACGTCCCCCTACTCTTTTGCCTGGAACTTTGGAGATGGAGTCACGAGTACGGGCGGTACGGTCAGACACTTCTACTCTCTTGCCCACACGTTCAACGTGACCGTCACAGCTACTGATTCGGCAAGCCTCGTAGGGACATCGAGAAGAACGATTGCCGTTGGGTCCTGGAACCCGTCTGTGGGCTGTAGCCCTACGGTAACTACTGTGGAGACGATCGTCGGAAACGTTGGGGTTCTGAGAAACTCGACTAACCCCAACTCAGTGGGTCCTGACTATAATGGAGGAGGCTTTAGGCTGGATGGACCTCTCCCGAGGGGCTCTAGCCCCTCCATCTGGCCTTTCTCGAAGAGAAACCTGCAGCCACCTTGCTCAGTTGATGGTATTCCCACTTTCGTCGAAGTTCACAGTGTCCAAGTTCTCTCCACTCCCCAACCCGGAATAGCGTCCTACGACTGCACGACAAGGTTCGACTCATCCAACGGAGGCGGCCCATTCCCGAATGGAAGAGACTGCGACTATGTTTTCAATACCGGAAACGCCTCCATAACCACTTGTCCAGATTGTAACTTCCACAGAATATACTCGGAGATAGACCATGACTGGAACGCTTCAGGCGTCGCCCCAACACCGCCTCCTCAAGCTCAGATGCTTGACGTCCAAGGCTTTGTCTTCTGGGACCCAGAGAATCTCAATTCTACACAACACTCTTTCACTGGGTGGGAGATACACCCTATCACCGCCTGGCGAATACACCGCGCCCCATTGTCGGTCAGTTTCAACGCCAGCCCCACATCACCTGTTGCTGGACAAACAGCAACTTTCGCAGCTACAGCAACTGCAGGAACAGCGCCCTACACCTACGCATGGGATTTTGGAGACGGCAACACAACAAGAGGCACCTCAAATCAAGCCACCCACACCTACTCGACGATCGGTCCTAGAGTCGTACAACTATTCGTAAATGACTCCTTGGGAGCCACAGGCATTTTCTCGAGAAACGTAACAGTGGTCGCTCCGATAATTGTCAACGTGACCTGCGGTACAGCAACCTCTGGCAAGCCGGTCACATGCAACGCATCTGCAACAGGCGGAACTTCACCGTTCACATTCTCCTGGTCTGCACCCGGTGGAAGCCCTTCCACCGGCACAGGTTCAAGCTACGCAACCACGTATGCGACGAAAGGCACCTTCGTCGTCAATGTAACTGCTACTGACGCTAACAATGTCAAGAGATCGCAGACTGCAACTGTTATCGTTACACCTCAACCGCTAGCAGTCGCCATCACCTGCGGTGCCGCGACAGCTGGTAAACCGGTCACCTGTAACGCATCTGCGAGCGGTGGAACAGCCCCGTACACGTTCACATGGGCCTCGAAGGGTACCCCTGCAACAGGCACAGGTTCCAGCTACACAACCACTTTTGCAACGAAGGGCTCTCAGGTAGTCAACGCGACCGCTAGAGACAACAACGCAGTAACTAGGCTAAGCCAGGCAACAGTCAACGTCGCAGCTCAGCCAATCGTCGTCGTAGTTACGTGTGGAACACCCACAGTTAACCAGCCAGTCACCTGCAACGCATCCGCAACAGGCGGAACCGCTCCATACACACTCACTTGGGCCTCAACAGGTACACCTGCAACTGGCGCGGGTCCCAGCTACACGACAATGTTCGCCACGAAAGGTCCTCAAGTGATTAATGCGACTGCGAGCGACAATAACGCTGTGACCAAGCTAGGTCAGACAACAGTCAGCGTTGTCGGCCAGCCAATTGTCGTCACGGTAACCTGTGGCACAGCAACAGCAGGAAAGCCAATCACCTGCAACGCATCCGCAACAGGAGGCACTGCACCGTTCACCTTCTCCTGGTCTGCACCCGGCGGTAGTCCAGCTATAGGAACAGGCGCAAGCTTCACTACAACCTACGCGACGAAGGGCAATCGGACAGTCAACGCGACTGTAACAGACGCTAACAACGCCAGGAAATTCGTCCTAACAACAATCAGCGTCGGAGGACAACCAATAGTCGTAACGATCTCGCAAGGCGCAACCGCCACGGTTGGAAAACCTGTCACCTTCACAGCTTCAGCCACAGGCGGCACAGGCCCCTACACGTTCGCATGGTCCGCACCCGGAGGCGGCCCAGCGACTGGAACAGGCGCTAGCTTCACCGTCACATATTCGACATCAGGATCTAAGACGATAACAGCGAACGCAACGGACGCCAACGCAGTCAAGGCCTCTCAGACCCTAACCTTCAACGTTCAGACTCAAAGTCTAGTCATTCAGGCCAACTGCCCAAGCGGAACAGCAGGCAAGCCCATTACATGCACATCAACCGTTTCCGGTGGAACCGCACCCTACGCGGTCACGTGGACCTCTACCGGAACCCCGGCCACGTTCTCCAGAACCGGAGCCAAAGTCAACTACACAGTCACATTCGCCAGCAAAGGAACATTCCCAGTAAACGCCACCGTCGTTGACTCGACCAGCCCAACTCACCTAAGGTCGTCAAGGGTCGTCAACGCTATCATTACGGCCCAGCCGATCGTAGTCACAGTAACTTGCGGCACAGCGACAGCAGGCAAACCAGTCACGTGCAACGCTTCAGCCACAGGCGGCACATCGCCCATCACGTTCTCCTGGTCCGCCCCCAACGGAAGCCCGGCGACAGGTTCCGGAGCAAGTTTCACGACAACCTATGCGGCAAAGGGTACGTTCGTCGTCAACGTCACTGCAACTGACGCTAATAATGTGAAGAAGTCTGCGACCGCGAGTCTAACTGTTGCGGCTCAACCACTAGTCGCGGACTTTAGTTTCACGCAGCCAGTCGTTGCCGGGAGCCCTGCAACTTTCACCGCGACCATTACTGGGGGAACCCCCCCTTACATGTTCAAGTGGAGCTTCGGAGACGGCTCGCCCTTCCAGTCAAGTAACCCTGTGAGCCATATCTACTCGGTCAAGGGCTCCTACTCCGTAACACTGAACGCTACAGACGCCAACTCGGCCATTGTCACCGTCAAAAAGACGGTACTCGTTACCCCTCCACCCTTGTTGGCCAACTTCACCTACAGTCCGTCAGCCCCGACTGTGAATCAAACAGTGTTCTTCACGGCAACGGTTTCAGGCGGAACTGCTCCCTACTCCACTGGATGGGATTTCGGTGACAACACCACAGGCATAGGAATCACAGTTTCGCACATGTATAACGTCTCCAAAAGCTACACAATCACATTGACGGCTGCCGACGCAAACTCGGCCTCAGCGACTTATAGTAAGCCCATTACCGTAGTACTCCCGATCAGCGTTATGATGCTCATCTCACAGGCTCCCGCCGCAGGCTGGCCTACCAACTTCATCGGAAATGCAACAGGCGGAGCCGGAGGATACAGCTACGCGTGGAGTTTCGGGGATGGGGCAAACGGAACAAGTCAGATCTTAAGCCACGTTTACAGCTCCAACGGCACATACACGGTATCACTCACGGTGACCGACTCTTCGGGAAATACGGCCTCGAAGTCCAAACAAGTCCTAGTAATGCTCGATCCGGATATCGATGGGAACGGGGTCGTGGACATCGGCGATGTTGCGAACGTAGCGTTGGCCTTCGAGTCGGTCAGCGGCGATGCCAGGTACAACTCAAGGCTCGACCTGAACTTTGATGGTAAGATCGACATATCAGATGTGGCTGGTGTGGCGATCTACTTTGGAAGAACCATCAGCCCCTAAACCTAACAAGCCCTAATCGCTAGCGTGAGTTTCTTTTCATGGTACGAGCGTCCTTGAGGCGGTTTCGAACCCGGAGGTACAAAACTGACATTGAAGCCATCAGAGCGAACAAGCCCCCCGCGACAACAAGCCAGAGGTTGGTTCCGAGCGAGCTTGTGAGCTGGCACAGTACACACGTTCCCTGGCCGGCTGGCTGATTGGACGGGGACGTAGGGCCGGCAACTGTCAGGAGCTTGGAAGAACCGCTGCTAGCTCCAATAGCATCGGTAACTGTCAAACTAGCTGTGTAGCTTCCACTCGTTGAGTATGCGTGCATCACCGTCTGCCCGGCACCATTTGACCCATCTCCAAAGTCCCAGGAGTAGGTGTACGGTGCGGATCCGCCAGAGGCTGAGCCGGTGAAGGTAACCGATTCCCCAGATTGCGGACTTGAAGAGCTTGCGGTGAAGCTTGAGGAGAGAGTGCCTGAGGAACATCCTGAAGTGCATGCGCCGAAGAACTCGGTCATTGCAGGAGCACCGGCGTCGTTCGAAGTAAGCGAGGGCAATCCCCAGACTGTTTCCAGGGTGCTCAAGTAAGAATAGTGGCTGTAGGACCCGCTGCCGACATAGCCCGTTTTGACCACTGGGCCCGCCCACGTTGCGTAAAGCCAGTCAGACGGAGGGCTTCCGTTTCCCTCATCATAAACGATGAAGAGAGCTGTTTTCTGGGACTTGAACAGGTTGCTGTTCAGGATTTGCGGAACTAGGGCTGCGACATACGCGTCGCAGGTCGGTATTGAAGTATCATGACAGTTGTCGCTGTCGTTCGGCGTAAGCCAGATGTAGTTTGCGGGACTGGCTGAGTTGAGCGCGTAGATGAACTCCGCATCGCCTGAGGATGTTGTTGTCAGGAAGTGGCTACATCGTGCAGGGGTCAGATTGTCTGTGAAGGTTGGAAATGCAAAGTGGTCTGTGCCTCTTGGCGGCTGGAAGCTGCAGGTGGCTGATCCGGACGCGTCTTCCGCCCAAGCCTGCCACGTTCTCCCGGACGCTTCAATCCTGTCGATGAGGTTCGGCGCGTTCGTTCTTCCCGGGCAATATCCACAATCGCCTGTAAATCCGAAAGTGTCCCCTCCGATCAACGCAACATAGTTGCCCTCGCTTGGATGACTGACACCGGTGTAGCCTGTCTCCTTCACAACCGAGTAGGAGTGGGCGAGCGAGGTCATGTAAGTCCCAGAACCACCACACGTCGTCATTACGTCACAGTAACCGTTGTTCTCCATGAGAATGGTGACAACGTGGTCGAAGGCGGGACTAGCTGCGTGGACGGTGACTGAGGGAGGAGAGAGAACCTGGGCCGTGCTAAGAGCTAGCAATAACATAATAGCCGCGCTCAAAAGTGTTTTCGCAAGTCGTCTGCTCAAGTATCGACTCATCATTATCTAACGACCTCCATTTTGGACTGCGGAGTTCTTTCCCGGAAACTGGCAAACTAAGAGGGTCATCTTGAAACTCGATCCGCTTCAACACTTGGACATGCGCGCTTTCAGCCTCGACCTAGACTACGCGGTTTGTCGGGAGGAT
>VBBN01000019.1 GCA_005888735.1 Candidatus Bathyarchaeota archaeon
TTTGGCTCGTTTCTCTTGTTCTGGCCAGACTAGGGCGCGCAGCCATTGGACGTTCTCCGGATTGTTCAGGTCGATGGGATCCAGGTCGATTCCTATTCTAGAGGTGATTCTTGGTAACTGTCTCGGTAGTGGTGGGCGTTTCTCTCCTCGGAGTAGGCATTCTATGCGTACTGGCGAATTCGGATCTCCACACTGCAAACCCTCGCCGTAACTATACTGGTACCGATCCCAGATCAGAGTCAGTCCAGCACTGGACCCTATCTCGATCAGTGAGAGAGGACGGCCGCTAGCTTGTTGGGTTAGGAACTCGAAGCCGGGAAGGAGAACGGCGCACCGTGCAGCTTCATTAGTCTGGACCCGGCGCATTCCGATTATTTTACGAATCTTGTCTCGATGTTCGAGAACAAAGCTTCGAAAGATTGGATAAGCATAGTCGTATTGTCTCGATGTACCATTGAGGCTGGGATAGAATGCGACCAATTGATGCCGGGAATCGTTGAGTAGGAGAAGATGAACGGATGCTAGGAAGAGGTTGGGGAGAGCATCCTTCTCCTCGGCAGCCGCGGCCAGCTCGAGGAGTTCAGGGTCTTCAGCAATCTTGGCGGCGAGAGTCGCGTATAGGGGTGACTTGCCAGGGTAGACAGTAGTCGCAAAATGTTCGAACCTCTCAGCTGTACGGTGTAGGGGCGAGGGTGAACTCATAGACTTGTTCACTGCTCTAGGAAGTCGTCTGTTGTAAGCTTTCAAGACGACCGAGATTAGAGATTCACCTTGAGAGCTGTGAACCACCTTGTTAACGGCAGAGTCTTATCAGTCAGTTCTTGAATAGCAGTTTTTCAGGAGAACTCTAACGTCTAACGCCTATAGGGTTCTCACGGCAACGGGAGACCTATCTCCGTCTAAGAGGTAGCTCGTCGACGACGTTTCCGCTTCTCGGATAGACTTAACAGGCACTATTGCGCATAAGCTAGCGGACTGTCATGTGGACTTTCGACTGCTGGTCGTAGGTCTCCTCCTCAACGCGAGTGCTCCGCTATTCTTCAGTCTTCTTTGGGGCTTAGTTTGGAGCTTAGCTGTTGGACAGAACTTGACATTACTGCTTGATATCTCAATCGTGGCGATGATTGCGGTTCTAAGTTTTGGATTGTTCCTCGTAGGTTACGGTCTTGTTCGAGGTGGTGTAGTCAAGGACTGGCAGGCCGGCATTCTATTCTTGGGTAGCCTTGCGTTAGGGGTTCTCACGTTTACATTCTATGTTTCAATGGGTATCAGTTATGGCGATGACCTAGCCGCGTGTGGCGGAATTCCCCCAGGGACTATCTGGAATCCACAGGATGTGATTCTAACTCGCTGCGATATCTTCTATCGTGTCCAATGGTACCCGACTTTGCAATGGGTCTGGACAATGCCTCTTGCTGCCGCTGGTCTAGCATTTCTAGGCTCGTTCATCGCCGCCCGTAGACTTTCCTTAGCTCAATGATCGCCACTAGTCAACGAGCACCCCCGGGTCCCTACCTTTACACTAGCGGAGCGACAACCTCAGCCTCTCGTGTAACATGGCCGGACATACACAGTCAACCGTTCTGACTCTCAGTCCATCCTTTCCACGGGCTTTGTTGGGGATGGGCATCGCGATCGTTGCCTTGAGTGGAGTAACAGGCACTTACCTCTATCGTCGGAAGATTCGGGTGAAACGCGTCAAGCCGTAGGAGACCTTTCTTTCATCTTAATAGTTGACAAGAAACGCAAAAATCCGACGGAGAGACCTACTGGATGTCGTCGTGTTCTAAGATGTTAAGCGATGTCTAAGAGGTGGCTCAGCGGTGGCAGACCGGAACCATCCAAAATCCCTCAACGAAGGAGCGAATCTCGAGCTGAGGACTAACGTCTTTCTTGGGACAACTGAAATGGGAGAGGCAATCCTGCGATACCTGTTTAAAGTCGGGAGCCCTTTTGCGCCGGAACTCTTTGACGGTGGAAAGCTCACTGGCGGACGAAAGACCAAGTTCGATGATTCAGATCTAACTCTCCCACTAAGAGTCTGGACCCATGACCGATAAGTTACGCCAGACGCGTACCATTGTGTTGTCGGACTGACCGTACTGAACTTGATGTTGTAGGGGCTTCCACTATTTTCCGTCCAGGCTAGCAGAAGAAGGGTGCTTCCGCCTTGTTCTGAGATGATCGAGCTCGTTATCCCGTTGTTCGTGTTCGCGACACCCGTTGAAAAGAGCTGGGTTCGCGGCCCCCAGTGCGTGCGTGGGAAGACCTCTAAAGTAGCTGATGGCCTGGGCCGACTGGTTGTAATATAATAGAAAATACGTTGAAAAGCTTGAAAAATACAGCGAATCGATTTTCCCGATTCGAAACCCTTGTGGATTCGGATATATGCTAAATTGGCTTTCGACGTGCTCGCTGTGCTTGGGTGAGGTGTCCGGCGGCAATTCCGTCTTCCGAAAAATTAGCGTGTCGACTTAGACAGAGAGATTCGATTGGCGTGTCGACTTAGACAGATTAGCGTGTCGACTTAGACAGAGATCTAAGCACCCTGTTGGAACTTCTGAGGGAAATGTCAACAAACCCTCAGAAGCGCTGAACCCGGATTGCCAGTCGGGAGAACCCGGACCATTACCTGGTCCGACTCATGCCCCGAGGGCAGGCCGATTCGAGGCAGTTTAGCGAAGAGGGGAGGGTACTATTCCGTTGCTGTTGCGTAAGGTGATACGATAGTGAATGGCTGTCGCCAGCTTGTTCATTTCAACGCCCTTGGGTGTCGGATGTTACATTTCCGACTTGTTCGCCTTGTAAGGCGTTCGGTCTAGAGACGAAGAACCCTCGGGCTCGTTAGGCATAGAGCGTGTCGGACTATCTTTATCGTGACCGAACCGGCACTGTATGAGCGCGCATTCACGATCATCAACTCGAGCGAACTTCTCGACTCGAACGGTCCACAGCGTCGATTCATCTTCCATGTGTCAAGCCACTCAGATACGAAATACAAATGAGAAAGGACTGTCGATAGAAGCTATACCCGATGACCCCACGCCCATGGCCAGCTTGACTGGCCCCAGCGAAACAATATGGGGCTATTGGGTACGTTTGCGCACGGTATCCAGTCGGTATATCGTCGTCCGGAAATAGTAACAAAGTCCTGACTTCCCTGTGTCCGAACCAGAATCGATCGACCTTAGTGCCCTCTCAGGCATTTTCGGCCATGCTTGGGCACACCAAGACCGCGAGGATAGGTACGACGTGATCTCTTTGACTACTACAAGGCGTATCTAATACCTCACACTACCGATTCCAATCGGAATCGATTCCTGGCAAGCTTTTATAGCATAACTCGGGTGAAATTTATGGTGTCAGTAATAATCGGACGAAGCCACGGTTTTCGGTATTATCGGCGTCGCGATTACGATTGTACCTGGTCTTCTTACCTTCGTCGGGTCTCTCTCGGACGTCGGCTAGCCACCCTCGTTCGGAAACGGAAATCGAACGGGAGATCCGGATCTTGACCGACGATTCTCGACCCATATTCGTAGCGAAAGGCGTCGGGGCGTTCTTCGGATTCTTGCTTCTTTTCTTCGGAGTCTCAACATATCTCGGGGGCGGGATTACTGGAATAGCAGTCTCAGTCTTCCTAGCAGTTGGCGTAGCCCTTGGTCTCCTCCTACTTTGGCCGAGACTTCGACAACAATCCCACCATCCGAACGTTCCGGTACAAGTTCCTCCACAGCCGCCCGTGAAGCCTAAGGAAAGCAAGCAAGCGTGCCCGCCGGGCCCATACGCTGTCATCTCTGATGCGCCTACAAAAATTAGACTGAATGTGGAGGCTGGAGATCGGATTGATGGCTATCTCGAAGAGATTGACGGTGACTACTTTGATTGGTATGTTGTCGATGAAGACAACATGATTCGGTGTTTGAACGGGGACGATTTCGACCACATTGACGGAGACGAGAATGTTCATGCCTCCAAAGTGAAATGTAAGATACCTCATGACGGTCCTTGGTATCTCATGCTCGACTTAGAAATGAGGCGATATGACCGTAAAGTCGAGGTAAATCTCCGCGTTATTCGGAACTAACCACTTACTATAGAACTAACAAGCTGACCAGCTGGGGCGTGATTCGGGAGTCTTCACTCCGGAATTTCCCGACCAGACTTCCAACCCGGAACTTGTTTGGGTAAACTGTCCTGAGAAACTCAAGGACTCGCTCCTCAACAGCTACCTGGGTAATTGGGATCTCAGATTGCCGTATCCGTACTGAGGGATTGACGTACCAGATGTCTCCAAACACGTTTTGAGCTACAAGTTCCCCGGCCGCAAGCTCCTCCAGGGGTTTTTCTGACGGTTGTCGCATCTGCATCCTTGATACCTTCTTGCCTCAGCCTCTTTGCGATGTCTTGGAGGAGGACGACTGAAGGAGGACTGACTGTCTTAGAGGAGGACGACTGAAGCATTTCATGCCTTTCGTAGAAAGAACCAAAGGCAGCGAAATAGAGCAAGCATTTTGTGAAGCGATAGGTTTCAACGACGAATTAGCTCGAATCAAGAGACTGGACAGACTCCCTGCGATTGGTCCGGCCATGTCGAGCGTCATTCTCACTTTCCACGACCCAAAAAACTACGGTGTCATCGACTTACATGCTTGGCGAGAGCTCTTTCGTACAAAAGAGCCTTCTAGCTTTACCCCCGAGCATTTTGTGCGATTTCTATCTGAGCTTCGGAAAATCGCGGAACGGCATCGTATGCGGGCGAGAGATGTTGAAAAGGCCCTATTCCAAAGGAACTACGTAGAATCGCTTGAATGAAATAATCTTCTGCCCCACTGCAAAGACGTAGGCCTGATTGTTCTGGTTCAGAGATTCCTGTAGAGTATCTCTGTTCCCTTGTAGGCTAGGAACAATGTAGAAGAGCCTTCGACTGGCTCCACCATACGTCCGATACCATCATAGGCGTATAGCGCCTGACCTGTGCCATTGGTGGCTTTCAAGAGACGGTTGGCCGCGTCCCAAGCTATTGGCAGAGTTGACCAACCCCCGAAAGTGGAAGGCAGTTACAGACACGGGCTCAAAGTTCAGACCACCTCCACCAAGTGATCTTGAATCGACCAAACTTGGTAGGAACATCGGTTTAGCAAAAAAACTGAGTAGGTAGCCGGGTAGGTAGTTCCCTTTAACTACGGTTCACCCATCATAGTATGCCCTGGCGGGAATTGCCAGCCAGGATTGAAGAAGAAGTCCGTCGGATCGTCGTCTTTCAGTATTTTTCTGGAGAAAAACCCGAAGTCATTGCCAAAAGGAACAATATCTCGTATGGAACAGTCCGAAACGTTATTCGTGAATTGATGGAGGGACACTTCCCTGAATATGACGACTTTCTTGCATACCTCCACGACATTCGTTGGCTGTTACGAGAGCTGAAACGACGACATCGTACGCTTCCGGAAGCAATTGGGGGCTTCATGTTCTTGGAAGAGCTCTTGAGGATTCGGGTTGATCCGGCGGAGCTATCTCGGCTCCTGCCTATCTTACGGAAGCTATCACCACCCGGGTTTCAGCGTGACGCGTTCGCCAGAGCGCTGTCGGAGATCATTAGGCTTGTAGAGGCGGGGCTGAGCTTCGTTGAGATGGAAGAGAAAGCCGTCGGTCTCAGGTCTGATGTTGCCGGGCTCGAAAAGTCGAAAAGCGAGCTGGAGGCTACGATCAGAGATGAACAAACCCAGGAGCAGGAAGCTCGTCAGAGCCTCGATCGTACTCTCAGCGCAGGCAAGCAGGAAATTCGCCGGTTAGAGCAGTCGAAGGCAGATCAGCTTGCCAGCAACAACCTGACTGAAGACAGACTCGCAAAATATGTTCAGATTCATACGAAGCTGGTGTCCCACGGGGTGGACTTCGAAAGGCTAGAGACGCTAGTGAGGGTTCTAGAGGAGCTTGAAACACATGGGATGCAGCCTCGCAGAATACTCGGTTACCTTGAGAGTATCAACAGCCTGTCGGGAGAAGTTGAGAACCGGACTCTAGCCGTCAAGGAGGTCCGGAAGAAGCTGGTCGAGGGCCAGGAGAACCTAGAGAAAGTCAACAACGAGAGTTCCAATGCAAGGGCGAAACTCGCTGCGCTTGAAAAGGAAAAAACTGAACTGTTGGAACAGTTGGGCAAGATCCAGGAGGACTACAAAGGGTACTGGTTACACATTGACATGGCTCGGACTCTCATTCTTCTGTTGCATGATCCTTCACGGGCGACTAACCTCCAGCTACTCGGCGCTAGTAAGCTGCTAGAATGGATTGTCGAAGCGAGAAAGAACATGCCGAATGAAATGGTCCGATACGACCGTCCTAGGGAGGCGCTGACTATGTTGGTTGGAAACGTTCTGGGGAAGACCCTGGTCTTCAAAGAAGACCGGGACGCGGAGATGTCAGCGCTGAGAAACGAAAACACCGATCTCAAACTCGGTCGCCTCGGAAAACTTCAAGGCGAGCAGCGGGAGCTACGGTGGGCAAGGGAAATGTTCGAGGTTAAGAAACGACGATTCGAGGAAGCTAGTGTTGACAAGCTTCTCGAGGTCGCCTTGGCTGCCGTGAAAAGGGGTGAAATACTCCTGGGCGCTTGCAAGAGTTGCGGCGCAAGGGTAGCCATGGTACGGGGGGCAAAGCCAAGCCCTTGGTCAAGCTTCTCCTGCTCATCATGTCATTCTACACTCTGACCCGTGAACAACAGCTTCAGAACACAAACGTGTCCACCGGGAGCAGATAGCTAATGAGCCGTAAAGACTACAGATGATTCACTGCCACTGCTAAACTATCGGCTAAAAGTGCTAACAAACCTGCTAAAAGAAGTGCTAAAACTTGGGCCTTCGGTCGAACCCAGGCCAACAGGGCCCCCTGGGGGGATACCCAGGAATTTTTTTGGGATCCGGGCCTAGCTAGGATTTTTTTGATATAGGCCTAGCCTCTTTTGAAAAGTTGTTGCAGTTGCACTAAGGTCTATGATCGAGCGGCTAAGGTCTTCTGGACAAACAATTCCCAAAAAACCTAACTACGAAGTTTGCACGCACCCTGGAGGACGATACTTGAAGAAGATATCAGGCGCGACTTGCCGATCTGTCCAAAGCAGCTACTGCTCGAAGTTCCGCAAGTCCCCGCCTAAAGTAACCCATGCCATCCTGGTTCACGTCCGGTTGTGTTCCTTATTGGAATCCAATCCATGCCTGCGAGACACCTGAGCCCCGCTACTCTGAATTTCTCCAGTTTCACCGGCGCGGACCCCAGGTTGCTGAGCGCATGATGTCACAAACGGCGATCTTTGATGAAGCCGATAACGTTGGTCTCCAGTCTTCCAACCTCGTGTTCGAATTCCTTGTAGAACTCTACGTCATGAACTCCATGGTTTTCGTGTGTCAGTTCATGGGCGACAATGCCAATCAGCCTCACCGCTGCCAGGTCCTTCCTCCCGTCATCAATCAGTTGCTTCGCTTCTTTGAATATGGGGGAGTCGATATTGATGACAATCCTGCCCGGGGAATGCTCCGCTTCGGCAGCTAGGTCCTTCCTATATTCCACTTTGAAACCTGAAATCAGGGCAACGATCGTTCGTTCAACCTCTTCGAATTCTTTTACCTCTCGAGGACTGGCCTGTTCGCCCACAGTAAGACCAACGACGATTTGCGAGACCTCTTGCCTGCCTACGGTGCTATTGTCTTATCGAGAATCTTCTTCAGACCAATGGGAGCGATCCCGCGGCTGAAGATCGCTCCACAACTCCCACCTACGGATGTTCGGGCCTTTAGACGGAAACTGTGATTGAAAAGGTCAATCATCTTCCGGTTCAACACTCCGGCCCTTCAATAGAAATAGCTCCTTTTGAGCGACTCTTTTGTTGCTAATTATTCGCTTTCGCCTCAATCGTCAACCGAAGTGGCACAA
>VBBN01000030.1 GCA_005888735.1 Candidatus Bathyarchaeota archaeon
TAAGTCCGGGATTTTGGCAAGGTGGAATCGTTAGCATTTTCCTTCACGCGGCCAACGCGTAGTTGATGGTCGCTGACAGATTGCGATTCAGGCGCGTTTTGGGCAAGATCCGGGCTTGAAGAAACAGTAGTCTCTCTTTACTTGTCATGCATTTCGAGACAGCCACACGATTACAAATTTTTCCCGGGGGGGCCTGGTGTCTGGGTGTGATTCTAGGCGTGTTTCCCGCTGATTAGCCTGTTACGGGCTTGTCCAGTGTTTTGGGAACCGTGCGTATTCCCCTAGGGTTAGCTGTGGAATAGGCCGGTCTGGAAATCTCGCGCTTGTTTTTCCGATCAGGCTTGATTCTGGGCGATTTAGCTGGCGGATAAGCTTGTTGGGCGGGTCAGCGAGTTATTGCTTCAGGTGTTTGGCGAAGAAGTCGGTGATTTTGCTGTAGCATACAACTCTGTTTTTGAAGCGAAGAACATCGTGACCCTCGTCTTCGAATACCAAGTAATCCACGTCGGTTCCTTTTTGGCGTAGGTCGACGACGACCTGCGCTGACTCCGGTTCTGGAACCCGCGGGTCATTCTTACCTTGTATGATCATCAGAGGTGATGAGAGATTGTCGAAGTATGTCTTTGGTGAACGTTCGACTAACAGCCCCCGTTCCTTTTCCGGGTCGCCAACCGCTAGGCTGATGTAAGGTAGCCATGAGGGTGGCAGGCGCTTGATCCAAGCCGGCAGGTCGTAGGGGCCGAACATGTCAACAGCGGCTCTCCATAATGTCGGGTGACGGGCGGCAAGCGTCAGAGTCATGTAGCCACCGTAAGATCGGCCTACGACTCCTCGTTTAGACGAGTCTATTCGGGAGTCCTTCTCCAAGAGCTTCAAGCCTTCAAGGTGGTCTCTTACATCGTCTCCTCCCCAATCGTGGTCAACCTTCTTCATGTAAGCGACACCGTACCCGGTGCTTCCTCGGACATTGGGAACGAAAACTGCGAACCCGTTCAGTGTCAAGTATTGAATCAACGGCATTGAGAACCAGGTGAAGTCTGGTCTCTCCTGGCCTTGAGGTCCTCCGTGAACGTATTCGACAAGAGGGTATGGACCTTTGAGTCCCAATCGATGCGATGGAAGGTATAGCCGTGCGGAGACGCGTTGTCCGTCGAAGGAAGTATAGCTCGCGTCCTCCCCCCCCGACAGGTAGCCTTCAGGGATTCCCAGAACTTTTTCGCTGGACAATCGGACCGGGCCTTCGCTGCTTTCTGAGGAGTAGAAGTAGAGTTGTGATGGTTCGTTGGCCTTCGCGAAGGAGAGAACATATTCTGCCTTCACCGGTGAATCCAACTTCACCTCCCATTCCAAGCCCAATACGACGCCGTTAGACAACTCTCCGGCCCCGGAAAGGACTCTAAGCACTTTGACTGTCGGCTTTGCGCCTGCGACGTACTTTGCCTCGTAGATCCAAGAAATGCCGTCGATGTTGTACTCTAGGACGAAAATGTCCTGCCTAACTTGCCTGACTTCGCTAAGCTCCCCAACGCCTGAATGCTTCAAGCCGTCAATTGAAACGTCGATAGGCCTGGAAGGACTGTCTAAGTTCAGATAGGTAACGGCGCCGTTATCATGGAATATGTTTGACCGGAAAAGGAGTGCCTTGTCGTGGTCGACGAAATTGCATCGCCCGATTCCGGAGGGAGGAACCGGTTTTCCGTCCCGTTTCTCAATTGGTGTCCCGTAGAGTAGTGTTCTTTCCCTCATCCCTTTCTGCCAGAAGAACAGGACAACGTCGCCAGCCGTGTAACCATCAGCGAGTATGACTTTCGAATTGTCGCTTGAGACTCCTAGTGCAAAGTTGCCGTAAGAGCTTCGTCCAAGCGAGGTAACCTCTCTGCTTTGGAGGTTGGCAAGTAAGCACTCCTGTTCTGGGGTCTTCCTATCGTCCCGCTCGAAGAACGCAATGTTGCTCTCGTGGTCGCAATGAATGCACGATATCTGCTCGTTCTCGTAATCTTTCCCGAAGATAGGCTCTGGAAAGCCCCCGTCCATAGGAATGAAGGAGGGCTGGTAATTCTCGTTCCCATTCTTGTCAACCATCACCATGATTTTGCCCAGCTTGGGTAGGACGACGAAGTTGTCACCGATCATGAGATGCGGATTGACCAGCGCAAGTCCTCCCGGTAGGAGCGGCTGAGGGATTCCTCCCTTCTTGTCCATGGAGTATAGGCTAAGAACGCCTCCCATGTCACTCAGAAAGTAGACTTTTTCACCAATTATTCGAGGCGATAACATCAACCTAGCCGAAAGAAGCGATTCGATCGGAAAACTGTGGCTTTGAACAGGGGGTTTCGGAACGGTTTCCGTTACTGTCAAGGATACTGTTTGTTTTCGACGACTAGACTATGAAGCTTTTTTCGAAGACCTTTCAGGACCGGTCTTTCTCAAGCTACTGATTCTCTCAGCTACTTTAGGCAGCACATCGCTCATTTCGATGTAACAATTCTTAATCCAATCTAATATGTCCGGTTCGTCGCTGTCGATAAAGTCCTTGATCTCACCCCTTGCCCCAGCAAACTCTGATATTGTAAACGTCTTTCCTTTGGTTGCCGGGAAGCGGACATTGATTTCTCGCACGTGTCGGTCCTCCATTGCCAGAAGATAGTCAGCTTCACCGACTATCTCTTCGTTGATTGTCCGCGAGCTGAAATTCGAAAGGTGTCGGTAGGCATCTCCGATTACGGATTCGAGTTCTGAATGAGCGTATGCTCCATCCTGGGCCCTGAGCCCGCAGGATGACACTACGACCCCGTCTATCTTCCTTGCGAGCAGGATGTCCTTCAACAACGCCTCGGCCATTGGGCTTCGACAAACATTCCCCTCGCAGACGAACACAAGTCGCGTCATCAAGGAGACCTCCAATGAGGCCGAGTACCTATACCCATCAGCGCTTTCCGGATACACTCGAAGCTATCTTATCAACGTGGGCTTCGGTAGTGTTTCCGACAACGTTTAAAGCACTGCTAGGCGAGCAGTCGCCGTTTCACTGAAGTGTCTCGATGAGCAAGGAGCTTCGAAAACTGCCGGAGGTCAAGGTCTTCGGCAAATGGGCAACTGCTGGTATTGAGCCCGAAGACCCTGGGCTGAAGCGGTACATATCTGCGAGACCTATTTTGATCCCCCACACCAGTGGGAGACATGAACACCAGCGCTTCAAGAAATCAACCATCAACATAGTTGAGCGGCTCATCGACAACATGATGAGGCCTGGTCGGGCTGGCGGAAGCAAGGCTCGCGCCACGAGCATAATCAAGAACGCGTTTGACATAATCGCGATTAGGACAGGAAAGAACCCGATTGAGATTCTTGTGAGAGCGGTCGAGAACGCGGCGCCTGCTGAAGATGTGACGAGAATAGCATACGGTGGAATTGTGTATCCAATTTCGATCGACATTGCTCCCCAGAGGCGGACCGACATCGCCCTGCGACACATTTCAGATGCTGCGAGAGCTGCATCGCACAATAATCCCCGAACAGTCGACGAATGCCTTGCCGAAGAGCTCGCGCTCGCGGCGGCCCGAGACGCTAAGAGTGCCTCGGTGCGAAAGCGCGATGAGATTGAACGAATCGCCCTAGCATCGCGCTAGACATTCTTCGGAGACTCGGGTTTTGTCCTTCTTGGACGGTTTTGGAGGAACAGTATGATGCTGCCGACAAGAACGCCGCCCAGCATGGCGGCTAGATAGCCATTGAGCAAGTAGCCCAGGAGCGGGGCGCGCTCGTTGACCCATGCTTGTAGGTATTGATTAGCTCTGTATTCGAGTGAGACACCCCAGACAAGAACGACTATTACTCCGAATTCGAGAATGAGCACGGCTTGTGTTAACGTGTCTTTTTGCATGGAGTCCATGCTCTTCCGGCCTTGCTTCGGGTCGAAGGATTCGAGGCCTTATAATGGCTAATTCGAAAATCTGAAATGAATAGGTTCGCATTTCTCATCCCACCTTTATAGAGCAAGAAACCCTTCGGGCTATTCTTGTCTACGATGGAGAAGGACGGGGCGAGTTCTTCACTTAGCGGCCAGATTGAGAGGGCAGGTTCCATTCTCCAAAATGGGGCGGTTGAGCAGATTGAAGGATACAGGACGCGGTTCGCCGCGATTCAAGGGCTCTACGAACGGTTCTTCAACCAGATCATAGTTGATCGATTTCAGACTGGACGGGTCCGCAAAACGGCGAAGGAAGTGTTTGGGAGTGAGAAAGTGTCTTTCGCAGCCGTCGACGGGACCGACTATGCACGGCCCCTGTTCGACCTGGTGGTGTTTTTCGGCGGGTCCTACGCGGCTCGAGGGACGATAACATATGGTGAGATAGGGCCTCCAACTGTTGAGTATGGCGACGGTTTTCTGACGAGCGGCAGAGCCCTTTCAAGCTGTGTACCTGTGTATGTCAGCGAGGTTCCTGATATTGACCAGAGCTTCATCCAGCCGGGAGAAACCTCTGAAATCTCCCTGGTAAGGCCGTCTACCGACGAGGCGATTGTTAACAACTCGACGATTCCAGCCTGGATTATGACCTTCTCAGAGTTCTATCTGGCTTACAAGCTGGCAATGGAGAATAATCCTCCTCAGATCATCCTTATGGACCGAAGCCTCGCCACAACCCTCGCCAGCCTCATCTACGACACATCAAGACGAAAGCTCTGGAGAACCAACGGCGCGCTTTGCGGTGTCAGTATCGGCGAGGAACCGCTAGACGAGAACGACCTGGCCTATGGCCGCCACCATGCCGACAATCCAGATCTCGACCTTCCACCCCCTAGAGGCGACTATCTGCGTTATCGGTGTCTTCTGGCACTTGAGAAAAGCGGCGTGCTAACTCTCGAAGAGATCTGCGCGAAGCTGAAGATAACTGAGGAGGATCGAAAGAGACGGGTTGAACGCTTTCTCAAGAGATCGGTAACTGAGAAATATCTTGAGCTGAAGGACGGGTCACTTGCCTTTAGAGACCGATACCGCACAACGTGGCCGCGTATCAAGACTCTGGTCGGTACGATAGGGAGGCGAATGTTTGAGGAAAAGCCGGACCAGAACCCCATGAAGGTCTGGAAAAATGGCGAGTGGCACTGGCTGACGACTCAAGACATGGCCTTTCTCACCCTCTTCACGCTTAACCTCTTGGTAGAGGAGTGTTGGCGGAAGCGTATTCTCTTGGTTGGGATGACGAAGGACACCGCCGCGCGGGATTTCAAGAATCATCTTCTCCCAGTCATGACACAGGCGGAAGTCTGGCAGTCTGGCATTTCGCAGGATGAACTCTCTAAACTGCCTAACACTGATAGGATGCTTCTCCAAACCCTGAGCGTCTTCAGCCACGAGTCAATCGAAGTCCCCTGGTCGCTGGTCGAATATGATTCCTGTTTTCTCACGACCGTGCCCGACTTTGAGCATAGGCCAGGGTTTGTAAGTGGGGCGATTCGGAACAAGATTATCCCAGAACGACTGTTTCTCAAGAGCTACGTTCAACTATCCCAGGCAGATTACGACCCCCAGCTTAGGAGCAACGTTCTCCTGATGGACCGGCTGGCCCATCCAGGGTTTGATCTTCGGCCGGACACTACTCTGCTGTTCAAACACTCTTACGGAGGTGCTGACGAGCCCTTGACCCCGATAGTGTTCAAGGAGGAGCAGACTGAGAATCCGCTGCAGGAATTGGTGATGGTGACGCTCGGGTCAATGACCAGCAACAGTGTTCCTGAGTTGTTTGGGCATAACAAGCCTTTGTTCATTGCTGACAAGGTTGCGAAGTGGCATAATGAAGAGATGCGTAGGATTATTGACACAACGGGCAAATGGCTTATGAACAATCCTAGGCTGAGACGCTTCGTGTTCTACATGAGCACGTTTAGGGAGAGGAGGAGCGAGGTTGAAGCCACTAGAAGAGAAGCGTTCTAGATACTTTACAGATTTTGACGGGCGATTTCATGGTCGGCTGAGCAGCGTCACTCCGGCTTTCATGCCCATTGCTACGCACGAGCTGACAGGGACCTCTTCCCGGTATGACTGTCGGATTAAGGTCGAATATCACAAGGACATTATGGGAATGATTGAGGAGGGAATGCTTGTGGCGGTACGGAACTTCAAGTCTAGGGAAAACCAGCCGCGTTACTCGCTGATGGTAATCTCGCGCATATGGCCCGAGCACTACGGTCTCAAGGGGCTCTCGGAGAACAGCTACTACCCGATGCAGTTCGAAATCATCCAGCAGTCTGTCAACGACTGGGAGACAAGTGACAAGTCCACGATGATGGTGCAGATTAGCGCCCTGCCCATCAACTACGACCTAATGACGGATGGTGTCAACGAGCCGAAGTACGAGAAGGGCTTCAGCTACCCGGTAATAGCTGCTGAGGCCAACATTCTCAACAAGAGCATGATTGGCCACATGTACAACCAGCGCATACTTTCCAAGCTAGGCTACAGCGGGAAGACGACGACAAGCGACGCGTACCGTGACCCACGAATCGGAACCATTCAGATGTTTGAGTCGACCGAGGACAGGATTCCGATCTACGTCGACTTTGAGTCGATGGTTCGGTACCACTTCGGAATCTTCGCTTTTACCGGGGCAGGAAAGTCCAACCTCCTAGCCAACGTACTGCGGCGACTGCTCATCCACGCGCCGGATGTTAAGGTCGTGGTGTTCGACATTTCAAGCGAGTATCCGTTCCTGCTGATGGATCTCTTCGCGGACGAGAAGCTGCCTTCGAAGATAATCCTAGAAAATCCCGTTGTGAATCCTGAACAGTTCTATGTCAACGTGGTCAAGCCTCGAGAGTACGAGGAGGATGATAGAGTTCGCCAGGTGTTCAAACGGATTTTCGACCAGAAGAAGATCACTTACTATCTCAAGCCTGAGTCGAAGATTCCCAGTTTCGGCGATATTCTCGAAGAACTGGGGAAGATGCGCGGTGACAACCTTGAGAGGCCACACTATGTCAACGCCATCGACCGGATTCGCCAGTTTGTCTCGGACTACAAGTCCGAGCACGACTTGACTGATTCAATGCCTATTGACGAGGGATTCATCGGACTGCTTGACGGGGGTGGACGGGAGGCTGTTGCCGAGTTTGGTGTCTCAGAAAAGAGCGGTGTTTACGCCTGGGCAACGAGCCGAATGGGTCTTCTGGACAATTTGAAACGGGCGGAGAAACAGAAGCGGGCGACTGGAGGCTTGGACATTGAAGGTATTCGACAGCTTGTCGAGAAAGGGTCCAGGCTAACATGCATCTCGATCTCGGACCCTGTGACGATTAAGGAGCTTGTTATTCATCTCGCCCGTGAGTTTTTGCAGAGGCGTAAAAGATCGTTCAAGGTCAAGCCCTATGTCTTGTTCGTGTTTGACGAGGCGCAGGAGTTTGTTCCGGATCTCTCTGGGTCTGGGGGGATTGACAAGGACTGTTCCCGAGTTGTGGAGACACTCTTGCGGCAGGGCCGGAAGTATGGCTTGGGAGGATGTTTGGCCACCCAGCGGATCGCGTACCTCAACACGAACGCGCTGCAGCAGCTCCATACGTACTTTGTCGGGACCCTGCCGCGACCCTACGACCGAACAGTGGTCAGCGACACTTTCACAATTGACAAACAGATTCTGGAAAAGACGCTAGAGTTCGCGCCCGGGGAGTGGCTTCTATCAAGCTTCATCGCCACTGGGATGGAGAACGTGCCGATTTTCATACACGCGGACAATGCGGAGCTGGAGGTGGAGAAGACTTTGGCACGGCTGTCCGGGAACCCGGAGAAGCTGGTGAAAGACGAGGGACAGGTCACGCTGTCAGCTAGAGGCTGACCTTCAAGGTTCTATTGTCAGAGAGCAGGCTCGATGCGCGGGCTCGAGTCATCGGAGCCATAGGTGCTATGGCTGGTGAAAGGGCCTCTCATCGCACTCTGCTCGCCAACGATGGGATCTTGCCGATGGGCTAGAACCGGATCACTGGTCGGCCGAAAACCTTGCCATGCTCCTTGTCTTCCACATGGTCCATGGCTATAACATATGACAAGACTAGGAAAGGCTTGATTTCCGGGTTAGTAATCTCCACACAGTACGAGTCTCTAACCGAGATCCATTTCTTGTGAATCTGGGCAATTTGCGCGTCGGCCGGGGTTTCGACACGGTAGTCATGCTCCCAGATGTTCCCCGAGACCTTCGCGATTTCGTGGCCCGAAGAATCTTCCATCCACCATTGCGACCCGAGGAGGCTGAAGAGCTTCTTCTTGACCACGGCAACAAGCCGATTACTAGCATCGTAGATTTCGAACGTTGGTCTCACGGAGAGAATCTTGCCCTGGACTTCGCCGAGCTTTGCCCCCTGTGGTGCTTCAAACCAAAACTTCGGACCGAAACCCAGCAGTTCCCTCTTTACGCAAGCTAGAAGGTTTCCCGACTCGTCCTTGATTCCAAAGGTGTCCCGAAAAGAAAGGAGTTTCTGGTCGATTATGTAATTTGTCTCCCCGAACACGCCTCCCTGAAAGCGGGAAACGCTTGTGACTGGTGTTGAGCCTTCGGTTTGGGAGCCTATTCTCGAGCCGCAATAAGCACAGAACGAGGATCCGGCAGGTGCTTGTTGACCGCACGATGGGCATCGTGCTGCAGTCATCATGAGACAGTTTCTGAGAATCCATGCGCAAAAGCGTCGTGTTACCGGATTCTATTGCTGGCAGAACATCGAAAGTGAATGGTGGACCGGGCGGGATTTGAACCCGCGGCCTTCCGGTCATCCTAGGCGTCTGTTTAGCCTATGCGAACCGGACGTTCTTCAGCCCAAAACCCCAAAGGGTTTTGGCATACCAGGCTGAACTACCGGCCCATTGGTTCGCGCCGATGCCTTGGACGGTCTTAAAGACTTTGGAGAATCAGCCTCATTCTGGAAAGTCTTAATACGCGTCCCAGTCCGGCACGAAAAAACGTCGGGCCCGTAGCTCAGCATGGTCAGGTCGTCCGATAGCCGACGCCAAAGAGCACACGGCTGATACTGAAACAGCTTCAGAAACCGTGGGGTCGCCGGTTCAAATCCGGCCGGGCCCACTCCAGAATTCTGGAATCCTTTCTATGAAATGCTCGACAGTTGTCACACTTACTCGAGGCTCAAGGTAGGATGCATATCTGGGTAGTAGTCTGGCAAGAGTGACTAAGAGGCATTTCACTCGAGGGAACTGTTCCTTTGGTAGTCTGAATTTCTCGCCAAGTCTCCGGGCTTTGACTCTAACTTGGGTGGCGCAAGTACACTCGATGGAGGTGTCGCCTACTCGAAAGTCTGGGATGAGTCTCCGAGCGCCCACTTTGACGATTGGCTCATAGGTCACTTCCAGGCCTTCACGAATAATTCTTGTCATGACTTCTTTTTCAAGTCACTGAACATTCGAATTCCTCCTGGCCCAAACACTTGCCTGTGCGGATTTCCATAGCTCTTGGCGGATTTTGAGCCGCCAATCGAACCGATTTCTCTCAAATGACTGATACTCTGTGTCTTCCCTGTTATTTCCCCGCCCTTGATACGGTCGGATAGGGTCAAGTTACAACCGTACTTTGCAAACTTTGTTAGTCCACCTTGTCTTTGACCCCAACTAGACCTCTGACGATTTGCGCTAGGTTCTCGGGGTCTATGTGAGTAAGGCCCCAGATCGTGGTTACTGTCTCAAGCGTCGGCCTTGCTTGACCTAGGCGCCATCTCTTGAATTGTCGAACGGTGACTTGGAGGTGCCCGACTCGGACAAGCTGATCATGGAGGTTTCTCCGATTGTCAAACCACAGTCTCGCTTTGTCGAAAAACTCTCTTTGACGGGTGCAACTCCCGAACTCTACCCGTGACGCATTTGATTCAAGACCAATGGATTCGCTGTCCGACTAACGCGTTTGGTTCCAAGCGTTGGCCTGACCTGTCTCCGATTCGGGGGGACAAAGCGGAGAGGCTGGTGAAAATAATCAAAACGCTGCTCAACCGCCTCAGAAGGGCTGAGATAACCTAGTCGAAGCCCCCCATCGAGAGTCGGAGGATACTGATGCCTGATTTTCTCTCAGGCGGAGGAGCACACGGCTGATACAGCCACGCTTCGGAGACCGTGGGGTCGAGAACCGGACCGCGTCGGATCGACAGAGTTCAAATCTCTCCGGGCCCACCTTTCAAGAAAACGGCATTCGCTACGGTGAAGCACCGAGTTCTTTGAAGGCGCCGTCGAGGCTCTGGTCTGGGGTCACGTCGAACCTCGTGAAGTGGTCTTTTCTCCCGATTTCAACAACTGTGTGAATATTGAATTCTTCCGGGGTCACGTGTTTTTTCAAGCTCCTCGGGTCCAGCGGAAAAGAGACAGGAGCTCCGGGATTCGGTCTAAGGCTGAATGGAGCTGCCACCGTCTTTCCCAGGCCGTTCTGAAACCAGTCGACGTAGACCTTGCCAACTCGGTCAGCTATGCGCCTGGAAGTGGTCACTTTCTTTGGAGCCAGTTCCTCAAGCAGGACTCCGACAAGGAGGACGAATCGCCTGATGACTTCAATGGTATACTTCGGGAGAATCGGGATCAGAATGTGAATCCCATCGGCCCCGGAAGTCTTGATCAAATGTCTCAACTTCATTTGGTCCAGAGCAGTGTGGAAGGAGTCAGCGATTCCCAGAGCATCCTCGAACTCGGCGGGTGGATACGGGTCCAAGTCGACCAAAAGCAGATCGTGCCAGTCAAACTTGGGAGCAGACGAGAGAAACTGGTTGATCTCTACGCAAGCCATATCGGCAAGCCAGACCAGCGTAGCCTCATCCTCGCAGACGACGTGTCTCACGGCCTTGCCAGGCTTGTCATGCGATGGGACAGGGACGATTCTTACCCAGCTTGGATGGTGAGGCCAGTCTTTCTGCACGAACGACTTGTCGGAAACCCCGTGGGGGAACCGGTTCAGCATCAAGGGTCGGTTCTTGATGAACCGGACCATCCAAGGTGCCACCGAGACATAGTATTGTATGAGGTCAGCCTTTGTTATTCCCTCCTTCTTCCACATCGGCTTGTCGAGGTTCGATAGGACAATCTGCCTACCGGCAACATTGACAACTTCTTCAGTGCGTTTCAAGGCTTATTCTGTTGCTTTGGATTAGGGCACAGATGCGCGATATGGTTAATTGGCTCCCGGTAACCCTCTTATTGAGGTCATAGGGAGTAACCCGCTTCCCCAGGTCAAGGTGTAGTAATGCCTCCGAGAGCGATTTGGAAGGGCGCAATAAGCTTCGGGCTAGTCAGCATTCCGGTCAAGACCTACGGGGCAATTTCTGAGCACAAGACAGGACTCCGGATGATGTGTCCGACCTGCAAGAGCCCGCTTCAGTTCAAGAGAATGTGCCCTAAGTGCATGAAGGAAGTTGCCTGGGACAATATAATCCGGGGGTACGAATTCCAGAAGGGAAAGTACGTCCCGGTCACTCCAAAAGACCTAGAAAAGCTCGAGATGGAGTCTGGACGTCTAGTCGAAATATTCCAGTTTGTCGACGCAGACAAGCTTGACCCTATCTACTTCGACAGCAGCTACTACCTCATGCCAGATGAGCGTGGCGAAAAACCCTATTCGCTGATGATGCAAGCATTAGAGGAGTACCAGAAAATCGCTGTCGGCAGAGTCGTCATGCACGAGAAAGAACACCTAGTCGCGTTGCGACCCTATGAGGGGTCCATCCTCATGTCGACCTTGCACTACGCCGACGAGATACGGAGCCCGAAGGACTTTCCAGAGTTGAAGAAGGCAATGGAAGTGGACAAGGAGGAGCTGGAGCTAGCTGGACAGCTTATCAGAATCATGAAGAAACCCTTCAACTACAAAGAGTACAAGGACAGATACCACGAGTCGCTGATGAAGATGATTGAGGCCAAGATGAAGGGCCAGGAAGAAGTCATCGAGGTAAGAGTTCCAGAGATTAAGCCGACAAAGAACCTAATGGAAGCCCTCAAGGCGAGCATCAAAGCACACGACAAGCGTTGACGCTCTTCGACGAGCGTCCCATAAGGCCGATGCTCGCCAAGACGGGAGAACCGTTTGATTCCGATGACTATCTTTTCGAGCTCAAATGGGACGGCCAGCGAACCCTGCTGTTCAAACACGATGACAAGGTAGAGCTTCAAAATAGGAGCCTACGCGACGTAACCCGGGAGTATCCAGAGCTTCAGAAGCTGGGCACGAGTATTCGCGGCAAAGCTGCAATCATCGATGGCGAGACGGTCATTCTGGGCCCGGATGGGACTCCAGATTTCCATCAGATGCAAAGCCGGTTCGGGATTGAAGACGCTAAGAGAGCAGTGGTTCTTGGGAAGACAATTCCAGCAACCTATGTGGCATTCGACCTTCTCCACTTTAACGGCTGCGACTTGTTGACCGCACCGCTTGAAGAGAGGAAGCGGCATCTCAAGTCCATACTGCGTGAAGGGCCACATCTTCTTTACGGAGACCACATTGAGAAGCATGGGAAACGGTTCTACGAAGACGCTCTCAAAAAGGGATTCGAAGGAATAATCGGCAAAGAACGCACCTCCCAGTACATGCTGGGCGCAAGGGGAACAAGCTGGATCAAGATCAAAGGCTCGACCACAATCGATTGCATAATCATCGGCTTCTCAAAGGGTGAGAGAGCACGAGCGTCAACCTTCGGCTCCCTGGTCCTCGCGGTGTACAGTGACAAGGGAGAACTTCAGCACATCGGAAACGTTGGAGGAGGCTTCGACAATAGGACCCTGATCAGCCTCAAGACCAAACTAGACAAACTGGTCAGAAAGACCCCGACAATCAAAGAACCTATCGAGGTTTTGTCTCCAGTGACTTGGGTTCGCCCCCTCTTGGTCTGCGAGGTCCGCTACATGGCCATGACAGACGACAAGAAACTTCGTTTTCCACGGTTTAGCATATTGAGAACCGATAAGGCACCCGAGGAATGCAGACTTGACATCTGATGAACCCATTTGCCGGATTCGGCTTTGGGCATGACGACGTCTGTCTGACGATTGCTGGAAAGAAGGCATATAATAGTCAAGTGGCATCGGTGGCGCGGTCGTAATGATGGCTGAGGTCCGCACTGTCAAAATGCCCTCCTGCAACTGGTGCGGACGCATGATTCTCCCACGTGAGGGCGCGGTAAAGTTTCCTTGCCCACAATGCAGCGAGGTCACGATCTGGCGTTGCGAAAAGTGCAGGGGCTTTGGTAGACCCTACAAATGCCAGAAGTGCGGGTTTTCAGGACCATAAGACGGGAAGCTGAATTGGGCAAAGTAATGGTCTCCATGAAGATCTTCCCTTCCGACATAATTTCTGACATGAAAGGGTTCCAGGAAAACGTCCGGAAGACCTTGGAGGGCAAAGCAACCATATACAAGTTCGACGAGGAGCCCGTAGCTTTCGGGTTGGTGGCAGTCGTCGCCCACGTCGTGATGCCCGAGGATGTAGAGGGGCGCATGGATGAGGTGGAGCAGCTCTTGAAGAGTCTCAAAGGAGTGAGCGAGGTCCAGGTACTGGTCTCGCGACGGGTCTGAAATATTTACTTAACAATTGGTAATTAAGTAACGTTATGCTTAAATAGGAAACGGCCCGCCTCGCTCTTAGCCTTGGGCTTGCGATTAACACTACAAGACGGTGACAAGGTCCTTCTCGACCTTCCACTCTCGAACTCGGACTGGGCTCCTCAGACACGGGATGCGTTCCTGAGAGAGCTCGAGGAGATGGACTCTGAGAGGATCTGCGAGATTTGCGACTTCTTCTCCAATAGGAGACGCTTGGAGATGGTCACTCATATGGTGAGTGGGACCGATAACTCAGCCACCTTCACTGAACTGCTTCGGGTCGCTGTTAACCCTAAGTACATATCGGATCTGGTGAACAGGGCGCCTCGAAGCTTGGTCACCAAGGATCAACGGGGGTACCGTGTGTCTCCAGCAGGTGTTGGTAGCTTCTTACTGCTCTCTCTAGGGACATCAAAAGTCCTGGAGCAGCTAGATTCCGTCAAAAATGGCGATAAGTCTTTTGAGGAGGAATAACCCAGTGAAAAATAGGGTCAGGAGCAGCGCTCTGAACGCTGTCAGCCCGCCTTCTCCTCGCCTAGACAGCCAAAGCAAGATCATGAGGTCAAGACCGTGATGGTCCCCAAGGAAGTCCAGTTGCGGGTAGCAGACGCTAAGCAGCGCGATGTCGGTCATGGAAAGGTCAGAATCGACAACGAGACCATGCAAAAGCTGTCGATTACAGCTGGAGACTTTATCGAAGTCCATGGCAAACGGACGACCGTCGCTATAGCCTGGCCTGCGTACGCCGAGGACCAGGGACAGGAAATAGTCCGAATGGACGGACTCTTGAGACGGAACGCAGGTGTTGCCCTGAACGAATATGTTACTATAAAGAAAGCCGAGGTGAAGGACGCTCAGACGATCGTATTCGCGCCCACGGATGTACGATTGAGTGTAGACGAGGAGTTCGTCGGTTTTGTAAAGCGCCGCTTCATGGACATGCCCTTCGTCGAGGGGGACATGACCCTTCTCAGCATTTTCGGGAGCGCTGTCCCACTAATCGCCACTAGGACCCGGCCTCACGGACCTGTCAAGATCACAGAGCCCTCCGTGGTTCAAGTGATGAGTGAGCCCACCCCGGAGAAGAAGGGCATCCCAATTGTCACCTACGAGGACATTGGAGGGCTTCATGGCGAAATCCAGAGAATCCGTGAAATGGTCGAGCTCCCCTTGCGCCATCCGGAACTCTTCCAGAGGTTGGGAATCGAACCCCCAAAGGGGGTCTTTCTGTACGGTCCGCCGGGCTGCGGCAAGACACTTTTGGCAAAAGGTGTGGCGAACGAATCGGACGCCAACTTCTATGTGATTTCCGGCCCAGAAATCATGTCAAAGTTCTACGGAGAGTCAGAGGCCAGACTTCGAGAAATCTTCCAGAAGGCACAGGAGACGGCTCCAAGCATCATATTCATCGACGAGATGGACGCGATCGCACCGAAGAGCCGGAGAGGTTGAACGGAGAGTCGTCGCGCAACTTCTCTCTCTAATGGACGGGATGGGCGCACGCGGAAACATCATCGTCATAGGTGCCACGAACAGGCCGAATGCGATAGACCCGGCTCTTCGCCGCCCCGGGAGGTTTGACCGGGAAATCGAAATCGGAGTCCCGGACAAGATGGGACGATACGAGATTCTGCAAATTCATACAAGAACAATGCCGTTGGCCTCCGACGTTGACCTTCACCGCCTCTCTGAGATCTGCCACGGCTATACTGGTGCCGACATGTCATCTCTCTGCAGAGAGGCAGCAATGAAGGCCCTTCGAAGGTATCTTCCGGAAATCAATCTAGAGGAAGAACGCGTCCCAAGCAATCTCTTAGAGAAGATGGAAGTCAAGGTTGACGACTTCATGGCAGCCTACCGCGAAATAACGCCGACAGCGATGCGGGAGGTCTACATCGAAGTGCCCTCGGTCAACTGGGCGGATGTTGGCGGACTTACGCAGGTAAAACAAGAATTGCAGGAGGCAGTCGAGTGGCCTCTGAAGAAGCCTGAAGTGTTCAAGCGTGTCGGCATTAAACCTCCTAAAGGGATACTCCTCTTCGGACCCCCTGGGTGCGGCAAGACAATGCTGGCGAGAGCCGTTGCGACTGAGGGAGAGGCGAACTTCATCTCGATCAAGGGACCCGAGCTCTTCAGCAAGTGGGTCGGAGAGTCGGAAAAGGCAATCCGGGAAGTCTTCCGCAAAGGAAGGACTGCTGCGCCATCGATCATCTTCTTCGACGAGTTGGACTCGGTGGTTCCACGTAGGGGAATGGGCTTCGGTGACAGCGGGGTTTCAGAGCGTGTAATCAGCCAGCTATTGACAGAGATGGACGGAATCGAATCACTCAACAACGTCGTCGTCATTGCTGCGACTAACAGGCCAGACATCATCGACCCGGCCATTCTTCGTCCCGGAAGGTTCGACAGGCTGATCTATGTTCCGGCCCCAGACAATACGACTCGGGCCCAGATTCTGAAGATTCACATGAAGAATATGCCCCTGGCGCGCGATGTGGATGTAGACCAGATAACAAGCATGACCGCCGGCTACTCGGGAGCGGATTTGGAGGCGGTTTGCAGAGAAGCCGGACTGGTAGCGCTGCGCCGTGACATTGAATCGAAAAACGTATCGCTTGAAGACTTCCGAGACGGTCTTGACAAAGTCAAGTCCTCGATTACACCTGATATGGAAAACTGGTATCAGGGCTTCCACAAGCGGTTCAAGAAGGAACGGGCGCCTGTTCCCATAACGTAGGCTCGTAAACCACTTGGTGTCTCGTCTCTAGTTGAGCAAGGTGTGGAGTCCACGGCCAATTGAATTGGCCATAGTTGAGGTTCTGGAAAAGAAAGGGGCTCTTACAGACCTCGACCTCCAGAAAGAGTTGAAGGGCAGTTATGGAGAGGTCAGCTTTCGAGAAGTCAATTCGAACCTGATGAAGCTTGAGATAATCGGTGTTCTCAGAGTATCGCGTCTGATGAAGGGCAAGCGTCAGGTCCAGCTTATCGAGAAAAATTGATGAGAGGTATATATCGGGCCAACCGGCTCTAGAGAATAAGTGAGCAAATGCAGGATTCTCCTGAGGCGCCAGTCAAAGTGACCGACGACAACTTCAACGCGTTCATTTCACAAAACTCGTTGACATTGATTGACTGCTGGGCCCCGTGGTGCGGACCCTGCAGAATTGTTGGCCCGATAATCGACACACTGGCGAAAGAGTACAAGGGAAAAGTGGCCTTCGGAAAACTCAATACTGACGAGAACGTTGCAACAGCAACCCGTTACGGAATAATGGCGATTCCGACGATGCTCATTTTGAAGAAGGGACAGCTGGTCGACCAGATCGTCGGAGCCGTACCGAAAGCTCGAATTGAAGACGTGCTAAGAAAGCACATGTAAAACCGGTTCTACCCCCATCCTTCAGACCCGTACTATCCTTATTGCAAGCATGAGTCTATATCTTGCGAGAGGACTCTATTCAGTATAGAGGGACCGGCTTGTCATTAATGATGGAAGCCCGTAAGGTCCAGAAAGTTGGCTATTCAACCCTCATAGTATCCTTGCCTAAGGACTGGGTTGAGGAAGTTGGGCTCAAGCAGGGCGACATTGTAAGCTTTCGACGAGAATCAGACGGCGGAATCACAATTTACCCCGGGTTGACCCGGGAGCGCGAGAGCTACAGGTACGTGCTCGACGCGGATCTCTGCGACCAACCAAACCTTCTCACTAGGATTATCACCGCAAACTATCTCACAGGCCACGACACCATCCAGATAATCTCCAAGAAAGAACTGTCAAAACAGCACTTGGAGGAAGTCCGAGCCGTCAGCCGACGGCTAACAGGTCTCGGAATTGTAGAACAGAGCTTGAAATCTGTAACTCTTCAGAGCTTCGTCGACCCTACGAAATTTCCGATATACGGCCTGATGCGCAGGCTGCAAATTATCCTCAGCTCCATGGTCGAGACAGCCGTCAAGGCGGTAGTCGAAGGAAGGACAAGCCTCGCCGAAGAGGTCCTCCACATGGAAGAAGAAGCTGACCGAATCTACTGGATGGTAATCCGGCAATTGCTACTGGCGGTTATCGACCGCAGAGTCGCGAAAGAGGTAGGCATAGAAGGGCCGATGCACGTTGTGGGCAACAGAGTCATTGCCAAAAGTCTCGAGCAGATGGGCGACCTCGCTTCTCACATTGCGCAAGAAGCCCTGAAACTCAAAAGCGATGCCAAGAACGTGGAACCGAAAATCACCAAGGGGCTTGTCGAATTCGGCGATCGTGCGCGCCTTCTGATCGAGGATGCTTTCAACGCCTTGATGAAGAGCGACGTGAAAAAGTCCAACGAGGTGATTGAGAGAGTCGCTGCCTCGGAACAGCTCGAACGCTCTCTTACAGCTGACATAATGCGGAACGTGAAGGAGGTCAACCTAGCGGTCGGTCTCAGGTCCATTGTCTGGGACATCGGACAGATGGCCAAGTACTCAGAGGCAATCGCTGAGGTCTCCGTGAACCGTTACATCGAAGTGCCAAATGACCTTTGCATGTGGGAAAAAGTTGAGAGCCGCGAAGCCAAGCAGGTTCGCAAGGCAGAGGCCTAACTGATTCAGCTATTCTTACTTTGTAGTTTTCTGCCTGAGCTCAACCAGTTCTTTTTCGATTGCGACTATTCGCTTGGGGCAGTTCGGACAGAACGCGGGTAGTTGTGAGTAGATATTTGATGTCATCTGAATGAAGGGTTGTATCATCTGGCTCATGGCTGCAGCATTGGGCTCAGCAGGAAGAACCTTGGAACGTTGCTCCATTGCTTTCATCTTCCCACCCAGAACTACCAATACAGGACACTCTCCAAGGCCGTAGACACATTGAACGTCTGACTCTTGTTCCATCTTTCTCTACTCATAGGCCCGGAATAGATTGATTAACACTTCGTTTCCGTTCTCCGTCAGTGCATTCGCGAAAATGAGGAGCTCCAGGCCAGAAGACCTCTGCATAATCGACGCACGTACGGCCGGGGTCTCCGGAGACAAGTACCTTGGAGCGCTCGTTGACCTCGGAGGAAGTATGAAGACGCTTGAAAAAGTCGCCAAGGCCGTCGAGACAACTCTTCCCGGGACGCGGAATGTGACGGTCGCTGCGCGCCGAGTAGAAAGAGGTGAAATCGCCGCCAGACTTGTGACTGTCGATTCCGAGGAGGAAGCAAAGCACCGGAAAGGACTCGTCATCCTTAACGCTGTTAAGAGAGGGGCCGAAAAACTCCACCTCTCAAAATGGGGAACAGCATTCGCATCGACGACAATTGAAACCCTCCTAAACGCGGAGTCAGCCGTTCACAACCAACCGTCTTCATCACTGGAACTTCACGAGCTCGGCTCGGCCGACACAATAGTAGACATCCTCGGGGTCGCGAGCCTAGCCGAGGAGATCGAATTGGATGAGCATCGCTGGGTATCTACTCCTGTTGCAGTAGGAGGGGGTACATCGCACTTCTCAGGAAGAGAGTATCCCAATCCCCCGCCAGCGGCTACAGAGATTCTGCGATCTCGCAAATTCGCTTTTGTGCGTGGGGCCGCTGATGGTGAACTCACGACTCCAACGGGAGCAGCAATCACGGTCAACTTGGCTGAAGAGCTTGTTGACTCGCATCAGTCTTTCTCGCCTCAAAAAATAGGATATGGCGCCGGATCGAAGGAAATTGACGGCGTAGCGAATATTCTCAGGTTGATGGTGGGAACGACACTGGGCCAGCCGCATGCTCACGACCAAGTTGTTGTTCTTGAGACGAACCTAGATGATGTTACAGGCGAAATAGTCGGACACGCCCTAGCGCGCATAATGGAAGCTGGAGCGCGTGACGTGTCAGTTGCTCCGGTTTTCATGAAGAAAAACAGGCCTGGCTATCTTATGTCAGTGATTGCTGATGCTACTATGGCGGAAGAGCTTGCAAATGTGATCATGGCCGAAACCGGCACGCTTGGGGTCCGTGAGATTCCAGTGAGTCGTCACATTACCCTTCGCGAAGAGAGAAAGGTGATGATGAGGGTGAAAGGTAAGGACTACCATGTAACGGTCAAAGTAGCCCTAGACAGCAAAGGGCGTAGATTGGGTGAAAAGGCCGAATATGAGGACCTCAGTCGAATTTCAAGAGAAACCGGGATAACAGTTAGAAGGCTGCAGCAGTTCGCCAAACCTCTCCTTAGAGTGGAAGGGTCGTAAATGGGGGGTACCCTGGTTCAAAGGAAAGCTTTGGAGACGAGGAAGATTGCCCTCACATCTTCTCTCGCGGCCCTCTATACTGTCTTCAGGGCTATACCGGTCTCAAAACTCATCGGAATTCCTGGTTTCATTACTGCTGGTGGGATGATTGCCCCCGTGCTAGGGATCCTCCTAGAACCCTCGTATGGAGTCTTTGCAGTCTTTGTCGGAACAACTCTCGCGTCTTTCATACCCGGGAACGGTTTGAGATTCTTCGGGCTTGACTTTCTCCCGGGCGCAACGAATGTTGTTCTGGTGAGCCTTGTGGCTCGAGGCAGGAGGAAGGAAGCACTACTCATATTTCTCGTAATGATCGCACTCTTTCTAATCAACCCATTTACAGAAATATTCGTAGGCGCAAACCTCGGCAGCCCGCCCGTTCCCTACCTATGGCTTCATCTCGTTGCTCTTGGCTTCCTAGCCTCTCCTCTCGCCAGAGACGTCCGCGGCCGACTAACCTCCGGAAGCTCCAGGCAGGTTCTTTTCGGTGTATTCACACTAGCGCTCACTGGGACGATGGTGGAGCACGTTACGGGTGGAGTGCTGTATGCAATCATCTTTGGGAAGGGAGCGTTGGTAGCCTGGCCGGCCATCTTTGTTATCTACCCTATCGAGAGGGCCGTGATGATTATCGGAAGTCTTCTGGCTTGCCCGCTGGTCCTTCTATCGCTTCGCCCGTTGCGTGATAGACTTGCTTTGCATGAGGCCCCCATCTAGCCGGACTTCGCAAGAAGACGTCTGTTACCGCTTTCTTGCCTGTCTCGTATGGCGTCCATCGCGATGGTTCAGGCCCCTCGCTGGCTTTGAGCTGTTTTTCAGCGTCTCCTCTCTGACCAGTTCCGAGAACTTGTCTGCACCTGTAGCAAGGGAGGTCAGTGCGAGGCTCGTGGTCTTAGCGGCGACGGACCCGAGTGCCGCTGCTAGTTTCAGGCCGGAGGCAAACGCTTGAAGGGCCACGTGCTCCGCAGCTTTGATGGCTTCAGGAGACCCGGAGTTTCCGGCCCTGTTGTTTACCATAAGTTCAACATCTCTCTTGGACCCTGACCGTTTGGCCCTTCGAGATGTTTTTGGCATTAAGGTCGTAATGCATTCAACCCTAAGTCTATTTAAGACTCAAGAGTATCGATTCGGGCGAACACAAATCTTGGTGTTCTAGTTAGTATTAAGTACCCGTTTCTTGTCGAGAATCATAGTCTAACCAGGACTGAAAGTTAGTTGCCAGTACCCAAGCCCGCAAGCGAAGTGGAAAGCGAAATCTTCGAGCTCTACAAAGAATTTGACCCGGCGTCTGCATATGTCAACGGGTTGAAAGAGTATGTTGGGAAACTGCTCATTCCTTCGAAGAGGAACCTGGAAAAGTTCTCTCGACGCGTTGATGAGCTGAGGCTCAAGGCCGAGAATAAGGGCCAGGAGAAGCTACTGGCTTCGCTGGCTGCGGCTTCTGGGCTCGCGGAGCCTCAGGGCATTCCTGAATCGGTTCTCAACGCCTACTTCGGCTATCTAATCAGGGAAGGAATCATTCCAAGCCACATGAGGCCCCTCACCAGGAACGCGATTCGTGCGATGGAAGTAGCTGCGGGGGAGTATGCTGGAAAGGATTGGCCGACGGGTCTTAGGGTTCTAACGTTGATACGTTGCGAGGGTCTCCAGGAGATAATCCGGACCGTAAAGAAGGAGACGGCTGACAAGGAGTTGAAGAAGAGCATGGACGAACTCTCCACCGTCACCAAGAAATACGCCTCAATTTTCCGCGTTAACGGTTTCAGGAATCAAGGCTTCGACGGTCTCTACCGGCTGATCAAGAAGGACGGATGGCCTCTGGGTCGAGAGAAAGTGTACGCGCAAGCGGTGCGCCGTTTGTACGATTACCCCGAATCGCCTGAGGAGGTAGAGGCGAAAGGTTTGCGGTACCTCGACCGAGAGCTACCACGGTTCAAGCGGATCACGGAAAAACTGGCAAAGAAATATGGGGTTCGGGCACAAGCGGAGGAAGTGTCGAAAGCGCTGCGAGCAAAACGATCACTGAAACCGAATGAAATCATCCCGTTTCTGAACGAGCTTCGCACCAGGGTTCTGAAGGTTGTAAACAAGAGACTTGTCCGCGTGAACCCGAAATACGATGCCAAGGTTTTGGAAACCCCGCTGTACCTATCCGCCATCTTTCCAAGTGGTGGAGCCTACTTCTATGATATGTTCACAAACAATCCGAAGGAAATTTTCATCGCAACGACAGACCCGAGACGAGACCCGAGCACAACGCCAGGAGAACTGCTTAACCTTCTCATACACGAGGAGTACGGACACTGCGTCCACGCTTCTAACTCGGCCGCCGCCTACGGTGCAAAACCAACACTCACAGATATGGTCCCTTCATACCTTGGAAATGCGATCTCTGAGGGAATGTCATTCCAGAGAGAGCTGGAGTTTCATAAGGTGATGGAGAAACTTCAGGAAGGGAAGGGTTTGGACAAGGATGAGAAATCTCTTGTCAGCTTCTTCGGAAAATACGGCGGCCTAGACGCCGTCGCTGAGGAGTACGAGTTCTACACCTGGATGTGGAGAATAATTCGATTCCTCCGCATCGTGGGCGATGTTCGCCTAAACACGGGGAAGCAGAACCTTTCCGAGTTTATCGAGTGGGGGTACAAGCACACCGGTCTCCCTCGGAACTCGGTCTATAGCCAGCTGTTCCCCGCCCACGAGGGAATAGGCCCTGGCTACGCATCGACCTATGCAATTGTGGGCGAGTCGGTTCGGGAACTGCAGAACAAGGCGTTGAGGAACGGCAAGAAGCTAGTCGATCTCAACACCTACGCCATCTCGATGGGCTTCCCGGCGAGAACAATCTTCGAAGAGCGTCTAGCAGCTTTCGCAGCCAAGTAACAACCATCCGGGAACGGGGGTGCCGATCCTTAGCGCTCGGGTCGAGTAGTTTGAGTCGTTAGATTAACGCCGCGGGTCCGTAGACGCGCGAGAATTTGACCCCAAAGAGCGGGGTCCTGCGCTATCTTCTCCGGTGTAACCACCCCTTTCTCCTTAACCATGCCTCTCGCCACGAGAAGGGCGACGGACGTGCAGGGATAGGCGGTGGTGCGAGCCATGGCTGTGACGTGATGGCGCTTGTCGTAGCCGTCCAAGAGGTTGTAGCGAATCATGACTCGTCTTCCCCTTAATGTTCCCTCGACTTGGACCCGGAGCACAAGAAGGTCTTCGGGGGTACCAGCTGAGAAGGCTGCTCGAAGAAGTTCCGTGGTGACTTTTCGAGGCTCGACAGTCGCGTTGTTAACCTTAATCGTCTCTGTACCGAAAAGGCCGAGGGTTCGCAGTGTGTTCATAATCGACGCGTGGCCAGGATACCTCAGAGTCAGTTCTTGCATTTCCTGAATCGTAGGATAGCTTGTTGTGAGGGTTCCAAGCCCGTCTGTAAGGAAGTACTCTAGCTTTCCAATGCCGGGGAAGCTCATTTCTCCTAGGCCTGAGAGTGGTTCGACGATCTTCTGATGGCCGTTTTCAATGATGTGGACGGGGCGTGTGTACTCGTTGACAACATCATCGAGGGAGAATACTAAGCGGTAGTTGAGAGGTGGGACTGGTTGTTGGGGTAGGCCGCCAACGTAGATCCTGACCTTCGTCATTTTGTCGAGTTTGGGTAAGGAGTCTCCGACGCACATGTTGCTGAGCCCTGGTGCGACCCCGCACTGGGGCACAACAATGCAATTGTTAGCTCGTGCTCGTTTGTTGAGGCGGAACGGGTCCTTGGCTGTATATGATATGTCCACAATGCTCCTGCCAGCTTCTATGGCTGTCTTGATGAGTTCGAAACCTATCTTTCCGGGGAGTGCTCCGCAGACAATATCTGCTTCGCCCATAAGCTTCTGGAGATCTGCTTTCTCTGCTAGAGTGGCTTGGACCGTTTCGACTTTCGCGTACGGTTTTAGGGCCGTTAGGTTCGCAAGGTTAGCGTCAGCTGCCGTAACGCTTGTGACTCCTTTCTCACGCGCTAGGTCTCGGACTATTTCCGAGCCAACTTTGCCGCAGCCGACGACGAGCGCTTTCATATGTGTGCGGCTTTTAGGAGGAGCTAATGTCTTCTTAAGGCAGGGAGCGTTTGGCAAGCAACGCAGCTGAGGGTCAAGAATTGGGTCCACTTTTGCCGGCAAGAATTCTTCTAGTCACAGGTCCACCGGGCTCTGGCAAGACGACACTCATTCAGCACATCTACGACCACTACTCTAAGCTGGGTGTCAGTGTAGTTGGAATCATAACTCGCGAATACAGGGTCGGTGAAGAACGGGCCGGCTTTAAGCTCCGAAACCTGGGCACCGGCGAAGAGGGGTGGCTTGCCAGGAAGCAAGGAGGAAGCGGCCCCAAGATAGGACAGTACAACGTGGACTCCAAGGATCTTGAGAGAATCGGTGTGGCTGCCCTTCTCAACGCTATGCGCGAGAATGCTAGATTGGTCTTGGTTGACGAGATAGGTCCCATGGAGATGACAAGTCGCGCGTTCAGAACCGCAATATCGCAATTATTGGCCTCTGGCAAGGCCACTGTTGCAACTCTCAGGCATGATTCCCGCTACCCGGAAGTGGAGGAAGCGCGTAGGACTGTGGACACAAGGACTATACTAGTGACATTGGCGAACCGGGAAAACGTTCCACAGGAGATTGTCGCGGAAGTAGATGCCATGCTTGGACTGACTGGAGGAGGACCTTCTTGAAGATCTGCGGCGTCGATGATGCGGGAAGGGGTCCCGTGATTGGACCCTTGGTCATTGCAGGAGTGTTAGTCGGCGATTCGAGACTTGATGCTCTAAGATCTCTGGGGGTGAAGGATTCAAAACAACTCTCTCAATCCAGACGAACCGAGTTGGCTGGAGAGATTCCTAAGTTCGTAGACCATCACCACTTGGTCGAGCTTGAAGTTGAGGAGTTGGACCGGGTGGTCAACAGGATGCCCAAGTTTCAACGGTTGAACCAGCTGGAGGCCCATAAAATGGCCGAGGTTATTGAGAAGCTCAGGCCCGACGTGGCCTACGTGGACTCATCCGACGTAGACACCGAACGATACCGGAACGACATTCTCGACAAGCTCAGCTACAAGCCTAAGGTAGTGTCTGAGCACTATGCAGACTCAACCTACCCAGTAGTCTCCGCAGCCAGCATCCTAGCCAAGGTGCGAAGGGACGCGAGAATCGACGAGATCAAGAAGGAGTTCGGCGACTTTGGGTCCGGCTACGCTCACGACCAACGGACCAGGAGATTTCTGGAAGACTATTACAGGTCGAATGGGGTTTTTCCACCAATCGTCCGACGGTCTTGGGCTACCTTGAGGCAAATAGACCAGCAGGTTTTCCAGTCGAGACTGTCCTGGGACGATTGAGGAGGTTGACGGCTCAGACAAATGCCTTCTCGTTCATCTAGTGCTCCGAGTAACTTTGACCAATCATCGCCGTCCCCTTTTCTCCCCTAAAATGGAGACAAAAGGGTTGTGTCAGAGAATCCTCCACTTATCAAAGGAAACCATTGGGGTCTCTTATTGTTGGAGACCGCAGGTTCAAGGCGGGTAAGACTTCGTCACCGAGTCCAAGAGAAGACCGAACGAGCAGACTGGTGCGTGTTCTCCTCATAGGCAGTCTCATCGGTGCAGTAGTAGGTGCGGGTATGGTTTTGCTAATTCAATATGAAATGGTTGGCGGAAGCAGAACTTGTGGAGGGGGAGGACTTGTTACGCCGTGTCCCGGGAGGGAAGCCCTAAGCATGGACTCATACAAGCTCAACTCGCCTACGAATGTTACACTGAACATGTGGAACACGGGGACCGCACAATTCAGCCTCGTCGCCTACTACGTCAAAGACTCCCCTGGCGACCTGTTTGGCAATTCATACTGGTCAGGACCCTCCATGGCCCCGAACGCCCACGTGCCAGGGAACATTGTCATCGACGGAAAAGCATTCACCTTCCAAACCGCGAACGACTACACGATAACTGTGGTGACGTCCCGGAACCAGCAGTTCACCCTCTCCATAAGTCTATGAGCTGAGGGAGGACAGCTACGCTTCAAACGCTCGCGAGAATGCTTTTGACTTTTCGTATCGCTCAGCCATCTTCACATAGGCCCTGTATGACTCTCGAATCATCTGGACGTCGGCTTTAGTAGTGCGTCTTGTCACCTTCGCTGGAACGCCGACGGCCACAGACCTGGCCAGAATCGTACGTCCCTCCAGGACGACCGTTCCAACTCCGATAATGCTGTGTTTGCCAACCCTTGCGCCATCGAAGACAATAGCTCCAGCTCCAATCAGGCACTCGTCCCCTATTCGGCATGCGTGAATAATCGCGCTGTGAGCCACTGTAACCCCGTTTCCAACCAGAGCCGGATTGTTCACATCGGAGTGGATGACCACGTTGTCTTGGATGCTGCAGTTATCTCCGATTCTTATCCTTCCATAATCGCCCCTCAGCACCGCCCCTGGCCAAAGACTTGTTTTTGCGCCAACCGTCACGTCTCCAATGACGGTTGCGTTTGGAGCAATCATCACGGAGGGATGGATTCTAGGCTTTTTAGCCCCTAGCGCATGCACTGGCATTTGTTTCGCCCATTTAACAGTCTTCTAAGCAGCCAGTTTCGCGGCCAACGGTGGCAACCGGGGGTTCTCCGGCCCCTCATATGAGATGAGAGCTTTCGCCTCCAACCCAGTCGCACAATACTAGGGCTCATCGGCGGTGTCGGGCTCGTTCTCCAATAGAAATCGCATCTTCTGTGCAATCCTATTGCTTGCACTGGCTGACGCGTATATGGGCTATATGAGCCTGCCACGAAAAGGAGCATTTTCGACATCTATCCCTGCCGGAGGCACATCAGGCTGGACCTTCGGCGTCTCTTGAACTGGTGTTCCAGAGCTTGACGGGGGAGAAGGGGCACTTTTCTTCTTGGTCGAAGGCTCAATGACCTCGAAGGCGAACAGAGCGATCACCAGTACGAGGATTACGGCGAGGCCCTGGGGCTTCGGTTGGCCGGTGGTATCATCATACATGAAGCTTCGAATCGCCAGAATCGAGGTGCCCAAGTATGGAACGGGAATCGTATATTGGTAAACTCCCACAACCTTGTTGGGAGGAACGCCCTCAACATCCCAGGGGTCCTCGGCCCCGTGATTGTTGTCCCCCACCGTAATGAAACACTGTGGGTTTCCACACACACCGGGTGTGCCCATTCTTACGACACGGTGGACGACTAGATAGTTTGGGTCGTTTACGTTATAGCTGCAACAAGGAGGCCGGAAAACGATAATCGAACCGATGGGAGGTGGCCCAGCCACGATCGTGCTCGCGGGCTGTCCCCGAATCACAATGAGGTCTCCAACCATAAGCGTCGGGACCATACTGGGGGAGGAAACTACCAAGACAGGGTATTCAGTGTTCAACGCAAGACGAACACCCGCCCAGATCGACACGGCTGCGAGGAGGACTATGCCAACCAGTAGGAGACCCTTGATGGCCTCGTTTCTTTTGAGGAACGCTCGGACTCGTTTGATGGTGCTGCTCAACGGGTTTCCTGCTGGATCTAAGTGTGCTTCTGCTGGAAGGGTCCTATCTCAACTTCGTACTGAATCCGCTTCAAAAACTCTTCTGCACTACGCGTCCCAGCGTCTAGGAACTCTTGTCCTCGGTCAGTAATTCTGTAGACTTTTCTGCCTCGTCCACCCTCAGCCTCCCAGACAGCCTGAAGATACCCCTTCTCCTCCATCGAATGCAACAACGGATAGAGTGTACCGGCACTGAGGTAAACCTTGAAACGGTCCCGAATCTCCAGGTTAACCTCGTAACCCCAGCGGGGCTTAGACTTCAGCAGACGGAGAATAATCAGGTCAAGGTGGTTCTTGACCAGCCTCTCACGCCAAGCCTTGTCGAGGTCTTTGTTCAAGAAGGCCGTTCCTTTGAATCGCGAAATGTTAAGCGTAGCAACTTAATCCTTTCTAGCGCCAAGGGCGACTGGACGCAATACCTCATGCTGCATGAGATTCGCGGCTAGACTGTTCCTCTTTCGGGCTTGGCTGCTAGGGCCTTTTCTTATCAGAATCCACTTTCGCCATGTGCACTGCCACATATCCGGCGGCAAACGTTGCACTTCCGAAAATCACTATGAACGTCCCGAGGGTGAGGAGAGCAAAGCCGACGCCGAACTTTGCAGAAATATCCGGGGGACACGTCGAGCCTAAGTTGGTGACGCACTGGTAACCCTGCCCTAGAAAAACCATCGCGAAAATAGCACAGACCACTCCAATACCTACCATCACGATCCCAGCAAAACCAACGTTATCCGGCTCCAAGATTCTTCCCGAACACTCGCTTCCCAAAACGGAGGGTAAGTATATCTTGTGGAGTAAGAGTGCAAGCCAATACGCGGCCTTCTCGTTGACTCTCGGAACCGATTCGAGAGTTTTTATCGCGCACGAGCGCTCACCTCCATAGTTATTGTCGACCGTGTTTGACCAGCTGGCCCGCCCGCTAGCGGAAGCTGTCAAGGAGAGAGGGTTCGAGAAACCAACCGAGGCACAGGAGAAAGCCATACCGCCAATCCTCGAAGGAAAAAACGTACTCCTCATCTCACCCACCGCCAGCGGCAAAACAGAGTCAGCACTCCTCCCGATACTAACACGTTTGGTCAGTGAACCTGAGAAAGCTCCGGGAATCAAGATCCTCTACATCACACCCCTTCGCGCCCTAAACCGTGACCTACTAGAGCGGCTGTCATGGTGGGCGGGACAAGTCGGCTTCAAAGCAGCCGTCAGACACGGAGACACCGACACCAAGGAGAGGGTCAGCCAGTCCCGAAGCCCGCCTGACATTCTCATCATCACCCCGGAAACCCTTCAAGCAATTCTACCAGGACGAGTTCTCCGGCGCCACCTCCGCGATATTCGCTATTTGATAATTGACGAGGTCCACGAGCTTGCTGAGGACAAGCGTGGAAGCCAGCTTTCGATAGGAATAGAGCGGCTCAGGCAGGTCACACAGCGAGACTTTCAGACAGTCGGGCTCTCAGCTACAATCGGCTCTCCCGAGAAGGTTGGCCAGTTCCTCGTCGGGACGAACCGCCCAGTAGAAGTGGTGCGCGTCTCAGTTGCTAGGAAGATGAAGCTCCAGATTCTCTTTCCCGAACCGACAGACGCGGACAGCAAACTCGCCGGAAAGCTCTTCACTCATCCAGAAGTCGCAGCTCGCCTCCGCATAATGCGCGACATGATCAACAATCACAAGTCCGTCCTCCTCTTCACCAACACCCGTTCCATTGCTGAGATTCTAGCCAGCAGGTTCAAGATCTGGGACGTAGACTTCCCAGTCTCCATCCACCACGGAAGCCTCGCGAAACCCTCGAGAATAACAGCCGAAAGAGCACTGAAAGGCGGAGAGCTGAAAGGCCTCGTCGCCACATCAAGCCTAGAGCTCGGAATCGACGTCGGCAGAATCGACTACGTCATCCAGTACATGAGCCCCCATCAAGTCACTAGGCTCATACAGCGCGTCGGAAGATCCGGGCACAGCGTCGGCAAAATCGCTGACGGAGTAATCATCGCCCTAGACTCCGACGATGCGCTAGAAGCTCTCGTCATCGCCAGACGGGCGATGGAGGAGACCCTTGAAGAGGTCACAGTCCCGGACAAGCCGCTAGACGCGCTCTCCCATCAGATAGCCGGCTTGCTGATGCAGAGCCGCAAATGGTACTTCAGCGAGATCGTGGACCTCGCTAACAAGGCCTACCCGTACCGGGACGTGACGGAAGAAGACGTTGCCTCAATCGTCCGCTATATGAGCTCCCGGTTTCCACGCCTGGCATGGATGTCCGAACAGGACAAGGTCGCCATGCGTCCCCAGCGGGTCACCTACCTCTACCGTTACTACTTCAACAAACTCTCAATGATACCCGACGAGAAACAATACCTGGTCATAGACCAGGAAACAGACGCCGCAGTCGGCGTCCTAGACGAGGCCTTCGTCGCAGAGTACGGCCAACCAGGGACGAAGTTCATCGTCCGAGGAACACCTTGGATGATGCAGAGCATCAGAGGAGACAAGATAGTCGTTCGGCCCATCGACGACCCCACCGGAGCAATTCCCAGCTGGGTCGGCGAGGAGATTCCTGTCCCCTACGAAGTCGCCGCTGAGGTTGGCAAGGTCCGGCGAGTCACCGAGGAGCTCTACGAGAAGGGCGAGACCCCTCAACAAATATGCCAAACGCTGAGCGGCGATTACCCCGCAGACCCGGAAACCCTCAAACACGCCCTGGCCGAGACAATTGGGCAGTGCGAAGAACACCTACCTGTCCCCAGCGACAGTCTTCTGACAATAGAAGAATGGGACGACTTCATCATAGTAAACTCCCACCTGGGCACTCTAGTCAACCGGACATTGGCACGGCTCATCGGACACATGCTGTCAGATGAGTCAGGAGCGAGCGTCGGGATACAGCAAGACCCGTACCGGTTCGTCTTCCAGTCAGCCGGCACGATCACGGCCCAAGATGTCGCTAACGCCCTCAAACGATTAAGCACCGCACAGCTGAAGGAGGTCGCCATCACCGCCTCCAAACGAACAGGCCTCTTCAAACGGAGACTCGTACACGTGGCCCGGCGCTTCGGAGCAATCTCCAAGGGAACAGACCTGAGCAACATCACCCTCCGACAGCTGGCCAAAAGCTTCGAGGACACAGTCATCATGGAAGAAGCGGTTCGCGAGACCTTGGAGAAAGACATCGACATCAAAAACTCGCAAAAGGTTCTCGAACAAATCGGCTCGGGAAGCATCAGAATCGAGGTCTTGAAAACCGATGGCGAAGTTACCCCCATCGCGAGAATCGGCCTAGAGAGAATCAGTCGTAGAACAGACCTCATCCCGACAGAAAAGATGAAACTAATCTTGGTCGAGTCCGCCAAGGCAAGAATCCTCAACGAGGTCAAAACGCTCGTATGCACCAACTGTTGGAACCATGTTGAGATGAAACGTGTCAAGGACGTTCCAGCAACCCTAACATGCACAGTTTGCGGAGCCTCAAAGATAGGAGTTTTGGCAATATCGGACGAGGAGATGAAAACCGTTCTGTCTAAGAAGGGACAGCACCTCTCAGAGCGGGAGAAGGCCATCCTGTCACGTGCCGAGGAAACATCGAAGCTCGTCGCCAAACACGGAGGGCTCGCCCTCTATCCACTCTGCGGAAAACGGGTTTCTCCGGAGGCCGCGGAAGAGATTCTGCGAAAACACAAGAGAGTTGGACCCGAACTTTTCGAAGCTATCCTCACAGCTGAACGGGAAGCTCTCAAAGAACAGTTTTGGTGACCTCTACCCCCAAACAACGCTTATCTGAACCGTCTCAATTCAGAGACTCGTCTTGAAGCGAGACCTGTCCATCGAGACCAGAAGCCTAAGACGCCTGTTCAAAGGCGTACCAGGTGCCGGGGACGTTGTCGCACTGGACAGTGTTGACCTCTCGGTGGAAGAGGGAGAAATATTCGGCCTACTCGGCCCCAACGGAGCCGGCAAGACCACGCTCATCAAGATACTCGCCACTCTTCTCCTTCCCACTTCCGGAGAAGCCTATGTCAAAGGGCTTGAAGTCGTCAAGAACGCCCCGAAAATACGTAGGCTCATCAACCTAGTCTCGGGAGGAGAAACCCCCGGCTATGGTATCCTCAGCGTCAAGGAGAACCTGTGGTTCTTCTCCCAGCTCTACGGTCTCTCAAGAGACGGAGCACGTGACAGAATCAAGCAGCTCACCGACCAACTCGGCCTCGACACCTACGTAGACTCGAGAATGAGCAAACTCTCAACCGGATACAAGCAACGGTTGAACTTGGCCCGGGGCTTCATCAACAACCCCGCGGTTCTCTTCCTCGACGAGCCAACACTCGGACTAGACGTGCTCTCAGCAAAACAGCTCCGCACCTTCATAAGGTCCTGGATGGCGGACGGGACAAAAACCGTCCTCCTCACGACACACTATATGGCCGAAGCAGACGAAATGTGTAACCGGGTCGGAATAATCGACCGTGGAAAAGTCCTTGCCTGCGACACACCGCAAAGGCTCAAGATGAAACTTGCAAGCCGACCATCCTGGAAGATAGAAATCACGCCCAACATCCAAGACCTCGACAGCGTCAGAACAATTCAGGGCATCGTTGGGCTCTCCGAAACCAGCAACATAGAGACCGGCGCCAGCACACTCAAGCTGGTCCTCGAAGACGAATCCGTTATGTCCAGCCTTCTCAGCAAGATCAGCCAGAACGGTTCGAAAGTCCTCGCTATGAGCAAATCAGAGCCCACACTCGAGGACGTCTACATCAGCCTCGTCGGAAGAGGCTTGCAATGAGCCTCCCAACTATCGGTTTCCGAGATGAACTTCTCTCAAATCTGAAGGCCGCCTACGCAAGAATGTGGGTAAGAATCAAAGGCGGCAACCGCGAGGCCACCCACTTTATCGCGGAAGTGTTCCTTCCAGTTCTAACGATAGGAGCCTATGTCATCCTCTACAGGAGCCTCGGCCTACCTTCGACCCTAGGCTCCGCTGTCATCCTCGGCGGAGCAATGATCGCGTTCTGGATGAACGTTCTCTGGAACATGTCGGCCCAATGGTACTGGGAGAAGGAGATGGGCAATCTGGAAATGTACATGGTGGCACCTGTATCTCGAATGGCGATTCTTTTCGGGATGTCGCTCGGTGGAATGATCAACACCTCGATTCGAGCGCTTGGCATCCTCATCCTAGGGGTCTACGTATTCCAAGTCCCGTTCCAGCTGCACGACATATTCACCGCCTCTTTCATCTTCCTCCTCACAGTGGTCGCCCTCTACTCACTAGGAATGGTCTTCGCATCGCTCTACATGCTCTATGGGCGCGAAGTCTGGCACACTAACCAGCTCCTCATGGAGCCAGTCTTCTTCCTCTCGGGATCCTATTTCCCCTCGATCTACATCTCCGCAATCCCGTTTTGGGTTCAACTAGCCGCGACGGCCATCCCGATGACCGTCGGCCTCGATGCGATCCGAAGAATTGCAATCTACGGTGGAGACATCTCTACGGTTTGGTTGCACATTGTGGCGCTAATCGCGTTCATCCTAGTGCTCTTTCCCCTGGCGAGAAAGGCGCTCAATTTCATGGAATCACTGGGCAAGAAAGAAGGAAGGCTGACCCTCAGATGGCAATAGCAGACTTCGCCCGTTCTACGAGAGAGTCGTTCCTAGTTGGCTGGAAGATCGAGAGCAACTGGACAGACCCCGTTCTCTTCGCAACATACCGATTGGTACAACCGCTCGCTTCGCTTCTGATCGTCGCTTTCATAGTGATAATCGGCGGCAGCCTGCCTGGCCCCGGGCTGCAAAAAGCCTACATGGCCCGCATAATCGTCAGCAACGCCTTCTTCGTCTACGTTGCTCAGATAACCACCAACATGGGATGGCTTGTCAACACCGACCGGAGCCGCTACGAGGTTCTCAAGAACATCTACATCTCACCAGGCACCCTCCACCCATACTTCGTGGGCCGAGGCCTTGTCTCAGTCGTCAACGCCACCATCTCAGTCATCGTGACACTCTTGTTCAGCGTGGCCGTCTTCAACGGGATCCTAAACCTCCAAATCCCAATCAATTTGCTCTCAGCAAACCTACTCCTTCTGATTCCTGCAACACTGCTCGGAGTCGCAGGCCTCATAGCAGTCGGCTACATGCTCGCCGCCGTTAGCATCGTCTCCAACAGGCTAGAGTTCATACTCGGCGAGTCCGTAGCCGGTGTCTTCTTCCTCCTCGGGGGAGTGATCTTTCCGATAAGCGCGTTGCCAAGCTGGGTTCAGCCAATGTCAGCCGCCCTTCCAGTCACCTATTTCCTGGATGTCGTCCGGGACAGTTTCGGCCTCTCTGCCACCAATCACCTGTTCGACATGGCCTACCTGGCTCTGAGCACTGTTGCTATAATTATCGTCGGTATCTTGGTATTCCGTAGAGCAGAGCTCAGAGCAAAAAGGCTCGGGCTCTTCGATAGAAAATCCGAATACTAGTTGGTCCGAGATTCCTTTCTGACCCGCCGCTTCCCACCCAGACCAAGTGTTCCAACCACCTTTTCAAAGCCCTTGGTCTTATCAGACGTCTTGTAGAACCTAAGATCTATCAACAGATTTTCCTTCTCTATGGGACCGAGGATTCGAGCCACGTTTCTTGCGAATCCGCCCCCGAAGAACAGATACTGGACAAGCGATGTGAGGTTGCTTGCTCTTCGCGACAGACCCGCACTCTCGAAATCAAGAATACAAGGCTTCCCCGAACCCGTAACAAGAATATTCTTGTGAGCCCTGCTTAGCTCTCCGTGGTCAATCCCTGCAGAGTCGAGCCTAGAGCACTGACGTAGCATGTCGAGGAAGGTCGTCCTCACCCGAGACCTCTGTCCCCGCCCAGTTGTATGTTCGAGCCATCGTGGGAGAGTGTCTCCATCGATCAGCTCCATCGCCAACACGTCTCGGGTTGCCCCGGCGAACTTGGGGCCGACCTCGACTTGATTGGCCATTCGAAGCATCTCCCCCTCTTTGACCAGACTGTCGCGACGAGAATCTTCCCGTCGAACTTTTAACGCCACCCTCCGCCCGTCAGTCACTCCGACTATCACTATTCCAGCTACTCCCTTGCCCAGAACCGCGACCCTGCCGATTTTCAGATGGCCATTGAAATCTAGCCCTTCGACGTTGAGGGACTTCATCTGCGATATCCGCGACAGAACCGTCTCTGGATTTCCGGAGGGGTAGGAGAGGATTGTAGAGTAAGGTTGTCGGGAGGCCTCGTCGAGACCGATTAGGCGTGTTTGAGTCTCAGCCATCGCGGGCGACCATCCAGAAAATCCCAGAGTGCTTCGGCGAAAGAACGATTCGATATCATCTTCTCAATTCCATCCCGGTCGACAATGTGTGCTCCCGAAGTGAAATTATTGTGCAGCTGTTTCGGGACAGACAGTCCAAGGCTTGAGTCCTTGAAAGCCTTTCTCAGAAGCTCGGAGGAGGATGGATATTCTCTTCTTTTCTCAACGATCCATCTCTCACTTTGGACATAGGGGCCGCGGAGGGTAGACTTGGAGTTTCGGTGTCGTTCAAGGAACGTCTGAGATTCTTCTCTGCGAGCCACGGGAGGGCCTAGGTGCACTCTCGTTCTTGGAAGGTCAGGAGTCTCAAGTTCAAGAAAAACAACCCCAAGTTTCCTATCGTCACTCCAGGTGTGCGACCTTGCGATTCGGAAGTCGAACCGTTGCAAGAGACCGACAAGTGACTTCTCCAGGCTCAGGAGCTGGCCCCAGAGGATATCGACCACCACTTTGGGGTGTGGGAAGACTATTGCTAGAAAACCCTCCGAGTCTTTGAGTTTTCGCTGAAACTCAGACTTCGAATGGGTCCTAGGCGTTCTTGGATAGAAGTACTCGAGGCTTGGCCCTTGAAGGAGTTGTCTTGATGCAGCCACGAAACTCCAGAGTTTCTCACTTCTAACCGCCGCTGCCAGATTCCGTTCAGGGTCGATTGGGTCGATGACGACAAGGCTAGAGTCGAAACGGTCGGCCGATCCCGCTCCTTCCAATTTCTCAACCAGTATGCGGACCTTGCCGTTCCAACAGGATGCTTCTTCCAGCGTTTCTGTGAACGAGCCGTAGTTGAGGACGAGAGTTTCGGCCAGCATTCCGCTGAACCCGCCAACTCGGATCTCAGCGCCATACACGTCAATTCCCTTCATGAACCTCTTCAGAAACCTAACCTCGGCGCGAGTCTTCGGAGTAAGATGGGAATTCATGTACTCAGTGTGGAAGGGTGTCCTGTCAGTAGCACTCTTCCACTCCCCCTTTTTCACAACAAAGTAAGGAACAACATTCACCCGGACTCTTTCCGAGCGAAACTCTAGGTAAGGATGTTCAGCATACCTTTCAACGATCTTGAATCGGCTAAGGCCCTTCTTCAGTGCCGGGATTACCTTCTCAACCCATTCAGTCCTATTCATGGAAGGCTCGAACCCTGCGAAAATGTCCAGGTCAGCTTCTCCTCGAAGCCAAGTGTCTTTGGCTACCGACCCCTGAATGCTCACCTCTGCATCAAAATCGTTCGAAATGAGAATGCTCTGCAATTCTTTCTTGAGGTTTGCAGCTTGGCTGTCCATACGCTTTCTATCGTCTGGACCGGGCACAGCTCTCCTTTCTACAATTTCTAGCACGCTGTTCGTGGAAGGGGCCAATTTTCTCCCCTGGACTCTCTATTCGCGAATATTTGAATTCGAAATAGGGTTGTTCCCGGGTTAGGCGCCCTGAGCCCTTACTTCGAAGAGCGTGGAGTATTTGGGGCCTGAGCTTGACAGTACGCTCTGCTTAAGCCGGACTGCATTAACCTGTAAAGTCCCGAAAGGTCTATCCGATAATCCACGGAGCAAACTTGCTATCTCGTCCCGTTTTCTATTTGACTTGACACGTGCCACTGTAATGTGCGGACTGAATTCCCGGGTCTCACTCGGGAAGCCAAGGGCCAACAACAACTTCTCTGTCTGATCGTATATTCTTTGAACGTGACTCCATCCATTACCTAGTCCAATCCAGATTACATTAATTCGTGAGAGGCTCGGAAAAGCACCGGCTCCTTTAACCTCCAGCGGGAACGGTGGAAACTTCACCCCGCCCAACGCGGCCTCTACTCGAGCCAATTTTGAAGAGTCAATGTTTCCGAGAAATTTCAGGGTGACGTGTATGTTCTCCCGTTCGACAGTTTTCAAATCTCCCCCAATAGTTTGTAGCGCCGACAGAACCGAGGCAAGCTCTGACAAAACTCGACTATCATCGACGTCAATTGACAGAAAGCTTCTGACTTGGTCCATGTTCGCACACTCATTGGGTGCTGAACCTCACTCTCTAAGAGATATAACCAGTCGTACAGCGGTGCCAGCTTTCCGATGTCTGCGAAACGATTGAGGACAATACTGGTGATTGCCGGCATGCCTGGAGCAGGGAAGAGCCTGGCGTCTGATGCGGCCCGCGAGCTAGGCCTCCCAGTCCTCGTTTCAGGGGACGTGATAAGAGAAGAGGCTCGGAAGAGAGGCCTGCAGCCCAACAAAGCGAATCTTGGAAGGCTCATGCTGGGGCTCCGGAGAGAAGAGGGGATGAGTGCGGTAGCACGGAGACTGATTCCTCTAATCGAGAAGACAGGCAAAGTCTTCGTGGTCTACGAGGGAGCTCGGAACGTCGAGGAGGTGGAGGAACTTCGGAAGAACTATCGAGTCCTCACCATCGCAATTCATGCGGCTCCCGAGACAAGGTTTCATAGGCTTCTCAAGCGCCTAAGAAGTGACAGGCCACGAAACAAACCTGATTTCAGGGAACGCGACCAGCGAGAGTTGAGGGTCGGTGTTGGAAAAGTTATTGCCCTTGCAGACCGGATGGTCGAGAACGAAGAGTCGAAACATGAGCTCAGAAGGCGCATGAAACGTCTGCTCAAGAAGACGATTCAGGAGAAATGGTCAGAGTCTTCGCTGAAGCCGAGGTTAACGATACCGAAGACCCGGAAAAAGTCGCCAAAGCGCTGATGAACCTATTCAATGGCGAGCAGTCGAGAAACCAATCATCCTCGCCAAAGCCTTCTATCGCGGTTTCTGGCAAGGGCCTTCCAGCGCTTGAAACAATCAAGATGATATTGCAAAGGGATCAAATCCGTTCTGCAGCGGGTGCTGTTTTGAGAAGAGGCGTAAGCAACGGGACAATTACTGCCTACCTGAACAAGCAGGTCGCGTTTGCCGGGCACGTCTCGTTCTGCGAACCCGAAGGCGAGTCTCCTCTAGGGCCGATTCGGCTTACAATCGAAGCCAGAGATCCGGCTAGACTCATTGAATGGCTTACAGGTGGGGTAAGAGAGCGCAAGACAAGGTAGACCTCGGCCCGTGAACCAGTAGCTGCTGCGCCGGATTTTGATCCGGTTCTCAGGGCCCATCCGAAAGATGGAGCCCTGAGACAAGCTCCGAAGCTACTTGGGTCTCTCTAGGGAGATAACGTCAAAGTCTTTGGGGACGATAGTCTGTTTGAAAACCCTTCGGGCCTCCCTCAGCAGAATGCTATCGTCTCGCGTGACGGCGCTAATGTGCACTAGTGCGAGCCTACGAGCTCTGCACTGCTTGGCCAGCGAGGCGGCCTCGGTCGCTGTTGAGTGATAGTACGCCTTGGCCTTGTCCTTTCTATCCTCTGCAAATCCTCCATCATGCATCAACAAGTCAGCGTCTCTCGCAAGTCGCCTGACTGCTTCGCAAGGTCGCGTGTCGATGGCGTATACGATTTTCAAGCTCTTGCGAGAGGGACCTGTGACTTGTTGAGGCTTGACAATCTTCCCTTCGACATTGACTTCTCGGCCAGACTGGAGCTCCTTCCACAAAGGACCCTCAGGAACTCCTAGACGTTTTGCCTGATTCGGGTGGAACCTGCCTGGTCGGTCGCTTTCTTCAATCGCGTAGCCCAGGCAAGTGATATCATGCTTAGCGCGAGCAGTTTTGACTTTGTAACCGTTCTTTTCGACGCTTGCGTTCGGCTTCAACTCTCGCACCTTCACGGGGAAGGTCGAGACGAATCCTAAGGTCCTATGGAGGGATTTGAGATACGCGGCAACTCCCACGGGCCCGAATAGTTCGAGCTCTTTGTCCCGAGCGAACGAGGACATCGTCTGTAGCAGCCCAGGCAATCCCAATAGGTGGTCTCCGTGGAGGTGGGAGATCAAGACCATTGTCGGACGGTTGAACCCGAGCCCTGCTTGCATCATCTGCCTCTGGGTTCCCTCTCCACAGTCAAACAATACCAGATCACCGTCTCGACGGAGCGCAACACATGGGAGCCCTCTGCTTCGCGTGGGTACACTTCCACCTGTGCCAAGGAAAACCACGTCAACTCCTGACATGGTCACACTGCTCCCAGGACCAGTATCTCTCTTGTGAGGCTCCGATGGACATAGACCAGGTGGCGGTCCAGAACTTTGAATCCGCTATCGTCAGCGGACTGCGAGGCTGCGGTACCCAGCGGAGATGCTACAACAAGTCTCCTTCCAGTGGCTAGTATTGATCGAGCCTGCGGGAGAAACTCGTCAAGTATCTTACGCGTCGTGGACTTCAGGGTGGACGCTCCGGTCCCGTAGGGCGGGTCGGTAGCAATGGCCCCTACCTCTCTGAACGGGAGTTTTCGGGCATCGCCTTCGATGAGTCCTAGTGATGCTAAGCCGAAGTGTGCTAGATTCCTTCGTGTTCCCCTCACCATCCGAGGAAGGGCATCCATCCCTACTCCGCTGCAGCCGATGAGACAGGCTTCAAGAAGTATTCCACCTACTCCGCAGAACGGGTCCAAGAAAAGGTCCCCGGGCCTTGGCTGGGAAAGGTTCACCATCGACCGGGCCAGCTTAGGAACCATCGTACTCGGATGAAATGAGGGCCGCTTACGGGGGCGACGGTTGGCTATGGAGGCCTTGGGGCGCTGGTACTCGATAATGCCTAAGTGAAAACTGGACCCGGTGAAGATTCCCCGGAACTTCTTGTCAGGAGAGGTAAGGTTGACCTTCGCACTGGTTTCCCGAGCTATTCGGTCTCCCAGAATCGCCTCAAGCCCCACTCGCGAGATTTCTTTCGTAACGCCTCCGTACCTTGCAACTCGGATGTTGAAACTCTCCTCTTTTGAAAGAAATTCGGATAGGCCTGTTTCGTTAACGGCTCTGCCTATTCCGTCGAGGGTAGGTTCGCAGGTGAAGACGTGAACTCCCGCTTCGTCTGTGTAGCCCGATCTCTTTCCCACCTCGAAGGCAACATCGCTCTGCGTGTTCACTTCAACGTACTTGAACGCGTCGGTTTTGATTGCGAACTGGGTTGCAGATGCCTCGAGGACGGCTGTGAGCTCGCCGAGAGGAAGAGTAGGGTGCTCACCAGAAATCACAAAAAACAATTCTGGCAAGCTTCTCACGTCGCGAAGTCTTGAGGCAGTATTTCAACCAAGGAGCATCGGTCTAGAATAGGAAGAGTGCTGCAATTCTTGCAGTGGCTTCGGAGAAGGGTTCTCCGTGTGATCTGTGATGACGATGGGGTCAAGGTTTCAGTCGCCGATCAGACGATGAAGAAATGGGGGTTTACCGAGTGGCTAAACAGCAGTGTCAGACTTGCAAGGAGTGGTTCACGGATTCAGAGATAGACGATCATCTGAACGAACAGATTGGAGTCAAAGGCAGCCCTGAGTTTGTGGATCTGCCGAAACGAAGACCGGGAAGACGTGGCGAATTTCTCGGGGGAGCAACTGGATTGCTCGGATTTGTCACTGCATTTGTTGAGATTTTTGTGTTCGGGCCCCCCGATGTAGTTACGAGCTGGGGGGCTGTCCTGGGGTCCCATTTTCAATTGAGCTGTTTCTTGTCCTCACGCTCTGCGGGGCGTTCTTGGCCTAATTGATGCATCGACGGTTGGGAGACACTGGAGAGCTCGCAGCTCTGCGCTTCTAATAGGAGGCGTGCTGCCTCTCGCCTCGTGGGCAGGTCTCTTATTCACATCCAAGATCGACTATGGTTATCCCATCTCCTCCATCTCCGTCTTCATCTCCTTTCTCTTCGTCACACTTCTTTTCGTAGGGGTGAGCCCCGCTCGTGATTCTCGTTGGTGCATTGGCTCTCTTGGACTCTCCGAGAAAACGTGCTAACCAGGATAACAGGGCAGGATTTTTGAAGAACACCATTTGAGTGGTGAACCGACCACTGAATTTGGGAATAGCTCGGCGATCGGGCCTTCTACTACGAGACTGGGTACATCATGGCAAGTATCGATAAGATCTTCCTTGGAGTTTGTAAGGCTAGAAACCGACCACCAGAAGAAAGAAGTATATACAGAACCTTGGCTTGCCGTTGACTCTCGTCCGGAGTCGCTGGTCTTGAAACGATCCCATGGCATTCGCAACAAAGGTAGGGCTGTCCTCCGACGAAAACCCCGAGACAGAGGGAAAATCCCCCTTGGGAGCCTCCTTAGGAATTACAGCCAAGGCCAACGTGTGCTGATCTCGGTTAACCCTGCTGTTCACAAAGGAATGCCCCACCGAAGGTACCATGGTCGAATGGGCACGGTGTCGGAGAAACGCGGACGTAGCTACGTGCTTGAGGTCGAGATTGGCGGAAAGTACCCAAGGACGATAATCGCGAGGCCAGAGCATATCAAACCTATGGAGGGCCAGTGATGGCTAGAAAACTTTTGGAGGAGAGGCTGGTCACCAATGCTGAAGCGAAGGCGATTCTTGAGAGGGTGGAGGAGGAAAAGCTAGGAGAATTTCAGAGAAGGACGCTGGAGTTCACGCGTAAGTTTGCTAAGCTTCCACCGGACAAAGCGGCCAAGCTGACCGAGGATCTTTCCTCTAAGCTGCAGCTTGAGAGGAACGATGCGGTTCAGATCGTGAACTGTCTGCCGCAGAGCGTTGAGGAATTACGGGCTCTTCTGACCGTAAAAGGTAGGTTCGTTAGTACCGAACAGCTTAACGGTATTTTGGAGATTCTCAAGCGGTATCTTTAGTACATATTCTCGAAGAAACCGAAATTGAATTAAGCAGAGCCGATGCCGTCTAGAATGACTAGAAATGGCTCTTCAGACCCCTGAAGCCGCTTATTTCCGCTTGACCACAAGTGCATGGACTGGCTTCTAGGGGAGAAGGAGGGAGTCACTTCTTGGCAGTACACGAAGATGAGTACATACAGAGAAGACACGTCTACGAGGAGTACGCGTACGTTCTAGACTACCTGCCTTATGGGCGGGGAGGAGAAAAGTCCCGTCACTTGGCGGTGCCCACAGCCCAGATAATGGGCGAGCAGCACTTCACCCTGCTGGAGGCGGAGCTCAAACTCGGAGCGACGGTGTCAGTGCATGAGAGAATCTACATTGGACGGGACCGAAGAGAGAAGGTCGACCGTATCATCGGTAGAATCGGGTACGAACAACTGACTGCGAACGCGAAGTCAGAGGTTGTCCCTGTGATCGACGAGCTCGTCAAGGCGCAGGACCGCCGCTTTGTCGACTTCTTCAACAACTCCCAGCCCGTAACTCCGCGCATGCACTCTCTAGAGCTTCTGCCTGGGATCGGCAAGAAGTCGATGTGGACAATCATCAACGCTAGAGAGAAGAAACCTTTCACCAGCTACAAGGACATTGAGGAAAGAACCGGCCTCAAAGACATCCCAAGGATTGTTTCAAAGAGGATACTCGAGGAGTTGAGTACCGAGTCGAAGTATCGACTCTTTACAAGGACCGTATAGTGTTGTGCGCTCCCTCCGCCGGTTTTCTAGGAGACTGGGACAGAACTTTCTCCGTGACCCAAAAGTAGCATCTCGAATAGTCGACTCAGCACAGCTTGGCAGTGGAGACGTGGTCCTCGAGCCGGGTGCCGGGACCGGAGCTCTCACCAGTCTTATCAGAAAAAAGGCGGCACGGGTAATCGCGGTCGAGAAAGACCCCAAGTTAGCCGCCATTCTTCGAGAGATCATCGGCAACAATCCCGGTGTCACAATCATAGAAGGCGACTTTCTCAGAGTCTCGCTCCCACCTTTTAACAGGGTCCTTGGCACACCGCCATACTACCTGTCCTCAAAGCTGGTCCTGTTTCTAGCTAAGACCCGGTTCGAGAAGGCTCACCTTGTCTTCCAAAAGGAGTTTGGTGAGAGATTGTCCTCGCCTCCGGGGACCGGGGGTTATGGCAGGCTTTCAGTGATGACCCAGAGGTCCTTCGAAGTCAAGCCCGTTTTCGAGATTCCTAGAACCGCTTTTGATCCCAGGCCTAAGGTGGATTCGATACTGATTGAACTGGAGCCCAAGCCGGGGAGCGGTGGCGAATCGGCCATCTTTGAGGAAACTGTTCGGGGACTTTTCAACCAGAGGAGGAGACTCGTCAAAAGCTCGCTGTTGCATTATCTAATGCTGAAGCTTGGGGAATCGGAGGCACGCTCTGTTCTCCAAGAGATTGCTCTGCCCGAGGGAAGAGTCTACCAGCTAACTGTCGCTCAATTCGAAGCAATTTCTGAACAGCTGGCAGATTTCCTCTGAGTCAGTCTGCGAGACTTGGATTTGATGGTGTTTCGGTCTAACGGCAACAATATATTACTGGACGGAGACTCGGGCCAGTTCAAAGGGATTAACAACGCCCATAACTGACGTCGCAAAGAAGCAGCTTGCACAACGACACCGGCTATTCTACAAGATTTGCCGTACTTGCGGGTCTAGAAACTCGTCGAACGCGTATAGGTGCAGGCGATGCCGCGGCGACAATCTTCGGTGGAAGAAGCGCGAGCTCGGGGCAAAGTAATCCAGACCGACTAGTGGCTTATCGGGGGAGCTTGCTTCTCCAGGATTCGAGGCAGGTCTGATGGAACGTCAGCGACTGTGACCCCTACGCTTGTGAGGCTCTCAATTTTCGCCGCAGCGGTTCCTTCGGTTCCTGTGATTATTGCCCCGGCGTGTCCCATTCTCTTGCCAGGCGGTGCCCCTCTCCCGGCAACGTATGCGACCACTGGTTTTGGATAGTCTGTTTCAGAAATGTACCGAGCCGCCTCCTCCTCGGCTGACCCTCCTATTTCCCCGATTAGAACTAGGGCGGTCGTCCCGGGGTCGTCTCGAAATAGCTTGAGAACTTCTACGAAGTTGAGCCCAGTGTACGGGTCTCCTCCTATACCGAGACATGTTGACTGTCCTATCCCTGAGTGGGTTAGGGATTGCGCTATTTCGTATGTGAGGGTTCCGCTTCGAGAAGCGACACCCACAGTCCCCGGTTTGAAAACTTCTCCTGGCATTATTCCCAGCTTCGCCTCGCCAGGGGTTATGACCCCGGGCGTATTTGGCCCGACGATTATCGTGCCGTGTTGTTTCGCGTAGGCCAGGATGACCATGGCGTCTCGAGCAGGTATTCCCTCTGTTATTATGACGACCGGGTTGAGGCCTGCGTCAATCGCTTCCATCGCAGCGTCTTTTGTGAACGGTGCTGGAACGAAGATGATTGACGAATTGGCATCTGTGGTTTCCAATGCTGCTGACGCTGTGTCGAAAACGCTGACATCGTTGACGATGTTTCCGCCTTTTCCGGGGGTCACACCTGCGACAATCTGGGTGCCGTACTCTTTCATCAGCTTGCTATGAAAGCTACCTTGGTTCCCGGTAATCCCCCAGACGATGGCCCGGGTCTTTCGACCGACTAAGATCGGCATGGCTAAGAGCTCCCCAAGGCCACTACCATCTTGGCTGCTTCCTCCATCTTTTCAAAGGAGTCGACATTTCCTGACCGGAGAATTCTTCTGCCCTCCTCATGGTTCGTCCCGGCCATTCTGACGACCAGGGGTTTCTTGAGCCCGATCACATTCTTCACCTCGAGGATTCCTTTCGCGACCTCGTCGCACCGGGTTATGCCGGCGAGAATGTTGATGAAGACTTTCTTGACCTTTTCAGACGACTGCACGACGCTGAGGGCTGCCGCCACATGGTCTGCGTTGGACCCTCCTCCAACATCGCAAAAGTTCGCGGGGTTTCCGCCGAATTGTTTGACAAGGTCAATTGTAGCCATGACTAGACCCGCTCCGTTGCCGATGATTCCAACATCTCCCTCAAGCTCCACGAAAGCCAGACCCTGTTCTCGCGCCTTCGCCTCGAGCGGGGAGACTTCCGAACTCACCTCGCGAGAGCGTTCTTGAAACTCTGGCTGTCGAAACAGGCTGTTATCGTCCACGATTATTCGCAGGTCGGCGGTCACGAACTTTCCATCTTGGGTTTCCACTACAGGGTTGCTTTCGACTAGCTCAGCGTCGTACATGACCGATAGTCGATACAGGTTTGACAGGAGGTTTGAGAAGAGGTTGAGTTGGTTGCCGTTGTATCCGAGCCTGAGGGCTACGTCGCGTGAGTCATACGCGCGCATTCCGAAGATCGGGTCGAGGGGATGCTTGATCACTTTCTCGGGTGTTGTCTGGGCGACTTCTTCTATGTCGACTCCGCCCTGTCCCGAGGCGAGGGCTGTCTGGCACCTGTTCGACCTGTCTTGGACGATGCTAGTGAAGAGTTCGCGTTTTGAGGCGAGCTTCTGCTCGACGAGGACCTTCTGGACTTTTTCTCCCTTTATGAACATGCCGAGAATCTCGGAAGCTCTGTCCCGTGTCTCATCAGGGGTTTTCCCGAACTTGATTCCGCCCGCCTTTCCACGACCGGCTACAAGGACTTGTGCTTTTACAACGACCTCTCCTCCTAGGCGCTTATGAATGTCCTTGGCTTCATCCGGGGTTGAAGCCACAGAACCTCTGGGAACTGGAATCCCGATGTTCTGGGCAAAGGATTTTGCCTCATACTCGAAAAGCTTCATTTGCGTCTGCTCGAAGTCGGGTGCCGCAAAAGTCGGCATCCTATTTGGCTGTTACCACGACCTGTCTTGTTGACTCTTCGTAGACTGGATTGTCCTGGTAGTTGTTGTTGGATGCTGGATCCAAGAGCTTCTGTTAGGTCTGGGGGATATAGCCATGTTCTTACCACAGAATCGCCAAAAATTACAGGGTCTGATCGGCCAGCAACCGAAACTTGACAACCTCAGAGAACACACGGAGCAACCGTTAACTTGACAGAACCGCTCACCGTAATACATTTATGAAGCTGGAGGCTCCAAACGGTATTGTTGGTCAAGCTAGACGCGAGATGGATGCTTCCCCGTCACTACCTCCGACCTCAGTGGCGTGCAGGCTACTCGTTTGGCCCGACCTTTACACATGAGGGCTAGCCAGTAATGGTCAAGACGATACTCGACAACTTCTGCGTGAAGAGCGGCATTCTATGCTCTAGATGCGAAGAAAAACTGAGAAAGGGCCAGGTGACTGACCTCGATGTGCGGGTAATCAGAACCCTCACCGAGCTTGAGAAAGAAAATCCCCCTCTCCAAGACGTGACCTTCCACAAAGCAGTAGAAGCAGGGGACATTATGGCCGTCTTGGTCGACAGGAAGGGAATGGACACTTTCCTCACCGCGGGCGCCAAGCTTGCCAAGACCCTTGGAGACCGCGTGGGGAAACGAGTCCGCATCCTCAGCTACGGGGGGGACGAGCGAGATTTCTTGGAGGAATTGTTCACGCCGTTCGCGATTCTCACTATCAACACCGTATGGCTCCCAGATGGTAGTCGCGAGACCAAGGTGATTCTTACAGGGAGGAGGCCGAGACGGAGCCCTGTTGATTTCGAAGTTGTCAAGAAGCTAGCCCGGGAACTAAAGGGCCTGACCCTCAGAATCGAGTTCGAAGGCTACGGCTACTAAGCCGCCTGGTGGGAGCCATTTCTGTCGACTACGACGTAATCGTAGTAGGGGCTGGAGTGGCCGGAAGCGAGGCTGCTCTCGAGGCCTCTAAGGCCGGAAGCAAAGTCCTCATCCTAGAAGAACACCAGCAGGTCGGCGTTCCAAGCCACTGCTCGGGCGTCGTCAGCCTCTCCGGGATGAAACTCATCGGTCTAGAGCCCAATCAGAGTTTCAGCCAGAAACTAATCATAGGCGCCAGGTTCCACCCGCCCAAGGGTGAACCGATCGAGATCCGGAAACCTGACCCCGTGGCTCTGATTCTGAACAGAATGCGCCTCGACCAGTTTCTTGCAAAAAGAGCAGTCTCACAGGGAGTGGAACTGCGGACAAGTACCCGAGCGTCCAAGTTTGTAAGACATGAAAACGGCTCTGCAGGTGTCGTCACACAAGACGGGGGAAAAGTCACGGCCAAGGTCATCGTGGACGCAAGCGGGGCTGGAAGCAGACTACCTGGACAAGCGGGATTGGACACGCCAGACTGGTCTGAATTATTGCCCGGCCTCCAGTATGAACTTGTAGAGACTCCGAGTCAAGACGACTTTGTCGACCTCTTCTTTGGGAGCAAACGCGCGCCAGGTTTCTTCGCCTGGAGTATTCCCACAGGGGACCATAGCTCGCGAGTTGGATTAGCCTCCGGAAAGGGAAACGTGAAGAAGCTGCTGGACAATTTGGTCGCGGAGAACTGGCCGAAGGCAGTTGTCGAAGCCACCAAGTCAGGTTCAGTCCTTGTCTCCGGTCCTATCGGAAAATGCTGGTCCCACAATTTTCTAGTCACAGGAGATGCCGCCGGACACGTAAAACAGACCACGGGCGGAGGAATCATCATCGGTGGCTACTGCGGCCAGCTAGCTGGAAAGGCAGCCTCCCAATTTTCAACGGCACCCGAGACCGGAGTCAAATTCCTCCGCGAATACGAAATGAAATGGAGGGAGACGTTCAGCTCAGACCTGAGACGAATGGGGCTTGCCAGAAAACTGTTCTCCGGGCTTTCCGATGAGACATTGAATCGTCTGTTTGATGTTCTGAGGGACCACGTTGGAGACATCCAGGATATGGGAGACATTGACTTTCAAGGCAAAATCATCTCACGAATGCTCAGGGAAAGAAGGCTCGTGAAACTGCTCCCGAGGGTAGCAGCGGACCATCTGAAAGCCGTCTTCGCCTAGACTCGCACGTCAGTCCTTGTCAGGCGACGAACTCCCCATCGATCATCGTTCTCATCGCGCGCACATTTCTCAGATTCGCCGTTGGGCACTGGAATAGGTCACGGTCGAGAATAACCAAGTTAGCTTGCTTTCCCGGTTCGAGGGAGCCCTCACGGTTTTCAGAGAAGGAAGCGAAGGCCGAGCCTTCAGCATACAAGGAAAGCGCCTCGGAAACCGTCAGCCTCTCAGGCGACGGTAGCCCAGGACGTGCGACCGCAGACCAAACGCCGAGTAAGGGGTCGGAGGGAGCGGCCGGACAGTCGGAGCCAGCAGCAACCCGAACCCCCAGGTCGAGCATGCTGCGGAATGGGTACAGACTGGAAAGCCTTGTCTGTCCAAGGCGTTCAGCTGCCCAGTAATCCGTGTAGATGAATGGTGGCTGGACTGAGGCCAGAACTCCGTATTTCCTCATCTTTGATAGCAGCGAAGGGGGCACGAGTGACACGTGCTCTATTCTGTGCCTAAGCCTTCGACTAGCCGTCGCCCGGTTGGATTTTGCCAATACTCCCAGAGCCTGTTCCACCGCCTTGTCCCCTATTGCGTGGATAGAAAGCTGGAAGCCTGCCGCCACCGCCTCTCCCGCAGCATGATCAAACTCGCCCCTCTCCATCGTCAGCATTCCGCTCGTGGGAGAATCAGAGTATGGCTCACGAAGCGCTGCCGTCCGCGCCCCCAGCGAACCATCCAGAAAGACCTTCACCCCTCCCACTCGGAAACTGCCTCCACTCTTCTCCGTGGCTAAGCCAAGTGAACTGGCCTTCTCAAGCAGTTCTATGGGAAGAACTGCGTAGATTGACTGCTTGACGCGTCCCTCGGCAGACAACCGCTTCAGAACCTTTAGCTCAAGAGCATCCTCGATTATGCAGTGCAGCGAAGTGAGCCCGAGCCTTAGCAGCCGCCTGGCGGCTGAGACGAGCGCACTCTCAATGTCGGTCTCATTTCTTGGCACAGCTTGTTGGACTAGCGCGAGGGCCCCCTCCTTCAAAACTCCCGTTAGTCGATTCGCTTCGTCTTTCTCGATAACGCCCCCGGCCGGGTTTGGGGTTTTTTCGTCAACCTTGGCTAGGGCTAGCGCCGCTGAGTTCGCAACCGCTACGTGTCCACAGACCCTTTTCAGGAACACTGGGCTTGATGTAAAGTCTAAGTCTCCTCGGACAGGGGGACGATGTTCGCTGAGTCGTTCTTGGTCCCATCCCCTTCCAACAATCCACTTTTTCGAGTCGGTTCTTGAGGCTCGTCTTTTGACTGCTCTCTTGATTGCTCCGATCGACTTGGAATCACCTAGGTCCAAGTTCTTGGAGGTCATTCCGTATCCGAGGAGGTGGATGTGAGAATCGATGAGTCCAGGAATCACCGTCCTACCTTGGAGGTCGAGCTCTTTCACGGACCTGGCTCTCAGCCTCAATATCGTATGGTCAGTCCCGACATCCGTTATTCGGCCGTTCCAAATAGCCAGGGCTTGGACGGCACTGCCCTTTCTCACCTGAGAATAGATAACGCCGTTGTGTAGAATCAGGTCAGGGTTGGCCAAACCTCACGCGACTCTGATTGTGCTCTTTCGCAAGACCTGAATGCGTACCTTTACGTTCTTCAGTTGCCCGTAGCGAGAGGAGCTGTTGTCAACAGCTGAGACAATGATTCTTGAATTTGCGAAGGGGATTTTAACGGTGGTCCGCACACCTTTCCAACGCACACGTAGGCCTTGGTCGAGTCGGATGCATCGTAGCTCTGCTTCTTGATTCTGTCCGTGTCCTTGGTTTTGTCGAGGTAGAGCACACTTCTGCGGCCGCTGTACATTTTCAACGCCGAGGACTTGAACGCTTTGAACTCCTTCGTTCGGCTTGATCCGACTATTGTTATTCCCACGGCTCCGTTGAGGAGGCGGTCGAGTGCTATCGCGTACGTTGCGGCCATGACACCGTACTTCTCGTGGTCATTCATGTAGAGGTCCAGTGTTCTCTTCGCCATGTCCATGTAAGACTCCTTGTCGACTGTCCAGGACAATCTGCTGAGGGCCAGTGCCATGTTGCTGTTCTCGTCCATGGGTTTGTCGCGGACCAGTAACTCTCCGAGGACGCTCGTTGACTCTGGTATGTCGTAGAACCCTCCATCCTCCCTATCGTAGAGGGTTCTCAACGATGTTTCCGTAAGCTTCTCTGCAGCCTCAACATACTTCCACTCTCCTGTGAACTCGTAAGCGTCAAGAAGAGCGTTCACTGACCAAGCATGGTCTACTAGAAAACCTGATGGGGCGGAGGCCCCGGCGTCCCAATAGTGAGACAATCCGGCTGGTCCGCCGGCTTCCTTGGTTATTCGTTCTAGAGCCTTGAGGCTAATCTTGCCGAGTCCTGGCTCGTCAAGTACGGGGCTTGCCAAGAGCAGCGATGAGACGAATTCAGCGTTGTAGTTCGCGTAAAGGGTTCTGTCTATGCTGGGTGCGGTTTTCTTCTTCCTTTCCTCTAGTCCAAGTTTGTAATATTCCTCATCAGCATCTTGGCTGCCGTAGAACCCATCGCCTGCCGGGTTCAATAGATTGTTCCTGACGTAGCTGACTATGCCCTCGGCGACCTCTCTATAGAACGGGTTCGCGGTAACCTGGTAAGCTCGGATATACACTCCCAATAATCGCGCGTTATCCTCTGCCATCTTCTCAAAATGGGGAATGCTCCAGTCTCTGGTGGTCGAATATCGGAAGAAACCCTTCTCAACTTGGTCATAGACTCCTCCTCTCGCCATTTTATCCAAGGTCCTGTTGACGACGGTCAACATTTCTTTCTCACCAACATAGCGGTAGCGGAGAAGAGAATATTCCAGGGCGTCCGTATTGGGAAACTTGGGCTCGAAACCGAAGCCTCCATAGTCGATGTCGAAATTGACAGCTATCGAAGTAGCAATGTCCCGTCCAATTCTCTCTGTCAGCGGCTCGCCGGTAGCCTTGGGGAGAGGAGTCGACTCGAGCTTGCTGCGTGCCTTGCCCTTGCTCTTTGTGTAGTAGTCGAGCACGGAGCGCAAGACTTCCCGCAATTGTTGCGGCGGAATGTATGTTCCACCGGTGATTACCTTCCCCTCGCCATCAAGGAATGCGGTCGTGGGCCATCCGCCCATGTTGTACCGGCGGTTCACATCGGGCCTTTTGTCAGTGTCGACTCTGACAGGGACGAAGTGTTTGCTGACGGTATCAATTATGACAGGGTCTGAGTACGAGGTCTTGTCCATTACGTGACACCAGTGGCACCAGGACCCTGTAATGTCCAGGAGAATCGGCCGCCCAGTCGTCCGAGCCTTCTCAAAGCTTTCTCTTCCCCATTCAAGCCACTGAATCTCGCTCGGCAATAGTTTTCACAAACAAAGCCTCTAGGAACGATATAAGGACCCGTCAGACGAATAGTCTCGTAGAGATGCCTTCGTCCAACAAACCTGGGACAGTTCAAGCAATGGTTGGGACGGACCCTGTTCTATCGCAATTGCGGGACAGCTTGACTGGGTCCACCAGCCTTGCTGTAAGATCCTTTGTTCAAATTCTAAGAGACAGCTTTGCCACCGACAGCTGGGTAGGAGTCTACCTCATTGATGGGGACAACTTAGTGCTTGAAGCATATGCTGGTGACGAGGCGACAGAACATGTCACCGTTCCGATAGGCCAGGGAGTATGCGGTGCCGCGGCTCAGAGCGGAGAGACAATAACGGTTGACGATGTCAGCCAAGACCCACGTTACTTGATGTGTTTCCCCTCAACCCGGTCCGAGATCGTTGTCCCAATCACGACCCTCAAGGGCGTAATCGGTGAGATAGATATTGACAGCGACAAACTCGCCGCGTTCTCGAGGAGAGACCGGGAGTTCTTGGAACAGGCCGCCAAGTTGCTGGCTGTTTTCCTAGGCCAGAAATAGAGCGAGTTAGCATCTAAGGCGTGTCCTCCTTGTCGAAATACCGCGGAGATGCGCCCTCACTGCCGAAGCACAAACACTGTTCGGTATGCGGGAATCCGATCGACCTTTCAAAGGACTATTGCAGCGACAAGTGCAGAGTCGCGGCGAAAAAGACCCAGAGGGCGAGGACGAGAAATTTCGTCATAATAACTGGGGCGGTGTTTGCCTTCTACATTGCCTTTCTACTCCTCCAGGGAAGGTTCTAGCGGGCTACGCGTCTCTACCGTAGAGCCAACCCCACGATTTCCCCCACTGACCCGTAGTGGTTTTCAGTAAGGAACTTTGACATGCCTGTCGTAATCTCCCTGAAAACCTCTACACCATGATTAGTTACAGCCGTGCCGATTTGGACTGCAGACGCACCTGCCATCATCATCTCAACGGCACCCCTCCAGTCAGATATTCCACCAACACCCACGATGGGAATCTTCACTGCCTGTTTGACTTGAAAGACGCATCTCACAGCTAGCGAGTGCAACGCCGGCCCGGACAAGCCGCCGACCGTCCCACCTAGGGTAGGTTTTGCAGCGTCCACGTCGATTGCCATACCGAGTGCTGTGTTGATTGCTGTAATCCCATTGGCCCCACCGCTCTCCGCGGCCTTTGCAATCTCTTCTATGCTCGTCACATTCGGCGTGAGCTTAACCAATACTGGGACCCTTACTTTCGCCTTAACGGCTCTGGTCACCTCGGCCACCCTTGCTGGCCGCTGGCCTATCTCAACGCCGACCTCCTCAACATGAGGGCATGAGACGTTCAGCTCCACCGCCAAAGCTCCTCCCTCTTCTCCCATCGCGGCGGCTTCTGCAAACTCGCTAGCGTCGAAACCGAAAACGCTCGCGATGACCGGGACCCCCGCCTTTGCCACGGTCCGCACTTCCTCACGCATTTCCCTCATTCCAGGGTTGGGAATCCCTAAAGCGTTCAGAAACCCCCCAGGCACTTCGATAAACGAAGGGTTGTGGTAGCCCTCTCGCCCGTCCCGGTTGAAAGACTTGGTGACGACGGCTCCTGCACCAGCTCGGGCGGCTCTGACCATTATCTCCGCAGAGACTCCTAGTATTCCTGAAGCCAATATTGTCGGGTTGGGGAGCTTTATACCAGCAAACTCCACCGATAGGTCAGGTTCCAATGCAGCGACCACCGTCCCCAGCGTCGACGTTTATTCTCTTCGCAATACCGTATGTCTTGGAGCTCAACTCCGGTGAGAACCCATGAAAGGCTACCTGGTAGAGTCGCCCGCAGGGCTCTTCCTGGTGGAAAAAACGGGAAAGATTACTGAGAAGGTTCTCTTCCCCCGAAACCCCAAGGACGCTGCAATTGTCCTAGGCAAAGTCAGGCAGGGCCTGCTTCCTCCTGAACACTCAGGTTTTGCAGAAAGACTAGCCAAGTTGGAAATTGACCAGTTGACAGTCGACAGCCAGTCTCTCGCGAGCATAGCTCGAAGCCTCGGCAGTTTCCCCGTCGTCCTTGAGGAGAACGACAACACGATAGCTAGGCTGAGAAACAGGCTGCCTGGGATGCTCGCCAGGCTGCAAATAATTGAATCGAAAGATGAGTATGAACAGTTTATCCGAGACGTCTCGCTCGAGCTCGCCAAGACTGCGATAGCGGAGGCCACGGGAAAGAGGGACCTTTACGCCATCCAGACCGTGAGGTGCATTGAAGACTTGGACAAGACTCTCAACCTGCTATCTGTACGGATACGCGAATGGTACGGGCTGCACTTTCCCGAGCTTGACAGGCTTGTCGAGAAACATGACACCTACATGCGACTCGTCCAGAAACTCGGTGCTCGTAGCAACTTCTCGAACGAAGCCCTGGCAAAGCTAGGGATTCCTCAGGACAAGTCTTTCGAAATCGCTGATTCCGCCCAGAAATCTACAGGCGGCGACATGCCTGGTCCAGACCTTGACTGGTTGCAAGAGGTTTGCGGAACAGTTCTCCAGCTGCACCGGCTTAGAGAGGCCGCGGAGAAGTACACTGACAAGATAATGCTTGATGTTGCCCCGAACACTTCGGCTGTCCTAGGTCCCGTTCTCACTGCCAAAATGGTGTCTATTGCTGGAGGCTTGGAGCACATGGCAAAGATGCCAGCTAGCACGCTTCAGGTTCTCGGGGCGGAGAAAGCCCTCTTCCGCACACTAACTACCGGGGCTCGGCCGCCGAAGCACGGAATCATATTCCAGTACGGCCCCATCCACCAGTCTCCAAAATGGCTGCGAGGCAAAATTGCACGGGCAGTGGCTGGAAAAATAGCGATTGCGGCTCGTATGGACGCTTTCGGTGGCAACAATGAAGGCGAGAAGATGAAAAATTCTCTTGACATGAAGATAAAAGAGTTGAAGACCCGCCAGCAAACCCAACCTAGGAGGAAAGATGGGCCCCGTGACCGTCCGATCTCACGTGAAGATCGAAGGCGTCTATATGGCAAGCCTGGAAGGAGACAGGAGGCCCGCAACACTCAACCTGGTCCCCGGGAACACTTCGTACGGAGAGATGACGATCAAGGCCCGAGGCAAAGAGTTTAGAATCTGGGACCCATACAGAAGCAAACTCGCAGCGGCCATTCTGAAAGGACTCACTCAAATGCCGATAAAGCCAGGTTCGAAGGTGCTCTACCTCGGAGCCGCAAGCGGGACGACAGTGAGCCACCTAAGCGACATAGTCGCCGCCAAGGGCCAGGTCTACTGTGTAGAGTTTGCCCAGCGCTCGTTCAGGGACTTGGTCACCAATATTTGCTCAGTCAGACTGAACACGACTCCTATTTTCGGAGATGCTAGGTTCCCGGCAAGATACCGCGACATAGTAGGCAAGGTGGACTGCGTCTACTGCGATATTGCCCAGCCTGACCAAGCCCGAATAATTGCGGACAACATGGACATGTTTCTTGACGCGACGGGGGGCTTTCTTCTCGCGGTAAAGTCTCGAAGTATAGATGTCACGAGGAATCCCTCGGAAATCTTCCGTCAAGAGGCGAAGGTGCTAGAAGAACGCAGTTACAAGTGCCTTGAGATGCTTCGCCTGGACCCATTCGAGGGGGATCACTGCATGATTAGCGGGCGGAGAAGTGGCAAGGCTTTTGTCTGATAGGCGGTGACCTATCACCGTGGATGGGCGGTTCCTAGGGTTAGGCTTGGGAGAGGAGTTCCTGCTTTCCCTTAATTGGATTACTTTCCCCGCCATATCCTCATTTCCGGTGTCATTTTGGGGTGTCTGGGGCATTCTCGTGGAAGGGGTCTTCGCGGGGGTAGGACTTGTTCTTGTAGCGATAGGCATTGTGAAACAGGGTCCAATGAAGAAAAATTGGGCCCACGGACTCATGGTTGCAAGTCTCATTCTAGGAATCTACGCCCTAGTCCTGATAGGCTTATTCACGGCTAACTATCAGGAGAATCTGTCATTCTGCCAAGATTCAACCTTGGCGCCCAAGCGTTGTGGCGCGGCAAAGGCTTCAGTATGGTTGGGCCTAGTTACTGCGCCGAATCTGGTCGCTCTCGGCGCAACCTATCTCTTCTCGTGGGGATGGATAATCGAATCTCGCATGGGGCCCCCTGACGCTTCATAGATGAAGAGCGAATGGAGAACAGTGACCGATTAGCAGACAAGATTCTGCAGGAAGAGCTCAGGAAGTTAAACGTTCACCTGCCAAAGGCCAGGCGCGGACTGAAAGAACTGCTAACGGAGGAATCTCCGAGCGTTCTTACCGTTGATGGAAAGAAGATCGTGATGAACCCAGACGAGCTCAGGGAATTGGCCAAGGCGCTGCCTGAACAAGCGCTGGAGAGAGTGAGGCTGCCGCTCGTAATGCTTCGAAGGACAGAGCTGGGACCAGGGTCCTACGTTCTCTTGGGGGATAAGATGGAAGAGTTCGTCCTATCTCGTGTTTTGGGAATTTTCGATGGTGGCTACGAGGATTTCAAGCGAGAGTGGGAGAGCACCAAAGTGTTCTACAAGCCCGAGGTCAGCGAACTACTGCGACGGTTCCACTCGTTAGTGGTAATTGGGTTTGGTATGCCTGGAGATTTAGCGCGTTAGATTATGGCGTAGGCCGTCTACCGTTCCTGATTGTTGACATCCTGGACTGATGGAAGACTCCACGCGACACTTTCAACGCTTATGTAAGACACGGCCATCAGAGAGGTTGGCCTAATACCAATTGCTTGAGGAGCTCGCCTCAGACTCCGTTGCAAAACGTGTCGTGCACACGTCTCTTAGAGTCCACGAAGACGACATGGTTCTCATCGAAGCCTGGCAGCACACCGCGGACCTGGCCAGCGACATCGCTCTGGAATGCTACAAGGTGGGCGCCAAACCGATGATCACCCTGATGACAGATAAGCTCTGGTGGAACACACTCCAAGAAATTCCTGAACGGTACCTTCGGAAAACCCCACGACACATTCTCAACGCAGTCGACAGTGTGAGCGTCTGGATTGGTTTAGGAGGGCCCCAGGATCCGTCAAAATGGAGAGACATCGCTGCCACTCGCATGCAGCCACTTTTCGAGGGCGACAAGCCCGTCCTTGACAAAGCCTTCGACAGAAAAGTTCGAACAGCCGACGTCCTCTTGGGGCAAGTGACCCCGCAAAGGGCGAGGACCTACGGGTTTGACTACCCGCAGTGGCTTAAGATGACCGAGGATGCTATCAGAGTAGACTACCACAAGCTAACTGAGCTAGGGAGGCGAGTTGCCAGCCGCCTCGAACGTGGGAGCAGAGTCCACCTCACTTCAAGAAGCGGAACCGACCTCAAGTTTGAGATTGCAAAACGCCCTGTCCACATCCAGGATGGCATAATCGACCAGGAGGACATTCAACGAGGGCTCGTCTCAACTCAAATACCCTCTGGCAAGGTTGAGGTTCCTCCGATCGAGGACACTGCCCAAGGAACAGTTGTCTTTGACACTCCGCGTGCGCTGAAAGGTCGCATGATTCGAGATCTGAGACTCAGCTTTGTGAAGGGCGCAATTGTCGAGTATCATGCAAAACGGTATGAAGAAGTATTCCAAGAAATCCTTGAATCAACTCAAGGAGACAAGGATAAGATCGCCCAGTTCGCGATCGGAGTCAACCCAAGGATGGAGTTGATTGGCTACTCGACGGACGAGCTAGTTCTCGGAACCGCATCTGTCGGGGTTGGAGCGAATCGTGGAATAGGCGGCAAGAATGATAGCAGCTTCTCGTTTGCAGGAACGATAACAAAACCAACCATTGAGATAGACGGGTACACAATAATGGTCGATGGGAAAATAATACTCTAAGTTCGGCTCAATCTGCTTATCAAGTGAGGACTGCAGGGACCAAGCGGAGCCTGAGGATTGCCAAGGCGCAAGGTTGACCTTCTCATCCTAGGATCTACAGAGATGGTAACGATGAACGGCCAACCCTCCGAAGACGACCTTGGCGTTGTCGAAGGTGGAGGAGTTGCCGTCGACGCTGGAAACATCGTCATGGCCGCCTCATCCGAGTTGCTTGAGAGAAGGTTCGTTGGGCGGAGAAGTGTGAATGTGGACGAGAAGGTGTTGTTGCCCGGCTTCATTGACCCACATACACACCTCGTGTTTGAGGGGTCGCGAGAACAGGAATTTCAGCAGAGAATCCAAGGAGTTCCGTATATGGAGATACTGAAGGGGCACGGGGGGATTCTAGAAACCGTAAACAAGACTCGCGAAGCAACACACGACGAGCTGCTCTCGACAGCTGTCAGCAGGCTCGACACGGCATTGGAGGCAGGAACGACAACCATCGAAGTGAAGAGCGGATACGGGCTGCGCCCCTATGACGAGATGAAAATCCTACAGGTAATACGGACGCTTCGAAGACAGCACCTCTGCAGAGTCGTCCCAACCTTCATGGGGGCGCATGCGGTACCGCCTGAAACCGACGCGGAGAGCTATACCCGCCTGATAATCGAGGAAATGCTCCCAGAGGTTAGAAGAACCGGACTCGCCCAGTTCTGCGACGTTTTCTGCGAGCAAGGAGTCTTCGACGAAAAACAGTCGATGAGCATCCTAAAAGCCGCTAAGCAGGCCGGTCTCGCCACCAAAATACACGCCGATGAGTTCACGGACAGTAACGGGGCCCGAGTCGCCAACAAGCTATCGTCGACCTCCGGGGACCATCTGGTTCATACACCCGCACGGGAACTGGAACGTATGGCCGCGACCGGCGTGACTCCAGTTGTCCTGCCTTCATCCTCACAAAGCCTTCTCGCCAAGGAATACGCACCCGCGCGGGAATTGCTGGCACTGGGGCTGCCTGTGGCGCTCGGGACAGACTTCAGCCCGGCGAATTGGACGCTCAGTCAGGTCGCCGTGGCATGGGCTGCAGCCAGAGAGCTCAGAATGAAAGCTGACGAAATACTCAGGGGAATAACCATCAACGCTGCAATGGCACTGGGAATGGAAAACCAAGTTGGAAGCCTAGCCCCGAAGAAAATAGCCGACCTCGTGACCCTAAAGGTGCCCAATCACAAGTGGGTTAGCTATGCCCACTCCGACGGTCTCATCGACAAGGTGTTTATCGGCGGCAGACTAGTCGTAGATGACGGGAAGAAGCTCGTTTGAGACAAAAACGCGCCAATAAGCAACAGGTCCCGGTTCTCAAACAGAAACGAAGACTGTCGGCGATCAAAGGGAAGACGCTTCACTGCAAGAACTGGCAAGTTGAAGGAGCGTACCGCATGTTGCACAACGTGCTCGATCCGGAGGTTGCAAAGGACCCGGAGAATCTCATCGTCTACGGTGGCACCGGCCGAGCAGCTAGGTCATGGGACGCTCTCGAAACAATCCTAGAGACACTTATGCACCTTGGAGAGGACGAGACTCTCCTCGTTCAGAGCGGTAAGCCAGTTGCGGTCTTCAAGACGCACAACATGGCGCCGAGGGTGTTGATAGCCAACAGCATAATTGTTCCGAAGTGGGCGACTTGGGACTACTTCTACGAGCTGGAGCAGAAGGGGCTCATGATGTATGGCCAGATGACAGCTGGGTCCTGGGCTTTCATTGGGACGCAGGGAATTCTTCAAGGGACGTATGAAACGCTCGCGCAGGTAGCGAAGGAGCATTTCGAAGGGTCTCTTCGAGGAAGGCTCGTTCTCACCGCTGGTCTAGGCGAGATGGGAGGAGCCCAGCCATTGGCCGTAACCATGAACGACGGAGTGGCACTGGCAGTCGAGATGGACAAGCACGCGATCGAGAAACGACTGAAGCATGCGTACGTGGAAACATGGACCGACGATTTGAACGAAGCCATTCGAATGGTGAAGGAGGCTCAGAATGAGGGCTTACCTCGCAGTATCGCTCTCTTGGGAAACGCTGCGGAGGTCCATCCCGAACTTCTTCACAAGGGATTGATTCCAGACATTGTAACGGACCAGACCTCGGCGCACGACCCGCTCAATGGCTACTATCCAGCTAGGCTGTCCAAGGAGGAAGCGGATGAGCTCCGCAAATCCAACCCTGCCCGCTACCTTGAGATGGCCCGCGAGAGCATAGCCGTGCACGTGAGGACGATGATCTCAATGGCTGACAAGGGGGCCGTCGCGTTCGAGTATGGCAACAACATTCGGCAGCAAGCCCTGGACGCGGGCGTTCGAGAAGCCTTCCAGATTCCGGGCTTCGTCCAACGATACATCCGTCCAATGTTCTGTGAAGGACGCGGACCATTCAGGTGGACCTCGCTCACTGGAGACCCGGAGGACATTGCAAAAACTGACGACCTCATTCTCAAGACTTTCCCAGAAAACTTGGAACTAACTCGGTGGATTCAGAAAGCGCGGAGCCACGTGAAGTTCCAAGGCCTACCGGCAAGAGTTTGCTGGCTGGGGTACGGGGAACGAGCAAAGTTCGGACGGCTTATTAACGGGATGGTGCGAACCGGTAAACTTTCAGGCCCTGTCTGGATTGGCAGAGATCATCTCGATTCTGGAAGCGTCGCCTCTCCGAGGAGAGAGACTGAGGGAATGTTAGATGGAAGTGATGCGATAGCGGACTGGCCAATTCTGAATGGGCTCCTGAACACCGCAGCAGGAGCTACGTGGGTGAGTGTCCATCACGGCGGCGGCGTCGGGATGGGTTACAGCATTCACGCAGGAATGTGCCTGGTCGCAGATGGGACACTAGACGCTGATCAGCGTCTCGAAAGAGTTCTGACCACTGACCCGGGAATCGGGGTCGTCAGGCATGCCGACGCGGGTTACAGCGCAGCCAAGCGAGTCGCAAGGGAAAAGGGAATACGGATGCCGATGCTCAAGTGAGCGACCAACGCTTATCTTTCATATCACGCCGACGCACAACCCAACATGCCGATTGCCACCATTAACGGTAACAGCCTGACTCTAGATCAAGTCGTCAGTGTCTCTAGAGGGAACACGAAAGTTGCCATCGACCCAAAAGCTCTCTCAAGGACAGCCCGAGGACGTGAAGCGTTAGAGAGACTTCTAGAGACAGAGGAGAGAATCTATGGAGTCAACACAGGGTTCGGAGCTCTCTCTGGAGAGAAGGTAACCAAAGAGGACCTCAAGAGCCTCCAAGTCAACCTCATCCGAAGCCACGCAGCAAGTGTGGGAAAGAGTGAGCGTACCGACGTCGTCCGCGCGATGATGCTTCTTCGAGCAAACACGCTACTCAAGGGGAATTCGGGCATCAGGCCCAAAATCCCTGAGCTGATCATTGCCCTGCTGAACAAGCGAATCCATCCTCTGATTCCCGAGAAGGGCTCAGTAGGAGCCAGCGGAGACCTGTCACCGCTCTCACACATGGCGCTCGTTCTCATAGGGGAAGGGAAAGCCGAGGTTAACGGGCACTTGGTTGACGGAAGAGCTGCCCTCCGTGTCGCGAAGGAGAGCCCGGTCCAACTTGAAGCAAAAGAGGGACTCGCACTGAACAACGGGACACAGCAGATGCTGGCAGTCGGATGCCTAGCGCTCCACGACGCGTTCCAGCTCATTATGGCGTCGGAGGCTGCCCTAGCTCTCTCCCTTGAGGCGCTAAGAGGATGGTCAGACGCCTTCGACCCTCGAATTCAACAACTCAGGCCACATCTAGGACAATCCATTGTTGCCGCCACAGTTCGAAAGTTGACGGAGGGAAGCAGCATGGTCAGAACAGTCACGAACAAGAGGCTTGACAACGGCCGTCCTCAAGACCCGTACTCTTTCAGATGTGCTCCCCAAGTCATAGGCGCAGTTGCGGACACAGCCGATTACGTGAAGAAAGTCCTCGAAGTAGAAATGAACTCGGCAACCGACAACCCACTCGTTTTTCCAAGAGACGGAGTCTGCCTCTCAGGCGGAAACTTTCACGGCCAACCAATCTCAATGGCACTCGACTTCCTCAGCCTGGCAATATCAAATCTCGCAAACCTCTCCGAAAGAAGAACTGCCGCATTACTCGACCAATCGCTCAACAACGGTCTACCACCATTCTTGGTAGGAAGAGGATCAAAACCCGGACTGAGCAGCGGATTCATGGCAGTTCAGTACACGGCAACGGCACTGGTAGCAGAGAACAAGGTATTGACACATCCAGCCAGCAGCGACTCAATCCCCACCTCGAGCAATTTCGAGGATTTTGTTAGCATGGGCCCCGGAAGCGCTCACAAAGCGGCCAAGATACTCGAAAACAGCACGTACGTGTTGTCAATCGAATTCCTAGCCGCAGCCCAAGGTATCGACTTGCGCGCGAAGGCGCGGCTCGGTCATGGCACACGAAAAGTGTATGCAGCGATCAGAGAAAAAGTTCCACAAGTCACCGAGGACCGTTCTAGCAGCGCGGACATCGAAGAGATCCGTCAAATGATAGTTAACGAACAATTACCAGGAATCGCGGAGAGAGAAATCCGCGGGAACCCCTGAGCGTTAATGGAGCTGATACCGCTCAAGTCTGAACTAATCACACCTGGAGCCTCCATCACTGACAAGATATTGAGCTCTCTCGCGAGCGCGAGAGTTCGGATTCGAAGCAAGGATATCATCGCGGTCGCAAGCAAAGCAGTTGCCATAGCCGAGGGCAGAGTAATTGAGCTGAACAGCATCGACACGTCACGTGAGGCGAGAAAGCTAGCAAGAAGACACGGGATACCCGCCCCCATGGTTCAAGTCGTATTGGACGAGGCCGACGAGGTGTACGGGGGAGTCACTGGAGCGCTCTTGACTCTCAAGAGCGGCGACGCCGTCGCGAACTCTGGTGTAGACCAGAAAAATGCCCCACCGGGCTCGGTTGTATTGTGGCCCCGGGACCCAACCGCCTCAGCAACGAGGCTGCTCAACACGCTCCACCGAAGACTTGAGAAGCGAATTGGAGTTGTAATAGTCGACAGCAGAGTGACCCCTCTAAGGCTGGGAACCACAGGAATCGCGTTGGCCTGCGCTGGTTTCAAACCGACGCGAGACTTCAGGGGCAAACAGGATCTGTTCGGTAGAAAGGTTCGGATTACGGTGCAGGCGTCCGCGGACGGAGTTGCGTCTGCCGCTCAGCTGCTGATGGGCGAAGGGAGGGAGGGAGTTCCATTTGTTCTGGTCAGAAAGGCACCCGTTGAGTTCGGAAGGTCCGGATCGATTCCGAAACTTGCTCGAGACGCATGTCTCTACATGAGCTGTCTCGCGAAGGTCCACCGCTAGACCGGTTTTTGGCAGTAGTTACAGTACCACCGCATGATTGCGGGATCCCATCTGAGGGTCTGTCCACATGTGGGGCATCTGTAGTACTGGATGCCCGTAGGGGGCCTTTTACGGAACGCAAGGAACCCCGCGAGAAGCCCAATCGCAATCCCAACCACGACTCCTATTATTCCAAAGACGAGCTCTGGAGAGAGGAACCCTATGCCAACCTGGTGGGCCTGAAAAGCGCTCTCGGCAGCAGCTAGCGAATCCACGACTGCACCGGCATAGTCCATTGAGCTGTACTTTCGGTCAGCAATCGCCATCGACCGTCGGGCCGAGGAAATCGCTCCCGCGTTGAGGAATGATGACGTGGTATTCGCCAATGTCACTTGCGCGAAAATCAACAGCTCATCGTTTACCCCTCTAAGAATCAAGTCTTTGTCGAACTGACTGAAAACCAACGAGTTAGCGTAATACCCCATGACTGACTCGACAAAATCCTCGTCCAAGTCATACAGGAACGGGTGGTTGAGTCCAAGCATGTGGCCGAGCTCATGAATTATGGTCCTCGTGTAACCTACTCCAGTGCCGCGTTGAATTAGACCAGTGCGGTCGGTATAGTTTCCATAGGTCAGATCCTGTTGGCTGTGGCCTATGAGAACAATGTCTCCGAGGGCTTCGCCGAAGATGGATCCTGCCCCGCGCTCAAAGACATCCCCTTTGAAAGAGACGCCGAAATCATTTTTCCACTCGAAAGCGAAGACAAACGCCGGAATGTCTATTTGGCTTATCGTCCTCGTCACATTGACAAACCTCGAAATGTGGCCCTCGCTATACGTGCTTAGCCAATTATACACCAAACGCTCATCGACGACGAAAGAGTCTGAGAGCTTATCGTAAGTCTTCGTGGTAGCGTTGTTGACCACGGCCGCCAGGCCAGGGTCTGAGGAAAGCATCCTGAATGTGGGAATTACAGTCACGTTTGCATATGGAACAAGTTGGGCAAGTTGACTCTTGACTACCGTCAGGTTTACCGAATTTTGAAGAGGGGGCCCGGCTAGAATTTCGCTGGCGTTCCTCGCGTCGAGGAAGAATAGGTGGAAAACGTACTTGGCTGAGTAGTTGACAGGGTATAATTGGTCTGGACTGAAGAGGTTGTAGATTACTCCCGCTAAATAGTCGGCCACAAATTTCGTGACCCAGTATCGGCCATACCAAGAACCCTGCGTGACCGTCCTTAGTCCCTCTGCCACCTGAATTGGAAGGTTACCTGTCCAGTAGCTTGGCCCAGCTGATAGGTCGATGAAATAGGAGCGCTCGTCCACTCCCCACCCCGTCATGAAATGACGCCGCTCCCTATAGTGAAGGTCGGGCTCAACAACAGTCTGGTTGTAGTAGTGAGCCACAGCCGTTCCTCTGTTGGAACTCACGCATTGCCCGCCGGAGGTAAGGGGAGTGCACTTGATCGTATAGTCCTTATATTGGCTGTAAGTGAACGAGGGCAAATCGTTGTGGAGGTCAGCTACTAGCAACGTGTAGCCGGGAACAGGGTTCCCTCCAAAGTATTTTGACCAGCCGTCCCAGTGGCCCACTTCGGTCGCGTTGTAGAACCAGTTGGTCACTGTGCTAATATTGCTCGTTACATTGTCAAAGTAGGGATTTTCGACGTATTGAGTAGGAGCCCCAACGGGAGTGTCCACACGTTTTCCAATCCCGTTAAGAAACGTGCTAAGCGCTCCAGCGACGCTTGAGTTTGCGAATTGCACTTGGTAGTTGAATTTGAACTGGACTCCGGTTCCTTGGGATCCAGCTAGGATTGATTGCGGTTTCTCCGAGGGAGAGATTATGTTGTTTGTAAGGTAGGATGAATTGATGTCAGACTGTGTGAGTCCAATGAAAATTACTCTAATGTTCATCGGGACATTCCTATTTCCTGAGAGCCCAGTACTCGAAGTCGGAACATAGGAGGTCAGAGAGTGCACTCCTGGAGACTGGAAGACTACGACTAGGGTGACCAATAGTACGGATATGACCGATAATCTTCGCATTCGAAGTCTGTGAAAGGTAGGAATCTGTTTTCTATTAAGTCTCCGATGGAGACTTCCGCTTGATTCTGGATCGCAATTCTCGCACGGGAGCCTGGAATCTGAGACTCACTTCACGAGGCCGCGAACTTCGGGAGTGTTAGGTCTCCTCTTGTAACTATCAGTATCTTCGCGTCCTTCCCTTCTACTCGTATTGCTGTCTGAACTGCTCCCGAAGCGGTTCTAGATGGCTTGAGCCCGAAGCCGTTGCGTGTGTAGTGGTCGGGCAGCACGGAAACGAGCTGTATCCGATTGCTTTCCAGTGCTTCTTTCAATAGAAGGCTAATCTGGCCTCCCAGCTGGAACCGATGCTTTAGCTCGGACAACAGCTGTTTTTTCTCCTCGAATTTTCTTGTGAGTGCAAGAAAAGTGTCGTTTCCCACTCCATTAGCGCATTCTGCTACCAAGATTATTGTGCCATCCTGTTTGACCACGTCCGATGCGTTGTTCAGGACCCTGACCGCGTGGTAGAGGTCTTTTCCAAGGAGTGAGCCCGCAGAGACTATTACGATCTCACACTTTCTTTCAACCTTGGGGCTGTGAAGCTCAGTGAATCTTCCCGTGGCGGCGTCGAACGCCGCCTCCATTTCTCCGGAGAACACCGAGTCCACTCCACCCCAGCCGTCCGGAACTAGACACACATTGTATGCCGCCCCGAACAGCTTACACGCTTCGAAGGTGTCTGCGAGTACTGGACCTGATCGCCAGTCGGCGGGCGCAGGAGTTCCGCTTGCTATTAGCGCTCGGTTCTTCGTGATTGTGTCAATGGATGTCGCCCCAGGAAGGATGCTCTCGGGACCCCCCGTGAAGCTAGTTGCGTAGTGAGGGGCGACGGAGGTCACGCAGACTCTTATCCCTCGAACCAGTAACTCATTATGAATGTTGACGGGAGTCCCTGAGCTGGTCCTACCAATTTCGGTGAACGGACCTTGGGTAGGGTCCATCATGACAATTTCAGACTCCGCGCTTGGCGATTGTTCTGGTCTTGGACGCTTGTTTCGAAGGAACGTGGTTACGGAGTTCGCGCCCAGAGATGACAGTTCCGCCTTGAGATTGGGGATGATGATATCAAGGAATGGAATCGTGGACGGATCCCCGATAATGGCAGCGTCGCTACCAGGTTTGACAATTTGGCGTAGCGAAACCCCGTCAACTGGGTGTTCGAGAGACGTCTTGATCGTAACAGCGATGTCCTTGCTCGGGGCCGGTTTGCCTGGTTCGAGGATTTTGTAAAAGTTGTCATCGGGGATTCTCACCGGAATCTCTGTCTCGCCATAAGGAACCCAGAATTCCATTTCTCCACACCGGATATTGGCCCCGTTCGTTGAGCTTGCCTTTAAATTGCTATGAGTTCTGGTGAAGATCTGACCATGACCTTGCGTCCGTTGAACCATTGTCGGCCGGGAGTCTGAATGTTGCAGCAGCAAGTCGACAATTTCTGCAAAGCCCTTATCAAAACTGGCGCTTTGAAGTTTGGTTTGTTCACATTGTCCGGCGGAAAGCTTGGCTCTTACTACCTCGACTTGAGGATTCTCCCCAGTTTTCCAGACGCGTTCCAGACAGCTATTGATTTGTTGGCCAAGAAGGCGAAGGCCATCACAGGAATAGACAAGATAGCAGGAATCCCCACAGGCGGACTTCCCTGGGCCTCGGTCTTAGCATTCTCCATGTCAAAGCCGTTGGTGTACACACGCAAAGAAGCCAAGCTCCATGGAAGGGAGAGGAAGGTCGAAGGCGTCCTGGCCTCGGGCGACAGGGTTCTATTGATCGATGACGTGATTACCACCGGAAAGAACCTACTTGATGGATTGCAAAGCCTCCGAGGGGAAGGAGGCGTTGTCGAGGACGCACTCGTCCTAGTTGACAGAGAGGAAGGTGGGAGGACCCATCTTGAAAAGTCAGGGGTAAAACTGCACGCGGTGGTTCAAATCTCTGAGATTGCGCGAAAACTTCTGGACATGGACGCAATAACCTCCTCCGAATATGAAGAGATGGTCGCTCAGGGCAAAACAGGTCAATAATACCATCGATAGATTGACAGTGTTCTGAACACTAAGGGACTGAATTTTGGACAGCGATCCCTCGCCGGCTCAAGGTCTGCGCGCCTCAAGACACACACTAGATAATGGGTTGAAGGTTCTCATCCGGCAGATACCTGACGCGCCAGTCTTAGGATGCTGGGCAGTTTACAAGGTAGGTTCTCGAAATGAGAAGCCGGGGATTACGGGAATCTCACACTGGGTAGAACACATGCTCTTCAAGGGAGGAGGGAAACTCCACAAGGGGGACATTGGCCGCCTTGTCAGTAGCGTAGGGGGAGAGTACAACGGTTTCACTTCCAAGGACTTCACAGCATATTTTGAAATTCTGCCAGCCGACCAGCTGGACATCGGCCTATTGATAGAATCAGAACGTATGATGAATGCAGCCTTCGACCCACGGGAGGTCGAGACGGAACGAACCGTGGTTGTTTCGGAGAGAGAAGGGAACGAAAACGATCCTGAATTTCTTGTAAACGAAGAGCTCTTTCTAAGCGCTTTCCGGTTTCATCCCTATAGATGGTCAGAGGGTGGCCTCAAGGAAGACCTTCTCCGAATAACGCGGGACAACCTGTTCGATCATTATCGGCAATTCTACGTTCCCAGCAACGCGATACTAGTGGTAGTCGGACCCTACTCGCCCAGTAAGGTCATGACCAAGCTCGAAAGCTACTTCGGACCATTGGAATCTTCGACAAAGCCCCCTGAGCCTCGGATCGCAGAGCCTTCCCAGAACGGTGAGAGGCGTGTCGAGCTACACTTGCCCTCAGAGGCCGATTACTTCAAGGTCGCATACCACACGCCCCCCCTCGGAGGCGGCGACGTGTATCCACTGATGATGCTGGACTCTATTCTGAGCGGGGTCAGACTGTTCGCCTTCGGACCCGGCCAGACGTCTGGCAGGAGCACTAGGCTTCACCGCGCCCTTGTTGAGAGAAAAATCGCTTCTCAAGCATCTTCGGAATTCTGGCCAACAATAGACCCATCCGTCTTCGTACTCGACGTCACCGCTTGGGAAGGAGTCACCCTTGAAAGAGTTGAGAGGACACTGTTTGACGAAGTTCAAAAGATTCAGGAAAACCCACCTCTCCCTCATGAATTGAAGCGGGCCTTAGCTCAGATCAACGCACAGTATGCCTACACGCTTGATGGCGTAGCCAGACAAGGCTTTCTAATCGGAATCTTCGAACATGTCATGTCCTTCGAGACCCTCGGCGAACTTGTGAAAAAGCTAGAGATTGTTACTCCTGGGCAGGTATCCGAGGTAGCGCGGAAGTATCTGACGCAGCAAAACAGGACCGTCTGCAAATGCGTGGGGACTCGGAACCAGCATGGCTCTTGACGCAGAGCTTCCCAAGCTGGTAGGCGTTCAGAGGATTTCCGAAGGGCTCAGGATACTAACATATCAGAATAATGCAAACCCGACCCTAGCGGCTTACGGCAGCCTTCAAGCCGGCAGTTCCTTCGACCCAGAAGGCAAATCCGGAATCGCCGAATTGACCTCACGGCTCTTGCTCAGAGGATCACGCAAACTCGGCGCGGCGAAGATGGCGGACCAGCTCGAATCGGTGGGCGCTGCAATAAGCTTCCGAAACACGCAGGACAACATAGTCTTCCAGGCACGAACGACGAGCACATGGACGCTCAAAGTACTGGGAATCCTCGCACAGTGCCTCACGAAACCTGCATTCAACACACGCGATATCGAGAAGGAGAAGGAGCAGCTTCTAACCGAAATCAGACTGCGAGATGACGACACCACCCGAAGAGGGTTGAACGAACTTCACAGACTAGTATACCCTCTAAAACATCCCTACAGACGGGACAAATTGGGAACATCCGAGTCCGTACAGGCCATTCAGAGAAGAGACATTCTGGACTATTTCGAAACTGTGGCGAGTAAGGCGCAGGTAGTAATCGCTCTTGCTGGCCATATGAAGCCCGACCAGCTCTTATCATGGGCCGAGGAGAGCTTTCCAGATCGAACAGAATCATACAACCATCACGGCGCGGCGGCCGGGGACACCGACAACCCAAAGCCAGAGGCGAAGCAAATTATCATGCCTCACAAAACCCAGTCAGATATCCTTCTCGGAGCTCCTGCAATGGAACGGAGACAGCCGGACTACGAGCCTCTCAATCTGCTAAACGTGATCTTGGGGGAACTGGGATTCATGGGAAGACTTGGGCAAAGAGTCCGTGATAAGGAAGGCCTTGCTTACTCCTGCACCTCGTTCCTCAACGCTGCGACCCGAGGCGGAAGTTGGACAGCTCTCGCAGGGGTCAACCCTAGAAACGTTGCGCGTGCCGCGGGCCTGATGAAGGAAGAAATTGCTAGAGTAGGTAACGAGAATGTGACAGGAGAGGAGCTTGAGGCCGCCAAGCAAAACCAGATCGGTTCGGCCCTAATGGAGCTGGAGTCAACAGAAGGAGTCGCGAGGACGAGTCACAACCTGGAATATTTCGGCCTAGGTCTCGACTACTTCGCCCACCGGAGGGAGTTGTATCAGAAAATCTCGACCTCCGACCTTCTGGATATGGCCCGGAAATACCTCGACTCAAAGAGAATATCAACGATTATTGTTGGCCCGAAGGACAAGACCGCTGCTTCCAAGTCCTAAATACAATAGGCACGGCCAACTGCTCATGCCCGAGCAGGCGAGTGAGGTCTCTGTCGAGGAGTTCAAGAAACTCGAGCTTAGAGTCGGAACAGTCGTCGAGGTGACCCGAGTCCCTCGTACTGAGAAACTCTACAAGGTGATCGTTGACCTCGGGAAGCATGGGAGAAAGCAGACTATCACGAGCCTCGTTGGACACTACAAACAGGAGGAGCTTCTCCACAAGAAGATAGTCTTCTTCTCGAACCTGAAAGAGGCGAGGTTCGCGGGTCAAGTCTCTGAGGGAATGCTCCTAGCAGCATCTGAAGAGACCGCACTGTCTCTCCTAACGGTTGACAGGGAAATCGACAACGGAGCGAGGGTCAGCTAGCAGTGGTTGAATCGGTTCTCCAATGAGCAGCTGGATTCAGCGGAGAAGGAAGGACCAATACTATCGACTGGCAAAGGTTCGCGGATACCGAAGCCGAGCGGCGTACAAATTACTACAGACTGTCAGAACCTACGGAATAATCAAACCAGGAGACATCGTCGTAGACCTAGGATGTAGTCCTGGAGGCTGGCTTCAAGTGGCCCGGGAAATATTAGGTCCACAAGGGCTCGTCCTTGGTGTTGACGTTGCATCGGTCATTCCCATTGAATATCCCAACGTGAAGATTCTCGAACTAGATGTCCACTCGCCGGACATCGTCGAAAGACTTCTCACTGAGACCAAGGGGCCAGTTGACACGCTTCTATCAGATCTTGCGCCTTCAATAATCGGCTCTTGGGAGGTCGACCACGCTAGACAGGTTGACTTGGCCGAAACCGCCCTGCAAATCGCCAGAGAGGTTCTGAAAAAGCGAGGGTGCATATTGATCAAGCTGTTTCAAGGACCCGAGCTGAAGCGTTTCGAAGCAGAAGCGCGCCCGTTGTTTGACACTAGCAGGCTCCTGAAGCCCAAGGCAAGCAGACCCGAGAGCTCAGAAATATACTTCCTAGGATTGGGGTTCAAGCTCCAATGGCGCTGAATTATTCTAACCGGGGTTCAATGATACCTCTCTCGGAATCGGATGAGTGGAGTCTGTAAGAGTAGATGTCGGAAAGGTCCGAGTCTCGAAAACCACGGCCACTTCGAGCGAACTGTCCACCCATGAGATGATGTTGAACAAGAAATCGGGGCTATGACTCCGAACGTATGGTTGGGGTGAAGCCGGGAAGGGGAAGCTTTAGAGGAGCCTCTTGCGGGAGCAAGCCGACTCTCAATGGGTAATGCTCCAATGAAGAAGTCTCCTTTCAAGTCGGCTCATAAGTCTCGAAAGGTGACTTGTGAAAAGTGTGGAGGAACCTATGATCGAGTCTTCTATGAAAAAATCCACAAAGGTATCTGTAATGGAAAGAAGGATTAGCGCCAAAGGCAACGACGAGCTTCTTTCGAGTGAAGCCCAAGCAAACCAGCACCCTGGATACAAGAAGTCCAGTGAATATCATCAGAACAACGATTAACTAAGCACTCGGCCGTTTCTTTCGGAACAACTCGCGCGACGATTTTCCAACGCGATTCTGCGGGTGCTGGGAAAATGCTTGCAAAATTGTGTTAATCCCACTCACCTAACGTCCCCGACAGACACAAAACAGGCCTTCAGGAAGAAAACAACCGGGGACGGACCTGGCCATTTTTTGAGACGTTAAGTCATCGAAGCCGTGATTGTGAAAGCAATTTTCTCATCCTTGCCCGCATGAATCGCCTAGAAACAGCCTTGATCGCGGAAATGAAGCTGAGATTTCCCGACACGCCTATTCCACAGCTAACCCTAGGGGAACTCGCCCAGATCGCAAAACCTCGAACAAGCCCATAACGGGCAAATCAGCGGAAAACAAGCCCAAAATCATACCCGTACAGCGGACCCCCTCCAGAAAAAATAAACGTGTGGCAGTCTCGAGACACAGACTCCCTCTCTCGGGAGAACAGGAATCAGGGAATAATCGCGACAAATCTAAAACAATCTTTTGAGGGGCCCCAGGTCTTCATCTCCCGCCCGCGAGCCCGGGTGAAAACCAGGCTGAGCCCGAACAAATCAACTGAACGGGTTCAAAGTGCCCCGTCGCGGAAGCAGCTACTCCATCCTGTCGAGCCAAACAGTTTAGTATTCTAGACCCGTTCTGGAGACTCTGACGGGAGCAGAACATCGTGTGGTCGCGCCTCCTCCGAGCCCGACTCTGTAATCGAGGCCAAGTGCGCCTTATCCCAGAGGTCCGGAATCGTCCGAGCGCCCGCGTATCCCATCGAGGCCTGCAGGCCCGCGGACATTTCCTGGATCACAACACTAGTCTCGCCCTTGAAGGGAACCCAGCCCTCAACACCCTCCGGTATCCCCTTCGACGGCATAGCGTAACGGTCGAGCGAGAATCTCTTAGCCATGGCAGACGGGCTGCCCATTCCCCGATACTGCTTGTAATACCGTCCACCAATCGCGATTAGGGTTCCAGGCGCTTCCCTACAACGCGCGAAAAGATTCCCGATCATAACACACGAGGCGCCAAGCGACAATGCCACAGCCGCATCCCCGGGACCCCTAATCCCGCCGTCCGCTATGATCGGAGTCTTCGCGCCGTAAGTCTTGACAACATCAGCCACCTGAGCAGTTGCATAAGCCGTAGGCGAACCAGCCTTGGTGGATTCCATCGTAGTGCAGATCGAACCCGAACCAATTCCTACACGGAACCCTGCGACTCCCTCCAGCTTGGTCAGCGCGTCCTCCGCCGCCTTGTAGGTACCAATACTCCCGACGACAACATCAACATCAACCTCCTCAATTATCTTCCTGGTCGCACTGAACACGTTCGCGTTGTGAAAATGAGAAACATCAATCACAAGAACATCGACAATCTCAGACAGTTTCTTCGCCCTCTTCAAGTCAAACGGCGACACCGCGGCCCCGCAGAGTAGCTGCCCCTGCTCGTCACGCGCTGCATTGGGAAACCTTCCCCTCTGCAAAATGTCCTTAATCGTAATCAGACCCTTCAAACGTCCCTCCTTGTCGACAAGCGGCAGCTTCTCAACCCGGTGCTTGTGAAGAAGCTCCTTAGCCTCCTCAATCTTCGTATCAGACGGCGCCGTCACCACCTTCTTCGTCATGACATCCTTCGTCAAGAGGCTCGGGTCCGCAAACCGCACATCCCGTCCAGTCACAATTCCAACCAGTTTCTCAGCCTCTACAACAGGCAGCCCGGAAATGTTGTGTTTCTGCATCAGGTCCATCGCGTACTTCACCGTTTCAGCAGAAGCAATTGTTATCACGTCCTTGATCACAAGCGCCTCGGCCCTCTTGACCTTCCGGGCCATCTCAACCTCCTCCTCAACAGTGCAGTTACGATGAAGGATCCCAAGTCCACCAAGACGAGCGATAGCGACAGCCATCTCACTCTCCGTCACAGTATCCATGGGGCTCGAAATGAACGGAACGTTAATCCTGTGACTCTTGGTCGCCTGGGTGGAAATGTCAACCTGGCTAGGCTCAACCTCAGTCCAACCAGGTAAAAGAATCAAGTCGCGGAAAGTTACTGCGACATCAGTATCACGAACTCTAGAACGGAACCCCGCTTCTGCCATCTACTTGAACTCCTAGGGTTCCGAAGAGAACCCCGGAGTTTCCTTATTATACGTTTCCGGGAAACTGCCGCAGTTACCCTCTTATTGTCTAGCGTCTCATGCCCAAGAGACTTGAGCACGATCAAGATCCCTGCCTCTGCGCCCTCGGGACGATTGAAGATGGGATGGGCGAAGTCGAACATGCCCGTCCTCTCACGAGTAACAAGGCAGCTGACGCAGAAGAGGTCTCTCAAAGGCCGCCGAATAGGAATGTGCCTACACCTAGAAGCAAAAACCGCGGTCCTCGCACAGAGCCTTCACAAGGCTGGAGCCACCGTAGCCATCACCGGAAGCAATCCGCTCTCCACCCAAGACGACGTTGCCGCCGCCCTCGCAGAAACCGGAGTCCAAGTGCACGCGTGGCGAGGAGTCACTGAGAAAGAGCATCAGGCAAACCTATCAAGGGTCTTAGACACGCAACCTGAGATTCTCGTTGACGACGGGGCGGAACTTTCCATCTCAGCCCATCTTAGAGGCAAGGCGTTCCTGCGCAATGTAATTGGGGCATGCGAGGAGACCACGACGGGAGTGAAGCGCCTGAAAGCGATGCAGCATGACGGACGACTGAGGTTTCCGGTCATAGCCGTTAACGATGCCCTAACTAAATTTCTGTTCGACAGCCGCTACGGAACAGGACAGTCTGGGCTAGAGGGCATAATGCGTGCAACGAACTTACTCATTGCCGGGAGGCACGTAGTGGTCGCAGGGTTCGGCTGGGTCGGCAGAGGGATTGCACAAAGAGCGAAGGGAATGGGCGCGCGGGTTACCGTGACGGAAGTCAGCCCTGTAAGGGCTCTTGAGGCTTTGATGGAAGGCTTTGACGTAATGCCCATGACCGACGCGGCAGAGAGAGGTGATCTCTTCGTCACAGCGACAGGAGGCATTGACGTGTTGACGAGCGACCATTTCCTGAGGATGAAGAACGAGGCCATACTCTGCAACGTCGGCCATTTCAACGTTGAAGTCAGCGTCACGGACCTCGAGAAGGTAAGTCGGAGCAAGAGACAGGTTCGGTCAGAAGTGACCGAGTACACTTTGAGGAATGGAAGAAGGCTCTATTTGTTGTCGGAGGGCCGCCTCGTGAACCTCGCAGCCGCAGATGGGCATCCGGCGGAAGTAATGGACATGAGTTTCGCGGACCAAGCTCTGTCAGCCGAATACCTTGCCACTCGGGGAGACCACCTTCAGGCCGAAGTGTACCCCGTACCCGAGGAAATTGACACCAAGGTCGCTGAGTGGAGACTTGAGGCCTTCGGAAAAAAGATAGACGCCCTCACTATCGGGCAGAGAAAATACCTCCAATCCTGGAGGACATAACACATTGCACTGGGGACGCACGGACCCCGCACAGCTGAGTCCTCGGGACGGAACAGCCGAGTTTTGGACTCCAACAAGTCAAATCCTCTCGGCCAACAGCCCTTTTCTTTCCTCAGACTCGATGCCTGACCCCTCCGAAACTAATCTGTAGACACACGCCTTCTATGCGAAAACCCTTCAGTGCACCTTCCAAAGCTAATTAGCTCTGAGCGAAGGATTCGATGATTCCCGGAGAATGAACAGTGAGGCTTTCCCTGTTCGGAACCCGAGCTTTTAACAGAGTACGGGAGGCTGGTCGAAATAGAATCATCCCACCAGCTTGGATCATCTCACTCATTCTCATCTTCGGGGCCTGGGAAGCAGTAACATTGGGAGGTATTGTCGGGCCTGAGCAGCTCCCCCCGTTGCACTCCGTACTAGCCGCTCTCTTCCAGCTCGGTGGAACGCCCTCCTTCGTGGGGAAGGTCGGACAGAGTTTCCTAAACGTCACAGTCGGCATCCTACTCGCCACACTATTCGTTATGCCCGTGGCTCTCCTAGTAGGGTCTAAGACGCAGCTGGATGAGGCTATCACGCCTATCATCATGCTGATTGGTGCCTTACCAGACTTGGCCATATTGACGCTTCTTGTAACCGTGGTGGGCAGAGGCAACGTTGTGGCAGTTGCGATCTCAGCCTTCAGCGCATTCTTCCCGACCTACTTCACAATCAGACAAGGTGTCAAAGAGATTCCGGTCGACTACTTCCATGTTGCTTCGGTTTTCAATGCTGGAAGATTCCAGACCTTCACCAAGATGATCCTCCCGTCCATCTTCCCCAACATGCTTACGGGTCTAAGGCTTTCATTCGAGTTTAGCTGGAACGTACTATTAGCCGTCGAAATTATTGCTAGCGTGGCGGGAATCGGCTCGTTCATTTCAATCGCCCTCGGCCCAGCTCACACCCTTACATTCGGTTTAGCCGCCATAATGACAGTCGGGCTGATTACAGTGATAATTGACCGCGCATTTTTCGAGCGGCTTGAAAACCGAGTCAAACGGTGGCGTGAATGAGTTGCATGTAGAACTCTCCAATGTTACCAAAATCTACGAAGAACCACCGGAAGTAATCACTGCTCTCCACAATATTTCCTTCCAAGTCAACGAAGGCGAGTTCCTCTGCATAGTCGGACCGAGCGGATGCGGAAAATCAACTCTGCTTCGGATGATTGCTGGGCTTGACTCTCCGTCCTCCGGAGAAATTCGGTTCAGAGGAAGTCTAGTGACCTCCCCTCATCCGAAAATCAGCATGGTATTCCAGGCCTTTGCTTTGTTGCCTTGGAGAACCGTCCTTCAGAATGTAGAGTTCGGTCTTGAAGTCCAAGGAACCTCCAAGGCTAGGCGAGAGGCTATTGCAAGAGACCTTCTCGAAATGGTGGGACTGAAAGAGAGCGCGAAGCTATTTCCAAAACAACTCTCTGGAGGGATGAAACAGAGAGTCGGAATCGCCAGAGCTCTAGCCATAGACCCTGAAGTGGTGCTGATGGATGAAGCGTTCAGCGCTATCGACGAGTTCACCGCGGAGTCACTACGCGAGGAAGTGGCAGAGATTCATTCCAAGACCAAGAAGACATTCCTCCTGGTAACTCATAACCTTCCTGAAGCCATAGAGCTGGCCGATCGAATACTGGTCCTCAGCACGCGACCTGCAAGGATCAAAAGCATAGTTCCCGTGGAGATCGAAAGACCGCGAAGTCCAACTGCAACTGAGTTCGTCGCGATTCATAGGGACATTTACTCTCTTCTCAAGGAGGAGTTGGAGAGCAGTATTATGCGTCACAGGCTCAGCGAGCTGAAGGAGCTTCAGAACCTACGAGACATCGAGGATCGTTGAGATAGTTGCGGCTAAGAGTCGTTCTACTAGGAATAACTCTCCTAATGGTGGGATTCCTAGCTTATTCCGCAGTACCCAATATACACCGAACTATGGTATTGGAATCACGAATCGTGATGAGTCCTGAGAACATCCCGATCAGAAATGGTTCTGTTGTCATCCGCGACCTATCGCTCCAAGCGTCATCGAACGAGCTGGAAACTAACATTACCATGATTGCTCAGCACGGAGACCTTTCACCCTTGAGGCTGCAGCTTTTTTTGAGGAATAGCTCGGCCTCCTGCACTTATTCCCTGCCAAAAGTATTCTTGGTGAACCAGGACGTAGCCAACCAATCACTCACAGTCCCCATTCAGACATCGGGCTCCTATTGCCTCGTCTTCGACAATGACCGGTCTCAACTAGCTATGACCAAGAATGTCACTGCAGTAGCCACCTTACATTCGCGTTCCGAGAAGACCACGACTACTAACGATGGAGGAGTAAACATGGCTGGGTTGGGACTAGGAGCCTTCGGGTTTCTTGTCCTGGTATACGGCGTCTCCCGGAAGGCTGTCATTCCCTGGGAATAGGCGGTCCGAGGGTGAGACGGGAACGGGCGGGCTATGTCCCCCCTCGTTAGGGGGCACCTGAGCGGTCATCTGTTGGGCAGGGGTCCGCTTTCGACGATGCAAGGCGACCGCTGTAACGACAATGCCTAGTATGATGAGCGCAGTAACTGCGGAAGCAAGGGAAGGCTCAACCGTTATCCTGTACAGAGCAGTAATCACTGTGTCTTGGACTAAGGACACTCCACGTGGATTGGTCGTGCCTCCATCACCCCAGGAAGCAAATGTGTTTGTCAATCCAATTTGTACGGAAGTAGAGCCGACCGATACCGGAATCTGCTGCTGCACATAGATGGTGTGGGGCCCGTACCTGACTGGAAGACGAAGCTGGTTGGAAGAGTCAGTGGTTTGATTATGTCCATCAACAGACACGAGAACCCCGGAGCTTGGAGTGTTGATCTGAAGGAGAAGTTGTGGAGAATTAGTCCTGTCGACAGTTATCTTGTAAGTTGTCGGGCCTGTTGTCGTCACAATGACTTTAACAAAGTTGGTTGAGTCCGAGAGGATATTGTTGCTCACGCATGGTGATGAGCAAGGGCCGAATGGAGCATCGCTTAGGTCACCGCCCGGATGCGCGTCTATGAGCTTCACGCTGCCACTCCCATTTGGAACTGTCTCGTTTACCCTGTAGATCAGCAAGCCAGCGTTCGGATAGGTCGATGGAAAGGGAAGATATTGATCATAGACGCCAAGCTTTGCTCGCATTTCAATCAAATAGTATGTGAGCCTACCTTGAGAGTCGTAGGCGACCGGAATCTTGACAGCCTGAACCCCGGATGTTAGCTCCTCCAGATTTTGAACAGTGACATTGACACTGGTTCCTGAATTCACGGTGACGATCCTCGACGCAGGGATGAACCCGAGTTCTATCTTTGACCATGCTGAATGGTGAGAAGGATACGTCCCGGGAGAAGTGAGGGGGTTTCCGTTGTTCGGATTCCACTCGCCAAGCGCCATTATTTCCCAGTAGCCCAGAAAATTGTTGGCTGGATCAATTTGTTGGGTTACGTCGTACAGGTCTGGAAGACCGAGGAGGTGGCCAGACTCATGGGCATACACACCCATCGGGTCGGTTTCCGCGACAACTGATGAGGAGATTGTATATGTTGTCAGGCCCATCCTGAAAGGGAACCCCTGAATCGTATAAGAATGAATATCGGCTGTTACGTGGGTTATGGCTTCATCGCTGCCAGCATGGACGATCATGGCAAACTTGTAGTTTGCTAAGTTGGTTCCGGCGTTTACGGTAGCCTGGAGTGCGTCTTGGACAAGTTGATTATCACTTGAAGCCGTGTCAGCACCGTAATACGCCATCGTGTTGGGCATTCGGTACCATGCCGAAGTAGAGGGTGTGACAGCATACTGGAACGAGACAGTCGAATAAGAGTCCTCTGAGTAGTAGTCGTTAAGGAGCGCTAATGCGTTGGAAATCTGCGAGGGGCTAGTGGAGTTTGTCCTGTCCGGGAACTGGACGAGGATGACAATCGTGGTTTGAGGCCCATTCACCGCTTTGAGTGGTAACTTCTGGGGAGATTTAGCTGCAGCGCTGGAGTCAATTGGGTATAGCGCCGCAAGCACCAGCGATACAAGTAGGATCGGAGGAAGCGAGGCGGAAAGCTGGCGATGAAAGACAAGACACACCTCCGAAAAGACGGTTTCGCACTACCGGAGCGTCCCGCTGTCGCCAAAAACAGACTGTAACCTTGAATGCAGTCTTCGGGTTTCGGAAGCATTGAAGAAACTATGAGCGAGCGTTTAGTGGGCAGTCTAAAGCTTGGCTCACGGAAGAAGCGTCACAACTAATTCTCCGCAAAAACCTCTGGGTAGTCTTAAATATGCTCAATCCGGAGTTCGGATTCCTAGAAGGAGTCGTTTCCGAGGAATTCTCCATGAGCCATAGCAGAGCTGGCATTGTGGGTTATGGGGTCTACATTCCAAGAGAACGCATTGAGACAGCGAAGATTGTGAAGGAAAGAGAACGGAAGAGGGGCAAAGAGCTTGAGAAGGTTCTCGAGAAAGTTCGCCACGGGCTTATGTTGAGGGAGAAAGCCCTCGCCGGTCACACCGAGGATACGATAACAATTGCCACCGAAGCTGCCGAAAACGCCATTCGAATGGCAGGCATCTCACCTGAGGAGATTGGTAGTGTTACAGTGGGGTCCGAGTCGAAGCCCTACGCAGTTGGCACGATAGCGCGGCATGTGGCGTCATTCGTTGGGGTTGGAGAGAATACTTTCATAGCCGACTTGGAAGGCGCGTGCAACTCGGGGATGCAGGGCGTTGGCTTCATCGACGCCGAGATTAGAAGCGGTAGAATCCGCTATGGCTTAGCGATCGGGTCAGATGTCGCTCAAGCAAGGCGCGGCGATCCGCTCGAATACTCGGCTGGTGCCGGTGCGGGCGCGTTCGTACCATCGAAGATGTAGCGCCCTTCTCTAGTCTTTTCATGGACTTCTGGAGGAGAGAGGGAACTATGGTTCCATCGCATTTTGGTCGAACAACTGTCGAGGCTTACAAGTCCCATGTGATAGGTGCGATAGCTAATCTCTTCCGGAAACACCCGGACTTATTTCTCTCCGAGTTTGACGCGATAACGTTCCATCAGCCCTCCGGTTATCTTCCGATGAAGACCTGTGCTGCTCTCACAGAGGATAACATTCCGTACGTTTCTGACCAATCCGTCGCTAGGCGAATGAGGCTGACTGAGAACGAAATCGAAAAGAAGGTGAAGCCGTGGCTCCGTGTCTTGGACACAGGCAATACTTACGCGGCGTCTACTCTGATATCGCTTGCCTCAGTGCTCGACAAAGCTAAGGCGGGCGACCAGGTGTTAGCGGTCTCCTATGGTTCAGGCGCGTATTCCAATGCAACTTGGCTAGAAGTGCAAGATGGAAGAGAAGAAAAGAGAGTAAGAACGCGTACCGTCAACGACTACGTCGAACGCAAGACCGAGATCAGAATCGAAACATACCACGATTTGATAAGAGAACGACTCTCACGAATCAAAGAAAGACTTGAGATCCCAAGGCTCGTGGGCGAGGTTGAGCCGCTGGGCAACATGGTCTTCTCGATGGCCCTCTGCCGAGGCTGCAATCGAATATACTATCCTAGAAGAACATCATGCCTCGAGTCCGACTGTCCAGGGCCAATAGTTGAGAAAGTGTATCCACGCATCGCCAAGCTAAAATCTGTGACCAAGCTTCCATTCAAGAAGAGATGGACATCGAACTTCCAGCTTCTTGAGGAGGACAAGGTTCTACTGGTTGACGCGAGCCTAGCCGACCTTAAAACTGGAACTAGGCTGGAGGGGGTCATAAGAAGACTAGACTATGAAGGCAAGGAGGGGCTCATTCTGTATGGCATAGCCTACAGGCCGCTCTTCCGCGAAGCCTACGTCAAGACGGAAAGAGCAAAGCCCATACCGGTCGTTCAGGCCCAATACGCCTAGGTTTCGGTGTCTGACACTAATCGGAGCCAACTGGATTTTGGCGAACGGTCCTAGGAGTGCGGGATTTTCTTCTCCCAGTGTCTCACTATCCAACCTTCTGCCTCTCTTCGTCTTGCAACTGAGCATAGGTCTAAACCGTAAGGTCCTCTATGTCTCTCGGGTACTTCGTAATGAAGTCCTTCCCCTTCTTGGTCACTAGAATCGTGTCGGAGTGCCTGAACCCCGCGAAGCCGGGCACATAGATTCCAGGTTCGCATGAGAAAACCATCCCGGCGTCCATTATCGTGCGGTCTCCTGGGTCCAGCCAAGGAGGCTCGTGGCCGTCTAGTCCAATTCCATGCCCAGTGTGATGTCTGAGACACTCACCCAGGCCGGCTTCTCGGACTGACTTATTGGCCGCTTCGTCCGGTCGCCCGCAGGGCGCTCCCTCCCGAAATTCGACCAAAGCGGCGGATTGAGCACGCAACATTTCCTCGAAGTATCTCTTTGCCTTTGTCGAGGCCCGCCCAACGACGACCGTTCTTTCCAGCTCACTTGTATAACCTCCGATTTCGACTCCCGCCTCAGTCACCAGAACATCGCCTTTCCTGATTTTTCGTTTCGAGTATACTGAGTGAGGAATCGCTGAGTCAGGACCGACTTGGCCGCGGAAACCCACTACGACGGGTGAGAGGCCCCACTTCAGCTGCCGATAGTTTTTTCCCAGACGCTTGAGCATCTGTTCCAAGGCCTCGTAGCTGGCCTTCAAGCCTATAAGTACGTCTGCTATTCCTGGTTTGATGATCTCCATTAGAAAGTCGTGGGCAATCTGAGACCACTTGGCACTCTCGCGCAACAGGCGTATCTCTTGTAGAGATTTGATCTCCCGCATCTTGTCCACAATCTCGCTTCCGTCGGTGAACTTAGTCTGCTGCATCAACTCGGTCAATGGGGTACCTCGATAGCCCCACCCTCCTGCCGAGCCTTGCAAGGTGTCTGTTGCAATCTTTGAGCCCGCGCCCAGCTTTTTTTGGGCGAGCACTTTGACGAAGGTTCTCATTGGGTGTACGTTTCCGGGGTAATCGGGATATGTATGGGCTTCTTCGATCAGTGGAGCGCCTTGTTTCACATGGTCTTCTTCTAGATGGGGTCCCATGAAGAAGACAGGGTTTTCTTGGGGGATGACGACTGCAATGGGCCTCTCTGTTGTAATATGGGCGAACCCGGTGGCGTATAGGATTCGTGTTGGATTCGTCAAGTATAGGGCGTCGATACGGCTTCGCTTCAAACGCTCGCGGATTTTCTCGATTCGGACCTTGTGCTCTGACTGGCTAATCGTAAGCTCTTGTGCCATGCTAGAGTGGACAGTTCTGACCGGTTAAGGTTTCAGCATGCATGGTTAGATATTCGGAAAAAAGGGGATTACGGGTAGACATCGGCAGGGAACGCTTAGTCTATCCGTATCTGCTTTGGCTTCTGGCCCACACTCTTGCGTGTTAGGACCAGTTCCAGTACGCCGTTCTTGTAATTGGCTTTCGATGTGTCGGGGTCGACCTCCACGGGAAGTTCCAGCTTCTTGTAATATCGCCTCTTCTCGTTGTCCACCTTGAGGATGAGCGACCGACCGTCGCAGTGGAGTGTTATGTCAGACTTTTCGACTCCGGGCAGCTCCGCGACCACCTTCACTATATCGTCGTGAACGATCGCGTCAACGAGAGGCTCGCGCTCGTCTTTGACTGAAAGCTTAGGCTTGGGCGCTCCAAAAGGCCCGCCTCCAATGGAAGGTTTCACATTTCCGAATTCTCTGATCACGGGCTTGCCGTCAGGCCCGACGCTGAAAGAGTAGCCGTAGACGAATGGCCCCATTTCGCGTACTGTTGCGCCGTCGGGAAGTTTCTTCTCTCGTACTAGTTCTTTGGGCAATTCGAGACCTTTGAACATCTCGTCGAAGCTTCGTTCGAACTCTTCGAACCAGTTGGCCATAGGAGATCGCCATCGACGTCGGAACCAGTCGCCGAAGAATTCGTTCTCGTCACTCACTTTGTTTTCACCTCCCTGACCTTTGAAGCCGCATCGAGGGTTCTGCGGGTCCTCTCAAGGAAGGCAATGAAATCTGCCATTACGGATTTGCCAAGTTCGCTGAGCTCATACCCTCCATGCTCGACTTCGTCAACAAGTCCAGTCTCGAGAAACGCGGTTAGGTTCTTGTACACTAGCTTCGGATTAATGGTGGTGCGGTACTGCTTCTTTGCTCCAGTTTTCCTGAAGAGCGGTGCAAGCATCCGCATTCTCGTCTCGTTTCCTAACAGGTCAACGAGACGAAGCGTTTCTTGGAGTGTCTGGTCCAGTTGGTCGCCGAACCAACCTAACGGCTCAACGACCACCTTTCCTGCCTTGATGCGTTCTTGTCCCAGGTTTGATAGGTCGACATCGACACCCATCGGGACCAGAATCACGGCCCTCGCATTTTCCGACTTTTCAATCCTGGTGAGGGCCTCCTCTTCTATGCGTTTGGAGTCACCGGCCTCACAGAACACCAGGGTGAGTGCTTCGCCTTTTCTCCCAACGACATCAGCTTTGATGGCCGGTTGGTTGGCCGAGTCAGAAACCTCGGTGTCAGTGTACGTTTCGAAACCGTCCGCGACGAGCGAATTTGCTCCGTAAAATTTCTCGAACACGTGCAATTCGCTTGTTTCCCCAGGTTGGCTGTGGTTCATGCTGAATGCTGAGTAGTCGAGGGCTTCTCTTGGTGAGACGCGTCTCGCTGCTAGGGGTCCGACCAGTCTCATCTTCATTCCGCAGTCCCCTCGTTGTTACTCTGGGTAACAAAGGTTGATTATAAGTGTTACCTTAGGTAACAACCCCGAGCCTAGTGGCAAACCGAGAGTCACAGACGATCCATTGGAGCGAGGGCGTCGGACGCGTAAAGCGCAACTAGCTGGGGACTTAAGGCTCGCGTGGAAACCTCGAAAGCGCTCATGACGTCATCGGGGTCTCGGTCTAAGCCTTCACTGGACGAGCGGGATTTTCAACGCAAGATTGTACATCTCATATCTGGCGAGAGGGATCCGGAAGGTGCGATACGGTCGCTGAGCGAGCACTACAAAGTTGAGGAGCCCAGCCTCAAAATGGGCCTCCCTCGAGGGACCAAGAAGGCATTGGGATGCTACGTCCATCGAGAGAGGACGATTTACATTTCGAAAGAAGAATTCCTGTACGATCCCTACGTAGTCATTCACGAATTTTATCATCACTTAAGGAACGTTTCGGGGAAGCATCGTGGCACAGAGAGGCATGCGAAAGAGTTTGCACTTGAGTTCCTTAGGAATACCTGAGGCTAATTGGCTAGCGGCCACCTCGTTATGTCCAAAGCGAGGGCGATTGGGCCTCTTGAGCCGGAGGAGGGAGTGCTGCGGGGTGAGTTCTCAGTGTTCCGCCGCAATGAGGACACCTGAGGCTCGCCCTCCACATCTTGTACACAAGTCTCAGCGCTATGAAAGACATTCCAAAAATGACGCTCGCCAGCACCACTGTGTCGGCGTTGACAATGAAGATGAAGTAGTGCATGTCAACCATCTAGATCCGCTCCACTGTTTTGGGTTCGACATGTGGAGCGTAGCGTGGGCTGTGGTTTGAATCCATATGCCATATGCGTATTGTGCGGCTATAAACCTACCTGGAATCATGTCCAAAGAATGAAAATTATTTTCGATGGTATAGTTTTGGATCTAAGCCTTGGACTGGTTGAGACTCGCCGTCTCTCGTGGGCGCAAGACATCATCGGCATGGACTATCCGCGCCAATCCTTTCAGGAGTAGTCGATTCGTCACTTTTGCGCAGACATCGCAGTCTTTCCCGGGACAATATCCTTTGAGGAAGTTCTCGCACTTCCAACGATAATTTTCGATCTCGACAGTGGACATGTGGCGAAGCCTTGTCTCAAGGGAGAGCATCTCCTCGAACGACTAAAGAATCGCGTAACCTGCGGAAAAATTGGTCGGTTACTGGCTTTTGTCCTTCTCAGATTCACGGAAAAACCCCCCCTTGGATGACAAACCGCATAATCTCATCTGAAATACCGTTCGACTGGGAGTTCTTTGGTGCATCCTATTCCACCGTGAACCTGAAGCGCTTGACGGGCTATTTCGAAAGTGGCTTCTGTCGCGAACAGTTTGGCAATTGCGCCCCCTGTCGAGCTCGTCGAGCAGGATCGGAAAGGCACGGTTCAAATCTTCGACCAGATTATCCTTTGGGACCCGGACGTTCCTAGTTTGAGGTGGCTTACAATGGCCCCGTTCATCGCAAGAAGCGTGTAGTCTCCCTCTACCGAAACGCCTGGGGTGGGCCTGGGAATTACGAACCGGCCAAGCCGCGACCTTGGAGGCCTCGTGGGGTTCGTCACACAGAAAACGAGGAGGTAGTCGGCCACTTCACCATTTGTGAATGAACCGCTTCTCCCCGTTAAGCACAAACGCCGGACCACGGGCAACCGCTCTGGTCTTGATCGACGCGGCGTCACTACCTGCCGTCGGCCCGTCAAAGCTGTGGCCCCAATTTCTTCCAGGAGAGAACTGGGGCGAGGAACTCTTGCTTCTGCTCCCTCCCAAAGTACGCCAAAGGCGTGGCGTAGAGGGCCGCTGACGCTAGCGTGCCATCTCGGCGGCAGCGCTGACCGCCGATACTTCGGCGAAGATGATTTCACACGACCAGCCGAGCCCGGCTCCTCCATCTTTCTGTGAGAAAGGTGCTCTCAGAAGCCCATGTTGCCCCAACTTGGAAAGTGTCTCAAAAGTGCCCTCCTCTTCGGACTCGATTCTCTCAGCTATGGGAGCGATATGGTCTCGAACGAATTTCCTCGTTTTTGCTTGAAAAGAGAGCTCCTGCTTCCTCAAACCCAGGCTCGGCGCGCCCAGAGTCTTGCGCTATGCAAACTTACCGAGGACCAAGCCCGCGAGTTCAGGCTTTGAACCATTTGAAGACCAGATACCTAACTCTGCCTGATTTCGTGTTGGGTATGGCGATGATGAACTGTTTTCTAACTGTAGTCGCGAGCCTTCCGGCACGGACTACTTCGAACGGTCCCATGATCGATTCGGGTGTCTCAACTGAGACAATGAAAGGGGCATGATCAATACCCGGCCCATGCTCATAGACTGCAAAGTCGGCGCCAAACTTGATGCCTGGAGTCACGACGTAGCCTTTTTCTCTGAGGTTGTCGTAAACTTGGTAAGCGGCCCCGAATCCACGATATGTGTCCCTAGCAGTCTTTAGGAGTGTTGTCTTAGTTACGACACCTTTGGTTCCGGTTTCAATTACCCTAATCCGTTTGTGCTCGAGGAGGTAGAGGCCTTCCATAAGGTCCATTAGTAGAGGAACATCGAAGTCCTGGTCGGGCTTAGGTTTGGGAATGCCAACGGGCTTCCCGAAGAAACCTGAGCGGTAAATCGCGAGCCCAGCCTTGGGGTCCCAGATAATCAGCCGGGTTCCCACAAGCTCTGCTGTTGCTATCGCTGGGGGTGGGTTCATGATCCCTAGGCTGTCAGGGCTATTACGCGAATGAGGTCCACAACGTCAACACCTAGGTCGGCCATGTTCTCCATGTGCGCACCCAGGTCGCGAACCAGCAAGATCGATCTTAGGGGCATTTTTTCGTCAAGAATCTCTAGGTCTAGTGACCGGTATGCGGTGTCAACTTTTCTCTCAGTCTCCTCGACCCCTCTTGAGAGCTCCATGGCCTTCGCGGGGTTGAATCCGAGAGACATCATTGTTTCGCGGATCTTCGACATTTCTTCCAAGACTAACGCTATCAGGTCTGAGAGTCTCTTCATGTACTTCTTCTCCATCTTCCAGCTTCGGTCGATTACCGCCGAGAGCCTGAACCCTATGCCTTGTGCATAGTCCGCGACTTCACTGATTCGAAATATGAGTCTGATGAAGTCTTCCCGGCTGCTCAACAAGGTTCCGAAGGAGGCAACTTCTTCCAGAAGCCTCCTCTTTGTCGTCTCGAATTCCTCGATTATCCTAAGCATGTTGGCATAGTGGTCCTTCGCTTCTCTTGCCTTCGATTCTGTAACGCTGTCTGTCATTAGGGCTAACTCCCGGGTTATTTCGACAACGTTTCGGGTCTGTTCTCTGCAGGTGTCGAGAATCCTTCGTCTAATGGTAGCCTCCGTCTCAACGGGAAAGGTCATCAAACAGCATCCTTCTCTGATAGTTCAGGGTGGTATAGACGGGCTTTGCATAAAAAGCCTAGCCGCTGTAGAGTGTCGAAGATCGGGATTTTGGAAAGCCCTCGCTAACGATTTTTCCAATGGTGGCCGCGAGACTGTCAACTGGAGCTCTTACTTGGGCCCAACTATCTCTATCTCTCAGGGTTACAGAGCCATCCTTCAAAGTATCGTAGTCGACCGTGACCCCGATTGGGACCCCAGCCTCATCGGCCCGGGCGTACCTGCGCCCGATCGAGCCAGCCTCGTCATACTCGGCCCTGAATCCATGACGCAACAGCATCGTGAAGATGGCCGTCGCTCTCTCTTGAAGCTCGTCACGGTTGACGAGAGGGAGGACCGAAACCTGGACCGGCGCCAGTCTGAATGGGAGGCTTAGAATCAACCGGTCTTCTTTCATTTGAAGACCATATTCCAAGGCGGCGTAGACTAGTCGTTCCACGCCGAAGCTGGGTTCAACTACGTGGGGTATGAACCTGCTGCCTGCTTCTTTCACCTTGTCTGAGTGAACGTCGAAGAAGTCGAGTGGAACTTCGTACTGTTCAATCTTAACCATCTTGCTCTTTTGGGCCGAGTGAATCAAGGAGGGGAGGTCTCTGCTGGCGAGGAGGGCTAGGATCTTTCCGGTGTTTCCTCCGAAGGCGCCTCGTATCTTGTCAGGTCGTGGCTTTACAACGACTACTGTCCGCTCGACGGGTTTGTCAAACTGGTGAAAGATCCTCATGTCCGTCCCAGTTGCTTCCATGTGCCGTCGGAGATCGTAATCGGAGCGGTAGGCAAAGCCCGCTACCTCGACCCAGCCGTACCTGTCTAGCTGAATTTCGTGGTCGAATGTCTGCGCTGAGTAGTGAGCTCTTTCGCTCGGTAGTTTTTCGAAGAACCGCTGGTGTGCTTCGCTGATTCCTAGGCTAGCGAGAAACTGTTTCGAAAGTGACATGAAATAGGCCATCCAGGGAGTGCTGATTACTTCCTCCCGGATTGCCTGGCTAACCCTGACCTTGGTCACCTCCTCCTTCCCTTGTTCACGTGTCTTCGCTGTAACTATGCTAAGGATTTCCTCCTGGGCTTCGGATAAGAACGGGCACTCTGGCTCTTCTGGGTTGAAGAAGAGCTCGAAGTCCATTATCGTGAACTCTCTCAATCGGATTGGTCCCTGTCGTGGGGAAATCTCGTTCCGAAGTACGGTGCCTACCTGCGCGACTCCAAGCGGGAATCTTTCGCGCATCACCTCTGAAATTCGACGGAAGTTGACAAAGATGCCCTGGGCTGCCTCAGGTCTACCATAGGCAGGGTCTTCTCCGAAGGGGCCTACGCTCGTTTTGAACATGGTCATGAAATACTGAGGTGCTCCGAGGACGCCTCCACACTCCGGACACTTGACTCCTTTTGACCTCATTAGTTCGCCAAGCTGTTCAAGGCTTAGCCCTTCCGTCTCTGTACCCGTCTGTTCCTTGACTAAATGGTCTGCCCTGAAGCGTCGATGGCACTGGGTGCATTCTGTGATAGGGTCCTTGAAGTTCTCTACGTGGCCGGAGGCCTCGAGTAGTTTGTAGGGGGTGATTATTGGTGTGGAAACCTCGACGAACCCGTGGGGATGGAGGAAGAGGCTCCTCCACGAGTCTGTTATGAGGCGTTTCAACCCTACTCCTAGGGGTCCAAGGTCTAGGAACCCGCTCATGCCCCCATAGATTTCGAAGGAGCTCCAGAAGAAGCCCCTTCGACGGGCGACCTCTGAGAGAAGCTTGGCCTTATCGTATATCATATCCGATGGTCACGAGGATTGTTTTCAAGGGTTGAACATTCAAGGGCTTCTGGTCAGCGGAGAAGCTAGAAGTTAGAGATGTATATTCTCTTTGGCAAGGCGTGAAATGGTTCTCAAGGCAGGCTAACCAGGCTCTATTCAAGGGAACCAGTGTTGGTTCTGTCCAGGTTGGCCGTTCGCGGTCGGCGTGGCGTTTGTTCGTGCTGGCTGGCGAAAAGCGAGCAGCCACCACGGGGGCCAAAAAGATTCTCGACAAAAAAAAGACTCATCGTCTTTTCGGTTTCACACTCCTGTCCTCGGTCTCGTTCTAGACGGGGTCTCGGACTTGCCTCTCTCACGTCTCAAACGGCCACGTCCGTACCCGATCGAATTTTCAGGGCTCGTTATCTGTCTAGTGTGGAGAATGAGCGATTTCTCGGTGACCAGGCGTGATTTGGGGCGAGTCTGGGATCTTGAGAAGATGGAATCGTTAGCATTTTTCCGTCACGTCATCAGCGCGACCGTTGCGGTCGATGGACAGATCGCGATCCAGGGGCTATTCTGGGCGAGTTGGAGGCAGCCATGGGTAGGCTAATTCAATCGAAAGGACGCAGACTTTTTAGCCGCGACACTTAGGTTGCACTTTGTCAGGATTTACGGCGCGAGTCTAAGACCCGGCTGGAGGACGTACCTTGCAGGTCAGCGTGCTTTTACGTGTTTGACGATCGGGGGGCGGACTTTTCTCAATATGCGATAGCCGCAGTATGGGCACTTTATCTCCGGGGTCATTGCAAGCTGGTCGGCCGTCAGCTTAGACCCGCAGTTTATACATTCGTAAAAGAGGCCTCCCGGGTTCCGCTGAACCGGCAGTGTAGGCGGAGCCGTTTCCGGCTGCGTCTCTTCAGGACCCGCTTCCATAGAACCTAACCAGACCGCGATTCGCAGGTCTCTAGCTTCGAGTTAAGGATTTCGTGTTCTGCTGTCCGGACTGTGGCTTCTGCGGCTTCCCGGTGGATTTTGGTTTTTCCTCTTCTTCCTCTTCGGCGACCCGAGAACCTCGTTTCATCGCATAGTAGCCGAGAATCACAAGTGCGACAACAAGGCCGATCAATGCGGGGATGAGTATCTGAAGGTTGCTTGAAAGAACGGAGACCTGAAGGGTCTTCGTGAGCAGCGGGGCCCCTGAAAAATAATCTGGTGATGCAAAAGTGAGCAAATAGGCGCCGGCCGTCCCAGGTGCCTGGAACGTGAAAGAAACGGGCTTTGTGCTTCCCGCCGGGACAGTAACTGTTTGAGAACTAGCGACCCCAGAGGATCCAGACAGGTACAAGTTTACTGTCAAGGTGAGCGGTAGGTAGGTAGAATTACTCTTCAGGTTCAAAGACACAGTTACTGTCTGTCTTGTTGCCACATCGCTTGGAATATCCGCCGAGGGGATGATAAGAGACGAGTCGCTGAAGAAGGATGTCTTTTGGATCTTCTGAGCGTTAGTCCCGAGGAGAGTAACTCCGTCTGCATCCCTGCCGAGTGCAAAGAGCACTAGGTTTTTCGCTCCCAGAAGACTGGTGGAGGATATTGAGGTGGAAAAGGCTCCGTCAGACGCCGTGGGTACGGTGGGACTCGAGGCAAGAAGCCGGCTTGGTATGAGGTCGCTGTCGAGTGTAAAAGCGTAAGCTGGAGACTCGATAGGTGGAGACGTAGTAGTGGAACCGCTCGCCTTGTTGGTGCTAGTGATGGTAATTCTGAATTTTCCCGAGTGCTGGCGTGTGCTTGTCACCGGGGAGATCCCGTTGCTCATGGTGAGGGTGACGGGGGGCGAGGATGGGCTTGTCACGCTTCGGACTTGGAGCTGTATCCCCTCCTGGCCTAATGTGATGTCCGCACGGCATATCGCGGTCGTGGGGTTCGTGAAGGGTTGGTCACCCAAAGTGAGGTTGAAGGTCGTGCTGACTCCGTGAGTTTGAGATGTGTACCATTCGTGCTCAATTGTAACGGTTGCGTTGAAGGGTTGTACGGGTTGCGTCGTCGGGTTCACAACTGCGAAGAACATCGTTAGAGATTGGCTAACGGTGAAGACTCCGTTTGCCAGAGTGACGTTGTTAATGTAGAGCCCAGATGATTTCAATCCTTGGGACGTCACTGGTCCTGGTGAAGCGCCACTATCTACAGCAAAGATTGTCGCGTTGACATTTCCGGCCGGCTGGCTGCTTGACTTGTACACCAGTGTTCCTCGGATAGAAAGGCCAGTACCGGACCCTACGCCTCCGTTTGTAGTAAACGAGCCAGGGATGGGTTGAACCTGTTCAACCGTGAAAGACTTACTCATAGTTCCGAAATCGTACCCACCGATGAAAGTTCCATTTACCAGCCATGAGCCTGGTTTGGCCGACAACGGCACTGTGACGTTGTATAGATAAGTCCCGCCCTTATTGGAGGAGGAAGCAGAGCCTGGGAAGACCATGCCGTTCGGGTCTACCAGAACTAGTTGTTGGGAAGCTGAAACGTTAACCGCCGGGCTGCTCGTCATCCTCACCGTCATGAGATCCCCGGGAACGTAATGGGTCGTCGGCACGCCAAGGACCGTCGGAATCAAGTTCGTGATCGCGTTGGCGCTTCTCGCGTTGACAAGAACGACAGCTGGTCTGGTTCTAGTTGCCGTCATGTTGATTGACACGAACTTTCCGTTGGTACAAGGAGGTGTGTTGCAGTTGCCTTGATCGAACGGATAGAGTGCCGGCACTATAGAGGTTCCATTGAAAGTTATGCTATCCAGGACATATGCTGCAGGCATGACAAAGGTGGTCAGCATTTGCTTCCAAGTGTGAGTGCGGTTCTTGTTGGTGTCGTACGGAAAGGTGACGGTAGCATTGTAGCTCAGCGACAGCCTGCCCTTATGTGCCACTTCGTTGGATGAGTTGAGTTCCATCGAGTGCGATGCAGAATTAGTCGGGTTGGTTTCGGTAGAGGCAACTTCCACATTCGATACCCTCACGTTTAGACCCCCTCCGGTTGAGGTTGAGTTGAACATGAAGATGAGCGTCATGTTGTAACCTGCAAACCTGGACACGTCAACGCACTCGTGTCCGGTGCCGCATGGAAGAGGGATTCCACCGGTGGAGTTCAGTGGGGTCTCAACTGTGAATGTCTGGTTGGCCTTAATGACTTTCACGAAGGGGGTCGGGCCTACAATACTCGAGCCAGTCCCGTTATAGAGCAAGTAGCGCGCAGAAGTCCTTGGGCCCAAAGTCCCGTTCCAGTCGAATCTCACATAGGTTGTAGCGCCTACTCCGCGGGGAATTGTGAGGGTCCAGTTGACGGTCTGGGGCGGAACGACAGTCTTGTTGGCGAGAACCGCATACTTGAATCCCGTACCAGGGATGGCACTACCATCCACGGTGTTGCTCATAGCGCTTGTCGGCGTGAGGGTTCCGTTGCTAGAGCCTGACATAGTGGCTGATGTCAAGTTGTAAAGGTCGAACTGAGCGAGCGTCGCATTAAACGCATAGAGGGTTCCGTTCGGATCCGAGCCGTAGGGAAGGGGGTTGTATGAACTGCTGAGCGACATCGGCGTTGAGTGGTCAATCGGGCTGAAAGGTAGCCCTGAGAGCATCGATGCTAGTATGATTGCAACGCATACAGAAGCACGGATCAATGCTCTTCACGATATTGGAACGCGACCCGCCCCTGATTCTATTTAACCTTTGTAACTTCAAGGGTCGTTTCTTTGATGTCCCGTTAGAAGTTTTATACGCAATCAGAATATTAGGGGGCCCGAAGCGAGCATGTCGCAGAAACGCGAATCTAGCCAATCAACTGTTGTTGGTGTATTGGAGAAAATGACTGAGAAAGGGTACGCGGTTAACTTCGATTTTACTGTTGAGTTCAACATGCCGCAGTTGCGAATGGGCTCTCTGCGCGTTCATGGCACCGTGGAGTCCTCGGCTTCTAAGAAAAAATAGTTCGTCTACCGCTTTGGGGGCGGAGACACTAGTACGACATTGTCTCCTCTAACGATGATGGTTCCCAGCTTCTTTGTTGACTCCGTATTGGTCACATCCTCCGCCTCTTCGAGAACTAGATTCATGTGCTGGTCGAAACTGTACAATCGTCCTCTGACGCTTCGTCCGCCCTTCAGTTGGACGAGAACAACCTTGTTGAGACTCTCTTCGAAAATCTTTGCGGCAACCTCTGACATGGACTACTCAGCTGGAAAGATGCGTGGCACACGGCGGGTGCTCTTTTAAAGATTGTCGTGGCCAGGTCGGTGAAGATATGGCAGCCAGAATCATTCTCAAGGAGAGAGAGTCGAAACCGCTAATTGACGAACTAAAGAAGCTCGATGGTTATCAAGGCCTCTCGCACAAGTCACGAGTGGAAATACAGTCCACAAAGGGTGTTGAAGTCATCTTTGTTGATGGGCACCCTGTCGCCTTACGGAAAGGCGAGCATTTGATTCCCACTCTGATTAACAATGAAGTCATCGCAACGTTGCCGAAAGTAATTGTTGACATGGGGGCAGTTCCCCACATTGTCGGCGGGGCCGACATCATGGCGCCGGGGATTAGAAAAGTCCAGGGCTCTTTTCCGGTCGGGCAGTTGTTGGTCGTGGTTGATGAGAAACACGGCAAAAGTCTTGCCTTGGGAAGGGCACTTCATGATGCAGCTTCAATCTCGAAAATCGGAAAGGGGAAGGTAATCCAAAACCTTCACTACGTTGGTGATGCGGCCTGGGAAATCATAAAAGTATTCTCGAAGACCTCTCGAGTTGGGACCTGACGACTTTTCGCGAATTCGCTCAGGGAAAAGTTTAAAGTTGAACTCGGCAAACCGACCACTCAATCCCGCAACGTTGTAAATCCTATGGCCAGCTCTCCTGTATACGTGAAAGCGCTTCCACTACAGGAGCTTGACGACGTCGAAAAGATAAAGCTGGAAGTTAGGGCGGGAAGCATTCTGATCGTGCGAATTACTCCTCTTGCACGGAGGAGCGTGGACGAAACCAAATTGGCGATAACCGAGCTTACGGACCATGTCAAGGCCATTGGTGGCGACATAGCGAGACTCGGGGAAGAACGAATCGTCATCACCCCACCGGGAGTGCGTATTTGGCGAAAGGAAACCGCTGCCACTGAGGCTCCTCTAGAGGCTTCGATTGCCCGAGAAAGTGCTCGTCAAAACTAGCGGATTACCGCAGTCTTAGAGATTCCATTACGTCCGGGACTATCGTTTTGATTCCAAAGATCCGGTTCACGTTCTGTGCGAACAGGTCCGATTTTCTTCGCTCTCCGTGATTGACGATAATTTTCGTGGGCTTCGGGGACATTCGTTTGATGAACCCTAGAAGTTGGTTTCGGTCGGAGTGGCCCGAGAACCCCTCGATTGATTCCACCCTCATGTTGACCTTCACCATTTCCATTTTTCCATCGTGCGCGTAGAGAGACACCTCCTTGAGGCCATTCTTGATTCTATTTCCAAGTGTCCCTTCGACCTGGTAGCTTACGTACGCAAGTGTGTTTCTGGCGTCTGGGGCTAGATGACGGAAGTAGTCTATGGCGGGTCCGCCCTCTAACATTCCTGAAGTGGCGATTATCACGCATGGACCCCCCGCAACAATTTCCTCTCTGTCCCCTGGATGCGTGACAGGGTGGAAGTACTCCGACTGGAAAGGATTAACGTCCTTGTGAAGGATCTGATCCTTGATGTCTCGGACCAGGTACTCTGGGAAGGCTGTGTGGATCGCCGTCGCCTCGTTGACCATTCCTTCGATATAGACCGGAAGCTCACGCAATGCGCCATTTCTCATGTACGCGTCTAAGACGAGCATGATTTCCTGTGCGCGGCCGACAGCCGGAACGGGAATTAGGACCTTGCCGCCTTTCTCCACTGTTTCGTTGACGATACTGACCAGTCTGCCTTCTACTCCTTCTCGGTCGGGCATAATGTCGTCGGGGCCGCCATAGGTGCTCTCGATAATCAGAGTCTCTGCCCGGGGGAATAGTGCCATTGCAGGGTCAAGCATCATCGTTCTTCCGAACTTGAAGTCAGCGCTGTAGACCACATTGTGCAGGCCTTCTCCAATGTGAAGGTGAACGATAGAGCTGCCAAGAATGTGTCCCGCGTTGTGGAGGGTAAGTTTGATGTCGGGAGCCACATCGGTGACGACATTGTATCTGAGGGGGATGGTATGCGTAACAACTTCCCGAACATCCTTCTGGTCGAAGGGGGAGTGCTCGCCTTCCCGGCTGTGAACATCGAGATAGTCGAGCTGGTGGAGCGTCATAAGCACCTGCGTTGGTTCTGAGCAGTAAATTGGCCCGTCATAACCATACTTGAAGAGGAACGGGAGAATTCCGCAGTGGTCGAGGTGGGCGTGGGAGATGATCACCGCGTCTAGCTTCTCAAGGTCGAACTCTGAGCTGTCGAATCTCGGATAGGCTTGAGAGGGATCCTGCGCTCCGGGATTGATTCCGCAATCCATCAATACATTGCTCTCGCCGGCCTGTATCAGCATTGCCGCCCTACCAACTTCGTGAAATGCTCCGAGCGTTATCAGACGAACATAGCCGGCCTTGCTAAAGGTAGGCCGGAAAATCCTCTCGCCTACGTCGCGGAGAATGCGGCTTCTCTCTTCGCTCTCGGTGTGGAGGATGTGTCGGGTGCTCGAGATGATTTTGGAGTGGAGGGGAGGAGCCCTGAGTATACGGGGTCGCCACCTGGTTTCCTTTATCACCTGTTGTAGGACAGCGGCTTCCTTTCCTATTGCCACTCCCGGCTTTTTGGCTTCTATTACGACCTCGCCGAGACTCGGGTCGAAGTTGACTGAGGTGACCTCAGCCTCAGCCGGCATCAGCTTCCGAATGTAGACGTCCGCCTCTCTCTCGGGCAGTCTTATGGACTGGTCTGACCTGATAACTATTCGCTTGTGCAGAAGGTTGACGATTTCTGTGACAACGTAGCTCTGTTCAGCGAGCAGATTCACGTTCTTGACGTAGATGGCGAGACGCGGACCTTCAAATTCGATCCTTGTAATCTCAGCGTCTTTGGGCATGTGCTCTGCTATCGTCTCTCGAATCTTTGCGTGTACGTCGTTGTATGTTCTAGGCATCGCTAATTCTCTATTGCGACTATGAAGGCCTCTGAGTGTGTATTCGTCGAGAGTTGCCGTCTACGCGTGGAGTATGTGCTTCTTCTCGTCCTCTGTAAGCTCTCTATAGCCCTCTTTTGTGATGACCGCAACGTCGAAGCTATCGCCACTTGCAGAATCTCGTTTCATTGCGGAGTTTACGGCCCTAACTAAGACCGGGGTCGAATCTTTGACAGTCATATCCTCCTTCCACTCAGACTCTAGAACTCCGTACGCCACTGGTGAACCGGAACCCGTGGCGACGAACCGTTCTTCCATCGTGCTTCCGAGTGGGTCAAGTGCGAAGATATGACCACCAGTATCATCAACTCCTCCGATCAAGGCTTGAACACCCAGGGGATAGTATCTGGCTGAGAAGAGTATGTTCGAGGCCATTCTGGCCGCAGACGCGACGGGGATCGGCCGGGCCATATCCAGCTTGTATAGGGCAGCGTTGGCCTTTAGCATTTCCACAATGGCTTGTGCGTCGCCGACCACACCAGCGATTGTCATTCCAAGATGATGATCGATTTGGTAGACTTTCTTGGCGTGCTTATGGGCGACGAACGACCCCATGGTTGCCCTCGTATCAGTTGTCATGAGGACTCCATCTTTGCATACTACTCCCATTGTTGTTGTCATTCGTTTCTGTCTCTTTCTAGTTACTTGTTTCTTTGCAACTTGACGTATCGTTCAAGGATCGCGAAACAGTTCGCACTCCTTTCCTCCAAAAGAGGGAAAGGCTGAGGTGCGCTCGCCTGAACGGCTTAAAAAACGTTTCCAAGCAGATCGTATTGCCTAGCGCTGGCTCTCCGATCCGGCCATGGTGCGTCTCCGCGATGCCGTAGCTGGTGCCTTTCGACGTTGGGTAGTCGCCCGCTGTTTTCGCGGGCTTTTAGGTTCGGGTATTTCCGGGATTTCTTTTGCAGGCTTTGCCTCCTCCTTCAAGGGTGGCTGAACTACGTCTTCCTTGGTGGGCTCAAGTGGGGCACCGGGTTCGGAGAAGGCTTTCTTGAACGTCTCCAGAAAAGATATGCTGCTGATTTGCGGGAGGTACTTCTGAAGGTCTGATGCGATAGCTTTTTTCGCTACTTGAATCCCGCTCAAATACAATGCCTCCTCAGGCACTTCGATAGTTAAGTCACGGTCGTGTTGACCGAGTACGAATTTCTCGCTTGGAACTTCGGGAACTCGTCTTGAAATTATTCCAAGGATCTTGTCAGCGTCGTCCTCAAACACTTTTTCAATCGAAAGATCGTAGACAAGGGTTCTGCCGGCGAGCGGGTGGTTATAATCGACTTGGACTCTTCCAGCACCAACTGCCCGGACCACCGCGGCCCTACCATCCAGCTCAACCTGGCCCCCTGGGATTGGGTCTATTCCTTTTTCTCTGAACCGTCTAAGGGGAACTAGACGCATCTTGCCAGGGTCTCTGGCACCATATCCCTTGTCCGGGGTAAGTTCGACGGTGGTCTGCTTTCCCGTTTCCAGTCCTACAAGGGAGTCCTCGAGCCCTTTGGGCATCCATCCCTCTCCAAGTATGATAAACTTGGGGCGATAGACAGTATCCTCGCTGTGAATGTGGGCGTTCTTAGCCACCGTGTCATATGTCGTGTCCACGGTCTCCCCGCTCTCCTTGACTTTGAGGGTATAGTTGAGCAGAAGAAAGTCTCCTTGTCTAGCTGCCATTGGCTCAGTTCACTCTTCCCGGCAATCGTGCGAGGGTTAGGCGTGCTGCTTCAAGGCCGTCAGAAATCCTTACTTTGAAACCCAGTTCTGCCGTGGCTGAGCCGATTGCGCTTATTGTTGTCATTATCTCGGGCGATCCAACGTTTCCCATAACGCCTACTCGAAAGACCTTTCCCTTTGCCTCTCCAAGGCTGCCTCCTAGACTGATTCCGTATTTCGTTCTTACCAGTTCTCGCACTTTTCCTTCATCGATGCCTGGAGGGCTCTCTATGGTTGCGACTGTGTAAGACCGCGACTCTTTCTCCGCGTAGATTCCAAGCCCCATGGCTTCAGTCGAATCGTAAACTGCTTGGGCGCAGACCTTGTGTCGTTCGAAACGTCTTGGGAGTCCTTCTTCTAGAATCATGTCACAGGCTTCGTTTAACGCGTAGAAAAGGGGCACGGAGGGAGTGAAGGGAGTGAACCCTTCCTCTCTGTACTTCTTCCACATGGGGAGGTCAAAGTAATATGACCTACGTGTTTTCTTCTTCTGGATTTTGTCCCAAGCTTTTGAGCTGACGGACACAAAGGCAAGGCCCGGGGGGCACATGAGGCATTTCTGGCTCGCGGTTACGCACACGTCAACGTTCCATCTATCAACGGGTAATTCGTCACCTCCGAGGATGGAGATCGCATCGACCATCAGAAGGAGGTCCTGACGAGCGCACAGTTCGCCCAGCTCCTTTAAGCATCTGATCGTGGCCCCCGTGGATGTTTCATTGTAGACCACCGCAAGTACTTTCGTGTCAGGATTGTCTTTCAAGATTTTCTTGAAGTCGTCGATCTTCGGTGTCCGTCCCCAGGGTGCTCTAAGAACGATAGGCGATCCTCCGTATGCTCTGATAGCTTCTGTGAGTCTCTCGCTGAAGAATCCGTTTTCCGTAACAACAACCTTGTCTCCGTCATCTACGGTGTTCTGCAAAGCGCATTCGGTCGCCCCGGTTCCTGACGAGGTTAGAATGAACACGTCTCCCTTGGTCTCAAAGACTCGTTTTGTCTTCTCCAAAACATCGCTGTGAAGTTGTTTAAACTCGGGGCCTCTATGTCCAATTAGGGGCTTGAGCATGGCCCTCGAGACGCGTGGGGGGACGTTGGTGGGACCCGGAAGCATCAGTAGTTTCTGGGTCTCACTCACATCGTAGCCCAACCAGTCGAATGTTTTGGCGAACGCAAAAATGGTTCTTTTAAGGGTTAGCCCGTTTTGCCACGTTTCAAATGCGAGTCGTAACGATGCTCACTGATTTTGGTCTCAGCGACTCTTATGTCGCTCAGATGAAAGGAGTCATCACCGACCTCTGTCCGACCGCGAGGATATTCGATATTAGTCACATGGTAAGGCGACACGACATACTTTCGGGCGCTTTTCTCTTAGAAACAGCCGTTCCTTTCTTTCCAAACAACTCCATCCATCTCGGAGTAGTTGACCCTGGGGTAGGAGCCGATAGGCTCCCGATAGTGGTCAAAGCGAAGACTGCGACTCTGATCGGTCCCGATAATGGTCTGCTTGAGCGAGCAGCTCGAAGGCTGGGAGTGATTGCTGTCTACAAGATCGATGTCGCTGAGCTAGAGCTCGGAGAGGTCTCCAGCACGTTCCATGGGCGTGATGTTTTTGCAAAAACAACAGGAATGCTGGCCTCTGGACTGAGAGCGGAAGATGTTGGCCCGCCGGTTAAGGGTTTAGCAAAACTTCAGCTTCAAGAGGCCGAGGTGAAGGGAGGGATATTGGAGTGCAGGATCCTTCACATCGATACATTCGGAAACCTGATAACGAATGCTCACAATGCCATGCTGAGAAGACTGACTTCACAAGGCCTCGTCCCTCAGACGGTTAAGAGCTCTTCGCGGAGCCGACGGGTGCGGATTGCAAAAACCTATTCAGATGCTAGATTGCGAAAACTGGTCGTCTTGGAGGGTAGTCAGGGTTATGTTGAGGTTGCAGCGAGGGAAGCGGATGCGGACAACATGCTCCACGTTCGAGCCAGGGAGAAGTTGAGGATTCTCTTCTCTAGGTAGGCGTTTTGTCGCTCAGCGATATCTCTCTTATTCTCTCGACGCCTTCAATACTCTTCAAATATTCTGCGACGGCATGAGGTAGAAGACTCTCCCAGTCCTCAGAGCTCAGCATCCGCCTCCGCACCTCGGTCGCCGTGAAAAATTCTCTTTGGAAGAACGGAATCCTTTCGACGTGAACTCCTGCCTCCTTCAAGAGACGAGCAGTCAATGGTTCGTTTGTAAAGGCGACTTGGAAGGCGGGGGTTTGGGACAGTAGGTGAGCAACCCAGACCACGTGAAATTCAGCATCAGGAAGAGGTGTCACAACGTATTTCGAAGGCTCAATTTTTGCATCCTTCAAAGCCATCCTGATCATGGTCGTTCTCTCCCCGGCCGTGAACGGGTTCTCGACTGTGTGACTGTTCTGAGCGCTCCCAACAACTATGATTAGCTCATCAACCTGCTTGAGTATGTGATTCACTGCTTCGAGGTGGCCTAGGTGAAAGGGTTGGAATCGGCCGATGTAGAGCCCGGTTTTCAATTAGGGTCCTCTAGGCTGCCAGATTGAAGGTGGGACGACCTGATTGTCTACGAACTTTACGCCTTCTCGTTCTAGAATCCCTCGCTTCACGAGTGAGCTCGCACTTGAGGGAGCTCCGTTCATGGAGTAGCTTCCAGCGAGTCTACTTGAAGGGACAACGCGGTGGCATGGAACAAACAGAGGCCACGGGTTCGCCCCGACCGCATTACCTACTGCACGTGGTCCGGACCCTAGGAATCTTGCAATATGTCCATAAGTCGTCACTCTTCCTACGGGAATCGTCATGAGAACTCCGTGGACTTTTTCTTGGAAAGGGGTCAGAGGGCCTATCTCGAATGTGAATCTGCCCTGTGACTTTTTCCCATCGAAGAGTTTCGTAAGCTCGTAAACCAGGGAACTGTTTCCCACTTCTGGGTCCCTCCTCGATATTCTCCGAGAATACTCCAAGAGATGGCTTTTGAGTTGAGGTTTTCGTCTGGAGAAACCTGAGGCTACAAGATGCTTCTCTTTTGACACTAGCACTCCAAACCACAGGCCCTTGTTGTGCGAAAGGGTGAGTTCTAGAAGGTCCATGACGCCGTGTGGATAGCCGGGTTCTCTTTAAGGCAGTGCTGGAGGGAGAGAGTCCGCGATGATCGATATAGACGGAAGTCTGGGCGAGGGCGGCGGTCAGATCCTTAGAACAAGCATTGCTTTGGCGGCGGTGCTGGGGAGGGATGTTCGAATTCGGAAGATAAGGATGGGACGGCCAGAGCCCGGGCTTAAGGCCCAGCATCTGGCAGGGGTTAGGGCGGCAGCCTTGATGTGCGACGCCAAGGTGGAGGGTGTGGAAGTTGGCTCCGGCGAGCTGGTTTTCAGGCCTGGCCGGTTAAGAGGAGGGAGTTTTCGTTTTGACGTTGGAACTGCAGGGAGTATCGGTCTAGTTCTCCAGACTCTGATGCCTCTCAGCGCGTTTCTGCCCGAGAGTCTTGATCTTGAAGTCACTGGGGGAACTGATGTTAAGTGGAGTCCACCAGTCGATTATCTTCGAATGGTGACCCTGCCCGTGTTGAGATCGATGAAGTATGATGCAGAGGTGGAGCTCCGAAGGAGGGGGCACTATCCGAGGGGCGGTGGCTTGGCTAAGTTTACTTCGAATCCCTTGGCCTGTCTTGCTCCAATCAACGGTCGAGTGCCCGGAGCCGTGGGGGTTGTCAATGGTGTTAGTCATGCAGTGGACCTTCCTCGGCATGTTGCTGAGAGACAGGCCGAGTCAGCGAGACGGGTCCTAGCCGCCAAAGGATTACCTGTCGGTCAGATTATTCTTGACGATTCAAACGGTTCACTTAGCCCTGGGAGTGGGATAGTTCTCTCGATCCGTACGGCAAATGGGGCTGTTATCGGGGCAGATTGCTTGGGTGAGAGGGGCAAGCCTGCGGAGAGAATTGGTGAAGAAGCAGCACTGCGCCTGGTTGAAGAGGTCGAGTGGAAAGGTTTCCTTGACAGTCATATGGGAGACATGGTCATTCCGTTCATGGCTCTAGCGAAGGGGGTGTCTGAGGTTACGGTCTCTCGACTCACACATCACTGTCTCACCAACGCTCGAATCGCAGAGCAAGTCGTTGGGGTCAAGTTCGACGTTAAGGGGGAACTCGGGAAGCCGGGTCTGCTGAGGACAAATGGTCTGGGGCTTGAAGCCGTCCGGGCTCCCTCTTCCTCCAGCGCACGCCTCCTCTTCCATCCGTGACTTGTAGCACTCGATGAAATGGGATTTGTGTTTCTCCATCCTTTAGAAGAAGAGATCCTCTCTGTATTTTGGAGATTTCCGATAGAGCCAATTCTAGCTCGTCTGCCGGAGCGCCCCGATGTCTGTAGGTGAGACTCCAGCCAGACGGGTCTTTTGCCTGGGCCCTTGATAGTAATTGTCTGAGAGGGTGCTCTCCCATCTTCGCCACGAGAAATCCCGGGAGGACGATATCAAGTCGCTTCTCCGCGACGGTAGATTTATAGCGACACACGTTGGGGCCCGCTCAGTGTTTAGCATGAGCGAGGAGACCTATATGCCGGGAGCGACTACAGTGGGTGTCGTTTGCAAGGACGGAGTGGTTCTTGCTTCCGAGCGACGCTATGCGTACGGCTCATTTGTAATGAGCAAGGTAGCGAAGAAAGTGTTCAAAATAACCGACAATATTGGAGTTGCGTGCGCGGGAATCATAGGGGACATGCAGGTTCTTTCACGCGAGGCGTTAGCTTACATGAGCATCTACCGGTATGAGAGAGGAAGACAGGCGACTGTCAAGAACGCCGCCAAAGTCATGGTGAACATTCTCTCATCCCGGAGGATGTTTCCCTATCTTGCCCAGACTATTATCGCTGGTGTGGATGAGGGAAAGCCGGACCTCTACGTCCTCGACCCGATTGGCTCTGTTCTCGGAGACAAGTTTGCTGCTGTAGGGACAGGCGCCGAGGTAGCGATGGGTGTCTTGGAGTCGGAATACCGTGAGGGTCTGTCCGTGGAAGAGGCAACGCCGATAATCCTCAGAGCGGTCAAATCCGCCATTGCGAGAGACATCTCAAGCGGAGATGGGGTGGATTTGATGATCATAACGAGCGAAGGGATTCGCGAAGAAGCATCGAAGTTCGCCTGACAATTTCGGGCTCGTTGCGATTCATCTCGTTATAAGGCGGCAATGCCACCTTTCGAACGGGACGACGCGCATGCTCTCGAGAAAAGACTTGGCCGCGATTCAGTCGGAGCTTTCGAGCTTTGACCAGGTACGTGAGGCTTCTCTTGGGCTATCAAGAGAGGCGACTCGGCTCTCCGGGTCCTCGATACTGGAAGTCCACCGCGGAGAGTTGAAGCGAGCTGGCGTTACGATTGAAAAGGTCAAGAGCTCGCTTGGGAGAATCGATGAATTGTCGCGTGATTTTCCCGAGTTGAGGTCAGCGGCGAGTGTCCTTGTGGCTCACCAGGAATTCGTTGAGGCCTCTACCCTGTTATCTTTTGTCGAGAGGGGAAAGGTTCCTTCGTTGAAGGATTTGGGTGTCGATTCCAAGCCGTACGTGCTGGGACTCTTGGACGTTATCGGGGAGTTTCGCAGGATGGTCCTCAACTTTTTGCGAAAGGGAGAGGTGAAGAAGGCTGAGTCTGTTCTGACGGTTATGGAGTCTCTGTATGAGGATCTTCAGGGTCTTAACCATACTTCAATTGTTCCGACTTTCAGGGTGAAGATGGACGCAGCTAGGCGCATTGTTGAAACAACGAGGGGTGATGTGGTTACGGAGGCGAGGCGTTTCTCTCTTGAGCAGGCGCTCACAGGGCTGGAGAAAAGGCTTGCAAGCCGCTCTAAGTCCTGACTGTGCCGAATTGTTTCGGTTCGCTGACGCCGCCTCCGCCGCCGACCTTCAGGTGAAACTTGCTTCCCGTGTTAGCGACGAGACGCCGCTCGGATTCCATCTACGGTTCATTTGCGGTCTCGATGCTTCATATTCAAACGGGGACGGGGATGGGTGTTGCGGCGGTTTGGGACCTTGAAAAGACAGAGGTTGTAGAGGTTCGAAGCGTTGAGAGAGAGGTGGATGTGGAATATTTTTCCAGGGCTATTCGGTTTTCGGGAAGGCCCGCTGGTCTTGGCTGCTATGAGAAATTTGACTGTTGAGCCGGATGTGTCCCTTGTGGATGGGCATGGGAGATCTCACCCGAGAAGGTTTGGACTTGCATGTCACGTCGGCTTGACTCTAGGAAAGCCCACGATCGGCATGGCAAAGAGCACCTTCTTTGGACGGAGGAACGGAGCTGAGCTGCTTGGCCCCGATGGGTCTGTCCTTGCCAGGATTCTTGAAAATGGGAAGAGATCGCGTTACGTTAGCGTTGGACATCTGATCCGACTCGAGGATGCCTTTGCACTAGTTGAGGTCTGTGTCAAAGGCGGGCGCATTGTGCCTCTTGGACTAGCTCACGATGAGTCGGTGCGGCTGGCGAAGGAGGACTACCGCTGAAGCCCTCGCATCTTCTGTTCCTGTACAAGCTAGCGGAGCTTGGTGCACACGAGAAAGAGATTCCTCTCACAACAGGGGATGTGGCCGGGGCTGTTGGCTCGTCACAGCAAACTGCTTCTAGACGGTTGATCGAGATGGAGTCTGACGGTTTGGTTGTGAGAACCAAAGTTGGAAGGAACCAGAGGATTCAGATTACCACTGCAGGCTTGGGGCAATTGACCTTCATGCACCACGTCTTGAGACGAGTTTTCGAGTCTCCGAAAGACAACCTGATTATTCACGGCATTGTCTTCACAGGACTCTCGGAGGGCTCGTACTACGTGGGTCTGGAGGGCTACAGGAAACAGTTCAGGGCGAAGCTAGGCTTCGACCCCTATCCTGGTACCCTTAACCTTCGGGTAAAGAGGGAAGACTTGAACGAGCGAAGGATGTTGGAGAGCTTTCCTTCCGTTTATATTGAGGGTTTTGCTAATGAGAAGCGAACCTACGGGCCCGCGAAATGCTTCAGAGCTATTGTGAATAACAAAGTGAGTTCGGCGATTATTGTTCCGATAAGAGCGCATTACGGTGAAGACGTGATTGAGCTGATATCACCACACCATTTGCGGAAGCAGCTCAAACTGAAAGACGGAGACGTCGTAACGGTCAAAGTACTTCTCCAGGCTCGGGGTCCATCATCGCAATAGGGATTCTCGAACAATTCTACGTTCTGTCCCTCTGGCCTGGAATTACCAATTTCACCTCTCAAATGGCCGCGTCCGTACCCGGTCGTGTTTCCAGGGCTCGTTTTTCAGTCTGGTGTGGAGAATGGGCGATTTCTCGCTGACAGGGGGTAAAATGGGCGACTGTTCAGTCTTCATTATCATGCGTTCGTATGCAAATCGAACGGGGGCCTGTTGTGCTCGTTCATGGTCGTTGACAGATCGCGAATCAGGGCTTGTTTTGGGCTATCAGACGCATGAAATTTTCCTTGGGCAATTTCACTTGCTAGCTGCAGATCTCATGACCCTCCAGTCAATCTCGATGCTTTTCTAATCACCCGGCATTTCAACCTGGTACTACTGTCAAGGCCTACGGGACCGAAGTGGGCAATTTGAACGACTCGAATGGGTAGCTCTTCTTTCTTCACGATACGCTCGACAGTCTTCTTGATATCATTCTGGTCGTAGCCGACACACACGATGTCCGGTTTGATTTCGCGGAGGATGCCGAAATAGTCTGCCTCTTCCCGGCCGAGGATTGCCTTGTCAACTGGCTTCAACGCTGCTACCAGTTCCCGGCGACTCTTCTCAGGAAGCACAGGCCTCTTTCCCTTCCTCTTCATAACCGTCTTGTCCCGGGCTATCACGACTATCAGTCTGGCGTTTGGTCCCCCTTGCCGCCTAGACTCTTGTAAGAACTTGACATGGCCTGGGTGAAGAATATCGAATACTCCCGTGGCTAGTACTGTTCGCCCTGCCAAGCCCGGTCTTGAGAGACGCCGTTCTCATGCGATTAGATATGAATGCTTTCGAGGGGACAGGACTAGACCGTGAGGCCTTTCTTAGGGTCGCCTTTCGGCTCATACTTCAATGTGATAGCTGCTGAACGATTTTCAAGCTGGACCCCTTTCTTCTTCGGTGTAACCGCAACAGGCGTATACCCGCTGATTATCGCATAGGAAGTCGTCTCGTGTCCATTTTCCGTGCAGCGGAGTTGCAGCTTGAACAGTGGCTCTCCATGTGTAAAAACCATGTGCGTTTGCTCGGTGCCGACCACTATAGCGGGGCCTGAACACGTTGTGCAGGCGAGTTCTCCGTGCTTTGCAATTTTGAGGCCGCAGTCAGGACACCAGACGTCCTCTTCGGGGCGTTCTACGAAAATGGACTGCCATACGCCGAGGTGTTTTCTCGACCCGCATTCCTGCCACTCCTTCTCAGTTAGCCGCGTAGGCTTGTATGTCCAAGAGGCTTCTTCCTTCCAACGGGTGAAGTGTTCTGTTCCTTCTTCGCAGTCCTTGTGGTAGAAGATTCGGGCCCTATCGGTTGTGAAGACAGCTGAAGCGAGTTCCTCCCTGTGAATGCTTTTTCCGCACCTAGCGCAGGTCTCCATTTTCTTCCAAACAGTTCCACTCTTAAATTGTTAGATTTCAGGGAGTTGTAACTCTGGAGACGAGCCTATGGCTCTATGAGCTCTAAGAATTTGAGAGCGTCGAGTAAGCCTTCTGCGTAGGTTACGCAGGCCAGAGCGGTAACCGATTGCTGCTTGCCTGCATAGTATTTGGCGTCGTTAGTGTACCGGGCGGCCACTTCAATGGTCTTGTCCACCTTCTCCTTGGAGATTTGCAGGGGAGTCCGAGGCTTCAGATGAGCCAACGTCACTGTCATAGTTTCAATGTAGGTCGTGGCTCGCTCTGCGGCATCCTCTGTCATCGGTAGTCCTCCAGATCCGTGTCCGATGCCCCCGAGAAGACTTTGAGCGCCTCCGCCTCCATGAAATGGAGTCTGCTTGGAATGACTATTGTGTGGGGAGTATCGCCGAACGCGACCGCTTTGAGTTCTCTTCCCCGCGCTGCCCGCACTTTTTCGTCTGGCGATCCGATTCGTGCGGCGCCGACAACTAACCAGTCGTCAAGCTCAGACAGGACTGTTCCGAGAAGGAGCAGGGCGTTGCCGATGGACAAGGAACTCCCTTTGCCTCGGTCAGTATCCAAGAGCAGAAGTGTGTGAAGACCTCGATCCTTGTTATTCAAAACGGTATCGATAATGGAGGATGGGACGAGGGTTGAGTTGGGCAGGGTCGTGGACTTTCCGAACTTATGATTCTGGAGACCCGTCGCCCCGCAAACCGCTGTCACTATTGAAGCCGCGTGAATTATTCGTGAGTTGATTCCCCGCTCCGCTAGTGAGAGTCGTACTGAGACGTGTGTCGTGGAAACTAGCGGGTCGCCGGGGACGAGCAACACGGAGTCTTTCTTCTCAGCCGCTAGAATGATTTCTCGGCCATTTTCGTCTTCGAGTTGCTCTCTGCTGAGAATTGTTACTTTCTTACCCAAGAGGGTCTCTAGCTCTTGTAGGTTGAGGTTGGGCATTGGATTAGTGTAAAATTCCGCGAACACACTGGAGGCGCGCCTAGCCTCTTGAAGACCTTCGAGAGACAGCCCCTTCTCGCTATCAAGGCCGAGCCCAATGAACGTCACCCGAGCCATGGTCGTCCCTCATCCACGCTCCTCTAAAAGGCGCGGTCTGGATTGGTTTCGCGATCATGAGATGGGGCTAGGCACTCGAAGGTGTTGGGGTTTTGCTGTCGGTCTCATCGGAGCTAGGAGGAGTGGAACTGGAAGATTGTGGCTCCGTCGTCTCAGGAGTTTTGACACCTGAGGCGTCTTTGGGCTTGATTTTAGTCTGACTCTTGGCACGGTCCCTCTCGCTCTCGGACCTGCCTGGGCTGGATGCTGGTTGTTTTCTTGGCAATTCAGATGTCTGAGGAGGTGAGTCTCTTGAATTGGTCATGGGCACCGAAGAAGACTGCGGCTGAGTTGTGTTCCGTTCTGGTTGTTCGAGACGGGGAACAGTCGGTTTCTCCTGCCTTGTTGATCGTTCAGGATGAACGGGTTGGATAGCGCCAGGAGGTCGGTCCTTAGATGGCTCTGGAGGCACTCCCCACAGTTTATCGGTTGCCGCCTTTAAACGGTGAAATATTCCCGGAGTTGTCGACTTTCGTTCACCAGATTGTGAGAACTCCGCTTGAGCCGCCGGAGCTTCTCGATGGCCCCATGGAGGCAATGCATCCAGGGGTTGCTTCGAATCTTGAAATCGAGGAGTGGTTGGGGGCCTTTGAGCTTTGTCGAGCGTGGGTTGTTTTGGCCGGCCGTCAGCTTTCTGAAATGATCCGTGTTCGAGGGCCTGTTCGGCTGCGTGAATTCTTTGGAAGGTACTCTTGACCCTAGAAACGTGGAAGACAAGCCCTCTTCTTCGGTCTATTTCAAAGGCTATCGTCTCTGCCGAAATCTTTCTTCGCTCCATTTTCAAGATGGAGAGGAAGCGGACCGTCTTGTGATGATTTCTAACAAGCGTCAGTTCGATGACCCCGTCAGTAACGCTCTTTATTTTCGCAAGCGCTTCTGCGGCGACGGCCCCGGTGGAACCCGTCGCGAAGAATACTCCTCCGGTCTTCTTGACTTTGGCCCCGACTGTCTGGAGAAAAGCAATCGCCTGTTTACTTTCGACGCCGTTGAAAATCGGCGTGAGAGAGTCGAGGACCAGGGTCACCGGTTTGCCTTTGGCGTGGCCTATGATTGATGTGACACGTATGTTGAGTTCAGTTAGGTCGGACGGATCTTTTAGGGATCCCTCACCTTCTCCCGAGAGTCCAGAGTAGCAATCCACTATCCTCAACCGTCCTTTTCGGAGGTGGCTGGTGATGTCCCATCCGAATTCCATCATACGCGCCTGCACGTCTTCGGGAAAAGCGTCGTATGAAAGAACCGCGCAGAACATTCCGTTCTCCAGCTCGTCGTACAAGAACTCGTAAGAGAGAATCGTCTTCCCGCTTCCAGGATCGCCGAGGATGAGTATGTTTGAGCCGCGAGGCATTGGACCACCCATCATTTGCTCTAATTGCTCAAACCCCTTGGATGACTTGTCATATCTCTTAAGCAGAAACACTCCGGACAGTAAGGCCACAACTCCTCCGATGGCGAAGGGGAGAAAGCTCCATGGAGAAGTCCCGGTGGTGACTTGGATTTTGACACTGGTTGGGTAGGATGGTCCAACGTTGCCGAAGCCATCATCCACGCTCCCGGCGTCAACAACGATCGCCCAGGACCCAACCGGGTCGGACTGGGAGAAGAGGTACCCAGTAGTAGTGTAGAATCCGAACCGGCTAGCGTCGTAGACACCGGTGAGATTCGCGATCTTCCGTCCGGATGGGTTTTCAATCGCAGCCCGAAATTGGCCGCTTGTAAGTGGGTCGCCGGTAGAATATTTGAGCCGAAAGAATGGGTAGATAGTGTCCCCGGGCGAAAAATCCACAGTAGGTACTCCTTTGGAATTGTAAGCTGTCAGCGAGTCCACGACTAGGTCGCCCTTAGTTATTGTGATGGTTGAACTGCCGGACGAGCCTGAGTTCCCGCTTGAGTCCGAGGCTGAAACTTTTATGCTCCATTGCCCTAACGGGTCGTACACGAGGATTGTGTAGACTGCGGAGTAAATTCCGTTACTAATTTGTTGTAGGTAGATTCTTCCGTTCCCAGGGGCATTGGCCGAGACTGCGGCAGTGGTGACTGGACCACCCAGGTCCGAAACGCTAGCTGTAACGGTTAGTTTCTGCCCTCTCTGTACATATACCCCAGGGGCGGGCTGCGAGAGTACGACTGTAAGCTGGGCAATTACTGTGAACTGGGCGCTCGCAACTCCTGCTTGGAAGGAGGGGCTCGTCTGGTTCACCTGAACCGTGTAGACTCCTCCGACATCAGTTGCGACCGTGCCGTTAAGAGATGTGAATGATGGATCCGGATAGTCCAGGGTTGTCCCGCCGACTCCTCGATTGTCCGTGGAAAACGTCCGTAGCACGTTTGCCTGGCCGGTCCCATTGGGCTTCGTAACTCCAATCAGAACGTTGTAAGCGGAGTTTCTAGTGCCACCTGCCAGGCTTAGGGTCAATGTCATCGTTGTCCCCCGAGTTACCGGATAGCTGGGGTTTACGGTCAAGGTGTAAGACGGAGCGGCACTCGCAGGCTCAACAATAGCCAAGGCAGCTGCTAGAAATGTAATCAACAGTGCGGGATGTAGCCTCATCTGTACACCGGCCAGGCATGCCTCGCGTGGTATCGCTGTCGTGTTGTTTTTGACAGGTGGGAAGTGTTATGTTACCGAGAAAGAGAGGAACTAGAGACAGGCAGACCTGCATTCTCTCGCTCTTTGGGCTCCAGTCAGCGGGTCCGAAAGAGGTTGCGCCAATCCACCAATCTAGCTATTACGATTGATTGAGAAGCTCGCCTGACGAAAATGCTTATTAGAATTGCTCCGGGCGACCGGTTTTGGCGGGTCTGAGTGGGCCCGTAAACCAGACGACTAGTTCTGGTCGGGTTGCTCAGCCAGGTAGAGCAGCAGGCTCAAAGGCTGAAGCTCTTAACCTGAAGAACGAAGCTCGGAAGACTCGTTCGGGGAACGGTCGAGGGTTCAAATCCCTCCGGGCCCGCCACAAACACGGACTTCTATAAAGCCGCTAATCTTCGGCCTTTGATTCCCAGCCCTCTTCGTCCACGAAAACCCTCTCACTCTTCGGCTCCTCCCTCGCGGGAGACCGTCGACGCTGCCTAACAACGTAGATTCCGAAAATTGCGACTCCAGACGCAACAACTAGAAAGGCAAAGGACGCAAGAGGATTTCCACAATTCGCAATTATGTTCTCGTGACAGTCATAGTGTCCAGAGAGAGCCATTCCAAGTCCTAAGTTGCCGCGAAGTGATTCTCTGTATGTTGGGCCCAGCCCAAACTGCGGATTGACATCCCATGAACCGATCACAGAGAAGGATTCACTCAGAGACTTCAAGATCGAGACCCGTACCAACGGACTTGAGGCTGAATCAAGCGAAGTGCTCAGAGACATTGCAAAGCCTATGGTTTGTAGAGTCGCAATATCAAACGATTCTGTCAGGGACCTAAAGAATGAAGACTGTTCATTGGAGTCTGTTGCTGAGCCGATTGTTACGCTCAGATAAACTACTCGGCCGTTGAAGAAGAAGCCTGCAGGGTTCAAGGAAGAGCTAAACGACCTAAAGAGTGAACGTCTTTCCGCCAGACCCGAGACCGAGCCTAGCGTGCTAGTGAACGATTTGGCAACGCCTTTGGTCTCTGAAGCCACCACTGTCAACGAGCCCGCAAGGGTCCTGAAGATAGAGGCGTGGCCGGCAAGGCCTGACCCCAATCCTATCGAGCCCTCGAGAGACTCGACAAAGCCCTTAGTCTCCACGGTGATGAGGGAGAGCGAGCTGGTCAACGACCTGAACAGGGACTTGTGCTCCGCTAGAGTCGGGTTGGTAGTCCACGAGCCGCCCAGAGACCGTGAGAAGCCAAATTTCTCGGCAAAAGCTAAGACTGAGGACAGCGACCCAGAGAATACCCTGAGAATCGAAGTCTTTTCGGAGAAGCTTGACCCAGAGCCGATGGAGACGGACAGGTAAATTGTTCGCCCGTTGAAAAAGAGGCTTCCAAGACCTGACGAATCACTCAAAGTTCTGAAGTAGTTCGCTTTCCTCGCGAGGCCCGAATCCAGAGTCCAGCTTCCGGTCAAGGACCTGAAGAAGGACATCTTGTCAGTCGAACTCGAGACTGGCGAGAGTGAACCGGTCAACGACCTGAACAGCCAGAGCTTCTCAACGAAGCCGGAAGTGGAGGTCAAAGTATCGATAAGAGACCGGAAGAAGGAATTGTGATCAGTGACTCCCGAGGTCGAACCGACCGAAGCACTCAGGTTTACCGATCGTCCTCTGAAGAAGGAGGTCAGCAGACCGAACGAGTCAGTCATGAGCCTGAAGAATGAGCTCTTCTCCGCCATGCCCGAAGCAGAACCAATTGAGACAGTCAGATCTATTTCCCGACCGTTGAACAGTGAACTTGAGAGACCCACAGAACCAGTCAAGGTCCTGAACCATCCAATTTGCTCAGCAAAGCTCGAAGACGAACCAAAAGATTCGGCTAGGCTCACTGATAGGCCCTTAATCTGAGAACCGGCGATCCCCACTGTGATAGTCAAAGTCCTGTACAAGGACTTTCCCTGTGTCATACTCGAGGCTGAAGAGAATGAGCTGGTCAGAGATCTGAAGTAGTAGGTCTTCTCGACAAATCCAGAAGGCAAAGACATGGATCCGCTCAGAGACCTGAACAGGGAAAGCCTTTCGGAGGTCCCGGACGCGGACCTCATAGAGCCAGTCAGAGACCGGAAGAACGAGAACTTCGAACCGAGGCCAGAGGCCGAGAATATTGATGCGGTCAGGCCCCTGAAGATAGATAGTCTCTCACCAAACCCGGATGCGGACGATAGTGAACCGTTAAATGTTCTGAAGAGAGAAGACTTGGCAGCGAGACTTGACCCTGCTCCCACGGAAGCGATCAGGCCCACTGCGCGACCTCTGATGTAGGAACTGGCAGAGGTCAGAGAACTCGTTAGAGTTCTGAATAGCGACGTCTGCCTGGCTAGTGTCGAGGCGGATCCGAGCGAAGCGCTGAGGCCGATGATGCGTCCTCTAATTATGGAACCGGCAAGACCCAGGGAGCCTCCTAGGGACCGTACGAATCCAGACCTCACAGCAGATGTTGAGGCCGAGCCGAGCGAGCTGGTGAAGGACTGGGCTATGCCTTTCGTTACTGAACCGGCCAGAGACAGTGAGCCACTCACGGTTCGGAAGAAAGAATTGTGGTTTGCAGCATTCGAAGTCGAGCCCAAAGAGCCGGTAAACGATCTCACAAATCCCTTGAACTGATTCCCCGCGAGGCCCAAAGATGTGGTGAGGGACCTGAAGATGGAGGTCTTTTCAGCAAAACCCGTGGTCAAGGAAAACAAACCCGTCATAGACCTGAAAAAGGACGATTTCGGGGAAAGATTCGAAGCCAAGCCGACATAACCATTAAGAATCTTGGCGATGTCCTTCAACTGCGACCCAGTCCGAGACATCGAGCCAGTCAGCGACCGGAAGTACGAGGTTTTCTCGGTCAGTGTTGAGGCAGGACTCAATGAACCGCCGAGCGACCTGAGGTAGGATAATTTCTCGGTGACACCGGTAGCTGAAGAGAGTGAACCAGTCAGCGACCTGCCGTAAGAGAAACTCTTCACCAAGTTCGAGACCGAGTTTATAGTGCTAGACAGCGATCTGAAGAATGAGGTATGTGCAGTAGGAGTCGGGGCCAAGCCGATTGAAACTCCTAAGTTTACAGTTCTGCCGTTGAAAAAGGAACCCACTAGGTTCAACGATCCGGTCAAGGTCCTAAGGTATGCAAATTTACTCGCGAGAGAAGACGCGGCACCTAGGGAGACAGTCAAAGTCCTCGGGAAACACTTACCGACTGAAGCCGTGACGGTCATGGAGCCGGATAGGAACCTAAACAGGGCGGAGTTCTCACCAAGTCCCGACCCTGGACCTAACGAGGCAGTGGGTGACCTGAACATAGATAGCTTCTCAGCAAGGCCCATGCCCGAAGAGAGTGAACCGCCAAAAGACCTAAAAAACGAGGATTTCTCGGCAAAACCCGAATTCATGTTCAAAGAACCGCTCAGCGACAGGAATAGTGACGTCTGTCTGGCCAAGGTCGTTGTGAGTGTCCACGCGGAACTCAAGGATCTGAAAAGCGAAGATTGTTTGGCAACAGCTGAGGATGCGCTTAGAGAGGTGATCAGAGACTCGTAGAGACCCTTGGTCTGCGAGGCTGCCAGGGCCATGGAGCTGGTCAAAGACCTGAAGAGCGAGGTTTGTCTGGCAAGGTTTGAGGCCGAGGCGACTGAACCGGTAAACGATCGAAGTAGAGAATTCTTCTCAGCTAAACTCGAAGCGATCGAGAATGAACCAGTCAGAGACCTGAAGAGTGAATTCCTTTCCAGCAGGCTTGAGGCTGAATTTACCGCTCCAGCAAGAGACCTGAATAATGAGACCTTTTCTGCCAAGGTTGAGGATGGATTCAATGAAGCGAGTAGGCCTTTGCCGACTCCCTTTGCGGTAGAACCAGCAAGGGTCAGAGCATCGCTTAGAGACCTGAGGAAGAAAGACTCCTTTGTCAAGCTCGAAGCCATGTTCATGTTTGTGGTCACAGTGGTGGAACAGGAACGAGGACTCGAGTTACAGATCAGTTTTCCGGAATTGACATTGGCGACAATGTTGCCTATGGTAGACGTAATGGAGTCGCTGAGAGTTCTGAAGATGGAGTTCTTCTCTGCGAGGCTTGATGCCAGACTTAGGAAGGCGCTGAGGGACCTGAAGAAAGAGGATTTCTCCGCGAGGTTTGAGGCCTGGCCGAGAGAGGCAATCAAAGACCCATGATAGGAGGTGTGCTCGACAAGATTCGAAGCGGCAGTTAGTGTGCTACTCAGAGACCTGAAGAGTGAAGTCTGTCTGGCAAGGGTTGAGGCTCGAGTCAGAGAGCTGCTAAGTGATTCAAAGAACCGCGTGTTCTCTTTTGAAGTTAAGGTCAGAGAGCTGATCAGCGACTTGAAAAAGGACGTCTTCTCACTGGAGGCAAGAGTTACAGAGACACTCGGACTCTGGGCATAGTCCCATCCAGGAGTGATAATGTCTGAGGCAGTCGAGACGGTCGTTTCCGTCATCGTCCGGGTACTTGTTGACCCGGTGTATTGGAGGACTACAAAGTATTCGAAAGCTAGGTACTTGCTGCTCCAGCCGCTTATCTGACCGATGCTTGCAGTCGTGTAGGTATTCTTGGTTGTTGTCGTTGTGCCCATGATGTTGATCGAAGTATCCCAATTCTTCCAAATGTTGACGCAAGACCCGAGACTGCCGGTACCACATTGCCACGCCGTCACAAAGAGAAAGCCCTTCGGAGAGCCTGTTGTAGAACTCCAGCCTGTAGTCATATCGACTTGCCAAGTGCCCGCTTGAATATCGTTCAGGCTGGACGCAATGCCTGCCGTATTGTAGACCCATGCATAACCACTTGGCGTCGTAGTGCTCGGCGTGGCTCTTGTTGTGGTTCCACCAACATCTGGGTCAACCACGTAATATCTTGGGGCAGACTGGAAAGCGTCACAAATGACGACCCATCTGGTTGTAGTAGATCCGAAATCACAGACTTCTGATTGAAGAGAATTATCAGTCTGATGCTCCACAGCAATAGATGCCGCAGAAGAAACCGTCAATTCGAGACTGAAGCCGTTGCCGGCAGTTTCCGTTATCGAGTTGGAAGATCCGAACATTGCGACAATCAGGTCATTCGAGTTCAGAGCGGTTACACCTGCCGAGAGTTGTGGCGTTGTAGCCGTATTACCGTTGGTCAGTGAAGCAGTTCCAGGGTATCCCGCGGCCTTGTCCCATACAGTGAATGTTCCACTTGGATCTTCCGCGCCGTTAATGGCGATGGCTTCACCACTTGCCGCAGTGGGAGTGCCAGACAGGGCTACCGTGATAGTAACGGAGGACAGAGTGTTTGAAGCAATTCCATGCCATTCCTCAATTGATACGGAGCCTGCACCGGGATCGAATGCTCGTCGTGCGAAAGAGTCAAACGTGATGCCCGTAGCCGATAGGCTTGAAACTGTTATAGAGCGGGGGTTTTCAACTATCACTATCAGAATCGAATCAGGGCTTGAAGAGGTCGAGAGTCCAGTGATTGTGAAGGTGCTGCCAGAACTCCAGGTTCCAGTTCGCTTCGCATTACCGTTCGCGTCGATGGCCGGGGCACTGCCGATCACTATACTCTGACTGGTCGCAGTGTCCGCTGAGCCAGACGAAGTCGACAATTGTTCACATTTGCCGCTGCAACCAGCTTGGGAGGCGCTTCCAAGGTAGAACGTGTGAATGTTGTTAGCCGCATGACCGACAGGCAGGCTGACCGCTACAGCAATTGCAAGAGCCACCATCGCAGTCAATGAAACTCTTCGCGCTTCGACTTTCCTCCACGAAAACGGTTGAAGGCCACCTAAGGCCTACGCTTGGCATATAGTCCGCCTCTAGCGGCAAATACACGTGTGTTGTAACAGGCGATGTTTAGCTCCGGAAACCGAAAGACATTGCAACTGCTTAGTTTTACAAAAATTGTCGAATTGTGAGGATTACTCGGAGATTGAAACATCCGAGTTCTTGGTTTGCTCATCTGGTCGACTCGTCTTAGCTCCAGGTCCAAGTAATGGTCCACGTGATCTGTATCGTGTCTCCAACTTGGAGTGTGATGGCGCTGAAGGTTGCGGCTGCGAGGGTGACTCTGTTGGCGGAGTCGCTTCCTGTCTGGATGACTAAACAACTCTGGGCAACGGTAGTCGCCGCGGTAGCGTCAGTGAACGTGTTCACGACTGTCGAGCTCTTTGGTGAGCTACCCGAAATGTCTGTCACTGTACCCCCGGTAGCCGCGAATCCGTTCGTCGTAAGCTCTGACCCGTTCTGACCAGCAGTACCGCCTGCGTTACCGCAGTCTCCACTAGACGATGCGCCGTTCACTCCTGTCGACGACTGACCGGCTGTAGGAGCGGCAGTGTTGCTTGACATGGCGATGAAGTGGAAGCTACAAGATGCCGATACTGCGCAGAATCCCTCGTTGTTGGAAGTGACCAGTTTCTCGACGTATTGAGCGCCGGTGTCGAACATTACGTTGTGGCTTGATTGGCACTCGGGAGTGCCGCCTGCAGGCGTGTAGCATTCCCGGAAGTTTGCGTTCAAGACTTGGTAGTAGTGTCTGTTACCCCATGGATTCCAATTTCCCGTGGCAATGTAACCGCCAAGCATGAAACTAGATACAACGAGAGAGGTCGCAAGGAGAGCAATGGCTCCTTTCTTCTTTGTCCATTCTATCTTGAGAAAATTCATTCTTATTCTCTCACCTCCCATCGCACTCTTCTCCGAGAAGCAGAGGCCCGCATGGGGGCCCTCTCATCTAGGCTCTGTTACCCACTGGGGCCGAACACGGTACTACAGCAATGACGCTGACAGCTTAGGCAGTTCTACTGTTCGCTGGCAAATCCCTCATCGTTCGCCTTGCTCGGAGCCTCCTCCCATTCCTCCTCTCCTGAGGCCAAGGACTCGGGAGCCTTCGGCGATGATTCTCGTCCGCCTGAAGCTTTGCTGACGCGCTTGTACGCTTCACGTAGGAACCCAAATAGTCCGAGGCCGGAGATCAACGCTAATACTGCCAGAATATACACTGTTGAAAGAGCTGATCCTGCCGTCCCGGTCGGGCCCGACCCTGTGGTGACCCCGCCTGTGCTGTATACTTCGAGCGCTTTTTCATAGGTTATTCCGGCGTAGACGAGTGCACTCGCGCTGAAGATGATTAGTGTTGAGACTAGTAAGAGGCCCCATCTGAGAGATTTCTTGGCCTTGAAATCCAAGAGTCCTCTATTGTCTTTCATCTTCTATTCCCGAGGCCTCGAAGGTGGATGCGGTTGCAGACCAATTCTCGGCGCCCTTGCAGACGAGGACACCGGACTAGTGTCAGCCGAATTGGTTTGTTCAACTTACTGAGCCTTGAGTTCGTGCCAGGTGCTCCCGCGGCGATAATCCGGACGTAACTTCAAGGTCACGGCTGAAGTGACGGATTTTGAGAAGACCCAGATTTTGTCGATTATCTTGGGGGCTTCTTGCGCAAACCTTGGATATGCGCTTAACGATCGCACTACTCTGACGGCATACCCCGGCCGCAAGCGGTCGGACTCCTGCTTGCTGATTCCCGAGGTCTGTCTGGCCGGCTGACATTTTCCATGGGTACGTTCTACTACGACGCTACCGTTAGTTATCCGGTGGAGTAGAGGGGAGGAACAGACGCGACTATTGTGGAGTGGTTGTTGGACTCCGACCCCTCGATACGTTGGCAAGTGATGCGTGACCTGAAGGATGGGCCTGGCGATGTCGTCGCCGCCGAGCGCTCGAAGGTTGTCTCGAAGGAAAGGGGGCACGCCTGCTCGCTCTCCAGAGCTCGAGGCCAGCGGGGCGATAGCACGTACACGCGGGCGTGGACCTCCACACCTTGACATTGTCGCTCCTGCGTGAGATGGGCCTGGATCCCGAGAGTGAGCCGATTTCGCCGCGCGGTGACCCGGGTCCGCGAGAATAGCAGGTGGGAGCACGACCACGAGCCGTTCTTCTCGCGAGGTCGAGCCCTGCTCAAACGGCTTGGCTGTGGCGTTGGGCTCCTACTTCGGCCAGGACGTGCAGGCGGTTGTCGACAGACTGCTCACTGAGCAGCTCAGCCACGGCGGCTGGAACTGCGAGGTGGAGCGCGGCTCAACACGGTCCTCATTCAACACGACGATCGCTGTGCTGGAGGGCCTGCTCGAGCACGAACGGGCCACGGTGGCACAGCCGAGGCGAAGGCCGCCCGCCACAAGGCGCAAGAATACCTCCTGAAGCGCCGAGTGTTCCGTCGACTCTCGACGAGTGAGGTCGTGGAGGAATGTCTGGACGCTCTTCTCTTACCCCACCTATTACTACTACGACGTACTCAGGGGGCTCGAGTACCTGTGCGCTGCCGGCGTCACACCGGACGAGCGGGTTGCAGAGGCAGTCGGCTTGGTCGAGAAGCGCCGCGGCAAGGACGGCCGATGGCCATTGCAGAACCCCATCCGGGCCAGTTGCACTTCGCCATGGACGAGGGCGAGGGAAAGCCCGGCCGTTGGAGCACCTTCCGCGTCATGCGGATGCTGCGCTGGTACGAGCAGGCTCATTGATGAGCGGTGTCTTCGCGTTCTTGCTTGAGGCTAGGAAAAGGCGTAATTAAGCCGAAGCGGATACTTCTGGGGAAAATGTCGGCCTCAGTTTATGCTCGAATCGCAACACTGTTCTTCGTCTTGACAGGGTTGCTAATGCTTCTTGGCTATGCGGTTGGGATATATTTTGGAGACCCAATAAGCTTCATGCTCATCGGCTTGATAATTGCGGGACTGCTGAACTTCGCCAGCTACTTTTGGAGCGACAAGATTGTCGTCAAGATGGCCCGGGCTCGAATAGTCAGTGAGAATGAGAACCCGACCCTCTACGGAATAGTCCGCAAGGTCTCCCAAGAGGCAGGTATACCGATGCCCAAGGTCGGAGTAGTCAACCAGTCTCAGCCCAACGCGTTCGCCACTGGCCGAGGACCCGGAAAGGCTGTGGTGGTAGCAACCACCGGTATTCTAGACACTCTAACGCCTAGCGAGTTGGAGGCCGTCATCGGACACGAGATTGGCCATGTAGTCCATCGTGACATTCTCATCTCTAGTATCGCTGCTACTATCGCAGGAGTTGTGGCATACCTTGGAAACATGGCTCTATGGTCCATGTGGGGCGGCGGGAGGGGCGGCCGACAGAACAATGGTGGATTTGTCACACTTATTCTCGCCTCAATCTTGATTCCGCTGGGAGCAACTTTCGTCCGACTTGGAACTTCCCGCAGCTTCGAGCTGAACGCTGATGAATACGGGGCCAGACTAACCAGAAACCCTGGCGCTCTCATCACCGCGCTCGACAAAATCTCTGTACGAGCAAATGCTCGCACATCAAATACGATGCCTGGCCGATCCTCGACGTCCGCTTCTACTGCTTCTCTCTGGATAGTGAACCCTTTCAGTGGGCACTCGCTTGTCGAGCTATTCTCGACACACCCTCCAATTCAGAAGCGAGTAAGAAGGCTAAGGCAGATAGCCGAAGAAATCGGCGTCTACGTTCCCTGAAACCGAAGAGTCCCGTAGCTGATGGTTAGAATAGGTCGCATCCAACTGCGCGTTCCCAGAACTGCAATGCGAAGGAGCAGAGGCCCGAGCTGTTCAAAGCATGGACCGTATGAGGGTCCGTACTGCCCCAAGTGCTTTGAGCAGGTCATGACAGCCGACGAAGCACGGCCCGGGGATCGAACAGCAGTTTAATGTAGGACACGGTCTGCCGTCGATTTCGGAAGGTCTCAACCGGAAGCAGTAGCGTTGAAGACAGCAGTCGATAAGCTGGTCCAACGGAAACTCCCGGATCACACCGATGATTTCCGGACGCTCGAAAAAATGGAATGGGCATTTTCCAAAAGGGACATATCCACATTTCAAAGTGTGTTGGAAGCTCCGTCGAGCATAGTGCTACGGATTCACGCCGTGTGCATGCTAGCTGATATCAAGAACGAACAAGCTGTCCCATCTCTCTGTCGACCACTCCAGAAAGATCCAAGCCCCTTGGTCCGGCACGAGGCGGCTTTTGCCCTAGGCCAGCTGGGCTTCAAGTCGGCGGTACCAGCTTTGCTAGAAGCCATGAAGAATGATGAGAGCGTGCTTGTCCGTCATGAATGCGCCGTCGCGCTCGGGTCAATAGGCGACGAAAGGTCCCGAAACGGACTTGTCGAAGCCCTCGATGACCCGAACGAGGACGTTCGCCTGTCCGCTGAATGCGCCCTGGCCGACCTTGATTTTCTAAAAAGCCTAAGGTCGAGAACGGAGGCCAAGGCCCCCTCCTAGTTGAAACTGAATAAAAGAGCTAATGATAGCACTCGGCAATTGGGGCTACAGGTCAACAAGAAGGAAGGCGAGATGGCCCTTCGCCTCCTAAGAGACATCGGCCTCCTTGAACGAAAGCTTCGCATCCAATCCAGCGGAAATAGGCTGGTCATTCCTCTTAGTCGCCGCCCTCTGCCCACCCAACAAAAAGCATTGAGCGAGAAACTGCACGATTTTTCTCTATCCGAGAGCGATTTTCAGTCTAGACCAACCTCTCGTCAAACCCTTGCGGAAGAACTCGCCGGGAAACTTCCAGAGGGACTCCTCGAAATCCTTCCCGAGTCCCTTGACATTATTGGGGATATCGTGGTAGTCGAGTCGCCCGAGGAGTTCAAGGATCATGAGAAGACCCTTGCAGCAGGCATCCTAACTGTGAACAGAAACGCTCGAGTTGTCCTTGCCAAGACCGGAGCGGTCTCCGGAAGGGAACGTATCCGTCCCGTGCGATTTCTGGCCGGAGAGGAGAGGACTACTTCTATCCATCGTGAGTCCGGCTGCCGATTCAAGGTTGATCTGGCGAAGGCCTACTTTTCCCCTCGTCTCTCGCACGAGCACCAGCGAATCGTCAAGTTGGTTGAGAGTGGAGAACGCATCGTTGACATGTTTGCGGGGGTGGGGCCTTTCTCTATCATGATAGCAAAGAAACTCTCTGACGTCGAAGTGGACGCGATTGATGTCAACCTCGAAGCGGTCAAGCTCATGAAGGAGAACATAGAGCTGAACAAACCTCGTGGTGTTTTACGGGTGTGGCATGGCGACGCCAAAGACGTTGTGAGAAAGCATTTGTCCGGGATAGCTACACGAGTCATCATGAACCACCCATCGGACTCTACCGAATTCATACCGGCGGCATGCGGGGCACTGGTGCCAGAAGGTGGAATCGTACATTACTACGCTTTTGCTGAAGGACCTGATTGCGAGGTAATAGCCACCAACGAGTTAGTCCAAGGCTTGGCCAATTGCGGTTGGAAGCTTGAGCAATTACTAGGCACAAGGAAGGTACGGGAGGTAGCTCCGATGAGGTGGCAGGTGGTAGTAGACGTTAAGATTGCGCTTGAAGGGACGCATGAATCTCGATGCTGATCTCCTCCTCGGGGTTCTGTAGAAGCTTCACCATTGCCCTAGGAATGTCGGCGGCGGCCTTGTCCGAATGAACCATCAGGGTACGCTCCGAAATGAACCCGCTCCTTCTTACGACAATATCCCTGGGATGAGAGAGGGTAAGCGCTTGGGACCCCCGAGCATGGACAGTAAAGGCGTGGTCTCCGACCTTGAGAATTAGAATTCCGCGGCCAAGATTACTTGACAATATTCTCTTAACTTCAGAAGGAAGATCGGCCAGCCCGTGAGAACTTTCAACCGCAACAACGCAGTCCGCCCTGGTCGTTAGACTGCGGTCGGTCGTTATCTCAAGAGTCGTAGGGTGAGTGGAGAGCACTGCGCGGTGCCCCCGAGCAGTGATGACAAATGACAATTTGGAGGTTTCCTGACCGCGACCCTAATATTCCTAACAGACGAGACCTTTCCCCTGGGGGGATGAAACAGGCTCAAAGACTCTGCCAGGCAGCGGGAACGTATGGTCAACAGTCTAGTCGTGGAAGGTCTTCTTCGCAAACCGAGCGTGATAGAAGCGATGAGGAAGGTGCCTAGGGAATTCTTTGTTCCCGCAGACCTCCGCGCCGAATCTTACGGCGACTCTCCCCTCCCCATAGGCCATGGGCAGACGATCAGCGCGCCTCACGGCTGACCAGCCGGGCGTAACATGGTCGCAATAATGGACGAGGCCTTGGAGCTGGAGGAGGGAATGAGCGTGATGGAGATAGGGGCGGGTAGCGGGTACCACGCCGCGACCATTGCAGAGCTAGTGGGGCCAAGAGGCCACGTTTTCACGATTGAAAGGCTAGAGAGCCTTGTCCAATTGGCCCGTCGAAACCTTGACCTGGCGGGCTATTCCGAACGGGTGACGTTGGTCCTTGGTGACGGGACCGTCGGCTACCCAGATCGAGCTCCCTACGAGAGGATTCTCGTGACCGCCGCAGCCCCCGACATTCCTCGTCCACTAGTTGACCAGCTGGCGTTGGAGGGGCTCATGCTCATCCCTGTAGGCGACCGCTTCTTCCCACAGGAACTGGTGCGTGTTAGGAAGACTAGAGATGGGGTGGTGGATCGTCGGAATCTGGGGGGTGTAGCGTTTGTCCCGCTTGTCGGCCAGCATGGTTTCAGGAACTAGCCGAAAAATGATTCGAGAGTTTTCTTCTCACTCTCCACAGCGAACCCTGCTTTCGCCTTTGTAACAGCGTTGCGGACCCTTTCTTCGCTGAAGTCGCGGTCGCCGCAGAGAAATTTCACCAGTCCTTCGATATCTGGTTCTTTCCAGCGAAGGCTATAGTTTGTTGTGACGTCTGGATTGAGAAATATTTCCCTAATTCTGCGGAGCTCTGGTGGGGGGCGAAAGTCGGGACTTGCCTGAGCAATGCTGTCAATGCTTCCTCGTTCGCGGATTAGCTTAAGGGCGGTTTTGGGTCCAATACCTTTGAAACCGTCGGGGTTGAAATCGGTGCCTATCAATATTCCAAGGTCCACGAGCTGCTCTCTCGAGAGTTGGAGTTCACGAAGCGCGGTTTGAAGGTCTACGGTCTCCGGGTCGACCTGAACATATGCCTGTTGCATTGGTAGTTTTCGTCGGCCGCTTATCGCTAGATTTCTCACCAATCGATTGGCTCCAAACAGAATGGAATCGAAGTCTTGGCTCACAGCAGCCCATACGTCCCCTCGTGCCGCCATTATTGCCGCTTGAGCTTCTCCCTCGGACGGGGCTTGCACGTGTGGAACGCCAAGTAGGTCCAAGACTCTAATCGAGTCTTCTACCATCATGTCCTTCAAGCTCGACGTCGCCTGCGCGTACCTCTTCGCCTCCTCGACCCGCCCTGAGGTCACAGCAGCCTCGTACTTGACGATAGCTTCCTCCTTCACAGCCCTCCGCCGCTTTATCTCAACCTCTTTCAATGCTGGGGGCCTTCCGTCGAAAACATAGACGAGCTTGATGCCCCTCTCCGCTAGATTCGTAGTACGGTAAAGGAGGCCGCTGAGATGACTGGTTACTCTGCCCTTCCTGTCCATCAAGGGGGTTCCGGTCGGCCCCCTGATGATTGCTAGAAACTGGTAGAGGGCATTGTAAGCGTCGACTGCAAAGGTCTTTCCAGACAGATCATCCAGGGAGACTTTCACTCGTGGGATGAGGTCGGCTAGGTCTACGCCCAAATTTCTCAGGACTCCCTAGTGTCGCTTCTCGATGCCCGGACCTGTCCGACCCGGTTTGCAATCATTGCGGCCACCGCACCGGCTCCAACGCCGCCGTCAATATTCACAACAGACATTCCTAGGGAGCACGACTGGAGCATTGCTGCGAGTGCGGCGAGTCCTTTGTCTCCAAACCCGTAACTTCGAGAGGTCGGCACCCCCACAACCGGAACGTCGACAATCCCGGCGACGACAGTTGGAAGCGCTCCTTCTCGACCCGCGACAACGAGAATGACGTCGGCATCCCAGCGAAGAAGATCCTTTAGCGGCTCGAACAGTCTGTGGAGGCCAGCAACCCCAACATCGTTGAAGGACTTCGTCTTACATCCCATCTCCTCGGCAATTATCCTCGCCTCCTCTGCAACCGGAATGTCGGATGTGCCTGCGGTGAGAATGCCAACACGACCACCGCCTCGGTTGGTGCGATACGACTTGGACCTCACCACTATCATCCGGGACCGTGGGTCATACTCGACCTCCAAGCCGGATCCACTACGGAGCTTAACAGCACGAAGGTGTTTCTGACTGGCCCGGCTGACGATCGCTCTCCCAGTATGGACGACCACTTTCCCCACGATTCTAGCGACGTCATCGGGCTCTTTCCCTTCTGCAAGAATAACCTCGGGGACTCCTTTCCGGACCTCACGGCCAACATCGAGCTTTGCGAGTTTGCCAAGCTCACTGACAGCTAACAGTCGGCTCTTCTTCTGAAGTCTCCGTATACTTTGCTGAAACTTGGAGACTGACATCAGACTAGTCGACTACATGATTCTGAAATGAACCCTTTAAATTAGAACACCCTACCGTTGTTCATTTGAGCATGCTACGCGGAATAGAATCGCCTGAACTAAGCTCGAAGACTGAGAAGGCCGTCGAGATAATCAGGCGATCGAAAGGTGTAGTTGTCGCGCTGTCGGCCGGAGTCGACAGTTCGCTAGTCGCGTTCATAGCTCACGCGACACTGGGAGACAGGTCAATCGCGGCTACCGCAGCCTCCGAATCCCTTTCCCCTGGAGAGTTAGAGACTGCAAAGAGGATAGCCGATGAAATTGGCATAGGACACGTCATAGTTCGAACGCATGAGCTTGAGGACCCTAACTACTCTGCCAACGGCTCCAACAGATGCTTCTACTGCAAAGAAACCCTCTACAAAGAGCTGAGGCTCATTGCGGACAAGCATGGAATGATGGCCATTCTTGACGGGACCCAGCTAGACGACCTCTCAGATGACCGCCCTGGACTTCAGGCCGCCCTCCAAGCAGGCGTGATAAGCCCGCTCCTGCTCGCCGGCTTTCGCAAGAGAGATGTCCGAGAAGCGGCGAGAGCCTTGGGACTGTCCGTCTGGGACAAACCGGCCATGCCGTGTCTCTCTTCGAGAATCGCGCATGGGGAAACGGTGACGGAGCAGAAACTGTCGATGGTCGGAGAAGCGGAAGACTTCATAAGGTCGCTCACCGGAGTCAGCGAGCTTAGAGTCCGCTACCATACCGGTCTGGCCCGGATCGAGGTTGGGCCAGACGAGCGCAACTTGTTCTTCAACGAGGCGGTGATGGACACTATTAGCCAGAAGCTGCTGTCTCTCGGCTTTTCCTCGGTCACTCTGGATTTGCGAGGGTACCGTTCGAAAGCCGAGCCCGCCACAGCCGAGAACAGGTTTGCCCTCCCTATCGTCAACTCTTGAGTCTGGCGGAAACTTGCAACGCTTGCAAATCCACAAGACCCGTCTTGAAGCACAGTGCCCGAATTGTCAAACCGAGCTCGACCAGAGAGGGGTCTGTAGAAATTGTGGCTTCTGCTCGAGCTGCAGTATGGACTGAAATACGCAAAGACTTTCTCGAGTCAAGCTCAAGGTACTCTATGCGGAAGGTCCGTGTTACACTTTCTATTTACCGGTTCCCTGGAAATCGGTATCAGCTGAATCTGATTGCCCCGTCGGAGAGAGCGTCTCGCTGTCGACCCACCGGAGCCCGAACAGCTCGAGAAGGTCGCTGTTGCACGTCACGACCCTGCTGAAATCAGGTTCTACATCAAACAGCTGAAAAAGGCTATTCGGTATTTGCCGTTGGGCAGCCGTGCCTACTATGCAGTTTCGGGTGAACTTCTCCGCGCGACCCGGGAACTAAACGGTATAGTGCCGTCTGGGTCTCCACCTAAAGGACCAACCCAGTGATGTAGTGGCTGGTTAACGTGTGTCCCAGTCTCGACTTTGACTCGGCTAGCTAAGTCGCTATCCAGATTAGAGTAAAATAGTAGAATCGGGTCTCCTCCCTTATGCGATTTGCCGCACAAAGACAGCCCTGATCTCTCTGTAATCGCCGACCGAGTAGGTGCCCAAACTTGGTCCGTCTTCCAAACCCTGCGTACTCGGATGAGGCAGTTGAAAGGAGTTACGATGAAGGTCCAGTACGAGGAGCATAGTCGAGAGCCTGTTCCGGCATTCTTCTACGAGGGCAGGCAGCTGTTCCACCTCCATGCGAGGGGAAGTGAGATTAACGCGACTATTCACGCCGACTACAAGTCTAGGTCCAAGCTCGTCGATAACCCGGCTATCGACTGGCGCTTGAGGGAACAGGTACGGAAGAGGACGTGGGCTGGGCTCACGATTCAAAACTCCAAGGACATCGCCCAGCTGATGGATCTCGTGAAGGCAAAGTACCAGTTGATAAACGAGGAAATCACGGGAAAGCACGTCGAAGATCGCCCTGTCGCCTTCTAGGAAGAGGTTGACAGAACCTGTCGTTCATAGCTATCCAAGCTAGGAAGCTCTGGTTAGACTGAACAGATCCTCCGCTGATGTGAAGGTCGAGGCAACGGTGGCAGTAATGCTCTCTGAATCGGGCGGAGCGCTCGAAGTGCTCCTCATTCAGAGAACCGAGCGGCACGACGACCCTTGGTCTGGTCAAATAGGGCTGCCTGGAGGTAAGGTGAAAGGCTTGGACGGGTCGACTGTGTCTGCTTTGGAACGGGAGGTGTCTGAAGAGGTTGGGGTCAAGCTCCAAGAGGAGGGCGTTAGGCTCGGCCCGTTGAGCCTTGGTCATCCGATGAGGCAGACGGAGATGAGGGTGCAGCCATGGGTCTATGGTTTGAGGAGGAAGCCTTTGGTCAGGGTGGGATCTGAAGTGGCGGACGCGTTCTGGGTTTCGTTCCGAGACTTGAAGCCTAACCTATCGACAAGTGAGGTGTCGGTCCGAGGTCGGACGTGGAAGGTGGAATCGTTCGTCTTGAATGGACGCGTCGTCTGGGGCTTCACCTACCGCGTCCTTACGGAACTCCTGCAGATTCCAGGGGTAATCCTATAAGTCTACGGGGAAGTGGACATGGACGCTCAAAGAGGAACAGACTGAGCCCATTCGCAGTTCTTGTTTGGGTTCAGCATTGGCCTTTTTCCTCGACACGGCGGGAAAAAGTGGATCTGGGGAGCGACTCAAAGGAATACATTGATTTCTATTCAGTTCACGTGGTTCCTATTCTCGACGAGAAGGACAAAAAGAAAATTATTCACAGATCAGTTTCACGATGGTGCCGGAGCCGAACTTGATGAGGCTGTTCGGCTTGACCTCAACACTCTCGTTGACCTGCTGGAACTCCTTTCCATCGTAAAGATATGTTCCGTTCGTGCTCTGTTGATCCTTCAACACAACTTCGCCCCCGTCCCGGCTAAGTTCGGCGTGGAGTCTCGAAACATTCTGGTCCGGAATCACCACGACATTCTCCGGGTCTCTGCCAATTGTAATAGTAGGGAACGTGTCGAAGTCTATCTGAACCTTAGTTTTGACGAGCGACTGGGCGGGGGCGTTGACGAAGACCAAGTAATACTGACCCTCTCCCGGAGCAGATGATTGAGTGTACGGGGACGGAGTCGGTGGTTGGAAGTGGGAGGGGATTCCTGTCTCGGACGACTTGTCCTCTCTAGCATCCGGCTCTGACCCTCTCACTCCTTCAATGACGTAGAAGGGTTTAGCTTCTTCAGGCTCGCTGATGCTCTCACGGGCCGACGGTTCCGCTAATGGTGCATACGCGGGTGATAGCTTAGGAGTAGGAATGGGACTATTACTGGGCAGGACGCTACGCTCTTCAGTCTTGTCAGTCTCGAGTTTTGGCTTCTTTGGCGTTTTCTGTTTGGACTGTTTGCCTCTGGTCCCCTTGTCTTTGCGCTTTCTCGGCTTCGCCGCTTTACGTTGCGCCAGTCCCGGCGTACCTAGGTCATCGGGCTCCGTGATCACTTCACTCGTCCCAGAACGAGTCTTCAGCCGCAACGTCTGTAACCTCGACTGGATTCTACTTGCCTTGGAAAATGTAAACGCCCTGATACGATGACGACTCCGCTTTGGGTTACACTCTTTCCTATGGCCGGTGCCGAAGAGAGGCCCGCTCAGGGCCTCTGACCTCGTGTTTGACTTCTCTAATGGGAGTTTGAACCGATTTCTTCGCGTCTATCCGTGCTTACCGTGGGTTGTTGCGATGTTCTCTGGCCTGCCGCTTAGGTGGCCAGGCGTCACCGAGCAAAAACCCCAACGTTTCGCGGGACGAAGTCGTTGAGACTAGAGCAGGGTTGGCCGAGGGTTTTCAAGCATCGTTCCCCGAGCTCCAACCATCCGGCAAGCTTCGCACAGTTCAGAAGATGCTGGTTCTCCACAGTTGCTGCATGGGACGAGCGTCGACGAGGGAACTCCGGGTTCGGCGAGACCCCTAAGCCTTAGCATCGCCCGGTATGATGAGTATAGCACCCCTGGATGAGCGATTTCCAGCTTATTGACCGCAGAACGCAGCTCGTTTCTCAAGGCCTCCGTCATGTACGGACAGGAGACTGACTGGAAAACCAAGCCTTCAGAATATCCGTAGAGCGCGATCTCCCTCTCGGGGACCTCGCACAACGGTTTCACCCGGGTCAGAAACATGCCGCGCGAGTCCCGAAGCACTGGGCTTGACCGCACGAACCGGTCAACATCACCTTGAAACAGGTTCAACAAGTAAGTCTGCACGACATCATCCAAGTTATGGGCCGTGGCGATTTTTGTCGCTCCAACCTTCCGTGCCGCCAAGTTGATCGCTTTACGGCGGAAGACACCGCAGTAGGAGCATGCTGTCAACCGTTCACTTCTTTCCCGTAAGAAATCGTCTAGTCCATACCCGAAGATGTCTGCGAACGATACTATTTCGTGGGCCACGTCAAGCTTCTTAGTATAATTCTGCGCGAGCTCAACTGCCTCCTCACGGTAACCAGCGATGCCTTCGTCCACTGTAACAGCTGTCAGCTTCGTACGTGGGAAACGAGAAGCCAGTTTCTTGAGAATCATGAGCATCGTCAAGCTGTCCTTTCCGCCGGAGACTGCCACGGCGATGTGATCGTTCGGTTCGAACATCTTCCACCGACCAATGGTTCGTTTGACTCTGCGTTCAATGGACGTCTTGAAGCAAGCTTTGCAGAGTGCAACGCCCTCGTATTCTCGCCGGTAGAATGCTGGATGGTTCCCACAGGTGCCACATATCATGGGATCCATATCCGGCTACCTCGGGAACACGGTTCCGAACATAATGTAGGAGAGAACAAGGTTTCCCCCTAAGAGGCTCAGAGATATGATGCTAGCAAGGGTCCTAGCTTTCCTAGTATCTTTCAGGCCCAGTCTACCAAGGATAGTATCGAAGTAGCGATCACCATCAAAGGGGTACATGGGAAGCATGTTCACTATGCCCACCCCGAGCAGGATGATGGCCAGCCATTGGAAGGTGCTGAACAGTTGAAAGGGAAAAGCCACCGAAAGGAACCCGGCCCTTGGGGCATAATAGTCAAAGGGCTGTATGCCAATCAAGGCACGGCTCGCATTGTCAGACGCCGGCTTAGTCAGTACTGGAATTTTTCTCGCATCGTTGAGCCCGATCACTACGGTAGCGTTAGGACGGACTCTGGCAAGATAGTTGGCTAGGTCGCCGACCCGGTTGACAGTAGTATTGTCAAGCGAAGTGATTACTGACCATGGCTGTATTCCCGCGGTCTGAGCTGGTCCGCCGTCAGAGAGTCTTGTAACGAGGACCCCAGAAGGAGATGCGTTGTAAAGCGGACTGATTGTTAGGGCAAAGTTCGAGAGGAGCAGGACGACAAGGAGCCAGCTGATCACGTTTGTTGACGAACCTGCCGCGAACACCCTTAGTTTGGTCTTGGATGCCCGTTTTGCAAGGTCTTCCTCGTCGATTTCGACAAAGCCGCCAGGTAGGAAAACTGCCATGAACACTCCTGAGGACTTGATTGGTACTTTGTCGAGGACGCTGGCGATGCCATGCGCTGCTTCGTGGGGAATCAACAGAATGGCAATTGAGATAAGAACGTAAGGAAAGACGTCCCAGCCAATGGTCAACCCCGGAAGTGGGACGATTAAGAGTGTCGGACCCGCCGAGGGGGCGCGGGTCAGGAGGCCGACTGCGTTTTGGAGGAAGATTGTGATCGCAAAAACGAGCAGTCCTAGGCCCATCGCCGCTCCGATGTCGAAGTAGACTAACCAGATCCTTCGGAACCTGTTCCCGATTCGTTCCAGCCAGCTGTTGAAGACTACTGTCTTCAACATGAAGTAGTAGGGTTTGAGGATGATTCCGTGCTTCTCTGCTTTCAGCAAGTATCCAAGGAGGACAAGGACGCCCCATACTGCTAGGTATGCTAGGATGGGCAGGTATGGGTCTAAGAAGAAACTCATGCGACTCGTTTCCCGATGGGTTTCCGATTCGCCGTTGTTTCGATGAATATTACCTTTTCAACGGTAGAGATAACGTAGAAACCGCGTCGACGGTAGGTTCATCTACCCCTCTGCCGGATTCTCAGCGTTCTTCTTAGAGCGGGGTTTGTCTTCGCCTCCTCGCCCAAGACTTCTTCGAACGTGACGACCTCTGGAACCTTCAGCTTGAGGAATGTTCCAGTCCGGCCATAACGATCCCTACGCGTGAGGACTCGTACACGTTCCCTTACGATTTCAACACTGACTCCTACCTTTCTTGCCACCCCTGGTTCATGCTCGACAACCGGCGATTCGAGGTGACCGTCTATCGTGGGTTCTACGAGTGTAAGTCTCTTCGTGCATCCTGGCACACGCAAGTTGTTTCGAAGGTCTTGGAGGGTTGCAGCTCCTCCGAACTTGTAAAACTCGGTTTCTAGCTTGCGCAACTGGAGTAATGGGATTGTAACTACTACTCGTTGCTCAGGGTCGAGGTACAGGTGCGCCTTAGGGGAGTGTGCCGGAGTGGCTTGAGAAATTTCTCTCGTGACGACGGTAAATCCTGAGCTCTCAAGGTTTGTCTCCACCAGCTGGGTAGCGGTTTCGGTGGGAATGACTATGTCGATGTCGCTCTCTTCATCAACATCGCCTCTTGCAACGCTTCCGTGAATAATGCTCGATTCTCTCCATGTTCCTAGCGCTTCAAAAACTGTGATGGCTCTGTCTCGAAACCCTTTCAGTAGTGACCACTGCGCTTGGTCATAGACGACTTTGTGCGATTCTTGGGTTCGGGCGGGTTTAGCAGCTGAGCCTCGTCGTTTCAAAGTGTCCCCTTAAAGAGGTCCTGTCCGACGGCAACAACGAGCTCCGAGCTTCGAGCTCGTTCCTTGAACTCGACTCGTCCAACTCCTCTGATAATCGCTACAGGCGTGGCCTCAGTCCCCTGACCCATTACAAGCTCCGCCGCCGCAGCCAGTTCGTCTGCTACAGCCACATTCTTGAACCGGAGCTGGTATCCGAACAGGTCATGCTTTCCTCTGTAATCTGCCATTGGATCTAATCCTGCAAGCCCGATAGTCTCTTCCACTTGGCCCAACCTAAAGGGTCGGCTATGAGTGTCAGTGATTAAGAGACCTACCTGACGGTTGGTCAGTCGCTGGATTCGTGCCCTGATTTTTCGCGCTGACATGTCCGGGTCGACTGGAAGAAGGGCGTACATTCTCTCCCCCTCAACATTGGATTTGTCAACCCCTCCGTTCAAGCACGTAAAACCTTGTTTGGTTGTCACTATGAGTACTTGTTTTGAAGCCTTGGCCACCTTCTTCGCATCTCGGAGAACAAGCTCGACGAACCCCGCTTTCCTCCTAACTCTCCTGGCAAGGTCAAGCGCTCTCTTTGAAGCTCTGACCTTGGAAACGTCGACCACTCGACCCTCAGACTTTGAAACCACTTTCTGTCCTATGACAATGATGTCTCCGTTCTTGATACTCAACCCTTTCATTCGGACTTGTTTCACAATCATACCTGCAAGGTCGTCACCGGGGTTGATCAGCGGTAGGCCTGTCAAGGGGAAAATTTCGACTCGTGATGGCATTGTGACTTGCCCCTGCAATCGACTTCGGCTATTGAGCCTAACGATTCTAGGCTGTTCCGATGAACGGTGGTCGTCACGGAAAGTAGGTTTATATTTTGCAGGTCCTCAACGTTTCCTGCCGAAGGTTGACTTGCCGGAGAACGTCCGGTAGCCGTTGACGAGACGACTGCTGCTTTCTCCCGAGGAAACCGGAACGAACGAGAAGAACGTATGAACGGAGGTGGAAGATGCAGATGAGTTATGAGAGGAGAGGCTATGGTGGAGGAGGTAACCGATTCGGTCCGAAACCTGTCGAGGAAGGCAAAGAATACGACGTTGACATCAAGGAGATCAGCAGACGCGGAGAAGGAATAGCTCGTGTTGAAGGCCTAGTGGTCTTCATTCCGAACACAAAGCCAGGAGACCACGTAAAGATCAAGATTACCCGAGTTGCCCCACGATTCGCCTCAGGCGAGGTCGTGCAGTAACCGGTAATGGGAGAGCTCAAGTTCTCCCCGTCCTCATTTTTTGACTTCACTTGTTGTCTGAAACAGAATCAAAGGTCGGGGTTTCCGACAAAAATGGCAAGGTAGCGAACCGGTTCTGAGCCCTCCTTTATCGAACTATGAACTGTACCCGGAGGGATGACAAGCATCGTCCCTGGGCGGATGCTAACTTCTCTATCCCCCACTCTAGCAACGCCTTTACCTTCAATGTAGTAGATAGTCTCCTCGACGTAGTGCGTGTGAGGAGCAACGATACCGTTTAGCTCCACGTATCTCACGGAGAGCTCGTGGCCAGGCTCGGCTCGCGAGAGATACCAACGCTTGAAGTCGCCCACTCTCTCTGGGACGATGTCATTCAAACGCTTCACGATCAACAATCCTCTACGAAAGGCCCAAAAGTTCCCAGTTTAAGGTTTGCAAAATGCCTCACCGCAGAGACTTGTAGAGCACTTGCATCTAAGCAGTAGCAAACGCTAAAGCCCCAGACCCTCCATTGGGCATGAAGCCCCGTATGAAATTGGAGAGGCCAACCAAACTCGGCTATCTCGAACTCCGGGCCCTCATGGAACGGCGCCCGTTTTCGATACTGTCTTGGTCGTCCGGACTGCTCGCGCTTACCTTCGTCCTTTACTATGGGTTGACCGCCACAACTAACCCTCAACTGGGCTTTCAGTTTGTCCAGTCCGAGTGGCCGCCCCCTGGACTTTCCCCGTATTTCTATGCAAAACCCATAACATGGTTCGCCTACTTCAGCTTCCTGTATTGGACGTTCGGATTGGAAGCAAAGAGGGCCAGGTTTCTTACCCTCTCACCCGAGGTCCGAAGGTTCCTTTTCATCGGCACTGCAGTCGTCGCTTTCGGTGCGTTCTATGAGATCTTCTTCAACTTTGCAATCTGGTCAGCCCTTATCGCGGTCACGAGTGCCAACTGCACTCCTCTGCCTTGCAACCCTGATGTTCTCGCCAATCCGTACCCAAACACAAGGACGACGCTTAACTTAGTTTTCGCAACAAAGGTGGTAATCACTGTTTTCGCTCTCTCAATCTATTCCCTTTGGTTCCTTAACAGAGTGGAGAAGGACCTAGACAGGAAGGAAGCCGCGTCCCGCTCACGGTAAGAGAATGATTAAACGGGAGCCTGGAAAATTCCTGGCCGCTGTCTACCTGGGTGTTGCTCTTGGAGTCTTGTGATGTTACTGTAATCGGAGCTGGGCCAGCGGGGGTTATGGCAGCGTGGAAGGCAGCATCTTCTGGAGCTAGCACAATTCTCCTTGAGCGAGAGACTGACCCTGGTCGCAAAGTGTGCGCGGAGGGAGTATTGGGAGGGGTTCTATCGGACGCGGAAATCGAGCCCTCATCTGAGTTTGTCGCCAACAAGATTTCGGGTGCCGTCCTATACGCCCCGAATGAGAAGAAGCGAGTAAACGTTGCTGGAGAGGGGCTCATTCTCGACAAGCCCTCATTCCTAGGTGTACTGGCCAAGAGAGCGAGCGGTTGTGGGGCTGCTGTCCGGTACGGAAACCTGATCGAGGAAATCGGCCGAGACGACGGTCATGTCATACTCAAAGGTCGAAAAAGCGGAGAAACCTTCACCCTTAGAACCAAAGTCGTAATTGGATGCGACGGCGTCGGTTCGCTGTTAGCCCGGAGGTTCTTCGCGAGAAACAAATATGTCGCCATCACCGCCCTACAATACTACATGACGGACTGCACTATAGAGGATGAAACGAAGCTCGAAATTTACGTGGGACATGAGAAAGCACCGTCAGGGTACATTTGGGTTTTCCCGAAGGGCGACGGAGACGCAAACGTGGGAATCGGCCTAAAAGGCGGAAACGCGAGACAACTCCTTGACCGTTTCATCGCGCAACACCCCAAGGCCTTCTCTAAAGCAAAAATCGGGAAGACGCTCGCAGCCCCCGTTCCTGTCGGAGGGGAAGTTGCTGAATTCGTTATCGATAATATGATGCTTTGCGGAGACGCGGCTGGGCAAGTCATCCCTCTGACGGGAGCTGGGATCCACACCAGTCTTGTCGCGGGAAAAGTCGCGGGAGAGGTCGCTGGAGAATCGGTGCAAGTCGGAGACGCGTCAGCTTCACAGCTCTATAGATACGTAGAACGGTTTGACCGACTCTTTGGGGAGAGAATCGAAAACAGTCTCAAGGCACTGGAGTCCTTCGAACGTTTCTCAGACCATGACCTTAACATCATAACAGAACTTCTTGAAGGCCAAGACCTCATGGACATGGCCAACGGCCTAAAGCCCAACAGAGCCGTTGGGCTTCTAGTTAGGCATCCTATCTTAGCGATGAAGGTGGCATATCAGCTTCTAACCAGTTAGAGTTGGCGAAAACGGGACCCACGGAAAAGACCCTCCTGAGATCCATACAGCGAAACGGCTGCATTCACCTTGCCCTCATAGATCCTGAGAAGCCACTCGAGTCACTCCCGGAGACAGTCGGGGAGCTGCAGAAGTTTGGAACAACTGCAATCATGGTAGGCGGCTCCACTGTGACCTCTTCAAGCGAGATCGACGCCACCGTCAAGACGATAAAGGCAAACTCTTCACTCCCAGTGATACTATTCCCGAATGGTCTACAAGGAATTAGCCGCTTTGCTGACGCCATCTTTTTTATGTCAATGCTCAACTCCTCGAAGCCCCAGTACATTACCGGCACCCAGGCCATGGGTGCCCCCATAGTGAAACGGTTCAGTCTCGAAGCAATTCCCCTCGGGTACATATTGGTCGGAGAAACCAACACGGCTGTGAGCAAAATTAGTGGGGCGGAAAAGGTACCTTACTCGAGACCGGATTTGGCCCAGGCCTACGCCCTTGCGGCGCAATACCTCGGGATGCGATGGGTCTACCTGGAGGCCGGGAGTGGCGCCGAGACACCCGTAACTGCGGAAATGGTTAGGAAAGTAGTATCGTCGGTCGAAATCCCAGTAATCGTCGGAGGTGGAATCAGAGAGCCCAAGCAGGCCGAAGAACTCGCCAAATCCGGGGCGAAAGCACTGGTCACCGGGACAGTTCTCGAAATAGAGGGGACGAGTCAGGTGAGTAGGATCATTGCTGCTCTAGGCCGGGAGTAGCCAATGGTCGAAGGCTACCGGCCGGGGGGAGGGATAGCAGGAACTGTTCACGCTTTCAACTTCATCCGAAGAATAAGTTTCCCAACAACCGCACAGTTAGTGTCCATGTTTTGTACCGAGGTATTTCTCCCTGCGGCCCTCGCTCTACCTCTCTCAGGGCTTGAACTTGCCACATCATTCATCATTCCGGCCACAGTAATTATTCTCCCGTCACTAGTTGGCGAATTGCTAAACGCGAAGGTTTTCCTGCGAAGTGACGCGGTCCTCGATTTTCGACGACTGATGGGAGTCGAGCTGCTCTGTTGGGCGCCACTTCTCGTTTTGTTGCCGCTGGCCTCTGCGGCCACGTCGATTTTCAAATCTAGCGTGCTCTGGACCGACGGCCTTCTGATGACCGTCACAATTTCCTTGCCCGTCAGATTTCTCACAATGTTTTCAATGCCGATTGCAGCTCAATGGAAGAGATTCACCGCAGCCACGCTCGTCCCAGCTCTGTCAATTCTCGCATATTTCTACGGGTTGTCCTTTCATCATATTCTGACAAGTTCAGCACTGTCTCAAACGAGCGTCCTATTCCTGTCAAGCGTTGCACTGTCAACGGTGGGCGTAATAGGAATACTTAGGGGGGTTGACAAGTCCGGCTCGCACCGAATCGGTGATGCTCCCCTGGCCCTCTTCCGCGCGTTTCTAGAGCATTGGCTGGAAGGTGAGAGTAAACCCCTAGAGTCTCGCCTCGCCCTAATCGGATCTCAGGCTAATGTTGAGACCTCTATTCTGGCGTTCGAGGGGAATCAAACTCAAAGCAGAGGGTGTATTGTCCTCTCCAGGTTCCACCCCGGCCCCTACAGAAACCTAGGCAGCGGAGGCCTCCCATCTAGGCTGAAGGCCGCCATTGCATCCTACAATGGCGCTATCGCCTTAATCCCCCACAGCATCTCAAATCACGAGCACAACATCATTGCTCAGGAAGATATCGCTCAACTCATAGAAGGAACTGAGAAAGCGTACCCGACTGCAGTTGATGTCACAACAGCATCCCGCATGGTTCGGGAGAGGGTCGGTGATGGGCAAGCCAGTGCCCAGTGTTTTGGGAAGACGGCTTTGATCACGTTGACACTTGCTCCAAGAAGCATGGAAGACCTCCCACTCGAAGTAGCTCAATCCGTTGAAGCTACTGCACTTGGGAAGGGAGCGAAAACTCTTGTCATCGACGCCCACAATTCACTTGCTGGACCGACGAAAATTTCCCAAGAACAGGCAGCAGTTCTAACAGAGGTAGCCACAAAGGACTTAGGAGTATGTATGAGCCTCCCACAGGAGACCTTCAAGATGGGAGTTGCTAGCGATCCTCTCAGGGAGTTCTCGCTCGAAGATGGGATAGGACCGGGAGGCCTTTCCATTCTAATACTCCAAGTGGGTGATCAACTAGCCGCTTATGTGACAGTCGACGGCAACAATATGCAAACCGGGTTCAGGGAGAAGGTTCTGAATGCACTCAAAGCACTTGGGATTGATGACGGTGAGGTCATGACAACAGACACCCACCTGGTCACGGGGCTCGTAAGGTCGCCGCTCGGGTATCATCCTGTTGGCGAACAGATGCGGCAGGAGTTGTTTGTCGAGAGGTTAGTGGCCACGGCGAGAAGAGCAATCAATGAAATGGAGCCAGCTTCAGTGGGATATTCCAGTTTCAGCCTGAACCTTCGAATTTTGGGTTCAGAAACGTTCCAATCAATTACCTCGTTCGTCGGAGGCACGGCCCGAAGAATTGGCCGGTCATTCCTCTGGCTTGAAATAGTGGTGTTCCTAGCCGGCCTCGTCATCCTAGGCTTTCTGTGAACACTCATGGAATCAGACGAATCCCAGCACTACACGCAGCTTCCGAGAGAGGTCATCGTTGGCAAGGATGTCATAAGCCACGTAGGAGATGTTTGCCACAGACTTGGCTTCCGGGGTAATGCACTAGTAGTCTCTGGTCCCATCACATATCCGCTAGCTGGAGAGAGGGTTGCCAAGTCTGTCGCGAAAGCAGGGCTCAGGGTCGACCATGTCATAGTCAAAGAAGCGTCAGAATCAATCCTTGAAGAGGTCATCACAAAGGTCAGACAGTCAGAAGTGAACCTTGTTCTCGGAGTGGGCGGAGGTAAAGACATTGACCTGGCAAAGCTATCTTCCGCGAGAGCCGCCGTTCAGTTCATGAGCATTCCCACGGCCGCAAGTCACGACGGAATTGCCAGCCCGTATGCTTCTATCAAAGGAAGCTCGAAACCCTATTCCATCCGAGGCCAAGCACCGATCGCCATCCTCGCCGACATTGGAATCCTAGCCCAATCTCCATACCAGCTTCTCGCCGCCGGATGCGGCGACATCGTTGCAAAATACACTGCGGTGAAGGACTGGCAGCTAGCCCACAAGCTGAAGAACGAATACTACGGCGACTACGCCGCAGAGCTAGCCCTCATGAGTGCAGAGCTCGTCTCGAAAAACTCACGGGACATAACCCAGCGGAAGCTCGAGGGAGTCAGAACGGTGGTCGAGGCCCTGATCAGCTGCGGGGTCGCGATGAGCATCGCCGGTAGCTCACGGCCCTGCAGCGGAGCTGAGCATCTCTTCAGCCACGCTCTCGACATTGTTGCAGGAGAGACAAGTCTTCACGGCGAGAGAACGGGGGTCGGCGCCATCCTGTGCGCCTACCTGCAGGGTTCCAATTGGGAATCCATACGGGACTTCCTACGCGAAATCGGAGCTCCATCTTCCGCGAAAGAACTGAAGGTGTCTCCTTCACAAATAGTGAAGGCTCTAACGATGGCGCACTCCCTCAGGCCAGAGCGTTACACGATACTCGGCGAAACTGGGGTCGCGGGGCCGGCCGCGGAACGCGTAGCAAAGGCTACGGGCGTGATAGAGTAGTCCAGACCTTGAAGGCAACAGCCCGAGCCTTCGCCATTCAAGGCCTTGTAAAATACCATGGTCTCCGAGACCCTAGGCTTCGGCTCCCCTATCACGACAGCATATCAGTCTGCATGAGGGCGCTACCGACAATTACAACAGTGGAGATGGACGCTTACTATGCAAGAGACGAAGTAAACATTAACGGACGAATCCCGTCGCGAAGAGAACTCGATAGGGTCGAAGTCGTCCTAGACACACTTCGCCATATGGCAGCCAAGAGGGTCTACGGGCGCGTAGTATCACGCAACCCTGAGGTCGATGGCAAAGGCCTAGGCTTCTCCGCGTCAGGGTTTGCCGCACTAGGTCTGGCAGCTGCAACCGCGCTCGGCCTAGACCCCGGAACAAAGCGTTTGTCAGAGATAGTCCGGCTGGGAGCCGGGTCCGCCTCGAGAAGTCTAGTCGGGGGCTTCTCCATCTGGTACGCGAGCAGAAAACGTCACTCATATGCCGAACAAGTGGCGAAGCCCGATTCTGTCAAGCTTAGAACTATCATTGCACCAGTCAAGTCAGCCCTGAAAACGGACACAGCACACAAAGACTCTGTCAGTTCACCTATGTTCAAGGCTCGCCTCCGTTACGTTTCCGCCCAGGTCTCAAAGATGAAACGAGCAATCGCCAAAGGCGATGTTCCTCGGATTGGAGCGATTGCGGAAGAGGACACACTGAACCTTCATGCTGTCACAATGACAGGGCCCGCTGGAATAATACTCATCACTCCGGTCTCCCTCGCGATACTACACGAAGTCCGGCGACTTCGCGAGGAGGACGACGTGCCGGCATGGTTCTCGTTAGATACAGGGCCTTCGGTATTCATCAATACACTTCCCGGCTCGGTGGAAAAGGTCAAAAGAGCCGTTGGGAAGCTCACTAAGGAACTCATCCTCTCGGCACCCGGGGGAGCGGCCGAAATCCTGGACGAGCATCTTTTCTAACCCGGGCCTTACACCTGGAATACTCAAGCGGAATACCCGAATGTTTGCCAATAGGTTGAATGGTGAAGAGGGCAGGTTTGGCGACCTCCCACCGCTCAAGAACAAAGACCTCTCGGGGGAGGTTGTAACACGCTTCGCTCCGAACCCCGATTTCGTACTGCACCTTGGGAGTATAAGGGCAGCAATCCTGTCACATGATTATGCGAGAAAGTATGATGGAAGATTTCTGCTCCGGTTCGAGGACACAGACCCTAGGTTGAAGAAATCAGCCCTTGAATACTACGAGGCAATCAGAGACGACCTCAAATGGCTTGAATGCCCGTGGGACCAAGAGTGGATTCAGAGCGACAGGCTCTCACTCTACTATGAGCATGCCGTGAAGTTGCTGGACCAAGGGTCCGCGTACGTCTGCACCTGTGAGCGAGAGGCCTTCAGCGCCCGCATCAGCCGAGGGGAGCCCTGCCCCTGCAGACTCAAAGACCCCGCAACCAATCTGGACGACTGGAGGAAGATGCTACACGGCGGCTATAGTGAAGGCGAGGCGGTGGTGAGAATCAAGACCGATATCACTCATCCCAATCCGGCTGTGAGGGATTGGCCTGCCTTTCGAGTAATCGACCCGGAAAAATACCCCCATCCTCGCGTCGGTACCAAGTACCGAGTCTGGCCCCTTTACAACATTGCCAGCGCGATCGACGATCACCTCCTTGGAGTAACCCACATTTTTCGCGGAAAGGAGCACCTGACAAACGCCTTCCGTCAAGGCTACGTGTACAAGTACTTGGAATGGAAATACCCTGAAGCCATTCACTATGGACGGTTGAAAGCAGTAGGGTTTACGCTGAGCAAATCAGTAATGGTCAAACAGCTTGAGACAGGCCAGGTGAAGGATTACTCTGACCCGCGACTGCCCACCTTAGCTGCTCTTCGTCGAAGAGGATATTCACCAAACACTTTGAGAAAGATAGTCCACGAAATGGGTCCACGCCCCGTTGACGCCACCCTGAGCTGGGACAACATCAACGCCGCCGACAGGAAGGAAGTAGACCGCATAGCCCACAGATACAACTTCCTTGTCGACCCGGTTCCATTGGATGTCACGGGAGTTCCCGGCAACTTTGAAGCACATCTTCCCCTCCACCCCGGGCAGCCAGAACTCGGAGCTAGAACTCTCAAAGTAAACGCTGAAGGGAACAAAGCACGGGTCTGGCTCTCAGGTGCCGACAAAGGTTTGCTCGCAACCTCCAATGTCTTGCGCTTGATGGAGCTGTTCAACGTTGAGGTTGAGAACGCTGACGCGTCGCCGGCTAGCGCTCGTTTTCACAGCCAGGACTACATGACCGCGCGCAAACTAGGAGCACCACTGATACAGTGGCTCCCTGAGGGACAGCGAATCCAGTTCCAATCCGTGATGCCTGATGCTACCCTGGCCACCGGGCAGGCTGAGGAGAACGTGCTAGCAGAACCTGTCGGGAGCATTATCCAGATGGTCAGATTCGGCTTCGCGCGCATCGATTTCAAGGACAAGAGCCAGGTCGAAGTATACTATTCGCATCGCTGAGCCACCCTGGCAAGTTACCTCAATCGACTCCATTCAATAACAGTGCTGCTCATAATAATCGACTTGGGGTCAGTCCTTGAGCCTTGCTTGTGAAGGAATGTCTTCCCTAACTACAACTCCTGGCCCGATCCAGGAGCCGCCTCCGATCTTCACGCCAGGGAGGATGGAAACATTGATTCCTGTTCTGACGCTGTCGCCTATGATTGCACCAAGTTTCTTGCGCCCTGTATTCAACGCCTTCCTCTTGACGCTGGACATGATATTCGCCTCGTCAAAGCGCAAGTTAGCCGTAGTGGTTCCTGCTCCGAGTGAGGTGTCGTGTCCTATGATGCTGTCGCCAATGTAGGAAAGGTGCGGGACCTTCGCTCCATCCATCAGCACGCTGTTCTTTACTTCGCACGCCGCGCCAACTTTTGTATTCTTCCCAAGTGATGTGCCCCTCCGTAAGTATGCATTCGGCCCGACTACCGCCCCCTCTCCAAGGAAGACTGAGCCCTCCAGGCATGATCCTGATTTCACCACGGCCCCTTTGGACAGAATCGCTTTCCCTGTCACTCTGACATTATCTTCGACTGTCCCCTGGTTAGATGGCTCATTTGCTTCAACAGCGAGACTATTGGCCTCCAAAAGGTCCCAGGGATAGCTTACGCCGGCCCACTCGCCCGCCTCGAGTGGAAAGACTCTTACCTCTTCGCCTCGCCGGATGAGAATTCTCGTCGAGTCCGTCAGCTCAAGTTCACCCCGCGTAGACCGCTTCGTCTTCTCAACTGCCAAGATAGCTCTCGCAGGAAGGCAATACATACCTGCGTTCACTAACCCCGGACCCTTCCTCGATGCCTTTTCCCTAATCTCACTGATCAGACCGTCTTTCGCCTCTATAGTCCCAAATCTCGAAGGGTCGTCCACCGATGCGGCTGCTAGCATCGTCCCTCCTCGAGTTGCAGCCTGGGCAAATCTCCCGATAGCCGACGAGGCGTAATAGTCGTCGCCGTAGAGCACGAGAAAGTGGTCCTCACCTTTCAGCTCGTCCTTTGCAGTGGCAATAGCGTCAGCGGTTCCTCCTATGCGCTTCTGGGAGACGAACTTGATTCTACAGTTGAAGCGGCCCCCTCCGCCAAGGTGTGCTCTTATCATCTCCGCCCTGTAGTTCACCACAAGGACAAGGTCCCTGATCCCTGCGTTTGCTAGAGCACTGACCGTTCTCTCGAGGATGGCTCGGCCTCCGGCGGGGAGAAGATGCTTTGGCATGTGCTCTGTCAGGGGCCAGAGTCTCACGCCTCGGCCTGCGGCGAGTATGACGGCTTTCAACTGGGCTTACCTTTCAGAGCTTGTCTTACGAGCCGAAGGGTTTCACGAATAATTCGAGCGGCTCCTGCGCGTTCCTTCGATTCTCCTGTCACTCGGATAACCGGTTCAGTCCCGCTTTCGCGTACGAGAACCCAGCTCTTGTCTGTGCTGACCCGTAATCCATACTTGTCGCTAATTGACGACCCGGCTCCTACCACTTTTCCGAGGTGGTTGGCCAGCCACTCGGCCTTGCCTGGTCGTAGCTTTCCTAATAAACTCCTTCGTATCATGTAGTATTCGGGCACGTCGTCGAGGTAAGCTGAGACAGAGTCACCGTCTTCCTCGACCGCTTTAAGAAACAATAGGCCTGATAGGATCCCGTCGGGGCAAGGATTGAAGTTCGTATGGATCCAGGCTCCTGAGGGTTCTCCTGCAAAACTGGCTTTCCAACGCTTCACCTCACGCAAGAGCTTCGCGTCGCCAACCGGACCTCTGATAATTCTTCCTCCATGTTTTTCAACGACCTCGTCTATTGCCATTGACGCGTCGAGCGGTATGAGAAACGGGCCCTTCGATCTCAGGGCTAGGGATCGAATGTACGCTCCGAGGACTCGGTCTTGCAGGGGGCAGTCACCCTTCTCATCAACGAGGACCATTCGGTCAGCATCCCCGTCAAACGCTACCCCCGCCATTGCGCCCGTCTTTGTAACTATCTCCTGTAGCATCCGAGTGCTTTGCCGAGTCGGTTCAGACCCCCGTGCGCTAAACTCACCGTCAGGCATCGAATTGATTGAAGTAGCCGAGTCCAACAGGTTGCCGTAAATTTCTGGCGCCAGTTCGGACGCAGCTCCATTGCCAGGGTCTACAACGACCTTCCATTTCCTGTCGAAACTGATCGTGGCCAATCTGGACTTGTACCCAGTGGGCCGGGCCGACTCGTATTTCCAGACGCCATTCTTTCCTCGGTCAGCCGAGCGAGGACTGCTTCGAAGTTCCGTCACATCGTCGACGGCTTCACCCTTTGCGTTGAAGACTTTGAATCCATTGTATTGGGGTGGGTTATGACTCGCCGTTATCATGACCCCCCAGCGGTTCCCCCTGGCTCTCGTCTCGAACGAGAGAGCAGGAGTCGGAACAAGATCATAGTCCAGAATGTGAGCTTCTGCCTCCAAGGCAGCGGAGGAGAATGAAGCCTTCAAAACAGGTCCAGAGAATCGTGGGTCTCTGCCTAGGGAAACCTCTGTTCCGGGATTTCGGCAGAGTGCACGTGCAAGTTCGGACGCCACCGAGGGGCCGACCTCGGTAGGATACCGGCCCCTTATTCCAGAGCTTCTGAACTGAAGGGGCAAGACTGCGCGATGCGATTACGATGCTTCTGGAATCGGAGCCATCGGCTCCCGGGCTTGTGACGGGCCTGGCTCAGAGCTCGGCGTCTCCAGGGGCATTGAGAGAAGTTTCGACTTTCTCACTCCCACGTGTCTCAGTGGACAGACTTTCTTCGCTTCATTGTATACATCTGATCCCATCTTGCCAAGCACCATCTCATGACAAAGTTGAGAATAGGTCAGCTTTGCGGCCTTTTCCGCTACAACCTTCCCCATGACTTGGCGTACCGCATGCTCTTGGGACCCTTGGATTCTACCGTGGCTGAAAGATATGACGTAAACCCGCGTCAGATACTTGTCACTCGTACTGGCAGTGAAGATTCCGTCAATCCTGGTGCTGCCTCTTCGAACCAGACTTCTCAAATAGTCGGTAGAATACTCGTGACTCTTCAGGATCGTTTCGCAACGGTCCCCGTTGACCAAAACTACTAGAAAGTAGAGCTTGGTAGATTGATGAGAAAAATCCCCGCTGATATCATATAAGGTGGTCTCGACGACTCTACCTATGAGTTTCTTCGGATCCTCTGAAGGGATAACCGCGACATTCTGCTCCCCAAAGTATGACGGGGTGAATACTGAGTACCATTCCTTGGCCCTCCACTTGTCCCTAACTTTCTTAGCTGCTTTCGACAAATTGTTTACCTCCTGTGTTCCTCGGACACGCTATTCAGAGTTCCTTCTGCCGCTTGAAGACACTGAATGAGGTCGTCTAGGGTGGATATGAATGTTTCAATCTTTCCATCAAAAGAGATCTTGAAAGTGACCTCTCTGCCGAGAGCCCAGCCATTTATGTTCAGTCCGGGCATCTCGTTATCAGGCTCTACCGCGCGCACCAACGACTCGGATGCTTTAGTGCTGCGTGTCCTAAGTCGTAACCTAGCTCTAATCAATGTAATAGCACAGAGTCTATGGTCCTCTCAAACGTAGCTAGAAATCCATCGAGTTTGTCTTTGTCGACCGTTGCTCCTGCCGCTATCGCATGACCGCCTCCACTCCCTCCGTAGTCCGCGGTCAGTGTCTGAAGTATTTTGCCGAGGTTTACTCCCATGGATACGAGATTGTCCGTCGCCCTTGCGGAGATCTTTACTGCGCCGTCTTTTCTTGTTGTGATAACGAGCGTGACCTTACCAGTTCCGAATAGGTTCGACGAGGAGACAATGGAGGAAACGGCCCCCGTCATGTTCTCGTCGATCACGCCTTCTCCTCTCACTATTACTAAGTTCTCCTCCCGTATCAGAGCGCCGGGACTAGTTGTCAGCCAGTTCATGTACGTCGCTAGCGACTTCTTGTATTCTGAGTAGACTAGTTCGGCCTCCTTGAATGCTGCTCCTCTCTCGCCCAGTCCTAGTGCTAGGCCAAGTGACGCTCTTCCCATCCTGCCGCACGAGTTGAGGAGCGTCGCAAACTCTCTCCCATCTCTGAGTGGCGTCCAGGGGTCTTCCTTAACGAGAGTGTAGACGGACCCGATAAGCTCCAAGGCTTTCTCACCGCTGAGCTTCAGTGCCATCATGTGCTGAATAATCCCGTCAACTAGTCGTTGCTTCTCGTCCGTCGAGAGGTCGGAGATTGTTCTCCATTTCTCGTCTATTTTCGTCGGTACGTGTGCCTTGTCGAGCAGGGCGAGACACCTGTCTTCCTCTCCACTAAGCCCCGGAAGGAATGGAGAGGTAGTCGATGCGATTGCTCTGTGGATTGGTCTTGTTTGTCTGCCGAACAGGATTAGGTCCTGCGTTTCTTCGACGAGATTGAGTTCGATCGCGTCTCTGAGAATGTCAGCATTTAGGCCTCTCAACTTCCGTTGTGGGCCCTTGTCTTGTTGGTCTCCGAGACACCCGACTAGGGCCATTGGTGACAGGTCCTTATTTCTCTCGTCGATAGCCTTTGCAAGCAGGTAGGCTGTTCCGGCACCGCTTATCACCGTGGATCCGTCGTAACCAACGGTGTGGGGGTTGAAATGGTGAGTGTTCTTCGCCGGCTCTCCTAGGGATTGATGATGGTCAGCGACGACGACCTCTTTCTCCCGGAATCCTTTTTCTAGAAGGGCAAGCTGACCACTTCCCATATCGGTGAGAACAATGAGTTCGGAATCTATCTGCCCAAGGTCTTCGACTACATCTTCAGATAGGCTTTCGACGACTCGTTGGTGCAATGAGGCACCAAGTCTCCTCACAGCGGTCAGGGTAATGCTACCAGCGCTCAACCCGTCGGCATCGAAATGTGTCACAAGCAGGATTGGCGATCGTCTTTCTGCGGCCCTTACTATTACGTCGGCAGATTTCCTGGCGAGCTCGTCAAGTTCCGCGCGACGGTCAGAAGTACTAGTGGAGGGAGGCTGCAACCGGCTTGTAGTCCCACTCTTTGGGCAGTCGACCCGCGCTTCGATAGTAACTTGAGAGTCTATGAATTTTCGACTCGATTAGCGCGAGGTCTCGCTTGTTGGGATAGTCTTTTCTGTTCTTTTCCAGATGCCGGGCTGTCCTTGTAGCCTTTTTGACAAGATTTTCGAGATCTTCGGGAATCCTAGGCCTTGCCTCAGGAGGGAGTAATCGTTCCAGTCGCTTCTGGGTGACTTGGGAGACCAAGGGAATACCATACCGGTCGCGCAGCAGCTGTCCGACGATACTGGGGGAGTTTCCTCCTTTCGAGAGCTTGCTGACGAGAGCCTCAACTTCCTCAGGCTCGTACTTGAACCAAGAGGGTGGGCGACGACTAACGGGCCTTGTCGAGCCGGAGCTTCCTCTTTTCCCGGAGTACAGTCGCGCCAAGTTGAGTCCTAGCTCGGCCGCGGAAGCCTCTGTTATTTAAAGAGGACGAAAACGGCTTCCTCGAAAAACGGTCAACTTAGAATGCGATCTTGGTGAGATCACAGTCAACCCATTGAGCCCGAGTAGCCTTCGAAGGTCAGAGTCGACTGTAGCGATGGCCGTCTCCCTCCTTGTCCCCAGGGCAAAAGTCAGAAGTGACGTGTCAGTGTCCGGAACTCCCAGCGGCGTGTCAACTAACTCAATCGCTCCCCGAGCTACGATGTCAAGAGCAATTCTGGCCAGAGAGCTAGTGTTCCACTTCCCGACGCGGGCAAGACGCTGGAGTTCGAGCATGACACCGTCAATTATCGCTACACTTACGCGTGTATGCAGCAGTTCCTGAAGAGCTGGCTCGTAATCGAGCCGTTGTCTGAGGCACGTCAACACGAAGCTGGTGTCGAGGAGAACGAGTAACCCGGTGGAGCTGGTTCTTACCTCAGTGTTCCGAATCCTATGAGTCGCCAACTCTCCCCTATCCGACGGCTTAGAGCTACTTTGGAACCCGGCTCGGAACAAATCGGCTTCCTTAGCGCTACGTCCGCGATATTTTCACGAGCAGAAACGACAACCCCGGAAGTAACCGCTGTCCCCGCATTCAGAACTAGTGGCTCATTCATTCGAATCTTCTGGACGGGAACGAGTTGTTCCGTACCGACCGCTTTCTCGAATAGATCAACGTCAAGGCTGACTTTTTCAAGTGTGGGAGGGAGAGTTCCAGCTTTTCCCACGACATTACCGACTAGGCCGTCAGACTTTGTGACGGATGGATCTAGGTCGGTTCCCATCGCAATGAGTCCTCCAGGAGCTGCCTCCTTGACTTCTCCGCCTCCAGCTTCTAGGCGGGCGACTCTTGCTAACAGAGGGTCGTACTTGGCCCTGTTGCTGTCCTCTGTCTTGATTCCGGGGCGAATCTCGACCTCTTCGCCATTCTGAAAGACGCCTTGGACAACTGATCCTCCGACTACGCCGCCTGTAAGGTCTTCTACCAGTGTCCCAGGTTTGTTCACGTCAAACGAGCGGAGAACTGACATTCGTGGAGCCAGCTGGTGGTTGCGTTCTGGCGTGGGGATTTTCTCTTGAATGGCACATATCAGTGCATCCATGTTCAACTTGTGCTGCGCTGAGACAGGAATCACCGGTGCCCTTTCGGCCACAGTGTTCTTTGTGAAGTTCAGAATCTCCTCATAGTTTTGCCGTGCCCTTGCTTGGTCAACAACATCGATTTTGTTTTGGACCATTACAAGCCTTTGGAGTCCTACCATCTCGGCTGCGAGCAAGTGCTCTCTATCTTGGGCTTGGGGGCACTTTACGTTCGAGGAGATCACGAACAAGGCTCCGTCCATGAGAGCAGCACCTGAAAGCATCGTGACCATCAGGCTGTGGTGGCCGGGGCAATCGACGAAGCTTACCCTCCGTAGGAGCTTTGTCTTGCTTCCACAATTCGGGCAAACAGGCGACGTCGAGTAATTCGAAGGGGGCTCGCACGACGGGCACTCGTAGAACGACGCATCGGCATAGCCTATTCTAATGGTAATGCCTCTTCGTAATTCTTCCGAGTGTCTCGCAGTCCACATTCCCGTTAGCGATTGGACAATGGTGCTTTTCCCGTTGTCTACGTGGCCCAGCGTCCCGATGTTGATTTCAGGCTGCAGCCTAATGTCACCTATTAATAGAAGGTCCTCCAGAGGAAAATACGGGCGTGTTTCGTGGAAACCGTCACGGCTGAGCGGTTTGATGCCGAGGGACTGGATATTAACGCTCTCCTAGACCCGAAGACGGAGCGCGGACGAGCGGAACACGGGTGGTTTCCCAAAGGTCCGCGGAGCTTCGACTGGCTGCTCAAGTACAGGTGCGTCAGGGACTACATAGACAACTACACTGCCAAGTCGACACGCAACCAGCGACTGTACGTTCTGGAGAAGGTCTTGAAGGCAGGACGGTTAACGGATCCGGAACAGCTTCTGAAACTCTCAGAGTCACAGGCGAAGACTCTGATCAAGAGGGTCTGGCAGTTCTACATCCAACACGGAAAACACTCTTACGCCCGAACTGTCTCGATAACGATGCGAGGCTTCTTCGAAGCCCATGACCGAGAGCTACGCTTCAAGCGGTCGGAGAAGGTTCGCAGCGCCCGCCTAGTGAAGATCAACATCGAACACATCCCCAACAAGGCCGAAGTTTACCGGATGGCGGACGTCGCAGGCTCTCTCAGAAACAGGGCGATCGTTCTCTGCCTCTATCAGAGCGGCGTTCGGCCCGGTTGTCTCTGCAACTGGAACTACGGACTCGTCAGCCAACAACTATACCCGGAGATAAACAGTCCAGTCCAGCTAAAGATCACTCCAAATCTAGATAACAAGCTGAACCTCTACGGACTCCCCTACTACATCACCTTCCTGGCGGAGGAAAGCGCCAGGGCTCTCAGAGACCACATCGACGAGAGAAAGAAAAGAGAAGGGTGGAACCCCCAACCCAGCGACCGAATCTTCGTCACAGCAAGCAGCGCCAGCCGTGGAGAACCCATCGACCCGTCCGGCATATGGAGCGTGGTCAAGGTCGCGGCAGCACAAGCCAATCTCGACCCGAAGAGCGTTTGGCCCAAGGTCCTCCGCAAATCCTTCAGAAAAACATTGAATGCCACAGACAGCCTCGATGAAGACACGAAGGAGGCGCTGATGGGCCACCGACTTCCAGGGAGCCGAGGAAACTATTTCGACTACCACGACCTCGACGAGGTACGCGAGAAGTATCTGGCAGTCGACTGGAGCCGGGACGGAGGAAACGTCACTAGGATGAAGGAGCTAGACAAGGCGAATAAAGACCTGGAAGAACGCGTCTCCTCTCTGGAAAACAGAAACAAAGTACTCATGGTTCACTTGCTTGCCGGTGAGGCGGGGATAATTCCAATGGCCTCGCCAGGGGAGCTTCGCCGGATCCCAACTGAAGAACTGGAGAGAGCTCTCGAACAGCACGTAGCTCGTGCGGGCCGAGAAGCGATGCGGAACGGCGCAAACGAAACATCGCCCATGTACAAGCTGGGCAGCAGGGTTGGCCGAAAATTGAGGTCGAAATAGATTCCTTCTTCTCTCAAGCAGGTTGCTGATTCGTGGATATTGGAAAGCTTTCCTCGGAGGGACTCAACAGAAAGGGCATGAGTTTCTTTCTTCAGTCCTCAGGTCCTCTGCAAGGCCCCTTTACGCATGACTCAGCAGTTCTTGCCTCGCCGTGGTCACGGCGGCTCGAAGGCTCCGCATCCATCGCACTTGTTGAGCATGGTCGGCTTGAAGGTTTAAGCACTGCTGAAGGATTAAACACTGCGATTCTTTCTCGCAGCATACTTCCCATGCTTTGAGAGTCGCTGGGGCCATAGGCCGTGAGGTGGACGTTTTTCCCGCCGTGTAGGCAACTCGTCTCGGAAGCCTCTTCTGGTAGACTTGGGTTTCTATTTCAATGACTTGACGTAATTCTCGGTCTGTCTGGTTTCCGTTGTTGCCTCTCCCAGTGCCAATGCATTCTTTACAAGACTGTCTATCAGAGGTTTCCTATCTCTCTTCATGAGCTATGCTTCGACAGAAATGAACAGGGAACTGGTAAATAATTTCTGACCATTATTCTTGTTCACACCCCGTTGGGAACGCGCCCATCTAATACACCGCGACGCGACAACTCACGGGCTTTCTCTGGAACAGCATGCCCGTATTCGTTCCAAGGATACAGCTGTCCTTCAAAGAACATGTGCAGATGGGTTCTGAGAGATTCATGCGAATGGACTCGGGCTTGAATTCCCGGGCTAAGGACTCTCGCACATATCTTCGCCTTTATTTTCGGCTTCCCCTTCTACTATTCACCTGGGTGAAGCTATGCTTTGTTGCTATGCTGCAGCTTGGAGAGTCTCTTTGGTGTCGTTCTTGCGATAAGCTGACGGTTCACGAGGTCAGATACATGTCCGAGCCTCCGTTTCGTCGGGAAACTACTGGTGTGTAGAAACTGCGGTGAAACTATTGAGCAACCGCTAGGAGGTCCAGGGTGCCCCGACTGCTAGACATTGAACAAGCCGGAGACATGTGGTGGAGCCTGGGTGAAAGACCTAGCCTGGATGTGGCTGATGGACATTCGCTTGGAACCCGACGACGGCTCGTACTCGATAGAAGGCGGTGATTGTTGCGGAGACAGGGGCGCAGGAGTCAGGTTTCGGTGTGGGATCCAGCGCAGGAACGAATTGCACGATGGTTCGCCCGACAAGAAGTTGGAAACCAGTCCGATGCAGCGCTGTCAACCTGGTGCTCTAGGTGTGGCAAAGCGACGGAACACAAGTACATACAGAACCCGGACGGGAAAATGTGCAAGGATTGCGGCGAGAGGATTTACGACACGGAAATAGGCCGCATACGAGTCTGGAGCGCTGACGTGTCCTGGTATCGCTAAGTACGGGCAAACGTCGTCGAGTGTCTTCGGCCGGTCATGGGGCAGTTGTCGAATAACCTGTTAGCATTTTCGACCGCTCCCCTCTGGATCCTCTTCCCGAGCCTGTCGACGTTCCTCTAGAAAATTCCTGATGTTCTGGTTCTTTATTCCCTCGCTCATCCCAAGCACCGCTAGTGAGGCGAGGACTGGGGGCAACGATGACGGCGAATGGGGTACCAGCCAGAATGATATTCGCCATGAAACCTAAGACCAAGACCAAACCGAGGAAAGCGGTGATCACCATGAGAAACTGTGCTCCGCCTAGCGACCCGAATTTGCCGTCGAGCTCCATCTTGAGCTTTGCAGGATCACGTATAGTAGGTTAGAAAGACCGTGAGCCAGGAAAGCCTGGCACACGAGGTATCTTTTGAAGAGCCACCACCCCAGAGAGTCGCGTTCAAGGTTCAGGTACCCAAACGCTGAGCTACGAACCGAAAAAGGAAGCCCACTAGGTCGTCGAAGTGGGCAGATCGTTAACTTCAGGAAAAATTGTTAGCTATAACAATAGTCCTGAGTGTTGTTTTGGAAAATATTGTTGGCGAAAGTATTCTGGTCCAGTGTGGCCTGAGAAGCGGACACTCCGCAACTGTTCGAAGCAATATTATTCCCGATGAACTGATTGCCCGTAGAGTCCGGGGTCAACAATAAACCAACCGAAGCGAATGTGATGCTATTGTTCTGTACCACGACGTTGTCAGCCCCAACTAGCATAATGTCGTGTCCGCTGGGGCTGTTCCAATCTCCGCACGACCAAAGGTTCGGGCATTGCCCAGGGAAATCGTTCTGTGAAACGGTAACATTGTTGCAGTTGCCGATATAGAGGCTGTCAGCGTGACGGCCCATGCTGTTGCTCTCGATGTTCACTGTGTCGCACCCGCTAATCTGCAATCCTCCAGAACTCTGCGCAAGCTGGTTGGCCGATAGTTCAGCTCCGGAGAAGTCTGAGAACTCCATTGCTTGCTCTCCAGCGACAGTGTTTCCTGCAACAGTGAGATTGCTGAAGGAGTCGGCTTTGAGACCATTGGTGTTGCCTATGATGAGATTGTCGACAATCGTTATCGAATCTGAAGAACTGATCATTACTCCGTTATTCAGAGAGTTGAGATTGTTTCCACTCAGGACGACGTCAGAAGAGAGTGATATCCAAACTGCTGCTGTCGGACTGCCGCTTGTGCCGTAATCAACTTGGACCTGGGATTTTTCCAGATCTGCGTGCGCGTTACCTGCGAAGACGACACCGTTGCCGTTAGTACTCTGGCTGCCTTGGACGGAAACTTCTCTGATCGTAAAGTACGCACCAGTGTTCTCTATCACGATCCCTGGCGTCGAGACCGGAGTAATTGTCCAGCCATCGATAACGTAGGGATCATCAAATTTCCCGCTTCCTCCAGTCACGCCGTTGGCTGCGGTAAAGTCACTGTCCCCACTAATCGATATTGGGGCGTGGGCCGAGGCTGAGATAGCATCCAGCGTGATCGCCATCGCGTCAGTACCATTACAGTTGAAGACGACCGTTGTTTGTGGACTATTCGTCACCATATAATCGACCTCGAAAATGCTTGAGAAGGTGTGAGTGGCGAGATTGGTGAATCCCTCTGGGGGTTGGCTATTCGCCGAGCCACAGTCACCCGCATCATTTATCGCTACGGTGGCCACAACGAAGTCTATTGTGGAGGTCTGAATCGAGGTAGAGCATGTGCCGGGGTTCGCAGGATCATCCTCGCAGGTACCGAATCCGTTGCTGGGACACGTGACGGCTGCTGGTATAGACGGGTTCGCATCGAATATTCCAAGAATGTTGGCGCCACTGACAGCGAAGACCAGCATACCGCCAAAGGGCAAGCAATCGCATACCACAGTTATGTTATCTGACTCTAACGGCGTGTTGGCAACTGCGTAATACTCGTAGAGACTTGCAGAGCCAGTATCGCTGGGATAGATAGAGCGCTGCGTGAAAGTCAGACCACTACTATCCTCTACGGCAGTTATTTGGCCGGGCGATGCCAGATGTGATTCTACGATTAGGATAATCACATCGTTCGGCTGAGTCGTGGTTAGAAGCTGTGAGCGATATCCTTGATGTGATCCCCAGTCACTAGCGTCGATGCCTTTACCATCCAGCCCGAACGTGGGTGCTGTCGCTGCCTGTGCATTGTGGGTTATTCGAGGCGAACTGAACAGAGCTGTCAAACACAGCAATACAACTGCGAGCGACCATGACAATCTCAAAAATTTGTGGCCTAAAAAGCTCTATTTCAGCTCCGAAATATTAACGGTCGGTGTACAATTGACTACAACAGATTACTTTGTGTTCGCAGAAGCAATCGCAGGCTTTACAGAGATATCTTGCGAACACGTTTTAGTGGGACCTTTCAACCTCCGCTTCTTTCGTTTTCCGCGGATTCACAGTCTGCTGTCAGATCTGGTATAGAAAAAAAGAGGGGGGAGAGTTCTAGTGGATTTGGATGTTGCCGGCTTGTAGGGTGCCGGCTTTTGAGTAGCCGGTTCCGAGTGTTATGGCGAAGGTGTCTTTTCCAGCGCCTGGTTCTGCTTTGTCTTGGATGGTGATTGTGAAGCTGGTCGCGATGTTGTCGTTGGTTCCTGTTCCTTTGAAGGTGACTGTTTTGCCGTTGAAGGTTGCTGAGGTTATGAGGCTGGTTGTGAAGTCTACGCCTCCAGCCGGGTCTTGGTAGGCTGCTTTTCCGTGTATTTGACCCGTGGTGTCGACTTTCACTTCTATGCTGAAGCTTCCCTTGTCTTGTTGTGCGTCGACGAAGATGTAGCCTCCTCCCGTGACCATGCACGTCTTTCCGAGCGGGCAGTTGCTAGGCAGCGCAGTATTGCCGAGGACGTAGTCGAACGCTCGCGTAGCGTCTCCGTCTGTCAAGACGGGATTGGTGTTGGTGACCGCGAAGGTGAGTGCTGTAACGCTAAACAGCGTGTCGCCAGTAATCGGGCTTCCGAGATCGCTCAGTGGGACGGTTATCGTAATCGTGCCGGTAGACGTGTTAATTGTTCCCGTCTCCGGGAGCTCTGATGGGTATTTGATGACCTTGCAGTTCTGTGGGGTGGTGGTGACGCAGCCGTTGCCTGGAGGTATTCCACTGCCAGGAGCAGAAGAGGTTCCTGTGCCTGCGAAGAAGACAGGATTTTGGCCGGCTGTGCTGTTTGCTCCGAGATAGAAGATTCGGTAGCTTTCTTCACCTGCGTCGCCTGTGGAGAGGAACTGCCATCTTACGAGCCATAGTAGACCTGTCGAACCTCCGGGTGGGATAAGGTTGGTGAGGCTTTGGAGTTTGAGTGTTGCTCTGAGGTGTGAACGGTCGGGCTGAGAGATCTTCAAGGAAGTCAGGTCTAGCGCTAGCTGGTTCGCGCCAGCGCCTCCTGGGAAGTAGTGTGGTACCTGAGCGTCGCCCATTGGGTCTGCCACTCCCGTGGCTGTGTTGGGGGAGGGTGGCATGAGTGTTGTGCCGATGGCGCTGGGTCCTGCGACTTGTCTCAGCTCGAAGAGTGCTGCTCCATGATGCTGGTTTGTTAGATCATTGAGGACGATTCTGGCTGCGCCGTTGGTATCGAGAGCGACGCTGAAGAAGTCTGCGAGGGTCCGGTCGCCACCTGAGGTTGTGCAACCTAGCCCTCCTGTGCAGATCTGGCCGTAGTCTGTGGGATGCTCGCTAGCCTTAACTTGGTAGATTGTAGGTGTGGCGGTAGTTGCTGCTTGGACTCGGGTGAAGTAGACGAACCATTTGACGCTGGTGTCCGCAACACGGTTGTTGTACCATGAAGGGAAGTTGTTGGGATCGCCGCGTGCGTCTGTGCCATAGAAAACCACATCAACTGTCCCTGCTGCGCCCGCGATAGCCCAAGGCATCACATTCGTGTTAGCTGGGTCGCCGTTAACTTGCAGTGGCGTTGACCAGCTTGTGCCCGCGTTGGTGGAGACGGTGAGGTAGACGTTGTTGTTTGCTGTGTCAACCCAGGCGACGTAGACGTTGCCGGCATGGTCTGTGGTTAGGGAGGCGAAGAGATTTCCGACTGAGCCTCCGGGGCTGGCGGGGGTGTTGGTAGAACTGAAAGCGAGATTGTTCCTCTGCGCAGGGTTGACGTGGGCTTTCGAAACGTGGACGTGGTTTCCTTGTACGCATGGCAGGTAGAGGTTGCGTAGTACTGGGTCGAAGATTAGCCGGCCGCACGGTGCGCCCGCGCCGACGAACGTGGTTGTAGCGGCATTAATGTAGGCGAAACCTCCGACAATGTCTGTTGACCCTGTGGAACCGGGGGACGAGAGAACCTGGCTTCCTCCTGGTACTTGACGGTAGGTGAGAAAAACAGTGTTGTCCAAGACGCCGGTGCTTGGACCGTTGTCAATAGCAAGCCATTGGCGGTCGTCTACCGGAGACATGGCGGCAACGAAGTTTTCCCTCCAGCTGTTGCCTTGGTCGTTAGAGACCGCGACCCCTATGTGGGCTAGGCCTTCTAGATCAGCAAAGTAGGCGTTACCCTGGTCATCAGTAATAATGTCAGTATCGCCGCCCCCTGCCGGTGCCGGGTTAGGCCTAAGGCCTGCTGGCGATACAATGTGGAAGCTATCGCCGTTGTCAGTTGACCTTGCGACGAAACCTTGAGCGGTGGAGAAGCCCCAGGGCCCGGTCTCCCAGATGTTTCCGGCCTGATCAACGTGGACTAGTGGTTCGCCTTCGGTTCGTTGTGGATCGACGATCGTGTGCGCACCGAAAGATATCCCGCCGGTTGGAAAACTGGGGTTGGGTGTCGGACCACCGGTCGTGAAGGCGAGGAGGGCTGAGCCGGTGTAACCGGACGCGACGACGAGGAAGGGTACTGTTCGTACTTCGTACACTCCTGGCATCGGGCTCTGGAGGGCGACTTGTTCGCTTGTAGTTCCGCCTGAGGCTGAGGAGCCTACTTGTTGCCCGTCGCTCTGTCGGTAGATGTAGAGGTCGAAGTCGTTGTCGTTGCTGGCCCATTGGATGGTGATTGCGACTGAGCCTGTGTGGGTCTGCCAGAAGGTGTTGGGTAGATTGATGTTGAGGTAGAAGTGGTCGCAGACAAGATTCAGCGTGTCAAGGGAACCCGGGCACTGGGCGGGGTCCGCTGTGAAGGCGAGAGTGTAGAACTGTCCTTGCCATGAGGTGCTTGGCTGAGCGTCTGTGATCATGTTTCCTGAGGGTGTTGCTGCTCTCGCGGTCGGTCCCAGGAATGCGGCTGGGCCCAGAAGCATCGTGGCTAGGATCAGTGTGATTTTGAGGACCGTTCGTGTTGAGATAACTTGTCGAGACAGTGATAATCACTGGGCAGGGAGCTAGTGTGTCACGAGTTATATGAAATGTTCAGCTAGGGAATATTATCGAGATTCGATAATATCTGATTCTGATATATCGCCGTCTAACACCTAGGAACTTCTCAGACGCGTATGTTGTCAGAAACCTGGAGCTGTTTTCGACCCCATGGTCGAAACAATCCTGGTTCTACCTTGCTATAGTCAGGCACGAGAGGAGACCAAGCCAAGTTTCGTCCCGCAGTTCTTACATAATAGAGCGTCAGCGGGATTGGCTGTCTTACAGTTTTCACAGATCTTAGGCCCTTGCATGGTTCCGGTTCGGGGAATGGCGTCTGGCCATGGCAGAACAGGATTCTCGAGTGGGTTAGTTTCTAAACGGAACCATAGCCTCCGAGGAATCCCCATATTGGAACTGTAATGATCAGGAAGAGAACCTGTTCGCCGGCTGCTGTGGTGCCGAGTCGGAGTCCGTTTAGGATGGCGTATACGAGTCCTATGATTACTCCGACGACTGCTCCGTTCTCCATTGAGCGGCCAGCGGATGCGAATCCGGCGATAGCCCCTGCGAGAGCGGGGACCGAGAAGAAGATCACGAGATCGATAGGCTGGAAGTTTGACAGTGGATCTTCTGACGCGAAAACTACTAGGAGTGTTCCTGAGAGAATTCCGACTAGGATTGCGAGGTCTCGATGCTGAAATCTTGCGGACGATATTGGAATTGATTGCTCGATTGAGCGCGATTCAAGATCGCTGAGTTCTTATCTGTTGCTTTTGTGGAAAACCAAAATGCGAAAAGACACAAATTTACAGAAAAAAGTATGCTGCGAGATTCAACATTTCCATTTCTCGCGCTACTTTCGACTGGGGTTTAGCTCCAAGAACAGAAATCAAACAAGTTGCCTGGGTCGTGGCTTGACTAACGTGCCGCATGGATAGCGGGACTATAGCTTGTCGGGGTCAGTATTCGATCCTGGATTTCTCCGACAAGGTCGCCGTGTCGAGCATTGGTGATATCCCTTTCCACTCTTCATTGGCCCTGAACTGTTCCCAGGCGTGTCGCATTGTCTTCTCATCCGGCCAGGCGAGTAGGTAGACGAACTCTGTCCTGTCTCCCAGCCTTGTCTCCCACATGCCGAGAATGATGCTAAAGCATCTAATGTCTACGGCAATTTCGGAGTTTGTACTGCAACGCCTAACCCGGGGTGGGACTGTAGGGGGGACGCCCCTGCGGGAGGCACGATAACTTCCAACGTTGATAGCTATGGATCGTACGAGTCAGGCCTGACTAACGTTGGAGGAGACGGTGGAGAGGCTACTTTACCCACAGCGAAAGAGATTCTCGTGCAGCTTCCAAGACGCTGGGCTGTTGCATGTCCCTTCGTAGGATTCTAGGATGCCCACTTTCGCAACAACTTCTCGGCTTCACCGGCAAGTTGGTCGACAACCTTTGCCGCTGGTAGAATGCTCTTCACGGAACCAACACCCTCTCCCGCCATG
>VBBN01000014.1 GCA_005888735.1 Candidatus Bathyarchaeota archaeon
AGGGTCCAAGTGGTAGTGAACAGCGATGACACCGCCCAAACAGTCTTAGAGGCGACCCGAAAATCTGGAATGAACGTGCTGTCCAGCTACCGCCAACAAACAACGTTGGAAGAAGTGTTTGTTGCGCTAGTAGGCCGAGGATTCAGGGAACGGGAGCATGAAGTTGCAGCCTAGTATCTGGCTGAGAACAGCGTACGCCCGAATGTGGGTCCGGACGAAAAGCATCTACGGAGAGCCATTGTGGGTAGTTGTGACAATTGGCTTCCCACTCTTCACGTCGCTTGCCATGGCGCTACTCTACCGTAGCACCGGGCTCAATAGCGCAGTAGGGTTCGCCGTCCTCGGTGGTGTGATGATCTCTTTCTGGGGAAACGTGCTCTGGTCGATGGCGTCGCAGTTCCAGTGGGACAAGCAACAAGGACTCTTCGAGATATACATCAGCTCACCCGCGCCCATCACAGCCATCCTGGTAGGCATGTCGTTGGGAGGAATAATCGGGACTGCCCCTTCCGCGGCACTGGTCGCTTTTGCTGGGTGGGTTTTCTTCGCGCCACCGATTAACCCATTTTGGCCCGGTGTAATCGTAGTGTTCGGGTTGACTCTTGCAGCTCTGTATGCACTTGGAATGACGTTGGCTTCGCTCTATTTGGTATACGGGAGGGAGGCGGAGGCCTTGAATGAGGCTATTCACGAGCCAGTATCATTGCTTTCAGGGGTATACTTTCCTTCGATAGGGGGATTCTCGCCTTTTCCATTTGCTCTGCAAGTGGTAGCGTCTCTGATTCCTCTCACTATAGGGATGGATGCGCTGAGAAGGACACTGTTCGCGCTGCCCGGGCTACCTCCTGCTGGATTTGACGCCATATATCTTCATGTTATCGCTCTGTCAGTCATGGCAGGGTCACTTCTAGTGCTGGCCCAGAAGGCTCTCAAGGCTCTGGAGGAGCGAGGTCGCAGGACGGGAACGATTGCGGTGAGGCAAAGATGAGCAACGTTCGCTCGATTCTAGCATCGATCTGGATCGGCTGGTACAGGGATTTCAGCTGGACCAACCCTCTCCTCGGGCTGTCTCTTAGGACGATTCCTCCGATCGCAAGTGTGATGGCCGCTTCAATCGTCTACTGGTGGGGCTCGTTTCACGCAGGAGTGTTCGACCCGAACAGGCTGGCGTACATAATGATAGGGGCCTTGTTGTACGCTCATATTGCAGCCTATTCCATGATCCCAAACCTTGCAATTGCGGAAGGAAAGTGGACTTTTGTATTCACTCAAGTCTACATGTCGCCCAAGTCCGCATCACCGTATCTCGCCGGAAGGACCTTGGGGTCCTTCCTATCGTCAGCAGTGACGCTGTTTCTAGCTCTCATAGCTGTCTATCTCTTGCTTCCCCCGCTCTTCGGAACAAGTATCCCTTTAGTCGTAACGCCTCTTTCATTCGCTCTCTTCGGTCTGGCCCTTGTCGTCAACATCCTAGCTTCGATGGGAATCGGCTTCCTCCTTGGAGCATATGCGATTTTCGCGACGAAGTTCGAGTGGGCATTACCCACTTACATCTCTGGGCTCTTGATGATCTTCTCGGAAGCCCTGTTTCCAGTGACCTTTCTGCCAGGTCCACTCTCTCAGATAGCTAACGTCCTTCCCTTCACCGAGTTCATCAGAGCAGCCCGTGCTGCCATGATATACAATGACGTTTCTTCGTATTTCTATTTCCTAGGCCTTTCTGCAATCGGAGGGCTCATTCTTTTATTCGCGGGCCTCTTGGCATTTCGAAGGGCAGAGAACCGGGCGAGAAGATTAGGTCTTCTGGACCGAAAGGTTGCCTGAAAGGGTTAGTTCGCAGTGTTGAGCCCAGGGCGTGCCAGCAGCTCTAGACTCATCGAGGCAGAGTGAAGGAATGAGCGAGGCCGAGCTAGTACCAATCGAGCCCGACTTGGTGGGGATTTGGAGGAAGAATGTCTGGTGGTTCGGCCTACGCATACCCTTCAGCCTGGAACTCGTTTCCTGGGCCACAATGACGGCAGCTCTCGCCCCGGAGTTTCACCTCGACCGATACCTTCTGATACTCCTGGCGGGATTCTTCGGTCTAATTATGGGAGCGCACTACATCGACATAACCAGCAGCAAGGAGAAGTATCTTCCCTACTTCCCAAACATGAACCGGAAAGCGATCAGAACAGTAGGCATCCTAACGGTCCTGCTAGGACTAGCGGTAGGAGTCTACATGTCACTACAATACTCACCCTGGTTCCTAGTATTCGTCATCCTTGGGGGGTTCTTTGCTCTCGCCTATCCAGTCGAGAAGCCGAAATGGCTACACAGCTACCCGGGCTTCGCAGTCGGATGGGGCTTCCTGCCCGCACTGGCAAGCTATTATGTTCAGGGCCTACGCGTCGACCTTGTAGGAATAGCTCTAGCGGTCTTTCTAGCGATACTCGTGACAGAGATGCACCACTTGGCAGTCCTCACGAACGAGAAAGAGTATGGTAGAGAGACGGTCCAGAGTGCGAGGTTCCTCTTGAAACTTCACAGGGGAGCGGCCTACGCTGTCGGTCTGGTCCTTCTACTAGCCCGTCTAATCTAAGAAGATCGAATGAAAACAATTGGCTTGAAAGGTCCGAGGATAGCCCAATAGGTCTCTGAGCCCACCCTCTCTATGCCTCGTAAAGCGCTCACAATTGTTGATATTCGGCTTAGCCCAATTGACTTCTAGTGGAATGTCCCACAAATGTGAGCCTATGTGGGCCCTCGGGCCTGGCTGCAAATGCAAGTTCAAACCCCCTTTCCGCACCAGCCATTCTACGAGGGGAATGGGAGTCGAACCTCATATCTAGGCTCGGAGGTGGGCGGGACGACTCAGCAAGCGACTTCTGAGTCGTGTTTCGTTCGGCGAAAGTCTCTGGAATGCCTGTAATCAAGAAAGAGTCGAGTTCGTTGACCATTCGCTTGATGTCTTCTTTCGGAACCTGGCTGTATCCTTCGCCACTCAAGTCAATGTCAATCCATTGGATAGGGGGATTCTTCTCAGCAGCAAGAGGTCCGCTTAGGCAAGCATTGAGTTCTTGCCGAATGTCATCAACCCGCATCGCTCGGGCGCCCCTCGTAGTAGATTCGGATTTTTTCTTGCCTTTAGTAGCCTCTTTGCAATATACCGAGGGTCGGCAAAATACGCGTAGTAGTCGCAACAAGGGAGACATTAGGACCGCGGTGGTGGTTGGTCTGATTGCGAAGCTGATGTCGATTCTATCGATCTTACTGATCCTCACATCAGGGTTCCTTGGACCTTTCAATCCTGTTCCGCAGGCCAGAGCGATGACAAGCTCTGCAAACTAGGCCTTTCGAATGGAACACGGGGCTAGCAGTGGAATTAGCTTCTTCAGGAACGGCTCTTGGTGGAGTGAGCGTACCTAGGTTTGAGCGAGGATTGTCACCCGATGAGTTGGCGTCTCTATCCCCTTTGACGATTTGCAAGTCTTCTCAATCTCTTCCAAATACCGCTTGTCTTTTTCAGGGTCGAACTCAGGGATTATGGGCGAGTCCTTCAGCCTAATGGTCAGATCCTTAATAGTTGGAAAAATCTCGGTGGCAATGTACTCCGTGATTTGAAGGTTCTCGAAGCCAGCTTCTCTTAGCAATCTTTCCTTCAAAGCGATAACTCTTTCCGAAGCTAGCATCTGCCCTCTACCGAATATCCGCGCCAGATTTTCTTTGTCACGCTCCCCGATTGTAATCTCCATTAGAATTCCGTGTCTCTTCAAAACTCTCCGAGCTTCTCGCAAGGAGCTCTTGCGGTCTGTGATGGGCCCACGTCTGCAAGTAACTAGGTCGAAGGTTTCGTTCGGAAAATGCAGGCTCTCAGCATTCGCTAGCTCAAACCTCAGGTTCTTCTGGCCGCTTTTTGAAAGGTTCTTTCTCGCTTCCGAGATCGCGACCCTTGAAAAGTCCACTCCGACAACTTCTATAGCTCGCTCAGCCATTTTGATCGTGAACAGGCCGTCTCCGCATCCAACGTCAAGAACTACTTTCCCGACACATGTATTCAGCATCTTGGCATCAAATTCGTCCTCTCCATCGTTGCCCTCGGTGACGGCGGCCTCTACCATGTAGTTTTCCGGTAGGGCGTAAACTTTCTCCCAGTATTCTCTGTCTTCATACTCCCAGCCTGTCATCTTGAGCCATCAGGTCTAGCTTTCAATCGACCCTCAAGGGATTGACCGCTTTAGAAATAGGAGATCAGCATACTATTTTGATTCCCATTCGAACTGAGCTTCCGTAAAGGGAAGGCCCGGTAATGCCTGAGTTGGGCTGAGCCATAAATGCGTAGGCTATGTCTACTCCTAAGGGAAGACTTCTTACAAAAGAACTGCTGCGCGACTTCTTACAAAGAAACGGCGAGGGCTACTCCTCTATGGTAGGGAAGACTCTGCAGGTGCTGCTGAAGCAGGCCCAGAGCTGGTTATCGGCTCTTGAGAACGGACCCTCTCTCAAGCTAGAGGAGCTAACTAAGCAGATTTCCGTAGAGGACCTAGACGATTTTGTTCTAAAGGCTAGAAGCGAAATAGAATCAGCTTTGATTGGACTTGAAGCGATGAGGCAGAGGACTCCATCTTCCGACTTTCTTGGAGAGTTGCAGAAGTTCGATGACAGACTCAAGACAGCTATGGTCAAGTCCTATGAGAAATATGATGTAGCGTCCTGGGAGAGAAAACCTGCGCCGGTGGATTTCGAATACTTGCCATCGACGTCTTGGTAGTATATAATCTGGACCACAAAACCCGGGCGAACCGAGTCCGGAACTTTGGTGCACACACTAGAGCTCTGAAGACTCTGAGCGATTTTCGTTCGCTGATGGAGCATTCTGATAATATCATGAGTCAGTTCATTCTTGTGCGAGCTGATTCTTGCTGACAGTTTGGGGAAAACCCGAACGCCATCACTGGCTTGGCGCTGAAACGACTGCCACGTCGTCAGCTCTAGCAGGATTATCAACGCTTCAGCATTCGTTACCCAGGGTCCACTTGTGCCATCACTGCAACTTGAGTCGTCTCTTTCCCAGAGCATAGATTGAAAGAGTCACAGCCGAAAGTGAGGCAACTTCTCCCGCTAGCACCACAAAGACGAACAATACACCCGTTTCCCTACCAATCTCCACAAGGCTCGGAGGAGTCAAGCCGGTAGTGTGGCCCAAGAAGCCCCAATTGCTCAGGGACGACAAGATCAAAACCAAAACGTATCCTATGCGCTTCTGATTCCAGCTGGCAGCGACCCCTCCGAGGTAAACGACCGCGAAGAGCGGATTGATCGTGGCATCCAACGTTTCCCCAGAAATGCTTCCAATCTCCAACCGAACGATGGCGTCAGAAACATGAATCAGGCCAAAGAGAATCGACACCAGGGACGCAACTACAAGAGCGATGAGCCAAGCAGGCTTCTGAACAGGGTACACAACTCGACTTTCTATTCCAGTCTAGCTAAAAAGGTGTCACAGGGTAGGGCCGAACAGAAAGCATCTTTTGCAAACCACTGTAGCGAGTTCGGATTAATCGCTGCGAAGACTAGCCGATTGTTGTCGAATTGTCTTCGACAAGGGTTCAGGATGCCCTTTGGGAGATGGGGAGATTGACATATTGTTCGGGGGTCAAAATCCTCACACGGTAATTTTGTTCGATGGCGATCCCGAGATAACAAAAGAGGGTTGTTTTGCATTCTGGGACAGCCTAGTGGAGTCCAAGCGAATTTCGCAACTCACTAACCTCCGCACCTCGAACTCACTAATTCAAGCCAACTATGTTGATTTCAGGCTGCAGCCAATAGAAGGACCGGCGGGTTGTGGTTGTTGTTGTGATGCTGTAGAAGATTTACGAGGAAAGTGAAGCGCCAAAGTAGAGGGCAACGGTGGCCACATCTTGAATGTCGACAACTCCGTCGTCGTTCAGGTCGGTTGCCGCGTTCCAGTTTGGACTGGTGGGTGTCCCTCCGAAGGCGATTGCCACCGTCGCCACATCTATGATACTCACGATGCCGTCCTGGTTTAGGTCGGGGGTCCGGGAGAAAGTGCAACGAGATGATGCTCCGTAGACATTAATTGTGCAACTGACCGCAAGCCAATTGGGACTTATGGGGATCTCGCCTATGAAAACTGCTCTCCCGGACGTATCGATGGACAGATTCACGCCAAATTTTTTCGAGTATTTCAGGGTGCCATCGGTGCCGTTTACTATATTGAAGGATGTTGGCCCAATTAGTGTTCCAGAAGTACTGTTGACGGAGAGATTGCCTATGATGGTCGCGTTCATGCCGTTGAACGTGAGGGAATACTGGAAGATGTCGGGTGGAACCACATGGAGGTAGGATGTCGTCGAGCGCAATGTGCTGTTGGCCGCTCCTTTGATTCCAATCGGGTAATAGCCCGAAGGGGTGGAGGAAGAAGTGGCCAGAGTGAGTGTACTGTTGAAGGGCAACTGGGCACTTGAAGGAGAGAACGAGCATGAGACGCCTGCCGGGAGCTGGCTACCGCAGGCGAGAGTCACGTTACCGGAGAAGGCTCCGATGCCAGTTACTATCACTTTGAAATTGGACTCAGAACCCTGCGTGGAGATCGTGGACCCTCGGTCCGTAGAAATCGTGAAGTCTTGAAATCTCACGATTACCGAAAGAGAATGTGACAGTGAAGCACTGCTACCCGTGACCGTCACGTTGTACGTTCCAGTTGCTCCTGTGCATGACAAAGTAGAGTTTTGGGCAGCGCCAAGACTCAAAGAAGACGGGCTCAGAGTGCAAACCAAACCTTCTGAGGGTGACTCGACCGCGGTCGCGTTCACCGTTCCGATGAACCCATTCAAAGGAGTCATAGTAACGGTGACAGTAGCGGTGGAACCAACGTTACTTGTCACACTATTAGAGCCAGCCTTGATCGAAAAGTCTGGCCACTGACCTCGAACACCATCGGCCATAATTATCAACGGGTCGCTGAAGGCCCGGCAGGTGAACGAGTAGCTGCCCTGTGCGAAGCTAGCCACCTGAAAATCTGTCTCTTGACGCCCATCGGACCCCATCAAACTCCATCCCTGAGCAGAAGGAGTGCTACAGGGAGGGGCATCGTTCATGGACGTGCCGACAAATAGGAACTCGTAAGGTGCCAATCGTGAAGTCTGCGAAGTCGCGAAGTTAACTGTACAGTCGGCGGGACCAACGTCCGCAGCACCGCAATGCTGACTCACTTGCGAGCTTGTATCGAAGACAGCGTCTGTGTCGGCGCTAGCTACGCCAAACGTGTTCATTCGCCACCTCACACTACTGTTATCAGGCACCGCTGTTATGTTGTCAGCAATAAGAGGAAAGTTTGCCACCGCATAATATTCCCAGAAGCAGCTGCTAAAGGAAGCTCCGGTGTAGCAGTACGAGGCGTGTTGAGTAAATTGCAACCCAGAAAAATCCCCAACTGATGGCGAAACCCTGTCACAAGTGGTTGGAGAAGATCCAATTTGAGTTTGACAACTTGCGACCAACACTATCACGTCCGGCGCATTTTTGGTCGATAGGAGCTGGCAGCGACCGCTGATCAAACAACTTCCTGAAGAGACACCTTGACCATCCAATCGTGGCGGGGGAGCGAGCACGAATGTGGGCACAATAACAAAACCGCTTGCGCCAGGCGGTGTCCAGGACAGGTCAACCCCTGACTGCGCGCCGCAAGTCTCGTAGTAGTCGACTTCGATCTGATGAATGCCCTGACCTAGAGAGATGGACCCGGTTCCAGGTGTGTCAGTGGGGCTATGGCGTCCACCATGGTTGAGCACTAGCCCTGCGTCTATGAACAGCCATGACCCATCGTCGCTCGCAAGTCGGAACGTATACGACCCTTTGGTCGCTGTGATGGCGCCTATCCACTTTACGCTGAATTCTCCCCCGTAGCCGAATGGATGCCAGTTCCACCCGGTAGCCGCCCCAAAGTTGACGTTCGGGTCTGTAGCTGTCGCGGTTGGAGCCGTACTTGGACTGGTGGGTGTGTTGTAGCTAGCGCACCCGGACAAGGGAGCCCCGAAGAATGAGTTGTTCCAATATTGGCCGGAGAGTCCTTCAAACGAGGACCGGTTAGTGTTTACCCACACCCCTCTTCCATGGGTCGCGGCGACGAGACGCCCATCTGCGGTAAGAGCGAGGTCGAATACTGATGCGCCTGGAAGGCCGGTTCCAAACACATTCCAAGTTGACCCAGAGTTGGTGGAGAAGAATACGCCCATGTCGGTGCCTACATAGAGATGGTTGGTCGAGTCGAGAAGCACCGAGTTGGTGGGAATGTCGGGGAGGTTGGAACTAATGTTCGACCAAGAACCACCAGAGTTGGATGTGATGTAGACATGGCCGTTGCCGAAGCCAGAGAAGGTGACGGCCACCCTCAACGGATTCGATGGATCGATTGCGATTTTTGTGAGGAAGGCGGGAGGAAGGCCGCTGTCCGCTTCCACGAAACTTGCACCGCTGTTTGAAGAGGCGTAGAACTTGCCTCGGTTTGTCGCGAAATAAACATAGCCTCCGTCTGAGGGAGCGACAGCAATCGCGGAGATGAGTGACCCGCCACAGGGTGCGAGGGCGAGAATTGTCGACCAGCTGTTTCCTCTGTTGGTTGTCTTGTACAGTCTACACGTTCCCAAGTACAAATTACCCGGGTTGGATAGATCAAGAGCCATCGGGATGTAGAATAGGCACTCTCTGAAACCATTGCAGTCTTGACTTTCAACTATACCGTTGTTGATGGTTGCCCATGTCTGCCCACCGTCGACGGACCTTTGGGAAAGAACTCCGTAGAAGTTGTGGTACATTGTCGTCGGAGCAGTAGGGTCGAAAGCTGTCCATCCACCATCTCCTCCAACGAGCAAATTCCAGACATTGGAAGTTCCCGAACGCTCTGGGCTCCCATTGTCTTGGGTCCCGCCGAAGTATGTGTTGGGGTCCATTGGATGTGTTGCGATGAATTGGAATTGTGTTATGCCAAGACCCGCATTGAGATTCGTCCAACATGCACTTGGGGAGCATGTGCTGGCCATATTGGTTGACCATACTCCGCCATCATTGCCAACATAGACATTGTTGTGGGAGAACGGGCTGAACGCTATGGCATGTTGGTCAGGGTGTACGTATCCGGAGTACCCACCCGTATCAATCCAGCTACTCCCCCCATTGTTCGTTCTGTAGAGGTCTTTTCCCCCGAGGTACAAAATGTTCACGTTCGTCGGGTCAACTGCCACGTATAGATCGTACCAGCATTGTCCGTCGCAAAGGCCGGAGGGAATATTGATGGACGACCAATTGCTTCCTCCATCGAGACTCTTGAAGAGTTGAGCTTGAACTCCAGTATCTATGAGCGTGTAGATTGTTAGGGGGTTTGATTGGGAAATTGCAAGGCTTGTCCGTCGGCCTGAGGGCAGGCCACCGGCTAGAGCTGCCCAGGTGGAACCACTATCTGTCGACTTGTAGACAGACCCGCTTGCGGCAGCGTAAATTGTCGAGGGGTTTGTCGGGTCCAAGACCACATCGTATCCTGTTCCGGCGAGTTTCAAGGACCACGTCGCACCTGAATCGAAGGATTCGTAGATTCCCAGGGGGACGGCAGAAGGGACATATCCGCAGGCATCAGTGCTACTGTCCGTGAAACCCTGGTTCGTAGCCACTAAGAGGTTGGATGTGATGCTGGGGTTAACGACAACTCGACCCACCGTCGAGGTTAAGAATGTTGTCGCTCCGAGAACGGTCCATGAATTTCCCCCATCGGTGGACTTGAGGATGCCAGCTCCATAGTAGCTATCGCATGACTGGTTTCCTTCTCCGGTACCAACGTAGATGGTTCCTGAGGAATCCACCGCTATGCTTCCGACGGCCAAAGAGGGCTGGTTGTCAGTAAGCGGAACCCAACTAGCACCACTGTTTGTAGTTTTCCAAACCCCACCCTGGGCTGCTCCCAAGTACACTGTGCCAGCATGAGTTGGATCTAGGGCGATGGCAGTCACTCTCCCGCTACAGAGTCCGCCGGTGACACCACAATTCTGTATCGCTGAAGGACCTACGGACATCCAAGACCCCCCTACGGGGTCTGATGCGCTCGATATCTGGCCAAGTTGAAGCATGGCATGCGGGTACGCGTCTCGAGGGATGCCTTGACGAGAGGCTCGCTGGGAATAGAACCATTCCGAATGGTCCTTGTGGTCCGGTTGAGGGTTTGAGGTGCGGATAGTAGTTTTCGGACTGTGATTGCCTGCTGTAGACATAGACCCTAAAGCCGAGGTCGAACAGACAATTAGGAGAATCAAGACGGCCATTGCTACTCGGCTGACTTGACGATGCTTCACTCGCATCATGACAGAACCCCGAAAATGACTTCGGTAGAATCCCAAACGAGCAACGGGCGGCTAACGGCAGAATCAGATCGAGATGCCACGAGACCTGCGGAACTGCGTACGATATTAATATTTCAGCAGATGGTATCCCACGGTAGAAAATAGAAGAACATAGTATCTCCACATCCCCCTTCCTTGCCATGATGGACGCAAGCTCGTTCTTGAAACAAAACCTAAGAGGCAGAGAATCAAGCAGAGACTAGGAGGACCGCAGTCTCGGTGCCCAATATCTCGTTGGTGAAAGAACCGACGACGATCTAGTCGTCTTCATCGAGCAACGCGGATCTCAATCATGCTTCTTGATGATGATCGTTAAGTTCTCTGCCAATGCTTACAGGACTTGGATAGAAGGCTCGCGTCATGAAAACGTGAAGGGCCCACACCCGGTTGGCAATGAGGACCACAAAACATTCGGGTGGGCCGGAGGGATGTTTCGCGATTACTCAGAACCCGAATTACTATGCTTCACGCTCTGCCGGAGGGATGAAGTGGACAACCACCTGAGGCGAGAGACGTTATTTAGTCTCCCCGCTGGTGCTTGACCCTTTTCGGCGTGGGGTGTTTTGGGCTGGACCTTCAATGGCTGATTCCTTGGATCCGGACGAGGCGTATAAAACAAGCCAAGGCGAGCCTACAAAAGTCCACTGCTGTTCTCACGAAGATGGAGAACATCTTCAGGCCTTTCTTAGCCTCGAAGGCGTACCTGACCGAACGCATTAAACGGCCACTTCTAGCACAGGTCACTGAACTTCGTGAGCGTACTCTACCCCCTATCGCTCAGACAGTTTAGTATACCTCTGCATCAAATATTAACGGCTGATCAACACTACCGAGAGTATGCTCGACTATAGGCGATTCGCAGAGCAAGTGCTCGATATTTGCATTGGGGTCAGGCCTGGTAACAACGTCTGGATCAATGCTTGGGAGGACGACGTACCACTTGCTTCCGAACTGTCCCGGGAGTGCACAAAGCGGAGATGTCCGACATTGACCACCATCCAGTTCGAGAATGTCTGGACCCAGACGATCATGGAGGCTCCGATAGGTCTTATCGATAGTGTGTCGAAATATCAGGCGTCAGCGTTGAAGGAGACTGACGCATACATATTCACTCTTGGCCCGAGAATGATACCGTGGCTCAAGATTCCTACACGGAGACGACATCTTGTCACTAGATGGTTCCTCGAAAGGAACAGGTTCGTCCGTCAATGGAAGGCAATAGCAAGGACCCGGAAAGTGAAGATGCTGGGGATCGAGGCAACGCTTGCCAATCCTGAGAGAGCCAAGAGCCTTGTTATTGACTATGAAGAGTGGCGAAGAGTCATGTTTGAAGGATGCATGGCCGACTACAAGAAGATGGGCACAGTTGCCAAGAGTCTTGCTAAACCTATGGGGAAGAACGGTAGAGTCAGGATAACTGCACCTCATGGAACGGACTTTGCGTTCAACCTTGATTCTCGACCGGTTGATTGGTTCGGCGGAATCGTAAGAGACGAATGGGTTGCTGAGGGACGGCCCGCCTTCCTCCCGGCAGGGGGAATAGAAGTGTCAGCAGATGAGAAGAGCGGAGAAGGAACAGTCGTTTTCGACAAGCCAATACTGTCATTGTTGAGTGAGGGAAGGATCGAAACGCTCGAACTTACTGTTGCCAAGGGTCGGATAATCAAATTCTCGGCTTCCACTCAACAAGAAGCTTTTAGAAAATGGATGAGAAATGGAAGGGGAGACAAGGATAGGTTCGGATTCTTCGGGTTCGGGCTCAACCCAAAGCTACGACATGGCTTCACTCAGGACGATAAGGTTCTTGGCGGCGTAACAATAGGCTTCGGCGATAACACCGACAAGGCCGGCAGGAACAAAGCAGACCGTGGGTTCTGGGCCTCAATGTCGAGGGCAACAGTAACGATCGGTGAAAGACTAATTATGAAAGAAGGACGCTTGCTACGGTCAGAAACACGCTAGCTCGATGACCTTTCAGCGTGGAAGAACCCTTGGCCAATCACTATATTCGTTTTGTTGAGCATCTCAACTTTCTGAGCCTTGAGAAGCTGTCTTTGAGCCAGAATTGAAGAGGCGACCAGGAGATGCTGGTCCGGATGCTCGTCTAGGGTCTTCGCCGGTTTTGGTCGAGAGAAAAAGGAGGTTTATGGAGAGTCGGCTGGACGGAGTCTAGAATCTTTCGGGTAGGCTGTAGGATATGAGGGTCTCGCTGGCCGTGATTCCGTTGATGCTGCCTATCTTCTCAACGGACTTTTCCAGAAGATCTTCGGAGCTGTCGGCTCTGAAAGCCGCCAGTATGTCGAAGGCTCCAGGTATGACGTGTGCCTCTGCAAAGTTCGGGATGGTTTTCAGTCTCCGCAGAATCGCGTCGAAGCTGCCTCTGACCTTCAGGAGAGCGAATGCTAGTGGGCTCTCGCTGTCTGCGTGGTTGGAGCTGTTGATGATGCTCTCGAAGGAGATGGTTGTCTGAGTGTTTGTGATGCTTGGGATGCTCCTGATCTTCTCCATGGTAGTGAAGGCCTTGGTCGGCTCGTTGGTTCGCAGCTTAATCACAAGATCGAATCTTCCCGTTACTGGCGTGCAGGATTCGACATTGGGAATACTCTCGATCTGAGAGATTGCGTGTACGCGTTCTCCTTTGCACTTGGCGAATATGTAGCTTGTCTGTTCGTTTCTCGTCATTTTTTTCTACCGTGAAGACCCTATGATGATTCAACCTATTTTCTCTGATCGTACCCTAGATGTGTGTCGTGGGTAGCACAGACATAGCCCACGGAGAGGCCCGTCTGCTCGCAAGCTAGACAGATTAAAACTCGTAGAATTATTTAGCGCAAGAAGAAAATCCCCTTCGATCTCGAAAAGCCGCCATATTCTTACTAGCATCGGACAGCCTAAGTAGTCCTGGGAGGTGGGATCACAGTAGCCATCCGTCGCTTTTCTCTAAGGACGAGCGCCTTTCCGCGGGAAGCTCAAAGAGAGAAAGAACGACCTCTTCTCATTTTCTGACCTCACTCTATACAAGGCCGGATAAACCACACGTTCGCCCAGCTTGTTACAACTCCTTGTCGGCATACCACGTGCTGTTTGCAACGTAGTGTTCAGAAAGTAGTCGGGTTTAGGGGTCTGTGGACTTGCCGCTCCGGTCTCGCGGCAGACTTGATCCCCCGATAACAAGGAGGGTTCGTCTCAAATCCAAGGAACAGGTCTTGGCTCCTCCTTTACCTGCTAAATCAGACTAACCGTCTAACATCCAACAGAAGCCAGACCAAGGCTCTAACGTTAAGAGAGAGGGGCGACGGGAGAACTGTTGCAGATGGCCTCTTGGCGACCACTGTATTCTGTATCATCTTTCCCGTCGCCCTTCGCTCTCTGAAGAGATATTCTCAAACGAGATATTTCAGTCAGGCGTCTACACTGTAACTAGAACGAGTCATTTCTAACACGCCACACGCGAGGTTGGAAACCTCAGCCGTCAAAATGGGGCTTCCCAGCAAGTAACGATTCCAGCAAAAACAATGTCTTTTGCCGCTATCGACCAGCTATTCCGCGGGGTCGAGCTTCAAGTAGACCATCCCAGGTGAAATAATGATGGAGGAGCTGTAATTCTCTGTTCACTGTTGTTTGCTTGTGTTCAACCTTCTAACACGATTCCAAGTAACGGAACGCTTGTGTGAACAATAGAGCAATTACGTAACGTGAGGTTCTGATGACAGCCAGACACGGCTTAGTTGGAGCAATCATGTCCGTCACGCTTGTTCTCTTGACTACAGTAAACACAGTCGGCAGCCCTTCTACGCTATCCATATCTCCTCTAACTGCAATAGCACCTGGACTCGGCGGGACTGTTGAATTGGCCTGGCACGACCATGCGACTAGAGCCTCCTTCTATGCCGTTGGAAGGCCTTGGGTCTTCTACGGGGTGCAAGGTGCTCATGGTCTGAATCTATTCTACTCAACCTTCGACGGGAAACACTGGACCCGACACGACACCACCATTTCCACACAAGGGAATGACTATGGTCAGCCCATTAACGCAGAGACCAACGGGACGTACGTCTTCGTCACTACTGGTGAAGGAAGGGACCAGGGATGTTCATCATTCCTCTGTCTGGTCCTACACTATGGAAGACTGAACGCTGACGGCACGATTACATGGCGAAGCGGACCATCCGGGCCGACAGCGGTCCGGGAAATAACGAGGCTCTGCGGAGCTTGTCCCGTCTTCTCCTCCATCAAAATCAGCACGGAAAACACGCTGTTCGTCTCCTACAGTAACCTCTCGGCCACCTATGTCTCTTGGACCCGTGACTACAATAGCTGGAACACGCTCAAACTGGACAGTCTGAGCGAGGAGACCGCGCTGGCCCGACTATCATCGGGAAAAATGTACGTCGCCTTCGGCGGGGGAAACAATCGCGGGGGAGGATCCAACACGACGATTTACGGAAGACTGTGGGACGGAGAAGGCTGGGGGGACACGGAGGTGATCACTCGGTCGCATGTTGCTTGGAGGGGGAACTTTGGAGTATATCCAACCCCTCTCTTCCTCTTCGCGCATGAGTCTACGATCTCGATCTTCTATCAGGGCTGTTCAGCATGCCGGGAGGACGATTACAGCATCGAGGAGGCCGCTAGGAACGCTTCGATGACGGCGTGGACCTCACCCTCTACAGCTTTCAACAACACCTTACCTAGCGACCTCCTACCGTACGGACAGTGTACTGGTAATCCTCTCGACGTGGACTTGTGGACCATTACCGAGGACAAGTCGTCCAGCAGTAGCTTCTTTCTCACGACATATCTCTCCCCTGGAGTCTCTCCCCCGTCAGAACAATGCTCTCCTCCAGGGTCACGCATTACCGTCTACTCTAGCACGGGAACCCGGTTTCAACACGAGACAGGACTTGCAACATCGTCACTACCCTCAGCTAGGTCAGGGGTTGATTTCGGCGCTATAATATCTGACCCGGAGACAATAGTTATCGCCGGAAGGAGCTCCTTCAACGTCTATGTGAAAGACTCCCCTTGCATTAGGGCCTGCCCACAGGTCCAGGCTTCCACCATCACATTCACATCTCAGTAGAGATGCGTGAATCTCGACACACACTCATCCCAAAACAAGTATAATCATGCAGATTATACCATTCTACACCTCAATATTTCCAACAATTAAATACGATTGTCACCAAAACCTTCTAGGCGTCGCATCATTTTTCCCTCATCACCGCGGACACTCCAGACCGTAAGATACCGAGAGCTATTCCTTAGCGCTCTCTTAATCCTAGGAACAGCCAGCCTTCTCTTCACCACACCTGTTCAAACTGTTCAGGGGCAATCTGTTCCCGCATGGAACCTGAACGTTGCGTGCAGCGCGACTGTGACAACATTCCAGAACATCACAGGCTCTTCTGGGGCCCTGTCAGGAAGCCCCTGGCAGACAAGCTCTACCGCAGGTGGGGTCCCGAACAAACGCGACCTGTCACCGCCCTGCCTGATCACTAACGTCAAAGGACAAGTTGTGTCAACACTAGTTCAGATAAACGGAATCTATCTACCTCACCTGACCTACGGAGACTGCTCCACGAAGTTCGACGCAGTTAATGGAGGTGGACCCTACCCTGATAGGAATCGAGACGGAAAGCCAGACAGTTTCTGCGACGATTATGGGGATATCCATCCCATGGGAGGAGGAAGCACAAGCATCCACATCGAATTCGACCAGGACTGGTTTGCAAAAGGCTACTGCGGACCAGGTCATTCGCCCTGCGATAACCAGACCATAATACAGTACTACTCCACAGGGAGCAAATCCCTAGATGTTCAGGGTTTTGTCTACTGGGACGCTGGCCACTGGGAACTCCACCCATTCACGGCCTGGAAACCCTCCGGCAGTCCCCAGCCCCTCACAGCAACCTTCACCTTCTCCCCCTCGAACCCATCGACTGGGGCCTCGGTCTCATTCATTGCGACCGCAAGCGGAGGAGTACCACCGTACGGTTTCACATGGAATTTCGGTGACGGCACCACAGGCTCGGGCAGCTCCACGAGTCACAGCTACTCGGCCCAGGGCACCTACACGGTAACTCTCACTGTTAAGGATTCAGCGTTGCCGACAGCAACCACTCGGACTGCAACTCAATCCTTCACCGTGTCTCCGCCTTCCTCCACAGGCAATTACACTGTCTCTTGGCAGGGCTTCGACTGGGACGGAGGTGGGGAACACACTCTAGCCCTCAACGGAAACTTCCTAGCCTCTGTTCCATCGACCGACACTCCACAGAACGCCAACGTGTACGTGGCGTTTTCCCTAGACATCACATCACTCATCGTCCAGGGTACTAACACGCTGTTGTTCACGCATGCAAACTGGGACTGCAATACCGTCGACAGAGTCAAGAACCTGCAGGTTACAAACGGATCCACTGTGATCTACAGCAACTCAACGGTTCTTCCTCTTAGCTGCACAAAATCAATCACGTACACGTTTACAGTTGGAGGGTCTTTGCGTAACACTTCGACAACAGTCACATGCCCGCCGTCCGGCACTGTTGATGTAGCTTTGTCATGCTCTGCCATGGTCGCTGACGTTTCGTCTGGAACAGCGAGCACACCGAACGGCGCAGTGACCTTTACTCCCGGGGGTTCGTGTTCGCTCGTCAGCGGATCATGTTCCGTGAGCATCACGCCCACAGCATCTGGCCCGCTCAACGTTTCCGGTTCGTATCTCGGTGATTCAACACACAACGCGAGCACTGGCAGTGCTACCGTGAACGTTGCCAAGCGCAGCACGTCGATGAGTGTCATCTGCTCTCCCAGCGCAGGAAGCACGGGCCTAGTCTCAACATGCACGGCCACTGTCGCCGACATTTCACCCGGGTCATCCAGTACTCCTACTGGCAGCGTGAGCTGGACCCACAGCAACACCGGAAGCTTCAGTGAGACGAACTGTTCACTAGTCTCGGGAAGTTGCTCAGTGACCTACACCGCTACTTCTCAAGGGTCTCACGTAATTACTGGCAGTTATGGTGGCGACTCGACCCACAACGCCAGCTCAAGCCAGGCCACCATCAACATTGACACGGCCGATGACCCGACGCAAACGTCTGTTTCGTGCTACCCCAGTAGTGTAGTGATAAATCAGCCGACGACGTGCACAGCAACTGTTACTGATACAGCCGCCTCAGGCGCAACGCCGCCAACCGGTATGATTGTATTCAGCCCAAGCGGTAGTTGCGCTCTGGCCAATGCCAGCTCCAACTCTGCCGGTTGCTCTGTTAGCATCGCCCCGGCCACGCTGGGAACCATGATGGTCACTGCCAGTTACGGAGGTGACTCCTCTCATAGAGCGAGCAGCGACAGCACGTCTGTCGCTGTTAGCAAGCGTGCTACGTCCACAGTTGTCAATTGTTCGCCCAACCCGGTGACCAACAATGTCAGCGCCAGTTGTAGTGTTACGGTGAGCGACATTGACGTCAGTACGGCCGTTACTCCCGCCGGCACTGTTGGTTTCGTCTCTAATTCAACCGGCACGTTCAACGCTTCCAGCTGTACTCTCGTCGCGACAGCCAGCGTTGGCATAGCCAGCTGCTCTGTGTCCTACAAGCCCAGCGTGACTGGGCACCACGGGATAACCGGAACCTTTGCCGGAGACTCCAATCACAACGGTAGCAGGGGAAGCGTGACCGAGACAGTCGCACAGCAGGCCACATCATCTTCCTACTCACTGGTCATATCTAACGATGGCAGGGTCTTCCGTTATCAGAACGGAACATTCAGGCTAGTTGGCCAACCGGTCACAACGCCCCTTCGACAGGTGGTATGGAAATCCGACGGCTCCTATGCTCTAATCGTGGGCGACTCCGGAGTTCTGCTCAAGTATGATGGGACGCAGCTGACCAGTATACCTACCGGGGTAACGACCAATCTTTACGCATCGGCCTGGAAGCCTGACGGCTCCTATGCGCTGATAAGCGGGTCAGGAGGAATACTGTTCAAGTACGACGGGGCCTTGCTCACGAGATTGCAAAGCCCGTTCACTAACTCTATACGCTCGATAAGCTGGAACGCTGCTGGCACCCAGGCGCTAATGGTCGGGTCACTAGGTGGGGTGCTTCTCTACCCGGCGGGTACGGGACAAATTACCCGAGTCCCCTCGGGAACGACCAACTACCTCTACTCCTCAGCCTGGGAGCCTAACGGGCAGTACGCGTTGATAGCCGGTGTGAACGATACTGTGCTCCGCTATGATGGGACAAGCGTCTTAGCCGTTGACGTCACAGGTCTCAACATCTCCCCGACAATTATCATCCATGCGATCTCCTTTAGCCCTGATGGCACATATGCCCTGCTCGTAGGGGATGCGGCCCTCTTTCTCAAATACGATGGCACCTCCCTGACCCGTCTGACAACCCCTGTTACTAGCGACTTCTATTCCATCAGCTGGCTAGGTGGGACTGCGTACATCGCGGGGGGTACTGGTTCAAGCTTGACATATTCAAGTGGAGTCTTCACTAAACTTGCCAACAATACTGGAACAAGCCTGAGAGGCTGGGCCTGGAAACCAAGTTAGAAACCAGCTGAGGAAAACGTTCTATCTCAGCAGCTCGAAACTCGCCTGTTGCATAGATATCATCCGCCCTTTGGGAGGCGTTATGCCTGCGTGCGAGGTAGATTGTGAAAGGCGGGTGCCTCCCCGCAGAGGAATCGATGAGGGTGAGATTCCCGAACGGTATAGGAGGTTTGCCGGTAGCCCCGAAAGCTGTCGCCACGTGATATATCGAAACCCGATAATTTCGCGTTCCGAGAATGTTGTGGTGCGGAATATTGGTTATAGGCTGCCCGTGCGCTGAACCCCCCTTATGAAAATTCCGAACACCTTACGAATAGCCAAGACAACTCTTCTCTCAATTCTATCCCTTGCAGGCTTAATGTTTCTAGCCCCGGGAGCCATTCAGTCAGCCTCCGCGGACGGAGGCTCCGCGAAGACCCCAACCTTCAGCAACTATGAGCTCGCCGGGAACCCGTTCACAACCGGTGCCAGCGTAGGTACGACCTGCCCCAATTCTCTTCGGACCTGTATGAACACGGAGGGAGAACCATCAATTCGGGCAGCCCCTGACGGCAGTTTCTACGGTTCATCTGAGAACGTGTTCTGCGTCATCGGTGGGCAGTGCGGTGGAACCTTCGCCTACAAGTCAACCGACGGAGGCCAACACTTCACCACTCTTCCTTTGCCGAACAGCGCTTCCTCGGGAAGGGTTGGATTCTCCCCTGCGGGCGGTGATACTGACATTGCGGTCGCACCTGTTCGAAACCTGAACGGCTTCTTCAACGTCTATGTAGCAAGTTTAGCCACCTCCCCTCCACTAGCGAATGTTTACGTGTCCACGAGCAAAGACGGAGGCGGCTCGTGGCTTCTCAACCCAACCGGAGCTAGCATTCCAGTTGATGACCGAGAGTGGATCGCTGCCGATGGGGCTGACAAAGTGTGCGTGTCCTACCATGCTATTTCGGCGACCAACGATATCTTTGTCACGTGCAGCTTGGACGGCGGGACCACTTTCACCCAGACGGGAAACGCGTTTGACCCAGCCCACGTGGCTTTCCTGGCCGGGTTCAATAACATTATCGGCAACCTGGCCATAGACCCACGGAACCATGCGGTTTACCAAGTGTTCAGCTCCGTTGCGAGTGCTGCGGAGCTGGCCCAGTGCACAATCTTCTGCCATGTTCACACAGTTTGGATAGCCGTATCCACCGATGGAGGTTTGACTTTCACCGACACCATAGTGTACAACAACCCGAACACCAACCTTGACTATGGCCACCAGTTCATCAATGTGAGCGTTGACATCGCTGGAAATGTCTATGTGGTCTACAGCGACAACCACAACATCTTCTACAGCTTCTCTAAGACCCTCGGACAAACCTGGTCTGGGCCCTTCCAAATCAACAAAGGGCAGTCTAAAACGGCCATCTTTCCCTGGAGTAGCGCGGGAAGTGGTGGTGCGTTGGACGTGGTATGGTACGGAACAAACTTCTTTGACGGCGTAAACCCGCCGGACAACTACCCGATGACAGCCGCGTGGAAGGTCTACTTTAGCCAAAACCTCAAGGCAACTACCCCGGGAAGCACCTGGAGCCAAGTCGCGGCATCAGGGATAATACACTATGGCGGCGTGTGCGAATCCGGTGTTACGTGCACCGGTAACAGGGACCTGCTAGACGACTTCGGTGTTGCCACGAGTCCGACTACCGGCCTCGCTGCAATTATCTACACGTCCGACCAGTTCGTGGACAGTACCGCAGAGCCTGCGACCCGTCGGTCATCTACAAGTCCATTCTGCACGCGGGACACTACCAACGATATCGACTGTGAGCACACGAACATTGCAGTTCAGACCGGGGGCCCCGGAGTCATCATTACGACGACCGCCACCATGCTTGCCGTGGCACCCACCACTCTATCGGGACCGGTTCTGGCAGGAAGAGACAGCTTTGCCGTGACGGTAATGCCTACGCTTTCTGACACGACAACGCGAAGCCCGGCAACCATCGCGACACGAATCCTCGGTACGTGAACCGAACGTTAGGGCTGACCCTCCCCTCTTTTTCTGAATTTCTCCTCTACAGCTCGAGCGTTGTTTCACTCCAAGAGAGACTACATCTCTCTCGCGGTCCTGACGCTCCCACCCGACAGTGACACGGAGACAATTGCCGCAAATGAAACCATAAACAATGCGAGGGAGAGCCTCCCCCTGCAAAAGTCTTGTTAGTCAGGCCCGAAGGGACGAGGGGCTCCGGTAACGTGCACATAGACCCCTCTCATATTCCCATGCCTGCAGTCTTTCAACATCCGGGAACGGCTTCTGGTTGGCGCGTAGCGCGAGAGGGGCAACACCGACCCCTCTCACTAACATGAATCAAAAGGCAGTTTTTGCTCTATCAGAACGCCAAAAAAATAGGGGAGGAGTAAACGTTTCTTCGTTATGCTACGTGAGGATCGATGCTCCGAAGATGTCGTTGTTTCCCAGACGTCTGTCATCCCACGAGGCCTGCAGTGACCCTGCCGTGGCTGCTATGTTGAAGTAGTCTCCGATGAACGTTGAGAATCCAGGGTTGGAACTGGCCGTGGTCACCTTGATGTTTGCCTCGAAGGAGGTCCCACCTGTTATACTGGCCGTGTAGAATACGTCATAGCGGATGTTGTTCGAGTCTAGTCGTTTGTCACCGAAGATTAGGTTCAGCTGTCCGTTGGGCTGAGCGGCGATCCACGGGAAAAATTGGTCGGTTGATTTTCCGTCGTCGGGGACGTTGACGGGGCTGCTCCAAGTCTTGCCTTTGTTCGTAGACCGTGAATAGCGCACGTCGCTATTAGTACATGGTGGCCGTCCAGTTCCATCGGGTTTGCAGCTTCCTTGCGGAAAGTCGACCCAGACGACTGAAACGGTTCCGTCCGGGCTAACTGCACCCGATGGGAAGCTGTTCGACCTGAAACCGCGGCCTGGAATCGTACCGAAATTCGGATCGGCGTTCTTCAGCCTGAACCGTCCTGGGCTCGGAAGGGCGGAGGCTACATCTTTGGGATTTGTGAAGGTGCTTCCACCATCGGTCGACTTGACCAGTCTGATGGTTAGGGGTCCGGTGTCAGACGTGAAGTCGGCGTAAAAGACGTACAACGTGCCGTCGGGTCCTACTACTGGATTAGAACCGCTTATGGCTCGGGGGAACAGGGCGTCGGGGCTCAAAGTCTTAGCTCGGCTCCAAGTATGTCCGCCGTCCGAGGATTTGACCAACTTGATTTGACCGTCGTCTAGAGCGGAGGGATTGTTCGGGTTCAGGAAGTCGGTCCAGGTAACGTAGATTGTTCCCTTGAACGGGCTTGTGGGGCCATTGTCGACGACGAGGTACTCCTTGTCCGGGAAGTTGACCTTGCCGTCGCCTAGCACGGCGACCGATGCGAAGTCAACCCGGGACCCGCTGTCAACGAGGCGGGCTACTAGAACGTCGCCGGTGCAGCTTTCTGGAAGGTTGTTGGAGGTTGCGCAACTGTTGCGGACTGAGAGGTATGCGAAGTAGAAACTTCCGTCAGGATGGGCCGCGACTGCGGAGTCGCTGCAAAAATCGGAGGAACGCGAGAGAGGAGTGAACCCTGCAAAGCTGTAACTGGCCCCTCCATCAATAGAGAAACTGATGGCGCAGACGAAATTGTTGAAGGTCGGGAACCTGTCGTGGTACCCGACGACAACGTTCTCCGGGTTGGTGGCGCTTATTGCATTGCTGGGCTCCGTGTGACTGACTATCTTGCCCTGGTCGAGGAAGTGTTCTACACTTATCTGTACATTTCCGGAGACCGTTGCCATAGCCGCTGTTGGCGTTGTTCCATCGGCCTGCTGAAGCTCATCTAACCTGTTCAACGCGTCTGGGTCGACCCGTAGCCCGCCAGTTGCTTTTGCCTGATGCATTTGGGGGATTATTGCGAGTAGCATGACGAGTAGAGCGATGGCTACCATTGGATTAAGAGAGCGATTCAAGATTTTTTTCGCAGAAACCAATTACCATCTTCGTAGGTATATTACACCTACCCTGAGCGGCTCAACACAGGCAACCAAGCCTACGTCTTCGCCGCTGGACTGAAGATAGCTCGAGTCGTAGACAGAACCGAGGTGTGCTACTACCACACGGGCCCTCTACGCGGCAACCGGATGGTCCCCTACAACGACGCCACATGTCCCTTCACAGACAACTACCAACCATTCGGCGAAGACAACGGTTTCAGCGGTTCTCATTGCACTGGAAGGCGGTCCTCACTTTGCAAGTGGAGCGGCCGAACTTGTAGTTTGGAGCCTCGGGCGTGGGAGTAAATGCAAGTTCAAACCCCTTTGCACGTCCCATTGGCATGTCTTCTGCGTCAATTTCACCCGGAGAGCGCTCAAGCTCTTGAGATCGCATATCTTTTGAATGTCCTACTATGCTCCAAGTAACATGGAACGGTCTAAAGGGGTGCCTATGCGGGAAAGAGGTCTTTGCTCAGCTTCCAGCGTGGGCTATGACGATTCTTGAGCTAGTGGGGAAAGGGCCCCCGGAACTCCACTCATGTTCACTTGGACGAGAGGGCTAGTCGTGGCGATTCTCGATTGTGCATACGTGCGTTTGGACAAGAGCAATGTGGGAACCAGCACCGAGTTAATACTCCCAAAGTGGGCGGGACGACCCAGATACGGAGCCTACAGTTTCAGCTGTTTTCTATATTTCGCGGACCGGGTCATGGTTGGGCCAGCTGAAGGGCCGTGGGCAGGCCGGTTAACTTGCATCGGGACTTTGCCAATGGGCGCCGGGAGGTAATCGGACAGGGAATTATCCGGTTTACGCCCCCGGAGGTATTCCAACATGCGTGGCCTCGAGATCATAGCCGTTCCAAATTGGCGCCTGTCAGTGAACGGACGGCAGGGCTCTAAACCTCTTCTGAATGACTTGCCTCTCGGCGACGTTCGCTTGAAATAAGTTTAAACTGACGCGCTCTCTGTCTATCCAATGGAACGGCTAGGTTTCGTCGTCTAAAGAATTATTCGAGTATTCTTCGACAGCTACGGGTACCTTCGCCTGTTCACTCCAAAGACTTTGGCCCGGAGTCGGGCATAATCAGAGATTGCTTTCTTGGGGGTTAGCCCAACCACCTAGCTCTAACCTGAACCGGGATAACGCTGTTATTGGCATTCGGAGAAACACCATATCGGAAGCTGGCGGTGCGCGCCCGAACAGTTGGCACCGGATCATTTTCACTTTGAAAATTCCAATTGAGACTCATCACGCTTCGGCTGGAAACAGCACTCTAGA
>VBBN01000010.1 GCA_005888735.1 Candidatus Bathyarchaeota archaeon
CCACGATCCAGGTAAGAGCAACCTTCAACGACGCGAGCTCAGAAACCCTGACGTTAAACTACAAAGGCGGACTAACATATGAAACAAACAAACTCTCCACTCACCAACACCCGACCGCCGGACTCCTCTGGCAACCCGGCAAATCCTACATCATCCTACTCGTAAGCCTGAGCTAAACCCGATCGATGAACTAATGAAAGCTCTTCAGGCTGAGTCCGATTTCAACCGTTAGTCTTCGAACGCTTTTCTTGATTAGGACCCTCTACTCCATCCGCTCTCCTCCCCTTCCTACGCCGATAATAGACAAAGCCTAAGACCCCGCCTCCAACTCCCAAGACGATCAATCCAGCCCAAAGAATCAACGAAGGACCCGATGGATTACTAGCCAGTACCGACACGCTCCCAACATCTGACGCACCAGAACCATCACGTACAACAACCCTCACCGTAAAATTCCCAGCAGTAGAATACGTGTGCGACGGAATACTCTCTGTACTGTTCGAAGAATTATCGCCGAAACTCCAAAGATAGGTGAAAGGCTTCAACGTTCCCAGAACGTCCGCCTGAAACGAAACCAAGAACGGAACACTACCCGAAACCTTACTAGGAATAATCTTCACAACAGCCAGTGGAACAGGAACAAAGGGACTCATCAACGGATAAGTATCGACTCCATCAGCCGGACGATTCGTATCACCAATGCCATCGCCATCTCCGTCCGTCCCCATATAATCGTCCCAGTAATTCCCTCCCTTTACAGGACCCCCAAGACTACGATTGTCCCAGACATCCAACGCGCCATCACCTGGAAAAACATGGTTCACATGCCGAAACCCGCTGCGCAGGAAGCTGTTATGATAGAAAGTATTCTGCGAGGTCACGTTCTGAATATTCACTCCGATATGGTTCAACAAGAAACTGTTCTCGACGAACAAGTTTCCAAACGCCCGATCAATCAGGAAGACCCCAGATAGACTCATCCCGACCAACGCATTCCTCGTAACATTATTCCCAATCGTCCCAGGACCAGTCAAATCCAATCCCTCCTCCCCATACTCAATCCTGTTTTGAACGATCGTATTGTTCGCACTGTCCAGAAACTCCACACCGATCAATGTTGAATTCAACATCCGATTATTACTAATCCTGTTCCGGACCGAGAAGCTCATGTTCACACCATACAATGAATGAGTGAACACATTCCCATCCACTAGAGTACCATTAGACCCGTACAAGTCCAGTCCGGCACCGGTCGGACGTCCTGAACCAACGTCCGTGCTGATGGCACAGTTTGTGACAGAAGTATTGTTCACATGCAAAAGCTCGACAGCGTTCCCGAAAATCGCTGGATTCCTGATTGTGAATCCAGTGATCGACGCACTATCCACTGTCACGGTCACAACCGTCCCGGCACGCTGACCATCAATGATCGTACCATCCCTGGCAGCACCAACCAAATGGACCGTCTTGTTCAAGACAACCCGCTCATTGTACACCCCCAAACCCACCATCACCGTATCCCCAACAATGGCATGATTGATCCCTAGCTGAATCGACGGATAATCACCAGGCACGTTAACAGTCCCGGGATTCGCATGGGCAGTCGAAAAGAAGCTTGGAGACAGAATGCTCAGGAGCAGGATGGACGCTAACAACAAGGGCTCGATCCCACCCTGATGGACATGCAAGCCTCCCACCCACAAATTCAACTAGGGCTCAGAGCTTTTAGACGTTTATCCTCCTGCGAATCCGTCTAGATTTCCTTCCACCATAGCTATCCCTCGAATTATGCGGCTAAAAGCATGCGACGAGAGTCATCCCTTCACCATATCCTTTTTATCGGAAGGTCTCAGGAAAGACTCCATAAACAGATAAGCAGAATGTAGGAAGGATTCAAAAACAGAATTTCTAGAGATGAATTGTTCGATATGAGAACCAGAAAAGTATTAACAATAATCCTCTTCCTCTCCGTCACATTATCCCTAGCCTCCTTCCGTGGAGGCCAATACTTCCCCTCCATCCATCCGGCGGCCGCGCCAGCCGTAAACTTTCCCATTGATCTAGACGCTTCCAGCACTGGCCAGACTGACACAACTGTGACTGCAAGCGCGAGTCAAGGTTCGACTTTCAGGGTCGGCGCGGTAATTTCAGGGTCTAACCCCGCAATAGGCACACCATTACTCTTCAGTCCCTACATAAAATTCGTTAATTCGAGCGATATCGACACTTGGGCGAACGGCAAGGCCGTAATTAACGACACGAACAATAACGGCATCTACGACGATGGAATCCAAGCCCGTATCGCTGGCACGATCAACCCTCCAGCCCCAAACGTCAAACTAATGGTGGACCCGAAGGTCAAGTTCATCGACGCGAACGGTGACGGCGCATGGCAATTCCCCGAGATAGTCGTCTATGATACTGGCGGTACAGGACTCTTCGCCGCAAACGACAAGCTGATCGCTCCCTCCGTCTACGGATGGCAATTCGCAATCAACTACGATCCGACCGTCCTAATCCCACAGGCCAACCCTGACCCTTCCAGCGCATATCCGGACGGAGCAGGCAACACAGTCCTCCTCGGAAGCGGTACATCTCTCTGCCCAGTATATGGTGGCACTAACTTTGGAGGATGCAACTGGAACGCAGCCGCCGCTGCCAACCAGGGCTCCTCATTTGTAAGCACACTCGTTCCAGGAAAGATCCTGGTCGGCTTTACGTTCCTCCCACCCCACAACGCGACCTTCATCAACACGAAGGCTCTTCTGGCCAACGTCGCATTTGAAATCATCCGCAAACCCGCTTCTCCGATCACGTTGACCGTAAGCGACATTATTTTCATCGACGTGGATTCTCAACAGACCATTTCCACCGTGGTCGCTGGAGCCTCTGCCTCCGAGACGATCACTAACGATCCGCCGCACGCGAACATCATAGCAACCAAGATCTCGGCCTATGTCTATTCATTCAGCGGGACAGGTAGCACCGACTCTGACGGGACCATCGCCGATCCCGCAGGCTACTACTGGGATTTCGGCGACGGAACTCAGGATCTAGCAACGACAGGGGCTACAATCCTAACACATGATTACAATTCGACATGCGATACAGGCTGCCCCAACGGAGCAGCGTTCGGCGGTCTTTTCACCGTCACGCTTCGTGTTGTCGACGATGGCGGTGCCACAGGATCGGCCCGTGATTCAAACGGGAGCCCGATCGTAAATGCTCAGCCGAGCCATACAAGTCTGGAGATTGTGGTAAGCAAGGGGCCAACGGTCATTCTTTCTAGCTCACCGTCCACTCCTTCACCAGGAGACACCGTCAACTTCGACGGATCATCGACTACTGACGATGTGGCGATAGCCAGCTACTCATGGGATTTCGGTGATAACTCCCCCCTTGTTACAGGCGCAACCGCTACCCACGCCTACAGTAACCCTGGTACTTTCACGGCCAACCTCACAGTGACAGATAGTCTCGGACAAGCAAAGAGTATGACCAAGCTGATCATCGTCGACGCGCAACCCGCCCTGACCGTAACAGGCCCGAGTACTGCTCTGACGTCACAGATTGTAACGCTCTCCCTCGCTTCGTCCACCAGCTTCCCAGGTGGCAGCATAAGCACGATCAAGATTGACTGGGGAGACGGTAAGACCGACAATCTCTCAGGCGGATCTACCAGCGCAACCCACACCTACACCACCGCAGGCACCTACACCGTCACGGTAACCTCTACAAACAATAATGGAAAGTCAACGGTCAAGACGCTTTCAATGACCGTCTCGGCACCTGCGTCCGGCCTCGACCTGACCCTAATCGCCGAGATCGCCATTCCCATCGCCGCTGTAGTCGCAGCGGCATTGGTACTAATGCGCCGACGAAAGAAACCAACCGCACAACCAAAATAGATCAGTCAATAACCAGAAGCTTCAAGGTAAGATCCTCGCAAAGACCGGGGATCCTCGTCTACCTCTTCTTGGCAGGCTCATGACCACTAGCAACCTGTATCCCGCCCGAACTAGCTTTCCGCTTCCTCCACCGGTAAAAGTAGACAATCCCGACAGCTCCCAATCCAACAGCCAAGACAAGAATGTAGGGAATGTATGAGCTGATTCCTGCTGGCTGTCCCACAAGAACCGAGACCGTTCCCGAGTCAATAGTCCCAGACGTATCCCTCACCGTAACCTTAATCGTATAATTGCCCGGACCTGTGAAAGTATGCATAGGTACAAGGGAACCGTCAGATAGAGATCCATCGCCAAAGTCCCAGGCGTGGCAGTGAACGGAGCATTTCCACCAGCCGGAGTGAAGGTTACGCTAGCCACAGCTACCGGGACGGGAACAAGAGGTGCCATCAATGGGGTAATAGTCGACCCTCAACCAGGGAGTATTCGTATCTCCAATATCATCATTATCTGCATCAGTCCCATTGTAATTATCCCAGTAATTCCCACCTCGAGGTCCACCCAGACTACGATTATCCCAGACGTCACCTGTAATATCGCTGGAACAAACATAATTCACAAGAAACAGGCAAGTCGGAACAGATCTCGGACAGATGAAGCAGTTATGATAGAACGTGTTCGTCGTCGCATTATCCACATCCACCCCAAAGCGGTTCAATTCGAAACTGTTCTCGCTCAGAACATTCAATCCAGCATGCTCAGCAAGAAACATTGCGAAAACTTTTGATCCCCTAAACAAGTTACGGGTAACATTGTTCAAGCTCGTCAGCGAACCCATCAAGTCCACACCATCCTCCGCCCCAACAAAACTATTCTGAAAGATCAGATTCCTGAAACTATCCACAACCTCCACACCATCAATAACCCCGCTCGACATTTGATTGTTACTGATCCGATTCCTCGTCGAAAAAGTCATGTTCACCCCGTAAAGGTCATAAGTGAAAAAGTTACTATCAACCAATGAATCATTAGAACCGTAAAGGTCCACGCCCGCGGAGGACGCGCGAGAAGATCCCGGGTTACTATTGATCGTATTCCCGGTCACATTCACAAATCTCACATGAGACAATTCTACCGCATTCCCGTAAGCTGGCGCATTCATGATCGTAAACCCTGAAATGCTCGCACTGTTCACAGTAACAGTCACGATAGCACCCTGACCCTGCCCATCCAATACTGTGGTCTTAAGGGACTCGCCGACGAGATGGACAGTCCTGTTCAACAAGACGAGCTCATGATAGGTCCCAGCAGCAACACGGACCGTATCGCTAACAGCGGCATGGTTGATGGCCCGCTGGATCGACGGATAATCCGCAGGAACATTGATAGTCCCTGCGCTGACTCTCACGGGAAAATTCGCGAGCGAGACAAATATTACACTAACTAGAAGGAATAGTAGGATCGGTCCTAACTTTCGCGTTAACTGCAAGACCAGCCCATGCTAGAGTTTACCGTGCTTTAGGCGTTTTCACAAGCGTACTAGAAGGCTTAGCGCCAGAAGGTACAACGGTACCACCGTGCTGACGGCGTTGTCTCCAATAGACGACGAACGCGGCCCCTGTAACAGATGCCGCGATCCCAAAAGCAACAAGAAAGTAAATGTTCACGCCGCCCGCACCGCCGGGCTGCACGAGAACCTGAGCAGTCCCGAGCGACCGTATGCCAGTCCTGTCCATTACTAGGACGCCGATAGTATAATTCCCAGCCGCCGTGTACGTGTGCACCGGCATGGTCTTGTTGCTGTTCGGAGTAGTATCCCCGAAATTCCACAGGTAACTGTAAGGTGTGAAAGAGCCCACTACGTCAGCAGTGAAAGTCACGGTCAACGGTGCCGGCCCACCAAGCACGCTAGGCGTTACGCCTGCGACGGCAAGGGGAATCGTAAGGTATGGAACGGTCAAGGGATGCTGATCTAGTCCATTTGCGGGCAGGTTAGTGTCTCCTATCCCGTCATTGTTAGTGTCTATCCCTGTGTAATTGTCCCAGTAATTCCCGCCAGGACGCAAGGCCCCGAGAGTACTATTGTCCCAATGATTCAATAGACCATCCCCTGAAACGACACTATTGACGTGTCGGAATTTGTTCCGGACAAAGTTGTTATGGTAGAAAATATTTCCCGTCGAATTCTGAAGGTCGATCCCAATGTGGTTGAGCTGAAAATTATTACTGCTGAGAATGTTCCCGCTAGGGAATGAGAGGAGGAAGACCGCTGTAAAGTTCAATGATTTGAACAGGTTACCAGTGACATTGTTCTGCGACGAGAGAGACCCAGAGATCTCCACGCCCTCATCCCCTGCAAGGAAACCATTCCCCACGACAGTATTATGCGAGCTATTAGTCAACATTACCCCGACAAGATTTTTCTGGACCGGCCTATTATTCGAGATCCGATTATAATCCGAACGTGTCAGGTTAACTTCATATAGATTGTACGAGAACTGATTGTTGTCGACCACCGAATTATTCGAAAGATAAAGATCAACCCCCGCCCCGGTGGATCTCAAAGAAACCAAGTCACTGCTCAGACCATTATTGGTGATACTGACATTGTCAGCCTGTTCAACCCGTATTGCCTTACCACCAACTCCAGTGTTTCCGATGCTGAACCCTGAGATGCTAGTATTACTGGCCGTGATCCTCATGACGGCATCAGGTAGGGATCTCCCGTCAATGATGGAATTTCCGACACCAGTACCAATGATCGCAAGAGATTTGTCCACAACGATCGGACCCGAATACGTTCCCCTCGAGACATAGATGGCATATCCAGGCTGGGCAGCCGTGATCGCCTCCTGAATTGTTGGATAGTCGATGGGAACGTGAAGGCACGCAGGGCAGCCGGAGTAAACGATAGGGGGAAGGAAGAAGATCAAACTACTCGCTACCAGCGGTAGAAGGATGAGACTAAGTCGGAGCGAGCGTAAACTTGCCATTTGCACATGTTGATAGGTCACACTCCCAGTTATTGTTATCAGTCGCCTAAAACCAGAAGGCTGGGTCATGGGAGCAAGCATAACCCAGGAAAGACTCATCAAGAGAGTCTGCCACCGTGTTTTTCTAGACACTCTCAGTGGCCAGACAAGGCATCCTTCCAACACGACTCCTCCCAATCGGGATGATGA
>VBBN01000031.1 GCA_005888735.1 Candidatus Bathyarchaeota archaeon
ATGGACTAGGTTGAGCATTTCCCTGACTATCTGGTCTCTGCGGTGCGGATTCCAGTCTTGGACAGTCGGGCCAAATGCAACGTTCTCCCAGACTGTCAGGTGGCCGAATAGTGAATAGTTCTGTGGAAGGTACGCCACGCCTCTTTGGAAGGGCATGAGCGTGTCAACAGGCTGGTTGTCGAAGTAGATGTGACCAGCGTCCTGTCGAGCGAGCCCGGCAATAGTCCTCAGCAGAGTGGTCTTGCCTGCGCCAGTCGGTCCGAGGATGACCACATACTCTCCTTCTTTCACCTCAAGGTCGATCCCATTCAATGCAACGGTGCCGGAGAAAGATTTCTGGAGTCCCTCTGCTCTCAGCGAGACCACGGCGCCCTCTCACCTGGCCCTCCTTGTGAAATATCTCATACTCATCATCGCCCCGGCCGAGACCAGTGTTAGGATCCCGACTGACAAGCCGGCCAAGTAAAAGTTCCCAGTTTTCACGTTGAGGAGGTTCACAATGAAGACTGGTGCAGTGATCGCTTGCGGAGAAACCGCCAATGTTGCTCCCGTCTCACCTACACTCCTTGTGAAGGCCATAATTGACCCTGCAAGTATAGCAGGCTTGATGACTGGAAGCGTTATCCGCCTGAATGCTTGCAAAGGTCTTGCTCCTAGCGTCCTACTCGTCTCATCTAGCCCAGGGTCCATTTCCTCCAGGGCTCCAACAGTGTTCCTTACGACGAAGGGAATCGTGAAACCCACATGTGCAAGGACGATGACTGCCAAAATCGGTAGAGCTCCCGCATCAACTAGCGGTTTCCAGAAGAGGAAAAGGCTGAACCCGAGGGCGGCGCTAGGCACGATGTAGGGTATGTTCACTAGTGAATCCAACAGGCTACCAAATCGGCGGGACGGTCCCCTCGTGATGTAGAGAGCGAGTGGGACGCCGAACATGAGGTCGATCAAAGTGGCCAGACCGGCCACTAGGAATGAGAACCCGAGGCTGCTACCGAACGTCCCCCAGTCAGGGCTTCCCAGCGTCTTGGTGCCTGTGATGAGGAAACTGACTAGGAAGAACGATGGGATCAGGATCATGAGTACGAGGAAAGCGAAAGAGGCCAAGTCTCTCCCTCGCGGGGCCGTACCGCGACTCAACTTGCGCTCAATCCCCGGCCAGACATGTTTGAGCGGGAATCGGACCTTGAGCGCCATGAATTTCACTGCGTAAAGGAGCCCAATCGATAGTGCGATCATCAGAATCGCGACAAAAGCGAGCCCTGCATTCAGCTGGCTAGTAACAGCCGGGCAAGCTTTGCCAAGCGTCCTCCATGCCCCAATCAGGACGGTCCCGCTTGGCGTCCCGGTGAAACTGCAACTATTGGCTTGTATTGCAAACAGGTTTGCAGTCTGTAACGCAGCCTGGACCCCGCCCGTGTCGCTCAACGCCTTGGCCAAGCAGAGGATTGAGCCGGTCGCAATTCCCGACCGAAACAAAGGCAACGTCACAGTTCTAGACGCTGTCAATGGTGAAGCTCCCAGTGTTCGGGCGGCTATCTCGTACTCGATGTCTATCTGTTCGAGTATAGCAGACATTGACCTTACCATGTAGGGGAAGGTTGTCGTGAAGTGAAGCAACATGATGAGGACGAACGGCGTATTGGTGAAGTTCAACGACAACCCCTGCGGCTTCACGGCTGGGTTGAGGGCCCAAAAGAGCGCTGCCGAGAATCCTAATCCAGCGGTTGGCACTGCCAAAGGGGAATCTACAAGCGTGTTGAGTACACTCTTGCCGGGAAATTGGCGTCGGACGATGAACCAGGCGAGGGGTAGCCCAAAGATGAGGTCTACAGCGGTCACCGTAAGGGCCACGCTGAAGGAGAGCCCGATCGCTGACAAGATCTGAGCCATAACATTGGCGTTTCTGAAGACGAAAGCCTGAAGGTCGCCCCATCCAGTGAACAAGAAGGAGAGGACAAACAATGTGGGGACAAGCACGAAGAAGACGAAGAATGAGAGAACGAACGCATACCATCCCTGCACGAACAGGGTCCTGGAGACTCTGTCCAGGAACGTCTTTCTCCGTCTCGAACTCTCCGACTGGCGATTTTCCAAAGCTAGTTCCTGGGATTCGGACATTCAGCAGGCCTGCAGGCTTATTGTTGGGGAAATCGTCCGGCGCTAATTTCGGAACGCTCAAGAGTCCATTGAGCTTCTTTCTCCCGGAGATCGCGGGGCGACCGCTCTGACCGAACGGTTTTTCGGTTCAAGTCACTTTTCTGAGATAGAGATCGATGGATTCCGTCAGATGTCTGATGCGCACTGTCCTCAATTCGGTTCCACCTTGAATCGAGGGTGTCACGGTCTGTAATGAGCTCACTCAACGCACAAGCCCAAGCTAGGGCATTTCCAGACTCTCGCTCAAGAGGCCGAAAGAAAGTTTTCTCGTGCCGGATAAGGAGCGCATACAGTCCCATGCCTAGTCTGGTTCCCAAGTGGACCGCTGTAGAAAAGAGCTTCGCAACAGATGATGAGTGCTAGCCCAAGCACGCGTCTGTCAGAGCTTTAGTATTGGAGCTTCCGAAGGGACCGTGGCCTCTAGCCTGCTTCGAGAGGTAGTTCTGGCGTGCGACATTCCACATCGTACGTTTCGCCGCTTTCACCCGTGTCAGGGTAAGGGCTCTTCTCTCGGCTTTGAGTGTGGCCCAGCAGTGCAGTGAGAACGTCCAAGGGTAAGTTTCGGTTCGGGAGAATTATCTCCTCTGCGGATTTCATCTGTTTCCTCGTCTATCCCGGATGCGGGATGAGAATATGTTTAGGCTCGAACGAGTATAGGGATGGGATACATAGCTCCCTATACGACGGTAAATCGCGGTCGATCTTGTCCTCGTCAACGGTGTGGGGGACGGCCGAACTCTCGCTACGATTACGAAAGCGCAGTTCCCTCCTCAACCGTGATTATTTTCGGGCCGCTCGCTCCCCGGTTACGATATACAAGACTGAATCGCCCACATAAGTGGCGTGGTCGGCGATCCTTTCCAAGTAACGGAGAATCAGCGTCGCGGACACCGTGCACTTCAAGTCTCCTCCCGGGTTCTGGGCAGACTTCTTGACAAAGTCCGTGTAGATATTGTCAACGATGTCGTCCATGTCGTTCAGTTTGCTAGCAAGTTCAACGCTTCTCTCGGTGAAGGCCTTGATGCTCAAACTGATCATGCTCTTCGCCTGGTCACCAGCCTTATGGATGGGGCTCTTGTCGCACCCAGATATGTCCCCGAACATCCCCAGAACATCGGCGATGTCGTGGGCGTATCTTCCAAAACGTGAAAACCCATACGCGACCTCCATACACGACTTGATGAATCTCAAGTCGGTCGCCACAGGCTGGTACCTCGCAATCAGTTCAACCGCTAGTTCACTGACTTCATCCTGGAGAATGCGGAGCTCTTCAGAGCAGTCGAAGATCTTCGCCCGAACATCCTTTCCCTGCTCGTAAGCGTCAATTGCAGTGGTGACAGTGCTGTTGGACAATTGAGCCATGTCGAGTATCATGCCTCTGAGCCTGTCAAGCCCCATATCCATCAGCCTAGGCAAATGATAGGCCTCTCCTTAGCCGAACTTCCCGGTCACGTATCTTTCAGTCAGTTCTTGTGCAGGGTTCTCGAAGAGATGCGTCGTCTCACCATATTCTATCACTTGGCCTAGGTAGAGAAAGGCTGTGCGGTCAGAAACCCTTGCAGCCTGTTGCATGTTATGGGTGACAATCACAACCGTATATTGCTCCTTGAGACTCGCTATCAGTTCCTCTATTTTCGCCGTCGCAATTGGGTCCAGAGCCGAGCAGGGCTCGTCCATCAGTATTACTTTGGGCTCGACAGCGAGGGCCCGGGCAATACAGAGCCTCTGTTGCTGTCCTCCTGAGAGGCTGACGCCTGACTTGTCAAGGTCATCCTTGACCTCGTCCCAGAGAGCCGCCTTCTTCAGACTGTTCAAAACAGCCTCGTCAAGCTTCCGCTGGTTCCTCATTCCGTTGAGCTTCAACCCGGCAGCGACATTATCGTAGACTGACATTGTCGGAAACGGGTTGGGCTTCTGGAAGACCATTCCCACAGTTCTCCTGACTTGGACAGCGTCAACATGCTTTGAGTAGATTTCGGCACCGTCTAGGAACACGCTTCCGCTTGTCCTCGCTCCTGGCACAAGCTCGTGCATCCTGTTGAGGCAACGAATCAGTGTTGACTTGCCACAGCCTGAGGGGCCGATTATCGCGGTCACCTCGTTCTCCCTGAAACCAATCGAGATATCTTTCAGGACGTGGTTCTGTCCGAACCAGGCGTTCAGTTTCTCGGCTCTAATTTTGAATGGTCCCATTGGCTCTCCTTGGCTGGCGGGCTCTACACGTTTCTCATTTTCAGGTTTTAGTTTCTCTATCAGGAGTTCAACTGTCACGTTCGTGACCTCATCATGCCAAATTTTCCCCTGGTGGCCAGTCTGACTGTAATGTTGAGGGTGAGGACTATGATGATCAGCACAAGAGCGGCTCCCCAGCCCTGTTGTCTCGCATAATCGTATGGTAGCAGGGCTAGCCTCCATATTCGGAGTGGAAGGGCATCAACCGGATGTCCTAGAGAGTAGGTGCAGCTAGACAGGGAGTCACATTGGAAGAACACGCTGCTTCCCAGAACCGTCAGAATCAAGGGCGCCGTCTCCCCGGTGATCCGTGCCATGGCAAGCAAGACACCCGTGACGACTCCGCTCCTCGAGGTGCTTAGCACTACGCTTAGAGTCTCTCCACTTGCGTATTCCGAGCGCTGCGGCCGCGTCGCGAATGCTTCCGGGGACCAGTTTGATAGATTCCTCGGTCGTGCGGGTGACTATTGGCAACATGATGATCGATAGGGCTATCGCACCGGCGATTGTCGAGAAGCTTCCTAGGGCAACAACAATTGTTGTGTAGGCTAGAATTCCAACCACGATTGATGGAAACTGGGTGAGCACGTTGTTGAGAAATCGGAGTGAACTGCTGAGAAAACTGTTAACGTGGGTGAGGAAAGAGTGGCCTACGAAAACAACGTCGCCGAATTCAGCCAGATAGATTCCGGCCATTACCCCCGTGGGAATCCCGATTAGAGAAGAGAGTCCCATGAGGATCAATGTTCCTTGAATGGCGTTGCCGATTCCTCCACCTGCTTCCCCTATGACTCCCGGGCCGCTGGTGAGGAACTCGGGGCTAAGCGCGGGAGCCCCGTTCAAGACCACTTCTACAAGAATACTCGCAAGTGGGACGACTGCCAAGGCCACGCAGGCCACGCACAGTCCAAACACTATCTTGTCCTTGTTTCTGCGAGACAGTGATCTTGATGGTATCACTCCACTGACCCTCTCTTTACTTTCAGCACCTTCCAGACCAATAGCTGGGCGAGGACGTTGATGAGGAGGGCGAAAATGAACAGGATTAACCCGAGCCCGATGAGTGCAGCTGGGTGAAGCGAGGTTGGGTCCGCCTCGTTGAATTCGTTGGCTATGAGTGACCCCAGTGTTTGGCTGGCTTTCAGGAGTGAGGTTGGAATCGCGGCCGGCCCTATGGCGTTTCCAATGACCATCGTTACCGCCATGGTTTCGCCGACTGCGCGTCCCAGGCCGAGGATGGTTGCGCCGAATATGCCTGACCGAGAGTAGTTCAACACCCCAATACGGACAGCTTCCCATCTGGTGGCACCGAGACTGTATGCTGCTTCTCGTTGAGAGTTAGGGACTGCAAGCATTACCTCGCGCGAAACGGAAGAGACCGTCGGGATGATCATTATTGCTAGGATGAGCCCTGCGGTAAGAACATCGAGCCCGAAAGGTGACCCGCTGAACACCGGGAGGGACCCGACATATGTTGAGAGAGGGGTCTCAATCCAGTCTCTGACCCAGAACCTAAAGACAAACAGACCCCACAAACCGTAGATAACGCTTGGAACGGCTGCCAGGAGCTCGATAAGCTGGGAGACCGGACCCCTAACGGCCCACGGCGACATCTCCGATAGGAAAATTGCTATTCCAAGGCTAATGGGGACACCGATTGTAATGGCGATCGCAGAGGTTACTAGAGTGCCGAGAATGTAGGGGAGCGCGCCAAAAGCTTCCTTTCCAATCACCGGGTTCCAGTTCACACCTGTAATGAATCCGATGAAGCCAAACCTTCGAAACACCGGGGAGGACCCTGCAACAAGGACCACTGTCATTAGAACAAGTACACCTGCGACGATGGTCGCAGAGTACGTCGAAAGAACTTGAAACGCAGCGTCTAAAAACCCGCCTAAGCTGTCAAGGAGACTATTACTCCCCTGTCTCACCTGTTGCTCTTTCGCCTGCAATGATTGCACGCTTTACTCTTCGATTATTCTTGAGTCACCGTTTGGCCTCGCGACGGGCCTTACCTTGGTACGTATGGGATTCCACATCCTAGGCGATTCTCCTGCAGTTCGGCATTTTATTTGAAAAAAGAGGTCAAAGAGCGGTAATACGCGCTCAGCTTCGAACGATTGTTCCGTTGAAGGTTATCGACTTGATTGTCGTTTCGTTTATGGTCGTCACTGAACTGGGTAGTGGGACGTATCCGAGTGCAGGCGCGAGGTCTTGTCCGCCCGGACTGTGTACTATGAACCAGAGGAAGTCAGCTAGGGCTTTGGCTTTCGCCTGCGTCATGCCTTGGACGACGTTCAGCTCCTTGTATACCAAGAGGTAGGTTAAGCTAGCAATCGGGTATGCAGCTTGGTCTGGGGAGTTTAGCAACGTGATGCTCTTCCAGCTCCGGTCGCCCGCAGGCAGGGAGCCGATCGTATTCAAGGCGGCCTTTGTAGAGGCTAGAGTGGGTTCGATGTATTTCCCGTAAGGGTTTTTGATGTAGGAGTAGGACATGGAATTCTGCAGCGCGTAGGCGAGTTCAACATATCCGGCCCAGTGCGAGTTTCCTCGAATAGCTCCTGCCACTCCCTCGTTTCCCGAAGAACCGTAGGAGTTGCCGCTAAGGCTGGGCCACGAGACCGCGGTATTGGAGCCGATGGTCTGGTTCCAAACGGTACTGACAGAGGAGAGATAGCTTGTCCACACGAAGGTCGTTCCCGACCCATCAGACCTGTGGACCACGCTGATGACGTGGTTGGGCAGTGCGAAGCCGGGGTTGATGTTTTGGATCGTCGCGTTGCTCCAGTTCGTGATACTTCCGAGGAAGATTCCTGCGATGATATCGCCTGTCAGGTTGAGGCCCTTCGGAAGAGTGCCGCTCGGAGTCTTGGGTAGGTTGTACGCAAAGACTACCGAACCGACTGTTTCGGGAATGTGAAGCGAGTTCGGGGCGTTTGTCGAATTTCTCTGGTCGTCGGTTAGGGGTCGGTCGGAGGCTGCGAAGTCGACTGTCTTGGTTATTAGGGCTTTTACTCCTCCGCCGCTGCCGATGGATTGATAGTTCACCTGAACGGTTGGGTTCGTTCTACTGTAGTTGATGGAGGCCGCCGAGAGGAATGGGTAGGGGAAGGTTGCGCCCGCGCCGTTCAGGATGATGGTGGACTGGGAAGGCTTTAGGACCCCTGCGATGAAGTATCCAGACACGCCGCTTATTGCGGCCACAATGACGAGGCTCAGTATGAAGATAGTTTTGCTGATTCCGCCGCTCCGTCTTATTACGGTATCTCCGTTGGTTTTCATTCCAATCGTTGGGTAGAAGGAGGTGCGACGCGAATAAGGATGCGCTCCGGAGTGTAGGGATTATCTCCATATCGCAGTAGTTCTCAGTCTCTCACCGGAGGGTGAGTTTCCCGGTGTGCTATCGGTCGATGTAGGTAGCCATGGTCGAGTTACTCAAAGGACCGTCTCGTCCTTCACATTATTAGGCGAGCATCAGTCGTCCGCGAATGGAGAGTAGGTAATCTTCCAGTAACCTATATAGTTCAGTCTCGATTCATCCATAGGCACAGTAGAGGTCAACTCATGCTGAAGCAAATGGAGCTACGCAAGCTCCAGATGACGGGCGGAGCCAGCTACACGGTCTCGCTCCCAAAAAAATGGGTGAAAGAGCAAGGTCTCAAGGTAGGAGACGTCGTCGCCGTTCTTCCAAGATCTGACTCCTCATTGACACTCGTGGCTCATGAGAAAATCCCTTCAGGTGGAGACAAGGCGGCCGAGGTCACTCTTGCTCCTTCAAAAGAGGACAGGGAGGAGATACTCCGAACCTTCGTCGCCCAATACCTCGCTGGGTACGACGTTGTCAGGATAAGGTTTCCAGTTTCAGCCAAGCCTGACCTCCGCACCTACCTCAGAGAAGCAGCACGTCGAATGTTCGTCGGCTCAGAAATCATCGAAGAGTCGAAGGATGAACTCATTGTCCAATGTCTCTCTAGTTACGGGGATCTACCCACACCCAAGATCATCTCACGGATGAGTCTAATCGCCAAACTCATGCTACGAGATGCTGTCGAGTCCCTGAGAAGCAAAGACCGCGCACTCGCAGAGGAGGTTATCAAGAGAGACGAGGAGATTGACAGGTTCTACCTCTTCATTGTCAGGCAGCTGACCATGGCAGTATTGAACCGTAGTCTGATTCAGGAGATTGGTTTGTCGGACCCGAGGGACTGTCTCGTCTACCGAGTAGTGTCCAAGAGCTTAGAGAGGATTGCAGACCACGCCACAAGGATAGCCGAAATGGCCAATCGTATCGACGAGCCTTTGCCCGCGCGGTTCGGTGAAGAGCTAGCGAAGGTTTCTGACCTTACAAGCATGGTATTGGAGGACGCCTTCAAGTCTCTCGCCAAAGTTGACGGAACCATCGCCAACAGTTCAATCACCTCAGCAAAGAAACTTGAGAGAGACGCAGAAAGTGCCATGGACAAGCTGTACGACTACAAGTTGAACCAGAAAACCGTGGTCGCGGTCAGACTCGCCCTTGAGAGCCTGAAAAGGGTCACGGAATACTCAGAGGACATTGCTGAAATGGCGATTAACCTCACTGCACGACGCCGCCAGCTGTTCTGAAGGTTCAGAAAACTTCCAATTCAGGACCAAGCCTCCGAAGCATCTTGTGTTTGCAAGTGGGAGCTTCTTGCACGCTTGGTTCTAGCACGGTGGAGAGAAGTGCCTCCCAAGTTTCCTTGTTCCGATTGTAAGACGGAATGTTTCTCGGAACTACTTGGTACGTACTTGCTGGTTCTCATTGGTCCCACCTCAATCATTCTAACGGCCTTGTATCTAGGCACAAAGGCCACACAGACTCTCATAATCGTCTCCCTCACCTTCGGAGCCACCGTTGCTATACTCATTCTCCTCCTCGGAAAATACTCAGGCGCGATTATCAATCCAGCATTGACCGCCGCAGTCGAAACAGCTGGATTGCTGAGGAGAGGCTCTTCCTTCCCCTGCTCATCTCTCAAACACTCGGCGGGTTGCTCGCGGGGTTCACTCTGCGTTTCGTACTCGGCCCCGTTGACCCGGGCACACGCCTGGGATCCACCACGCTCGCCGTTGGACTAAGCCCAATCATGGGCGTCCTGCTTGAGGCAATAGGCACATTCACCATGGCTACTTCCGCCCTCATTGTGTCGACAAAAATCAAGACGCGTAGAAACCAAGCCATTCTCGTAGGCGCTACACTGTTCATTCTGATTCTCCTAATTGGACCCTTCACCGGTGCAGGGTTCAATCCAGCTCGCAGCCTAGGACCCGCCCTAGCCTCGGGCAACCCTGACAATCTGTACGTATATCTCGCAGGGACAATGATGGGAGCTTCAACCGCCGGTTTGCTCTTCAGGAGAGTTCGAAAACTATGAGCCCCAGGAAGGTCCTGTTTATCTGCGTTGAGAATGCAGGACGCAGCCAGATGGCTGAAGCATTCGCGAATAGGATAGGTCTCAAAGCCTCAAGTGCCGGTACCATTCCCGCATCTAAAGTAAACCCGATCGTGGTAGAGGTAATGAAGGAAAAGGGGATCGACCTCTCCTCCAAAACTCCAAGAATTCTCACCCTGGAGATGATCTCTCAAGCAGGCCTAGTTGTTGCCATGGGCTGTTCAGTTGACCAGGTTTGTCCCAAGCCCATGCTGGCTCAAATGCAAAAGAAACTTGTAGACTGGAATCTGAGTGACCCCAAAGGGAGGCCGCTTCAAGATGTCAGGAAGATTCGCGATGAAATTGAGAGGAGAGTAGGCGAGATTGCGAACGTCGAGCGCAGCGTGTTGAAAGATCGCTAGAACACTTCGATGCTCGTCTCGGCGAAACCGAGCTTCACCAGCTCATTCTTAGCTTTCTCGCGCTGGTCTCCTTGCAAGATGACAATCCCTTCTTTCAAGGTTCCCCCTGTGGCCAACCGATGCTTCAATATCCGCACCACTTCCTTGATTGAGGCTCCCGCCTTGGGCAGACCCTGGATCACCGTCACAGGTTTTCCGAATCTGCGTGTCTCCATTCGGACAACAAGGTGACTCTCGCTACGGTCGAGCTCGCTTAGGAGGCCTTTGAAATCCAAGTCCTCGCTCAATAATGATCACTCGAAACTAGCGTTCATACCTCGACGAGTATCGAGCCTCCTTCCAGCTTCACATTATACGTCTTAACCTTCAGGGTCGGAATTACTGTGAATGAGCCTGTGCGGACATCATACTGCCAGCCGTGCCAGGGGCAAGTCACCACGTGACCCTGCAGCTCCCCTTCGGCCAATGGCCCGCCTCTGTGAAGGCATAGGCTTCCAACAGCGAAATACTGGTCTTTGACCCTGAACAGGGCCAGAACCCTTCCTTCGGCCTGGACCAATCGGCCTCTTCCCTCGGCAACATCACCAACCTCGGCAACTTTGACAAACCTATCTAAAGCAGCCACCTCCCTAGCACTCACGCTATCCAGTGTTTCCCGCTGACCTCAACCGGTTCTTCCCTTGGAAATGCGCCAGCTCGTTTCTTTCCGAACTCGGACAACCACTCTTCCAGAGCGCGGATCTGAACGTTATCAGATCCCAGAACTTCAAGCTCTTCCTTTGTCAGACGAACAGTTCGGAGAATAACCTCTTCAATGTGTGCAGCATGTGTCTGGGTTAGTGGTTTTGGATAGGTTTGAGCCAAGTACTCGAAGTCCTCTTGCAAATGTTCAATGAACAGTATGATGCTGCTCGTTAGATGTTCAATCTCCACCGAAAGCACGTTGTTGTAGGCTCCGATCAGCATCTCCAGATCCGACTGCGCACTCTTCAACTTGGAAATGTGGAGCTGAAGTGTATCTTTCGGAAGGGCCTTCCTTTCTTTCACCGCAGATGTGGTGTCTATGACCAGTGTTATGAGAAAAGTCGTTAGAAATCCGACGCCCAGTTTCGACCTCAACCGTTCTTTCGCTGTTACCTCTACAGGTGCTAATCTCTTCCTCTCGTTCCGTTCTATTATCCTCTCAACAACAAGATATGTGACAGGCAACGTAAACGCTAGTCCGACCAGCGCTCCGAGAACGCTCAGGACAATGTCATCAGAGGTTATTGGCAACGAGGCCAGCCAGCAAGCTAGCCGGTCCATATTTGAATGATTTTAGCTGGGTCAAGTCTTGACTTTCATCAAGCGGCCTTCGTCCGCGTCACAGGGTGTTTCGTTCTTGTTTGTCAGAGCATCACTGCTTCGACTTGACAGGGCTTGAGATGGCAAGTGTGTATCCGTCAGGGTCTCTGAATCTTGCTTCCCGCTCTCCCCACTCGGTCTTCGGTCTTCCATCGAACCTGACACCTCGCTTTCTAAGACGTTGATACCACGTGTCCGCGTTGTCAACATCGAACTCGATAGCCGCAGGCTTCTCCTTGGTAGTCTGTAGGCGAGCTTTCCCCTTGGAGGGGTAAAACCCAATCTGCAACCGATTAGGAGTAATGACCGCCACGTACTCAGGGGAGAAATTGGCGAACATTTTGAAACCCAATTTCTCTGCATAGAATTCCAGTGAACGCTCCACATCCCTAACTTCAAGCAGGACTTGGTTCAAGCGCAGTCCCTTCTTCGTCCTTCCCATGGGTTTCCAATCTTTGACGAGTGTTATTATGAATTAGTTCTGCCTCCGAGAAGCAATCACAGAGAACCAAGCACGCGCCATTACCTAACTTTCCTTGGCTCGACATCGTCCCTACCCCGAGGAATTGTTTTCAACAGTTAATTACAAGACAAAACTCGGTTTCTTTCAGGTTGCCGGGGTCGCCTAGCCAGGTATGGCGTCGGATTGCTAAGCCGGTTTAAGGTTGCAGTTATCCGATGGGCCTTCGGCCCTCGTGGGTTCAAATCCCACCCCCGGCGCCAGACGAAACTACCTGATTGATTCGAACTTCGCCCACCCAAGATCTTCAACAGAATCCCTTCCGGTACTCCATTCGATGTGCCACCTCTGCCGTAACGTCAGCACCAAAGAAGAGTCCTACCAAGTAGAGTGCCATGTCGATTCCCGCCGAGATTCCACCTGAAGTCACAACTTTGCCCTCGTGGATGAACCTCTGGTGGTCACCGATTACTTTTGGGAACCGTTTCAACTCGTCCAGAGCCGCCCAGTGAGTCGTAGCATGTTTTCCGTCCAGTAGCCCAGCACTTGCCAAGATCAAGGCTCCAGTGCAAACAGAAGCCACTAGTTCGCAAGAGCTTGCTGCCCTCTTGACGAACCTCAAGATGTCAGCGTTCTCCATTTCGCGGCGCGACCCCTGACCGCCCGGCACCACTAGGATGTCGAAGTTTGGACATGATTGAAAACTGTGCTGGGGTCTTACCGTGAGGCCATTGACGCACTGGACTTCTTTGTCGGAGGCCCCCACGGTAAAGGCACCTATACTGTTCGGCTTCAGCCGACCCGTAATCCCGAATACTTCCAGTGGACCAGCGAAGTCTAATTCCTCAGCTCCATCAAACAATAGTATTGCCACGTACTTCAATGCAGCACTCCCGCTCCATCACTCTCCACAGGAAATGGGCTAAGAGCCTCGGAGCGTGGCAGGGGATTATATCCTGTGGGGACTCGGATGGAACTCGACCTGAGAGCTGGCCATGACCCTGAGGAAGTGGCTCGGCGGGTCTGGTCAGGCCTGATACGCTTTGCATGAGATGACGAGTGGGTTTGAGGAAGGAGAGCGGATCGCACGCCTCTCCGTCTGGACCCTTCTAGTCGTCGGAATAGTTGAACTCGCCTTCAGCGGTATCACTGGGAGCATCGCCTTGTTCGCGGACGGCATCGACTCACTGTCCGATGCTGTAGTCTCATTCTTCGTCTGGACAGGACTACACTTCGCTCGTCGCACACCGAGCCGCCGGTTCCAATACGGCTACTACAAAGTTGAAAGCCTCACCGCCCTCATGACAGCTGTGATTCTGGTCGGGGTCTCAGCTTTCATCTTCGCCAGGTCGTACAACGCCTTCATCAAACCCCGTCCGATCAGTTTCCCACTCGTTGCCCTAGCAACGCTCGCAGCAGCGGGACTCTTGTCGTTATACAGGGCCCTGCAGATGAGGAGGGTCGCCAACAAGTACAACATACTCTCATTGAAAGTTGACGCTCGAAACTCGATAAAAGACACGACCTCCTCTTTCGTAGCACTCGTCAGTGTGCTTGGAGCATCACTTGGAATCCACGAGCTGGATGCGGTGGGCGGGATGCTTGTCGCCGTCTACATTCTGACAGTAGCCTATGTCGCGACAAAGGAGTCTTCCCTCGTCCTCCTAGATGCATTTCACGAGCCAGAATTGACAAAGGAAGTCGAGTCGCTGATCAAATCACACAATCACGTGAGAGGGATCAGAGAGTTGAGGCTGCGAAGGGCCGGCCCCTTTATCGTCGGCACCCTCGAGGTCATGGTTGACGGAAACATGACTGTAACCCAGGCGCACACCGTCGCTACAGAATTGGAGAGTTCTGTCAAGACTAGGATAGCTGGGTTGAGAAGACTCGTAGTGGTTACTATCCCGTCAAGCTGACCCTAGCTAGTGTCTACTCCTTTCTTAGGATTAAACAGTAGTGATGGCTACGGTTCCCTACCCAAGCATTGTAGACACCGAGCGGAAGCAACCGCTTGTCGTCATGCAACCATATCCTCTCGTCTTTCGGGACCCATTTTTCCGAGAGTGATGTAAGGGTCTCAAAGGCTAGAGGGTAGAGTCGTCCTTGTGCGAACACGTTGTTCGTCACCACGACCAAGTAGCCTCCCCTCTTCACCACAGTGAAGACTTGGTCGAAAATAGTTTTCTGCGCTTCCAAAAAAGCGTGGTACTCGTCGATGTTTCCAATGTCCTTGGCGTCATCACTATAGTGAGTGTCCCATCCTTTCTCCTCTCTAACCCGCTGGCGCATGCTGGAACGTTTGAGCTGGTTCCAGTACGGCGGTGAGGTTATGCAGAAGTCTATCATCGGCAGCCCGCGCTTCTCCAGAGTCTCGGCCAAGTGTCGAGAGTCCGCTTTCAAGATAACTTGCCGAGTCTCCTCTCCTCCATCATACTCGCTCAACCGCTCCTTGCTGATTGAGACATATCTAGGATTGATCTCTATTCCTACTCCGTTCCGGCCGGCCGCCCTGGCAGCCAGCAGCGTGCTCCCTGTACCGAGGAATGGGTCCAGGACCCACATTCCACGTTTGGTGAAGAACTCGATGAACGCCTTCGCGAGGCTTTCTGGGAAGCCTGCGGGATGGACGATCTTCGCCTTGTCCCGGCGTGGAGGATTGAGGATAAACCATGACTTCGTGAATTTGATCCATTCCTTCCCGGTCAGGTGGTTCAGCTTGTTGGGCTGTTTGCGCTGTTTTGGCTCTAGAATCGCGGAAGACATTATCCGATGCCTGCTTGGTCTAAAATTAGGTTTATAAACGGGGTTCAGGGGTCGGCGTCTTTTACCCTGGTAGGTCGGAGTCCAGCCCGTCCCTCTCCGAGGTAGTAGTAAATACTTGGTAAAGAAGCAAGATAAAGAGAAGGAACCCTCTTACGACGTTTTCCAGCACGACCTTGTTCCAAAGCACATCCTCCTGAAGCCTGATGAGGCCAAGGCCGCACTAGAACACTACCACATACGCCCATTCCAACTGCCATACGTCAAAGTCAGCGACCCAGCGGCCAGAGCAATTGGCGCAAAACCTGGCGACATTATCAAAGTCATTCGGAAGAGCGTCACAGCGGGAGAATCCGACTTTTTTAGGTATGTAGTAGAAGAATTCTGAAAACAAAATTGTTGAAATGAAAAATGGCAGTTACCCAAACCCAACTATGGAACCTCGCAAAAGAATTCATCCATGACAGTGGCCTCGTCAGACAGCACATCGACTCGTACAACGATTTCGTCGAGCGAGGCCTGCAAGCAATTGTCGATGAGGTCGCAGAACTCCCCATCGACATCGGAGACTATCCTCTCCGAATCAGACTTGGAAAAATCGAAATAGGCGCACCCCGTGTAATCGAGGTAGACGGGACAGAACGTTCCATCTATCCTGCCGAGGCTAGGATTCGCAACCTTACGTACGCGGCCCCACTTCACATGGAGATGATCCCTGTCATCGGGGAGCGCGAGGGCCAGCCGGAAATGGTCTACATCGGGGACCTGCCGGTCATGCTAAAATCCAGAATATGTCTCCTGTCGAAGCTCGGCCCTGATGAGCTCATCGGTGTCGGTGAAGATCCCATCGATCCGGGAGGCTACTTCATCGTCAACGGTTCAGAAAGGGTCATCGTGGCTCTTGAGGATCTTGCCGCGAACAGAATACTTGTCGATGTCGAGCACACCGGGGTAAATCCGACCTACAAGGCCAAGATTTTCTCCACAACCGTTGGTTTTAGGGCCAGGATTGAGTGCGCTCTAAAAGGTGACGGCGGCGTCTACGTGACGATGCCCGGGATTCCGAGCGACATTCCCTTCATGATTCTGATGCGAGCTCTCGGCTTTGAGGAGGACGCGAAGATAGCTGAGCTCGTCAGCACAGCCCCTCATGTCCAAGACGAGCTCGAGGCCTCGTATGAAAAGTCCCTCGAAGCCACCAATGCAAGGGATGCCATGCTCTACTTGGGCAACAGGCTAGCTCCGGGACAGGTGGACGAGTATCGGTTGAAGAAGGCGGAGTCGGTCTTAGACAGGAATTTTCTGCCCCACCTCGGCAGACTCCACTCTGACAGGAAGGAGAAGGCCCTCTTTCTCGCCGAGATTGCGACTCGTATCATCGAGGTGAAGCAGGGCAAGCGAAGCTCTGACGACAAGGACCATTACGCGAACAAGCGGCTGAAACTGGCCGGATCGCTTCTCGCCGAGCTGTTCCGAATCAGCTTCAGAAACCTGACACGGGACCTGAAGTACCAGCTCGAAAGGATCACGATTAGGCGCCACATCGAGTTTTCGATCGCCAACGCGATAAGACCCGGAATTATTACTGAGAGAGTGCAGCACGCGATTGCCACAGGCAACTGGGTCCGGGGAAGAATAGGCGTTACACAGCTCCTAGACCGGACCAATTTCATCAGCACCCTAAGCCATCTCCGACGCCTACAATCACCGCTAAGCAGAAGCCAGCCAAACCTAGAAGCGAGAGACCTCCACCCAACCCATTACGGCAGACTCTGCCCTGACGAGACCCCTGAAGGCTCTAACTGCGGACTAGTCAAAAACCTCGCACTGTCAAGCAGTATTTCTGTCGGGATTGAACCCAGGGAAATGGTGGACCGGCTCCGCCGGATGGGAGTGGTCCCGGTCGACGAGGCCGACAAGAAACTGCGAACAACAGGAGGCAAGGTCCTAGTCGACGGGTTTCTATCAGGATATGCCAAAGATCCTGTAGGACTGGCTGCCGAGCTGCGAGAGTACAGACGCGAAGGCAAAGTCAGCTCCGAGGTCAACTTCGCCTACCAGCCACCCGAGACAGACGACGGACGAAGCGAGCTTCACGTCAACTGCGACGCGGGAAGAGTACGCCGTCCCCTGATACTTGTCGAGAACGGTCGGCCGCGATTGACGGAGGAGCATCTACTCCAGCTCGAACAAGGAAGAATAACCTGGCAGGACCTCGTCCGGTCAGGAATCGTCGAGCTGTTGGACGCGGACGAGGAGGAGAACACGCTGGTCGCAATGTACGAACATGAGCTCGGAAAGGAGCACACTCACCTGGAAATTACGCCCTACACGATGCTAGGCATCGCAGCCAGCCTCATACCGTTCCCGGAGCACAACCAATCGCCACGTAACGCGTACGAGTCCGCGATGGCGAAACAAGCCTTGGGAGTGTTTTCCACCAACTACTTCAACCGTTGCGACTCCCGCTCCCACCTCCTCCACTACGCCCAGACCCCGATCGTCCAGACGAAGCCGATGGAGGTTTTCAACTTTCTCGAGCGACCCTCAGGCCAGAACGTGGTCGTAGCGATCCTCTCCTTCCAAGGCTACAACATGGAAGACGCGATAATCATCAACAAGTCCTCAGTAGACCGCGGACTGTTCAGGTCGACCTTCTACCGAATCTACGAAGCCGAGAGCCGCCAGTACCTGGGGGGGCTGCGGGACAAGTTCGAGATTCCAGAAGCAGGCATCCGAGGCTACCGGGGGGACAGGTACTACAGGCTCATAGAGGAAGACGGGATAATCTCACCCGAAGCGGAAGTCTCAGGCAACACTGTCCTGGTCGGAAGAACAAGCCCGCCCAGATTCCTTGAAGAGTACCGCGAGTTCGAGGTCAAGGGTCCCACAAAGCGAGACTCCTCTGTCACGATGCGGCCCTCGGAAGAGGGAACGATAGACCAGGTGTTCGTCACAGAGTCCATTGAAGGAAGCCGACTGGTCAAGGTCAAAGTCCGCGATCTCAGAATCCCGGAGCTAGGGGACAAGTTTGCAAGCCGCCACGGACAGAAAGGAGTCATAGGACTACTCGTTCCGCAGGAGGACATGCCGTTCACCGTTGACGGCGTCGTCCCAGACGTCATCATCAACCCCCACGCCATCCCATCAAGGATGACAATCGGACAGTTCGTTGAGACCCTTGGCGGTAAAGTCGCATCTCAGATGGGCGAGATAGTCGACGGAACAGCGTTCGAGAACATTGGGCCTAGCGCACTCGGGGACGTTCTTGAGAAGCTGGGGTTCGAGAAGAGCGGCAGGGAATCACTCTACAACGGAATCACGGGCGAGAAGCTGGCGGCGGACCTCTTCATCGGTGTCGTCTACTACCAGAAACTACACCAGACGGTCGCCGACAAGATGCACGCCCGCGCACGAGGCCAAGTGCAAATGCTCACCCGGCAGCCAACCGAAGGCAGGGCCCGAGGCGGAGGCTTACGATTTGGAGAGATGGAGCGAGACTGTCTAATCGGACACGGAGCCTCAGCCCTGCTACGCGACCGACTCTTGGAAGAATCAGACAAGTACACAGCATTCGTCTGCGAGACCTGCGGAACACTCGCCTATCACGACATCAAACAGAACAAGTACATCTGCAAGATAGATGCTGAAAAGGCCGTCGTCTCACCCGTATCGATATCCTACGCTTTCAAACTCCTAGTGCAGGAACTGATGGCACTGGGAATAGCGCCTAGGCTGAATCTAGAGGAGAGGGCGTAGCAATGTCGGTCCAGACGATGGAAGAGGCTCACAAGGTAATCCAAGGCATACGATTCACACTGCTCTCACCCACAGACTTTCGCAAGCTCTCAGCTGTTGAGGTACAAGCCGCGGACACGTACGATGAAGACGGTGTTCCAATAGTCTCAGGTCTCATGGACGGACGCCTCGGGACCTTGGAGCCCCGGCAAAAGTGCAAGACCTGCGGAAACACAGCCTCAGCCTGCCCAGGCCACTTCGGACACATCGAGCTCGCCGAGCCCGTGGTACACGTCAGCTTCGCCAAGCTCACCCACCGCCTCCTCTCCATCACCTGCCGCAACTGTGGCAGGATAATGCTCAGCGATGAGAAGATTGAGAAATACCGCATACGCCACGCGGATCTAAAGTTCCGGCTTAACACCATACCCGACGCATTCCTCGACGAGATCATCAAGGACGCGAAGAAGACCCAGCAGTGCCCTCATTGCGGCCAAAAACAATACCAGATTGAGCATGGCAAGCCAACGACCTTCACCGAGCTGGTGAAGGGAGAGGCCGATGCAGCCCCGGCACCGGTCCGTTTGACGCCGAGTACTGTGCGGGAGCGGCTTGAGAGAATACCCGACGATGACCTCGTCCTTCTCGGAATGGACCCCAAAGCAGCTAGGCCGGAATGGGCCATCCTCCAGGTAATGCCCGTCCCCCCTGTCTCCGTTCGGCCCTCGATCACTCTCGAGTCAGGCATACGGTCGGAAGACGACCTGACCCACAAGCTGGTCGACATCATCAGGATCAACCAGAAGCTTCGCGAAGCCCTCGAGTCAGGCGTTCCCATCAACATCATCCAAGAACTTCACGAGCTATTACAGTACCACGTCACAACCTACTTTGACAACGAGGTCTCAGGATTACCCCCTGCCCGCCACCGTTCTGGAAGAGCGTTGAAGACGCTCTGTCAAAGGTTGAAGGGCAAAGAGGGAAGGTTCAGAGGAAACCTCTCAGGAAAACGAGTTGACTTTTCAGCCCGCACAGTGGTCTCACCAGACCCCAACCTTGACATTAACGAAGTCGGCGTTCCGCTGGACGTTGCCAGCCGTCTGACAATCCCGGAGAAGACGACCGCGACAAACGTTGAGGAGATGAAGAGGCTCATCGAGAACGGGCCCGACAATTACCCCGGAGCACTCTACATTGTTCGTCCGGACGGACGGCGTGTTCGTCTCGAATTCGTCACCGACCGGAAGGTCGTGGCTGATGCAATACAACCAGGCTTCGTCATTGAGCGACACCTCAGAGACGGCGACATTGTCCTGTTCAACCGTCAGCCCAGCCTCCACCGCATGTCAATAATGGCTCATCGAGTCAAAGTCCTGCCTTACAAGACCTTCAGACTCAACCCGACCGTTTGCCCACCCTACAACGCGGACTTTGACGGGGACGAGATGAACCTTCACGTTCCCCAGGGCGAAGAGGCACGGACGGAGGCACGCCTATTGATGCAGGTGCAAGACCAGATCCTCTCCCCTCGCTACGGAGGCCCTATCATCGGCGCCATACGGGACTCGCTGACAACCGCCTTCCTCCTGACGCAAAAGACGACCTTGCTCAACCGGGACCAAGTGTCGAAGCTTTTGGCCGCCGCGGGCTACGATGGTCCAATGCTCGAACCTGCTGTGACCAGACCAGAAGAACGTTGGACGGGAAAACAAGTGTTCAGCGTTGTCATCCCACTAGGCTTCAACTTCATCTCAAAATCCAACCTGTCAACGTACTACAAGTGCCAGGACTGCGACAGAGGAGTAATGCACGAATGTCCCTACGACGCCTTCATCGTCATTAAAGACGGAATACTGGAAAGGGGCGTAATAGACAAGGCGTCCATTGGGGCCGAAAAGTCCGAGAGTCTCTTTCACCGAATTGTCAAAGACTACGGTGCCGAGGAAGCGCGCCGTTTCCTCAACTCTGTTACACGCCTGCTTGACAGGTTCATGATTCTACGCGGCTTCACATACGCCTTTGACGAGCTCAATATACCCGACGCTACAAGGGACAAGATCAAGAAGGCTATCGAAAAGGCGGAGGAGAAAGTCAACGAGTACATCGAGTCATACCGTAAAGCTACGCTGGAACGATTGCCAGGTCAGACCCTCGAGGAATCGCTTGAGTTGTACATCATGAACGAGCTGTCCCGTGCCCGAGACGTTGCGGGCGAGTACGCGGACCAGTTCTTCAACATGGAGAACAGTGGCGTGATAATGAGCCGCGCGGGGGCGAGAGGTAGCACGCTCAATATTGCCCAGATGACCGCGAGCGTCGGCCAACAATCAATCCGCGGCAAGAGAATACTACGAGGCTACCGAGGAAGAGCACTGTCCTTCTTCAAACCCGGAGACGCAGGCGCGGCGGCGAGAGGTTTCGTCTACAACTGCTACAGGGACGGGCTTGACCCTATCGAGTTCTTCTTCCACGCAATGGGGGGACGCGAGGGACTAGTGGACACAGCCGTCAGGACCCAGCAGAGCGGGTACATGCAGCGCCGGCTCATCAATGCCCTCGAACACTTACGTGTCGAGTACGACGGAACAGTTCGCGACTCGAGGGGGAACATTATCCAGGTCCGGTATGGGGAAGACGGGGTCGACACGGCGAAGAGTGATCACGGAAAAGCTGTGAACATTGACCGGCTGGTCGAACGTGTACGCTTGACGATGAAGAAGGGAGTCGCCTCCTCGAAAGACTACGTGGAGGACGAGGTTGAGAAGGCCCGGGAGGCCTTGTCCCCGCTAATTCTGAACAAGCTCCGATCAACCCTTGTCAACGCGAAGCTTCCCCGTGGGGCTGTGGACGAGGCGGTGGCGGAGGTTATCGAGAACTACAAGCGAGCTCTCGTCGAACCGGGCGAGGCGGCGGGCATAGTTTCGGCACAATCAATTGGGGAGCCCGGGACGCAGATGACGCTTCGAACATTCCACTTTGCCGGTGTCCGAGAACAGAACGTCACCCTAGGGCTCCCACGACTCATAGAGATTGTCGATGCGAGAAAGATCCCCTCAACCCCGAACATGACAGTATTCCTAGACGCGAAACACCGGACGAGCAGAGAGAAAGCCCAGGAGGTCGCGACCCAGCTAACACACAGCACCTTGGGCGATATTGCGAGCAGTATTGAATCCGACATTACTAGGATGAGGATCGATGTGAAGCTGAACCCGCAAGCCATGAGAGACCGAGAGGTCTCCGTGCAGGAGGTCCGGGACCAGGTGAAGCCGACAGGCTGCGAGGTAAAAGTGGAAGGCTACCGCATGGAGATCAAATCGAAGGACTTGGAGATTCCACAGTTCCGAAGGCTCGCGAACAAGCTGCCCAGCCACCACATCAAAGGAATACCCGCGGTGAAACGGGTCCTCGTCCTAGAGGAGAAGGGAGAATGGATGATTCGCACCGAAGGCTCCAGCCTCGCACTCGCACTCGAAGTGCCCGGTGTAGACACTACACGAACCACGAGCAACAACATCAACGAGACGGCTGTCGTCCTCGGCATCGAGGCAGCCCGGAACATTATCGTCCGCGAAGCGCTCGGGGTCTTGGAGGAGCAGGGATTAGACGTGGACATACGCCACGTCATGCTGGTCGCTGACATGATGACCTCCTCCGGCGAGGTCTTACAGGTGGGACGTCACGGTGTAAGCGGAGAGAAGGCGAGCACTCTTGCAAAAGCAGCGTTCGAGATCACCATACCCACCATCGTAGACGCTGCAGTGAAAGGCATCACGGACCAGCTGCGCGGAGTCGCCGAGAACGTTATTGTCGGCCAACAGATCCCGATGGGCACCGGGCTGATCGAGGTGTCCATGTCGATGCAGCGCAAGGGAGGAAAATAGGACAGTGGACGTGAACAAACAGATTCGCATGGCGGTCAAAACAGGCAAAGTGATCTTCGGCAGCAAGACAGTCCTCTCTAGCACCGGGCAGGCTCGGGCTAAACTGGTCATACTCGCAAATAATTGCGCACGTAACAATCGGGAGAGCATTATATACAACGCGGAGCTTTCAGAGGTTCCGGTGTACGTCTTCCAAGGCTCCAGCCTCGACCTAGGCGCTTTGTGCGAGAAACCGTTCCCGGTCTCAGCACTCGTTGTCAGGGAGCCGGGCGACTCTGAGGTTTTGAAGCTGGCCGAGAAATAGTGATGCTCCAGCCCAAGATCAAGCTGACCAGTGAAGAGATGAAGTACATGGCCCTGTTCGAGAGCATCACAGGCGCCACGACACAGGACTGTGTGATAGACGAGAAGCTCGGCCGGATTATCTTCGTCGCGAAACAGGGCGACATGGGCCTGGCCATCGGCAAGGGCGGGAAGAACATTAACACGTTGCGCCGGATGACCAGCAGGCAGATCGAGGTTGTTGAGTATGCCGAGACACCGGAGCAGCTCATCCGGAACAGTCTGGCTCCTGCGAAGCTGAAAGAGGTTCGTGTCACGGAGCGTCCGGACAAGAAGATTGTTGTCGTAGAGGTTGACAGTCACGACAAGGCCATTGCCATCGGAAAGAACGGGCGGACCATTGACAAGACGCGCCTTCTCGTCAAGCGGTACTTCGACATCGACCATGTCGTAGTCTCGTAGCCGTCGCCGGTTCTACGCAGAACCTGAGTTCTGGAACTCACCGGTATTGTGTCTCAAATGGCCGCGTCCGTACCCAGTCGTTCTTACGGGGGTCTTTTTCTGTCTGGCGGGGAGAATGGGCGATTTTTCGCTGACAGGGTGTGAAATGGGCGAGTCTGGGATTTTGACAAAGTGGAATCGTTAGCACTTTCCTTCGGGCCGTTAAGGGGACCGTTGATGGTCGGTGACAGATTGCGATTCAGGACTCGTTTTGGGCTTTTCACCCTTGCGACATGGGCCGGATGAGTTTTACCTCTGGACTGAGCTTTTTCTAAATCATTGGCCGTCAGTGGGAGGCCGGGGGCTGTGAAAGGTGGCGGTTATTCGTTGTCAGTGGCCCGAATGTAAGGTCAGAAGCCCGCCCGACAATGAACCAATCCTATTTGAGAACACAAGAGAGCTACTCAACAGCGTGCCACTGCCCAAACTGTTGAAAGTGCTGAAAACTGATAGGCTCGGCATCCAGGTGGGCTTCTGTCAACAACACTGGGACGAGTTCGACAGGTTACATGGACTGAAAGGCGCTCACTCGCCCCATCAACACGAGACGGGGTAAGAGTTGGGGCTGACGCCGAAGTTGGCTGCTGTTGACCATTCACTTCTTATTTCGGCCGACTAAAGGTAGAGACAGGCCACAAGATGCCAACTACCAAACTGGCAGCAAACAGGTGGATTCGCAACTACACCAAAGCATGGACTGGAAAAGACGCGAAGATCATCGCTTCACTTTTCGCAGAAGACGCAAGCTACCACTCTCACCCCTTCCGACCTGCCCACAACGGAAGAAAAGGCGTTCTAGAATACACGCTCGGAGCCATGGACGTTCAAGAAGTCTACGAGGTTCGCTTTGGAAAGCCGGTCGTAGAAGGGTCCAGAGCCGCCGTTGAATACTGGACAACCATGAAAGAGAAAACAGAAGACGTAACCCTAGCAGGTTGCGTAATGCTCCACTTTACAAAGAATGGACTATGCAAGGAACTACGCGACTATTGGGTCCTGAAACCAGGGAGAGAATCTGCCCCGCCCACTTGGGGCCGCTGAACACGGAAAATGACATGCCTCGCCTCAAGCATCGTCGAGTTCTTGCCGGTTCTTTTCCGATGAATTCGTGGCAAGGGCGCTCACGGTTCTCCAGTTCCTCGTGGTCGCTTCCAACGACAGCAACTTCTCGAGAGTGTTGTTGGAAAGTTTGGTCCTGCCGTATCCATCTGGACAGTAGAGATAGACTTCGCGGCCCTTGATGAAGAATCTGTCGGGAAGCGCATTTAGTCCCTCTAGCCTCTTCAAAGCACCCTTTGGCGGAAGCGCCGATAGGAACGTGACGTGCAGTTTGGAATCGTCGGTGCCTTTTTCATTCAGGAACGAGTTGTCGTCGACGATCTGCGTCATCTCGCTCGAGGTTCTTAGAACCAGCGGAACCGAAAAGCCGAATTCGCTCGAGATCTTCTCCTCGATGCGCTTTGACAGGTTCTTCGAGGAGGCGTTCACAGTTTCGAAAATCACGTTTCCACTCTGGAGATAGGTTCTGACCCGGCGAAATCCCAAGGCCTCGAATGAGTCGCGCAGATTTTGCATCTTGATGATTTTCTGCCCAGATACGTTGATTCCTCGAAGCATCGCGACATAGGTAGGCACGGGTTTACATCTTTCCGATGTCGAAGACCCAGCTCGTTTATGCATTCCGAGTCGGGGGCCTGCCAAGTCCTCACCAAAGTTGCGCTTAAGGTGCTTAGCCAACATCCTCGCGAACTCCCGATACCCAGTACGCATCAGGTAGAAGCAGTACCTATCTGGGAATCGGACTGTTGTTCCAATTAATCCTGTTTAATTGTTAGCACTGTATTTCATAAGATTGAATGCTTCTCGGGTTGGTTTTCGTAGGATCAGATGGCTATCGCCAAACTCATGCCAGAGATACCGGTGTTGAACAGCCTCCGCGTACGCGCCCTTAACGCAATCAATACCTGCAATGGCACTGAGCATGGCGAGATGGCTAGTAACCGGGTCATGGAAGCCCGTGAGGAGGCCGTCCAGTGCGTGCACTCCTATCCCGGGATGGACATAGAGGCTTGTGCTTCCAGCACATGCTCGAAGCCCGTCAGATGCCCACGCGGTCTCGAGCGCCCGCACAACAGTTGTCCCTACTGCAATTACCCTATTCCCCCTGGCATGGGTTGAATTCACGGCATTGGCAGTAGCGAATGGGACCCGAAATGATTCGGGACAAAGCACCTGGCTCTCAACCGTTTCAGTCTCTATTTCGAGGCTGGACACTCCGGCGTGCAGGATTATCCCTGTGATGCCGATACCCTTGCCAAGCAAAGCATCCCGTATCCGTGGTGTTACGGGCCGGGCAGCGCTGGGCATCTCGACGCTTCCAGGGGATCTAGAGAAAATGGTCTGGTATGTCTCGATAGGGTATGCTGGAGTGTGACTATAATGAATCGGTTCCCCATATCTCGCCATCAACTCACTTGCAGGTGCGTCGAAGTGCATGAGCCAAAGCCGTGGGATCCCGGGATATGGTTGAAAGAGGAGAGCCCGACTTTCCCCGATATAGAGCAGTTCGTCCTTCTGAAGGGGCAAGGGCCCTGGTTGTTCGGAGCTCCATCTTGGTTCTGCCGCCCATAGATTCTCTGAGAACTTGGTGGAGAGGTTCAGCCGGATGTTACCGAGTCGACCCCTTGCAGGCAGGCTTGCGGGGAGAGTCGCGCTTTCATTGACGACAAGCAGGTCTCCAGGCGTTAAAAGGTCGGGAAGGTCTGTGAAGGCATGATGAGTGGTCCCTTTCAATGATGAGACCATGAGGCGCACATCGTCCCGTGCCTTTCCCCGCAGTTCGGGTGGCGAGCTGGCAAAGAGTTCCGCGGGACGGTCAAAGAAAAGCTCTTCTCGTTTCAAGTTGTTGCTGGGACCTCCCATAGCATACCTTGTGCCCTGTACCGCTTCCCCGAAACAACCAGCGGGTCTTGATTGGTCAGCCAGGCCCAGAACGGTAAGGTAACCTCTGGTAGTGGACGGTCTGAAATATCCTCGTTCGAGAAGGCCTCTTGATGCATCTGGGTTCGCATGTCCCCAGGATCGACAGCTACTACCGAGATCCCGAGTGGCTTGAGTTCAGTTGCGAGCGTCTTCGAGATTAGGTCCAAACCTGCCTTGCTGGACCCGTAGATTCCCCAGCGCTCGTAACCAGCTTGACTTGCACCGCTTGTGATGTTGACTACCATTCCGTGCGTTTGTTGAAGCTGGGGAAGGGCATCCTGAATCAACGCGAGAGGGCTGACAAGGTTGGTCTCGAGTGTAATTCGAAAACGTTCAAGCGAAGCCTTGGCCAGTTCGGGGAGTGGGGTCTCGCCAATGTCCGAAGCATTGTTCACCAATAATGAAACGCCGCCCATTCGACTTGTCTCGCTCAGCAGTCTTGTTCTATGCCCTGGATCGTTAATATCGCCCGGGAGTGCGCTTACTCTAACTCCACTCCTTCGAATCGAAGTAGCGACTTCCTCAAGTTCAGCCCGAGTTCGAGCCGTGATGACAAGGTCGTACTCTTGCCCAGCCAGAAATACGGCTAGCACCCTACCGAGCCCACGACCAGCACCTGTAACTAGCGCGATGTTTCTCAGCCGAGCTACCTCCGCCTCGGCGAAATCAGGAATCTGCACACATTTGCCCCGGCGACAACCCGATGGGTAGTCTCCACGTTTGCACCCAAGACCTTCTGGAACATCTCATTCTCGACATTGCAGGCCTCCCAGTAGTTCTCGGCGATTGCGATGATGGGACAATTATGCTCCAGGATTTCAAAGTTGGATTGACCTGCCCTCTTGTCCTCGGCCATGTACCCTTCCCGGTCCCGTAGGGTTGCTAGTTGGTGGACCCGTCCGGCGAGGGTTCCCGCGTTCACTTGGTCACGGTACATTGACAGCGTCTCTGTCTGGCGACGACGTAACGCTTCCTCGACTGCCTTACGGCCGAGTTTCTCTTCGATGTAGGCTAACGCGGCGCATGTCACTGCTGCGTAAGCTTTCGGGAAGAGATTCGTGGCTTCAGGCGCCAACTGCAGGGCCAATCGGGGTCGGCCCTTCGTTCCTCTGACCGAGGTTCTTTGGACCAGGCCATGCTGTTCCAGTTCTTGGATATGCTTGTGCACGGCCATCTTCGAAATGTGGAGGCGTTCCGCGAGGGTCTGGAGGTCCGCCTGGCCCTCACGCTTGAGAATAAGCAAGACTTCCCGTTTGGTCGAACCAAAAGCTTGGGGTTCAGCGATTGGGGGATTTGTCGATTCAATGGCTATCATGGTTGGTTGGAGTTAGGGCCCCGAAACTTATTTCAACTTGTGGGTTTACAAAGTTTCGAAAGTAAACGAGGCCCTTGAGCTCTCAATCGCTAGTCGGGTCACGGTCCAGAAGGGTGTTTCGTCGAAGAGTCTGGTTCTGTCACCTTGAGTGTTGCCGGTCAATGCTGGTAGCGAAGAAGAACGACTCCCGAAGCGAAGGTCCTTGCTTCCAAGAGTTTCAGGTTCGCTTTGGTCCCTTCTGCAAAGAGACGCTTTCCGCTCCCCAGAACAACAGGATAGACCAAGAGCCGATACTCATCGATTAGGTCATGTTTCATCAGCTCATGGACAAGTTCGCCGCTGCCTGCAATCAGGATGTCACGACCGGGCTGCTGCTTTAGCTTCGATACTTCTTTCGCTACGTCTCCCTTTATCAGCCTAGAATTGTTCCATTCGACCTCGTCCAAAGTCGTCGAGACTACGTACTTCGGGAGACCGTTCATCCTCTGCGCGAAACCCTGTTCGTCAGTCCTTGACGGCCAGGCATCCGCAAACCCCTGATATGTGACTCGTCCCAGTAAAAGTGTGTCGCTACCAAATAGCTCATCGAATTTGAACTTCCCGATTTCATCGCTCCAGTATGGCATCGTCCAGCCGCCATGCTTGGACTTCTCGGACCCGCCAGGGTCTTCGATGACCCCGTCCAGTGACACGAATTCTGACACGACTATTTTTCTCACTTTATTCACCTGTCCTACTATAGTGGAGTTTGACAACCCCTGTCTTGTAAGTCTTGGATTCTAGAAGTTTCAGTTTATTCAAACTGCGTAGGTCGGTGAACAAAGCTTTCCCCCTGCCTAGCACAATAGGGTTGACATTGAACCGGTATTCATCGATCAAGTCCAGATTCATGAAAGTTGATGCGAGGTTTGGACTAGCGAACAAGATGAGGTTCTTGCCGGGTTGTTCCTTCAGTTTGGCCATCTCGTCCCGAATATTTTCTGCGACAATCTTCGTGTTCTGCCATTGAGCCTTTTTCAGGATCCTCGAGAACACGATTTTGAGTGCGGGATTGAGCCATTGGGAGTGTTCAATATCATGCTTCGTGGCCGTGGGACGATTAGCCGCGGTCGGCCAGTATCCCTCCATGAGCTGGTAAGTCACTCGTCCGAATAGAGCTGTATCTGCAGTGCTTACCAGAGCGTGGACATCTTCGAACAACTCGTCATCAAGACGGATCCAGTCCATCTCCCCATTTGGTCCCGTAACAAAACCGTCAAGTGACGTATGTACGAGCCAGATGACGTTTCTCATCTTAATTCTCCTCCACTAAGCGGAACCTGAAAGGCCAACACTCGGGTCTTATCTCAAGCTTCGGTCGGTGCCGTCAATTTCCTGAACGGTTCTTAGCCGGGTCTATGGAGAACTGTCTCTTTAGCAACTCGTTGAATTCCTTTGTGGTTTTTACGGGTCGTTCAACCCGTTTGCTCCCTCTCGTCACGATAATTTTCTTGTCTGTGAGGGTCACCATTCCTTCAGGGGTTCGGCGGGTGCACATTGGCCCTTTTCTGAAGTGGGAATTTGGGGAGATCTGTTGGTAGCGGCATCTGGGGATAAACTCTTCCAGTCTTCGTGGCCGGAATCGGAATAGGTATTGGGGTTTCCAGCTCTTTCCCCCTTCGTCCCACCGTGAGAGCAGTCTGCCGTCGGCGTTGGAGGTGATGCGGTAGAACTGTCCATCGTCCTTCTGAGGAGCGACGCTGTCTACTCGCTTTGGTTCTATGAAGGAGTCTCCAAACCCAACATCGGCGAGCCAACGTTCTCTCAGTCGTACCAGCAGTGTCATGTGGTCGAATTCTGGAGTGAAACCGCCGTCCTTTCTCGCGACCCGTGCAGATAGCATAGATACCTTGAAACCCAGGGACTTCAGGAGGATTGCAAAGGATCCGTTAAGTTCGTAGCAGAATCCTCCGCGACCGCGCTTGATTATCTTGTCACAGAACGCATCGTCGCTCAGAGTGATAGGGCGGCCCAAGTGTATGTCGAGATTCTCAAATGGTACAGAAAGCAGATGCTTACGATGTAGGCTGCGCAGAGCTTCGATACTTGGGCGAAGAGGGCCGCGATAGGCGATTCGCTCTAGATAGGCGCTGGTGTTCATCAGCTCATTGGTCGGATAGCCCGCGGAGGCCACCTTAGCTTCTTCGCGGTGAGTCGAAGAATGTTTTCAGAAAATCCTTTGTACCAGCCGGGCCCGAGAGGGCGACCCAGAACACTTCGTCACCACCTAAGAATCTTATCTGAAACGAAAGAAAGTGACAACATCGTCTCTCGAGAGAAATCCATTCCGCAATCGTCAGAAAGTTCTTGGACGAGAATGATATTATGTAGCCATCCTTTTCCTCTCGCACGTCCCGGACGGCCGCCATCGCCTCATTCAGGGAACTCTTGTGCTGTTCGTTTTCCTCGGCCGAGAATACATCCAACTCGCAGGCCAAACGCGACTCGTGAGCTTTCGCTTCTTGACTCGGTCCCATGACACATCCGTACTTCTCCGAGGTTATTACTCTCTCCCCTTTACACTCTGCCGCTTCTTGCCGCTTGCACGAGCCTAACTATAGCAACAGTCTCGAAATCGAACATCCGGCTTCAATTCCTGCTCGGAGATATCTGAAGCCAAAAACCTCTTGCTGAGATGAAGAGAGTGAACCACTTATCCGTCCAATGTAATAAGCGCCGGAATCACAGCTTTTCGGAGGGAAGATTTCTCTGGCCAGTCTTGCAGCGATAACTGCGGGTCTTCCGCCCAACTGTTTCTGTCTACTGGCGAGACTCGTATTTATCCAGCCATTCATCTCAGATTGTCAAGGCTGTCCCTGACGAGAGGAAATTCTGGTATGTAGTTCTAGACGAGACTATCTTTCACCCCAAAGGGGGGGCAGCCTTCTGACAAGGGGTTCCAGCGGGGGACCGGCTTCAAGCTTGAGGATAGGAAGGCAATGTTCTCAGAAGCAGTCGTGGTGCACTGGGGAAAACTGCTCGACGGGTCCCCGGAGCTTGGCCCTGTAAACGCACAGGTGGACTGGGACTGGCGCCATCTCCTCATGAGGCGGCATTCTGCTGCTCACCTACTGGACTATTCGCTAGCCCAGGTAGTTGGTCACGACGCAGTGACGCTGGACTCTTGGCTCGGGGATCCTTGCTATGTCGCATACAGAGGAGACCCTCCCTCACAAGATCAGTTCGCCCAAATCGAGAAAGTAGAAAACGAGACCGTGACGCGCGGAGGGGTGATTCAAGCCCGACAGGTCGCCGCAGACGAGGTCCACTCTAGTTTTTCCGACTCGCCAAACCTAGAGCGGCTTCCCAGCCGAAAACAGCTCCGCCTCGTCACCATCGAGGGCTGCAGACCAATAGCTTGTAGCGGAACTCACCTACATGACATTTCCGAAGCAGGAGGCATCAAAGTCAAAAGACTGGAGAAGATTCCAGAAGGGTTTCGAATCCGCTTCGACCTGGAGTAAAATGAGGACCGGTGCTCGGCTTTCCCCGAAGGACTTCGTGTCAGATGTTACCGTCCCCCCTCGTTCTTGTGAACGTACTTCCTTTTACCCAACACTGGGCCATGTTTAGTTGGATGAGCCGGTTTGAGCGGGCCGATTCTGCGGCCGTTAGAACTTGCTGAGAACAAGCTGTCCCTCTTTCTAGAACGGTTTCCCGAGTATCGGAAGACTCTAAGGCTAGCCCTGACCCACGAAGATAGCTCTACGAGCCCTCTCAACTACATGGGTTGGCAATGGCATGATGTAGAGACCCATCCGACCAAGCTGATTCGCCTAGTGACTGAGGGCGTCTCAAGAATCAGCCTCAAGACACGACAAGCGACTTACTACGTTCTCCGGGACAGAGAGGCTCTGAAGCGGGTTCTGATAAAGCGCGGTTACTGACACGCACACTCTACATATCACTCATAGACTGGTTTTCTTCCGGTCAAGTAGCAGTTGCGCGTGGTGGTTTCGGAATTCCGAAATCCATGGACGCGCATTTGTACAATTCGAGGGAAATACTTGGCTCTCGTAATGAAGCCGGTGAGCATCGGCAAAGCCATCTACCTCCGCGTACCCAAGGACGTTGAGGAGCTTCTCAGCTTGATGACAGTGCGGGTCTGCACAGTCGACTTCAAGATTGATGAGAAGGGGTGCAGCCTCGTCTACAATTTCGCAAAGCCAATTTCCGACCTCACCGAGGAACCAGGAACCCGGCAACCGCTCTGGCTAGAGAAAGAGCTTCTTCCTTAGTCTCAGCGCCGAGCAAACGCCGTGCCATTCGCCGTGAACCTCCCGTTTTTCTTTTCCCGTAACCGCTGGGAGACTCTAGAGATTAGAGAAAGGTGGTCTTAAACTACCTCAACCAGCGCAAGTTCAGGTTGGCCATTGCCGTGACCAAACCTTGCCCCAAAAAGTGGCGTGAAGGGCTTGACACCGCAGACGAGTAGGGAGCCGTCGGTCATTCTGATCCTCAGGTGGTAGTCAGCGGTTCTGAGAAATTCCTCCTTCACCTTAGTGCCTCTTGAGGCCACTCCGAGGTTTAGTGCCCCGACGTCTCTCATTCCCTCGCCTAGCCCTGCGAAGCCTGGAAGAGCCAAGTCTTCTCCATAGACTTGAACTAGCTTATCCAAGTCCACGTTGAGCATCATGTTCGGGGAAGTCTTTGCCACCGCAGTCCAATGCTTGTAGAATGTGTTCACATCTGCTACAAATTCTCCCTTGAGGGGCAGCCTCCATTTCGCGTCAGGAAGTGTAGAATTATACTCCGTAATTCTTACCCTTTCATTGAAAGCTGCTTCCCCCACTAGTGGTTGGAGCGACTCCGCAACGCTTTGCGAGCTGTAGGTGCCGGAGGGTACTATGAAGCATGCGCCTCCCTGCTTGACGAAGTTGGCCCTGATGATGTTCAGAAGAAGTCTGAGTCCTAGCGGAGGCACGGGGCTCTCAAGGTCGAACAGCACGAACGCTCCCTTCCGAATTCCCCCACCAAGTAAGCTATCTAGGTCACGGCTTCCTGTCGAAAAAAAGCTCGTGGAGTGAGGAACTGGAGCCAAAGTCTTCGATGCCAGCGGGTCCTCTTGGAAGGGAAGTGGGGCGAGTTGGTTGAACCTAGCCTTGTCTAGAGAGAAGGGTAACCTTGGGTAGGAGACCTTGAAGCCTCTCAGTTTGTGGATTTCCAATGTCCGGAGTGTTCTACCCTCTGTCTCAGACGCGCTCAAGGTGACGATCCCGTCGACAAGATAGTCCAGACCGCCAGTGCGTGCCTCGCTTACGACCACAACGCTGACACCGCTCTCGTCCAGCTCTGAGAAGATAGCGGATTCCATCATTCGGCGTCCTTCCTCGTTGGTGTTCCGCAGTGCTCCTTCCCAACTATCAATGACGAGAAGCGCCGCGCGCCTAGAATGTTTCAGTCTGAGAATCTGGTTGAAGATATTGTCAGGTTCCGCTCTGCGAAGGTCGTGAAGCTCATCTATCCACGTAGCCTTGGAGGTTCTTCCAGTCATATTGTCAATAACCTCGTCGAGCCACGGGAAATGCTTCCTAAGTTTGACAGGAGAAACCCTAGTCGAGGCGTACAACTTGTGGCTCTGCTCCATCGTGCTCAGGATCTCGAGGGCGAGCGAGGTCTTGCCACTTCCAGGCGACCCTTGAACAAGAAGCACGTGCCCTGGCGTTTGCAAGAACTTTGACAGAAGCCGGACAATGTCAACTATCTTCGGATGTTCAGCGAGGGTATTGGCTAAACGATCAGCAGTCCCCGTCTCGACTTCTTCGGTGGTGGCGACCTGCGGGGATGAAGGAGAAGTAGGTGCCGATGTTGACATTATCGCTCATGAAATACTAGTAGCGGGCGGCCTCTTTGGAGAAACGTAACCTTTTCCAAGCTTGGGATACAGGTCAGCATCGAACTAATGTGTGTGAGTGTATGTGTCCAACCCGCCCAGGCCAGCGTCTCATACGCTCTTTTTCCTCTCAGATTGAACAACCGTTCGCTTACAGTGGTCCGCTCGCGGCCCCAAGGGCCGTGAAGGTTGTGCCGCGATTACCAGAAGAACGTCTCATTAGGATGGCACATACAGGATAGATGGGCGCCAGCAAAGCAATTCAGTAGCCGGTGATTGCGAAGGGGGGCTGGCGATATTCCAGATCACGTAACACGTCTTGGAATCGCGGGACCGCGGTGGAATACGATATGGTAGCCTTAAAAAGGGCGAGGGACAAGCAGGAAGATCCGAAACTCATCCATTCTTCGAGGGTTGCCTAGCCTGCACCTGTTGAGTGTCCACACGGCCTTGCTGCCAATGACTCCCTCAGCAAGCCCATCGGTCTTGGGAAGAAGCCAGAACCCGTTGGAATCGAGATGAACCACCGAGTTTTTCGCAATTGGGTCCTGCTCATAACGGGAAGGCCTCGGAGAGGGTAGAGGCCTCAACACTTACCTATCGGACCCCCCGATATCTTTCCTATGAAGATCGCTTTGGCCATCGCAATGGCGATACTAGTTTCGGTCGGTGCGGTCGCTGGTGTCTACCTTTACGACCAGTTCCAAGCATCGCCGCCAAAGACTTCAAGTCCTTCATCAGGCTGCAGTGACCCTGCGACAATTAACAGCCATGTCTACAATCCGGAAAGGCTTCAAGTCGTCAAATCTTGCATTACCGCTTCAGGAATAGTAGACAACGTGATCGACGAGGCAGACGGGGACGTTCACATCCGTCTGAGCCTGGACCCAGCTTACAGCAACTTGACCAATAGTGCCAATGACCAGTACCAGTACGGGGACCTTGTGGTCGAGATAATCTGTGTAAACATTCCCACACAGGCAGACGCGACGGCCCCCTGTCAGAACTACACAAACCAGATTCCGATTCCAATTGTCGGCGAGCACATCATTGTCACCGGCCCGTACGTTCTAGACAGAGCCCACCACAACTGGGCAGAGATACACCCGGTTTACTCACTAGTAAACCCCTCGCTAACAACTGCAGTAAGTGTCTCTCAGTATGTTCTGAACATCCGCTATCCTAGCGGCACGTATGATGGATGGCTGGGTCCATCGCCAAGGTCTTACAGCGCAAATGTGACCGTGAGCGGAGGAGACCAGTTTACCGACACGATTACCCTGTACAGCACTTCGTCCTCGGTGCAGAACATAACATCCATCAAAGTCACCAATCCTGGGTTCTCTCTTGTGTCTCCCAGTTCAGCAATCACCTTCGGCCCCAATGAAACGTTGAGCATAACTCTTACAATTCAGACGCCTGACACGAATTATGACGGGCCGCTTTACCTCCAGATTGTGGCCTCCTAGACCCTCAACCAAAGAACCGACGGGCTGGCCGCACTCCTAGGGGAACTCCTCGGGCCGTCAATGCTAATAGGGAGAGCGCGTGTCCTCTAGCCTCCCTACCAAGGTGGACGATTGGCAAAAACGTCACGGGGACTATTCGCCGGCAACACGCTAGCGAAGAGAAGGGCCCACTTCCGTTGGGCCTACCCGCCGTACAAGCGGAGAATGCTTGGGCTCGACTACAAATCCGACCCGCTGCAAGGATCGCCCCAAGGAAGAGCAATCGTCCTCGAAAAGGTCGGCGTCGAATGCCGACAGCCTAACAGTGCGGTCCGAAAATGCGTACGAGCACAGATCATCAAGAATGGAAAGGTTGTCACCGCGTTCCTGCCGGGCGACGGGGCCCTCAACTTCATCGACGAACATGATGAAGTCCAGATTGAAGGGATCGGAGGGGCCGAAGGCAAGGCGTACGGGGATCTTCCCGGGACCCGCTACAAGGTCTTCACGGTCAATGGCGTAAGCCTCGATGCCCTCTTGAGGGGCAAGAAGGAGAAGCCTCGCAGGTAAGCGCGAAACCTAGCCGCCCAGATCCCCCCGGAGGGATTTCACTAGCTTTTTCCTGCCTAACCAGTCCGGTTCAATCTATCTTTTTGAGTAAAATCAGTCCAAATCTCATTTTAGTCCGTCCCTAAATAGACCCGGAAGACTCGTGAAGGCGAATACTGAGTATGGCTTTGGTGTGGGGAGCGGTCTGCTGTGAATGCCAGGTCCTTGCCGTTCAAAACTGTCCGCATTGCATGAGAGACTTTTGTGAGAAACACAACTCGCAGCACGGGCAGGTGTGCGAGAAGCTCCATTCGCGCGACTTCGCTGTCGCTGGCTAGCAGTTCTCCTGGGGTTTCGTTTCTTGGGCCTGTCTTTACCGACCACGGCGTCTCCGCAGCTTTCTTTTAGTTGGAATCTTGGCAGGTATTGTGTTCCACTCCTTGCGGCCCCGCACGTCGTCCAAGCCTCGATCAGCGGTCTTCCCGTTACGATTGCGGAACTTATGACCTCGGATAATTCTATGGAATTCTGCATACTTTCCTCGATCGTCAAAATCTGCCCCCAAGCCACGCACTTCCACTTCCCGCGAACTTTTACCTGCTCAAAGTGTCAGCACGTCGCAGCTAGTCCTCTCTTCAAGGATCGCAACTTTGAGTGATGATTCCTTCCCAATTCGACCCTCACCTAGAGCCACACGTCGACTTGAGATTTTTCTCCTGAACTCCAGCTGGCTTCCCGGTGGTTCTCGGCCTAGGGCGAGGGTTTGTCAGCTGGTTTCGAAGCTGTACTTGCTACGAAAGTCCTTGAAGCCCATTTCTTCGCCGAAAACGACCACGTGGTCGTTCGACTTTCTCTGGTAGAATGGCAGTTTCACAACCTTCGCGCTCACGTCTTTGTCTCTGATCCTCACGATGATTTTCTCGTTTGGTTTCGCAAAGGTGGGCTTGACGTATCCCATTCCTATTCCGACCCCGAGAGTAGGCGAGAAGCTACCACTTGTGACTTTGCCAATCGGTTCGGTGTCAAATAGGATTGCGTGGCCTTGACGAGGAATGCCTCTAGCCTGCATCTTGAAACCTGCTCGGACCCTGGAGGGACCCTTATCCCTCAACACCTGTATCGCGTCCTTTCCGACAAACTCTTTTTTCTCCAAGCGCACGACCCAGCTCAGACGTGCCTCGACCGGCGATGTTTTCTCGTCAATATCATTACCGTACAAGCACATTCCGGCCTCTAATCGAAGGACGTCTCGGCCTCCTAGTCCAACAGGTCGGATTCCGAACTCTCCGCCATCGGCCAAAAGCTGGTTCCAGACCTTGAGCGCGTTCGCCGGACTCTTGATACTCGCATTCCAGACATAGATCTCGAAACCGTCTTCGCCAGTATATCCGCTGCGGGTCAGCAGGCAAGACTGCCCTGCGACCTTCACATCCTTCGTTCCATACCTGTCCACCTCGTCGAGACGAGCGTGCGAAACTTTTCGCAACAAGTTTCCGGCCCGTGGACCTTGAACCGCGAACATCGCCACATCGTCAGACACATCAACCATCTTGGCAGTACTGCTTTCCCTGTTCTTTTCCAGCCAGTTCCAGTCCTTCTCCCGGTTGCCCGCGTTGTAGACAACGAGAAACTTTGACGAGCCTAGCCTAAACACGGTGAGGTCATCAATGATTCTCCCGCCGGGGTTGCAGAGCAGGGAGTACTGGCCCCTCCCAACCGCGAGGCTTGAGACGTCATTTGTCGTCACTTTGTCCAGAAAATTCTCAGCATCTTTTCCTTCTACGAGGACTCGGCCCATGTGGGAAACGTCGAAGATGCCGACATGGGTTCGGACAGCCTTGCACTCGGGAATGATCCCTTCAAACCAGACTGGTAGGTCATAGCCCGCATAGTCGACAATGTTCCCGTGCGTCTTGTGATAGTCGTAGACCTGGGTCTTCTTTCCCATGAGATAGCCCGCTCAGCGGCTGGGAAGTGTGCAGAGTAGAAAAGGAAGATGGAAGTCTACGACGGAGGGAGAGCGGCTGCGGAGCCTATCTTCAGATTCTCCGTCTCAAAGCCCAGCTTCTTCCCACACTTCGGACAGTATCCCCCGTGCCTCTGAATGATCTCGCTAGGAGTTTCAAGTTCGAGGCCGGTGTAGAGAAGCTCACCGCACTTGGCACAGAATATTTTCTGGGGCACAGTAAGTAAAACTCCTCTAGAGCCCTCGGAATAGGCACCACCTGTACGCGCCTATTAAACAAGCCGCGATGTCATGATGGCCGAAGGGTTGGGAAAGCAGAGCTTATAATCGAGAATAGCCCGTAAGGGTCAAAGGCTGAGGTCAGAGAGGCTCGGGGAAATGTTTGGGGATCGGTTCTACAAGCTCAAGCGGTCGCTGAACAATCTGGCCTTCAAAATGAGCTTCGTCAAACTCACACCCGGCTCAAGCAGACCCCTATTACCAGTAGTCTCATTCCTCGTACTGGGCTTCACAATCTTCGTCCTCGGCGGCGGCCTTTTCGTCGCCGTCGGAGCGGGAGGGGCAGGTGTTCAAGGACTGCTCAACGTGCAGCAAGGCCTAGCCTTCGTGGTTCCCGGGGATGTTAACAACCAGACCCCTCAGGAGTTCATCTTGGCCTCCCTGCTCTACGCGTTGGGTGTCGCGGGTCTCTACATGTTGTTCCTGAGCACCCGAAACGCTTACCGGCCCAAATGGGCCTACTCCTACATGATGTTAGGAGTGATCCTGACGATTGTCTTCATAGGAACAGCCTACTTCGTGCTTTACAACAAGATACCTTACCGCTAGAGTCACTATTCTGATAAGCAGCCCCGTCCTGCTGCATCCAGCCGTTCCAATGCAAGTCTACGATAACATACTCGGCCTAATTGGGAACACGCCCCTGGTCACGCTCAACCACGTTTCCAGGCGAGTAAAACCGACACTTCTAGCCAAGCTTGAGAGCCTCAACCCTGGGGGAAGCGTCAAAGATCGTGTCGGGCTAGCAATGATTGAAGATGCTGAAAAGAAAGGGCTCATCAAACCCGGCAGCACAATCATAGAGCCCACGTCGGGAAACACTGGAATGGGCCTCGCCATTGCCGCTGCGGTGAAGGGCTACAAGCTGATTTTCACAATGCCTGACAAGATGAGCGAGGAGAAGCAAAGCATCCTCAAGGCGTTCGGAGCCAAAGTAATCATCACTCCAACTGTTGTCCCTCAAGACTCGCCTGAAAACTACATCCGAGTCGCGGAACGGTTGGCCAAGGAAACACCGAACTCATTCATGCCGAACCAGTACCGTAACAAGGCCAATCCCCGGGTCCACTATGAAACCACAGGTCCAGAGATATGGCGCCAGACTGATGGAGGGGTTGATGTTTTTGTCTGCGGAATGGGCACAGGAGGAACGATCAGTGGAACGGGACGCTACCTCAAAGAACAGAAGAAGACGTTGCGGGTTGTCGGAGCGGACCCTGAAGGCTCAATCTTCTACGCCAGATTCCACCATCAGCCGGAGCACGCTCGCCCTTACAAGGTCGAGGGGATCGGGGAGGACTTTATGCCTGAGACCATGGACCTTTCCACAGTCGACGAGATTGTCCCTGTAACAGACGAGGAGTCCTTCAGAATGGCACGTCGGCTTGCACGGGAGGAGGGGATTCTTGTGGGAGGCTCAGGGGGCTCTGCGGTGGTCGCCGCGTTGAAAGTGGCTGAGCGTCTCGACAAGGACAAGCTGGTCGTCACCTTGATTCCGGACACAGGACGGAATTATTTGAGCAAGCTCTTCTCGGATAATTGGATGAAAGAACAGGGCATGGTGGGTTAGAGGTCTAGCGTTTGAGGGACCGGGACGTGATGAACCTTCTCGACCAGCTCGAACTCTACACACTAGAAAACTCAGAAGGTCGAGTTACACAGGGAGGGTACTGGCTGTTCGTCCACAAGAGCATGAAGAGCGGCCTGTTGATGACAAGGGCCATGGAGAAGCACCTGAGCTACAAACTGCGCAGCCTCGGCGTCGAACCAAAGTGAATGCTTAACACATACATCGTCGGCCGCCTAGTGCAGTGATGCTAGGACAGAATACGCTCAGGGTCAAACTTCAGGAGTTCGAACCTGGGCAGTACCAACGGTTGGCAGACATTTACAACTCACTCTACCCAGGCTACGACCGCAGTGCCGCCGAGTGGAAGCTCGACGATGACCATCTCGACCGGTCAAAATACCACTTCCAACGCTACACCGCCACAGCCGGAGCCTCAGACCAAATCTTGGCCTTCGGACAAGTGAGCCATGGACTGTCTACATTCCATCCCAAGAAATTCTGGGTCGACATGTGGGTGGACCCGAAATATCAGAAGCAGGGAATAGGCGGGGCGATCTATGACAAGCTCTATGGGGACCTGACCGGCCTCGGAGCTGTCACCGTATGGGGCATGGTCAGGGAAGACAAGCATGACTCTGAACGATTCCTGTCCAAGCGCGGCTTCGCCCAGAAGATGACCGCCTGGGAGTCCCATGTCGACCCTGCACAGGTTGACCTGTCAAGGTTCGAGAAATATTCCGAGAAGGCCGCCGACAACGGAGTCACAATCTCGACACTGGCTGAGGAGATGCAGAAAGACCCAGAATGGGAGAAGAAGCTTTACGACATTGTGATGACGGTTGCGGCTGACATGCCCATGCCAATAGCATTCACGCCCTTGAGCTTCGAGCAATGGCAGGCCTTCGAGATGAAGAGTACTAATCTGCTGCTGGAAGGCTACATGATAGCGAAAAAGGGACCAGAGTACGTGGGAGTGAGCGTTGTCTGGAAACATGAAAAGAAGCCAGGGAATCTCTGGCAAGGAAACACGGGAGTACGACGTGCATACCGCGGCAAAGGAATAGCCATCGCGTTGAAAGCCAGAATAATCGAGTATGCGAGGAAGAACAATTATAGCTTCATCCGGACCTTCAACGACTCATCCAACGCCGCAATGCTGGAGATAAACACGAGACTCGGGTTCAAGCGAGAGGTCGGCTGGATTACATTCGAGAAGAACATAGCCTAAGAAGGCTCAGAAGGTCACGACCGAAAAACTTCCGGTTCTCACACTCAAAGGCTCACCGTATGAGATGGGCCTCCAACACGGAGAACAGGCTCGAGACAAGATTCAACACAATCTCAACGTCTACTTCCGACGGTTCAAGAACGAGACTCTCCTCTCTAGAGAACAGGTGCTGGAAAGAGCAGCCAGATACTTGGAAGTCATCCAGAAGACAAGCCCGCGCTATGCCCAATCAATGAAAGGAGTCGCTGAGGCCTCCAAGACCACTCAGCTAGAGATTACGGCGCTGAACGTTCGCTACGAGCTCATGTACAGCCAGTTCTCAAAAATAGGCCTCAAACCGGTCACCAAGACCGATGGGTGCACCGCCTTCGCCGCCCTCCCCACGGCCGCCAAGAACAAACACATGATCATGGGCCAGAACTGGGACTGGATTCCGGAAGTCAAAGGGCTCTTCCTAAAAATGCGCAACCAGCAGAGCCCCGACGTACTCTGCTTTACCGAAGCGGGAGTCGTCGGTGGAAAGATTGGGCTGAACTCTGAAGGTCTGGGCCTCTTGATAAACGGGATCGTCTCAAGCAAAGACGACTGGTCACGGCTCAAGAAACCCTTCCACGTCAGATGCTGGGAGGCCCTCAGTTCCAGAACACTCAGTCGTGCTACTGGCGTCATAACAGACGGTGAGAGGTCTTGCTCAGCCAATTTTGTTCTAGGACAACAAAGGTCAGAAGAGAAGGGGAAAGTTCTCGACATAGAATCAGCCCCTGGGGCCACCTGCCAGCTAGAGCCGTCTGGAGGCGCAATTGCACATACGAACCACTTTTCCAACCCGAGCCTCCTAGGCGTAGACCAGGTTCTGGATGATGAACGGATTTCAACTCTTCACCGTTACGAGCGGATTCAACGACTATTGGACAAGAAGGTAAGAGGAAGCCAGAACCTCGACACCCGCCTTGCGCAATCTATGTTGCGGGACCATGATGGAAACCCGGAATCTATATGTCGGCACGCGAACCCTCGGTTCCCAGAAGACGAAAGGTATGAAACGGTAGTCTCGGTTGTAATGGACCTGTACACCAGGACACTTTGGGCCACAATGGGCCACCCCTGCGAACAGGAGTACCAGGCCCTCAAGCTCTGAGCGAGTATCAACGGCGCTTGTAAAGCGCATCCTCTCTTAGCAAGAGAAGATTAAGAACGCCGACTCCAAGAACGTCCATCAATGAGATTCTCGACAAAGGCAATCCACGCTGGGCAGGAAGCAGACCCGGCAACTGGCTCAGTAACAGTCCCAGTCTATCTAACCTCAACATACCTCCAACATGAGCCCGGAAAAGAGGGGAAGTACGTCTATTCTCGAACAGGCAATCCAACTCGTAATGCGCTCGAACGAAGCCTCGCGGCCCTCGAAGGTGGAAAGTTTGGGCTGGCCTTCAGCTCCGGGATGGCGGCAACAACAACTATCCTCCTGCTTCTCCAGAAGGGAGACCACGTCATCACTGGCGACGACGTGTACGGTGGAGTCTACCGGCTCTTCAACCAGATCCTCCGGAACTACGGGCTGGAGTTCACTTACGTGGACCCTCGAAACCCGGAAAACGTGAAGAAAGCGCTTCGCAAGAACACTCGAATGGTCTGGGTCGAAACACCTACCAACCCCCTTATGAAAATCGCCGACGTTCGAGCCATTGCAAAGATCGCTAAGAGCGCCCGAGCCATTACAGTCGTTGATAATACGTTCATGAGCCCCTACTTCCAAAACCCGCTCCGTCACGGGGCGGACATCGTCGTTCATAGCACGACAAAGTACCTCGGCGGCCACAGTGACCTCATTGGAGGCGCAGCGATCACCTCGGACCCTGCTCTCTACAAGAGGTTGAAGTTTCTCCAGAACGCAGTCGGGGCAATCCCAGGTCCACTGGACTGCTGGCTTGTCTTACGCGGAGTAAAGACCCTAGCTTTGAGAATGGAACGGCACGACCAGAACGCCCGCAAGATCGTCGACTATCTGCTCAAACAGCCAAAGATACTACGCGTCAATTATCCAGGTCTCAAGGACCATCCGCAACGGGACGTGGTCAAACGGCAGATGCGAGGCTACGGTGGCATGCTCTCATTCGAGCTGAAAGGAGGACTCGCTGAGTGCAAAAAACTGCTCAAGAAGCTCCGAGTCTTCACAGTGGCAGAGAGCCTTGGCGGTGTCGAGTCGCTGATAGAACATCCTGCGAGCATGACACATGCCTCAGTTCCCCGAGAGAGAAGACTCCAGCTTGGCGTCTCAGACGGTCTCATCCGGGTTTCCACAGGGGTGGAGGATGCCGAGGACCTGCTAGAAGACTTGGAGAGGGCGTTCAGAACATCCTAGCGGAAAAAGAGAGACCGACAGTCACAAGCGGGTCTTCTTGATCCCGAGAAGATACGCTCCAAAATTTGTCACCAAGTGAATAGGAGGAGTAACCAATACAACAACGAGAATGGAAACCAGCTCCATCTGAAAGAAGGACCAGCCGACCAACAAACCTCCTAGTACGAAGTCCAACTGGTCGACTATGGGAAGCTGGTCGCCCGGTTTTATCTTGAGCCGCCGTTTAACGAACGCCCCCAGCAAGTCACCTAGCACGGCGCCCAGGGAAATCATGAACCCGGCTAGTAGAAGGCGCGGGTCAAACAGTGACTCAACGGCACCCAGAACCGATCCGGCTATAATCCCTGCAACGAGTCCCCTGACCGTCTTGTGAGAGCCGAAGATTGGCTGCCCGTCAAGAAACTTTCTTCCCCCGTCGAGCGGTGTTCTGCCGCCAAACACCAGGGGCGCAGCGTTTGCAACATATGCAGGTCCAATGAAGAGAAGCGCGGTCGTAAGAATGCCCATGGTTGTTGCCGGACCCTTGTCGATTTTTCCGAGCCTTGCCCAACCATAGTTAAGGGTTCGACACTACGAATCTTCGATTCCTGTCTCGGTGACCCTAAACAGAGCCTTGGGGCCGACGGTTTCTCTACCATCCATCTTCTCAAGAACAGCTTCGCGAACCTCCAGCCGGACCGTCCTTCGCAGACGGAGAATTACCTCCGACCAGTGCTGAAGCGCCCTGGTGGCAACCGGTTCCACTGACCAGTCTCCCATCTTTGGATGACCGTGAACCTCTCCAGTCAACAGGACAGCTAGGGGGTAGCGTTTTGCAAGGCTCGCAAGCGACGCGAGTTCTCTATTCAATTCCCGGTTCTGAGCGAAAACATCCCTTCGGCCTCCAAGCCCAGCACGGTAGAGACCCGTGACCGAGTCAAGGACCAGCAGGGAGGGTGTTCTGGTCAACAAGCCGTCGAGACTCTCGGTAATGTTGACTTGATCTCGAAAGTCTTCTGGACGGAAGACGACGATTCGCTCTGCAACCTCATGGCTGACGAGCATGCTCTCCAGGCGCTGGGGGGAGAATGACTGGTCGGAGTCGACATAGAACACTTTGAGTTTACGGAAGGCCGAGTCGACGGCGCACTGCATGCAGAGAACTGTTTTTCCCGTTGAGGCCTCGCCGTAGACAAGGCTGATCTGGTTTAGGGGGAACCCGCCTCTGAGAAGCCGGTCAAGGTTGCTGCAGCCTGTGCCGAGTCTTTTCATCAGTCAAACCCTAGGAGATATGAACTGGAGTCCACCGGATCTAGGATTAGCCTCGGTTAGACAGGATGAGCAATTGCCCAGTTATACCTTGCAGACAGGCTCAAGCCTCCTAGTCGATGGTCCAGCTTCAGTCAGCCTGGTCTCGGGGGAGGCTATAGTCCTCGGGACTCCATTGGAAAACCTCGGGATGGTCACGGTCAGAGAGGAGAGGCGCTTGCCAATTGAGGCCCGGACTCAAGCAACGTTAGATGTCAGGCTTGGCCCGGGCGGAAACTCCCGCGAGGTCGAAGGCTCAACCATTCCTGTCAGCTGGGCGGAAGCCAGTTCGATTATTCGACAAACCCTTGGCACCGTTGCGATTCTAGGCGACGTGAACTCCGGCAAGTCAACACTCACGACTTTCTTAGCGAACGAGTGTTTCAACGACGGGCTGAGTGTCGGAGTCCTTGACGCCGACATCGGACAGGCTGACATTGGCCCCCCTACTACAGTCAGCTCTTCCAAACTATCCAGACACATCCTTAGCCTTCAAGAGCTCAGTCCTGAAAACGCACGGTTCGTCGGCGACATTAGCCCCTCCAATGTCTCCCAGAAACTCTTCAGCTGCATAGAACGGCTCAAAGGAGCAGCCGGGACAGATGTTCTAATCGTGAACACTGATGGCTGGGTACAGGGTGACGATGCGGTTCGGTACAAGCTGGACCTCCTAACCACCATCAGCCCCGGAGTGGTCCTAGGGATAAGCTCCGGGCTCGAGCTAGACCCCATACTAGAACTTCAGAAGACCCCGAGTCTAAAACTAAAGCGGTCGGCCTACGCAAGGACTCGGAGCAGGGAAGAAAGAAAGAAGGCAAGAGAACAAGGTTACAGGCGCTTCCTTCAAGACGCGAGGAGACAAGAATTCCGCCTCGGCGATGTGGAGGTTCGAAGACACGATGCATACAAACAATTGAAGATACGAGACGAGGAGAGCTTGAGAGGCGTCCTCGGGGGCTTACTGAGAGAAGACGAGCTGTTGATGTCGATATGTCGCATTGAAGGCTTACGCAATGGCGCAATTGCGGTCAAGTCTCCTCTACAGTCTTCGCCGCGAATAATTGAGCTAGGCGCGATTATTCTCTCGCCGAAGTACGAAGAGGTCGGTTTTGAGGCTTAGAACGAGTACGACTCTGGGATAGAATAGACGTAGATAGTGTGCTCGTTGTAGTTTTCTTTCTTGGTCGGCTTCCAGCCGTTTATCATGAAGTCATGGCTGACGATTCTCGACCCGGGACGGGCTTCAGCCCTCAGCTTCGGCTTCAAACGCTCGTTCGCGTAAGTTGTCAAGTAGAGGGTAATCAGCGTCGTCTCCTTCAGGTCCGCGGAAAAGAGGTCTTTATTGAAAATGCGAACTTTCTCCAAAAGGTTCTGCTTCTGAACCTCAGCAGACGCGGTCTTAAACAGGTCCTCGCGGATCTCATACCCAACCGCCGCCTTGACGCCAAAATCCTTCACGGCCGTTGTGAGGATGCGGCCGTCTCCGCAGCCGAGATCGCAGAGAACATCATCCTTACTGGCTTTTGCAACTTCTAGCATTTTGCGGACCACGTCTTGCGGTGATGAAACGAACGGAGCGCAGCTCATGATGTCAACCGGGTCTGGTGGACGCGTGGGCTCCCATTAGGCTATTTTAACTTCTCGGTTTTTTCGCCCTGGTTTTGTGGCTAGTCGGAGAATCGTTGTGAAGCAGTGAAGTTGACAAAAGGCCCGCTCATCAGGTTACTGTTGCCGATGATGGCGATGTCTCCCTCCTCGGTTCTTATCAGAGTGTTTCGGAGACCCACCCGAACCACTCGGCCTTTGATGTCACCTATCTGGATCACATCGTTGACTCTAATCGTCTTGTCTATTACAAGGAAAATGCCGGAGAGGACGTTTTGGAACGTCAATTGGAGGGAGAGCGTAATCGCAAGCCCGACGAGCCCAGTCACGGTCAAGACCGTAAACTGGGAAGCGAGCCCAGTGTAGCTGACAACTCCGAAAAGCCCGATTGAAATCGCCAGTGCCCTGATTCCACGGTTGATGCTTCTGGTCAGCCCAGGGCTCAGCCGTCCTATTCGCGCAGCTATCCTGATACCTCTGATGAGCAGCTCTCCGGCTAGCCACGGAACGACGAGGAAGAGAGTGGACCCGATAACAATGAGAATCGTAGACAAGTCGACCATCTTGATTGTCACGGTCCAGGAAAGATTCGGCCATTCGAGGCGAATTTTCCGGGCTGTTTTCTTACAAACTATTTAAACAACTCAGGAGCGAGCCCGCTTCAACAACTCCTCGACCTGGATTCTCCGATGCTCGGCGACACCAAGATCAACGAACTGGCAAGGGCCAACCTCAGAGAGCCAATCCTTGTCCAAGGTCTCCCAGGTCTAGGCTACGTTGGCAAGGTCGCCATCGACTATTTTGTCGAGAAACTGAAACCTGCAAAGATTGCAGAACTCTACTCAAGCTACCTGCTCTTTCCCGATGGGAACTTGGGCATTAACATATCAGAAGATGGCACCTACTCCCTGCCCAAGTACGAATTCTACGCGCACAACGCGAAGGAACCCCAGGCCATATTCCTGACTGGCGACGCCCAGCCCTCCGTCACCGGCCAGTACGAGGTAGCCAGCATGGTTCTCGACTATGCTCAACAGTTCAGCTGCAAAACGGTCTTCACAATGGGAGGCTATGGCACTCGAGGAGGGAACGAGGCAGGCGCCGTCTACGCGGTCGTCGGCGATCCCGCGCTGGGCGAACGCCTGAAAAATCTCGGTGCGAAACTGGCTAAGGGTGGAGCGGTTACTGGCGCAGCAGGTGTCATACTAGGAATCGGCCGACAGAGAGGTCTGCAGTGCGCTGGATTGCTCGGCGCCACCTCCGGGGTATACCCAGACCTTGAAGCTGCAAGAGCCGTCATACAGATGTTGACGAGCCTAGTGAACCTGCCAGTCGAACTGAAAGATCTAGACACGGAAATTGAGGACCTCCGGAAGAAGATGGAACGATTCCGCAGAGCAGAGCTTGAGGAGCCCAAAGAAGGCGAGGAGAAACCGGGCGAAGAAGGCAAAGACCGGTACATAACATAGCCCAGTCAACTAGCCCTATTAACATCGTTCAGCTTAGGACAAGCATGACATCGACAGTTTCTTTGAAAAGGACCGTTTCACTATCAAGAGTCCTCGATACTAACCCTGCGGACCCTGCCACGGCTCACTCTCACTTCAGCACGAAACTAGCCTTCGAAACAGACCCGTCCGATGTTTACACTGACCTTCAGAACGATATAAAAGATATCACCGTCGTCGACGCTCGGACCCCGGAAGCTTTTGCGAAAGGCCACGTTCCCGGGTCCATCAACCTTCCCCACCGGAAACTCGACGATACCACGACCATGTCGCTTGCGAAAGACAGGGTTATCGTGACCTATTGCGATGGAGTATTCTGCAATGCCTCAACCAAGGCCGCCGCCCGGCTCACAGCCTTAGGTTTCAGAGTCAAAGAGATGCTTGACGGTTTCGACGGGTGGAGACGCGAAGGATACCCCGTGGAAACGGGAATAGGTCCCGTGAAGCTTCAGACTAGTGCGGAATAGCCTGAGCCAGTCCAGCCTCCACTCATCGGTACTGTTGCTCTAGATTCCTTGATGGAGGCGTTCGGCAAGGAACCTTGGCAGCCCGTTTGCTAGAATGGCGTGTGATGTCTTCTCAACATCATACCTGACCCTTCTAATCTTGTGGTTGACCTTCTCCCTTTCAACTTCTAGAATCATGTACGAGGCTCGCGGGTCTCCGTCCCGTGGCTGCCCGACGCTTCCCGGGTTGAGCAGGATTCCATGCCTATCTTTGAAGGCCATCGGGGTGTGAGTATGCCCCTGGAGGAGTATTGTAGCCTTCGACAGTCTGATTAGTTCTCTAAGAACTGCATCAGGTGTTCCTGGGAAGACATACTCGTTCAGTGGGTCCTTGGGGCTCCCATGATACAGCGCTATGGACTGAGCTGCAACGGTTCGTCTTGCTGATGGCCGAAGCGTTTCTAGGAACGAGAGATTCGGTTGGGACAGGTTCTGGCGGGTCCACTGAATTGCTTTGACAGCTTGTTCAACGAACCCAGATGTTTCGCCGGTGACAATCGCTTGGTCGTGGTTTCCTGCTAGGATGACTGCTGGTTTCTGAGCCTTCATCGTTTCTATGACTTCGTTCGGCTGGGGACCGTATCCTACTACGTCGCCTAGGCAATAGAACTCGTCACAGCCGGGCATGTCAGCAATGACTCTCTCGAGCGCTGCCAGGTTGGCGTGTAGGTCCGAGACAACGACGATTCGCACGACCGTTCCTGGGCCTTGCATGGTCGTTCCCTGGCTCCTTATAATGGGACGCGCCGTGTGACGACCGGGGGATGAAGGAAATTGTTGCAGGAGGCAAGTCTCGAACGAGGCTCCGTCGTGCACAAGGTGTCGCTTCTCTCGATGGACAACGCCGTCTTGGCGATTTGCTACGAGGGAACGATGAAGGTTGGCACCCTCGCCGTTTCAACACCCGGGCTCAGCGAAGGAGCAGCGGGAACGTCGTCAGTTCTGCTTGGGGGAAAATACCTCATAGCCGCCCGGGCGCTAGCGGAGAAGATTGCTGCAACATACCGAAAGATGGGCCTCGCATCGATTAACACTCAGCTCGTCGAGGGAGAAGCCCTCCGCCTCTACTCCGGCCTGCTGGACAAGGCTCGACAAGACGGTTCATCAGGCTCTTGATCGCCCTAAAACCAGGGAAAAAAACGAGTTTATGATCATGGATAGCGGCGTTTACTTGGACGCCGCACCCGTGGGGTCGAACGGTCCGCCCGCTCACCTGATCTTCACCGTCATGGTTATCCATGACGTGATGGTCCCGACTCGGATCGAAACCATCGGCTTTTCATTCGACATTTGATTATCACCAAAACCCAGAACAGCTCACGGTCTAGGTTATGCCCGACGTTACGCAACTGGGAGTGGAAAGAATCTCAATGTCCTTTAATAGAAAGAGTACGGCGTCACCCGTTGCGTGTCACGTGGGCTCTAGCGGCGAGAGCTGGTTCTAGAATTAGCCGACGGTCAGCGCCAATGGTTCGTTTTCGATGATGACCCTTCTTTGGTCTCAACACCGTTGTTGTTGGAAACCCATTCGGGAACGATGACTGCGCGGATGAGTTCTTGGATCGAGATTCCCCTTTTTTTCGCAACTTTCTCTAGTTCTCGGAAGATGATGTCATCTAGTGTTTGCATAAACTTAGGCAGTTGTAGCCACCACGAATTCTCCGGATATCCAAACTCACTCCCCGGGTTGAAATATAGTGCTGACGTAACTCGCAGAATTCTATACAAGTGACACCGGACAGGGAGTAGTGATGCTAGTAGGAAATTTTTCCGGAAAGGGGTACATCGCCCAGAATCTGTTTTGAGGCGGCTTCGACTTTGAACCGGTAACCGTCGCGAGTGTAGACCCTGACCAGGTTCATGAAAGTTCGCAAGACCCCGACGACTTGGGAGACTTCGGACAGCTGGACCAGCTGTTTCTTTCCGGTTGGCCCCTTTCTGAACACTGGTATATCCATTGGTTGTATCTCGACGGCATGATGGTAGGGGACTGAGGGAAGTGTGGGGGTGTCGATTATCACGTCCTCTTCGGGTACCTTTGCTTTGCGCGCGATCTCGTTCTGCACCTGTTTCCGAACCGCTTCTTTTGTGATAACATTCGAGACGAGTTCCTCACGCGCATACAAAGTTCTCTCATAGGAGCACTTGAGAAGCCTCCTCATCTCCAAGTCCTGAATTATCTTCTTGGAACGCTTGCATTCTCTTAGCTCCGTCCAGACCTTGTAATCATCCAGTCTCAGATAGTCCTCAGGCTCATCAAATTCGAGCAGTTTCAACTCGTCCTTGGCCGCTTCCATGGCTCGGACAATCATGATCTGGACGGCGCGTGAGGCGCGGTGGAAGTATATGGTTCGGAATGATTCCAGCCGGGCTAGGAGAAAGCTTTCCAGGGTGGCTACCGCTGTCCCGTCGACGGCAAGGTTTCCATTCAAGACGTCCATGGTGTAGAGTAGACGGTGAACGTCGATAGACCCATAGCCCGCGCCTGTGTGGAAAGAGTCGCGCACTAGAAAGTCCATCTTGTCAACGTCCACGCTGCTGCTAATGACCTGGTCTAGGAAGGGGCGTTTCCTATCGCCGAGCCGGCCGACAGCCAACTGTCCAAGGGTCTTCGGGTTGAGACCAGCCTTCTCCAGCTTCGACGCTATCTCGGTCTCATTCACAAGCCATGGAACGAGGTCCTCATGGGTCTTGCCGAGATGGTCGACCATCAAAGGCTCGAAGACGTGAGAGAATGGTCCATGGCCAATATCATGGAGCAGGGCGGCGAGCCGCAGCTCACGTACATAGTGTTCCGACAGGTCGACGGGAAGGGTCTCTCCCAAGAGGCCAGCAAGGTACATTGCGCCGAGAACATGCTCGAACCGCGTGTGGTTGGCCGCGGGATAGACGAACTCTGAGCCTGCAAGCTGTCGAATTCTGCGCAGCCGCTGAACGGGGTAAGTGTCGATAATTGTCCTTTCTGTCTGGTTTATTCGAATATAGCCGTGAACAGGGTCTTTGATGAACCCCCAGATTTTCTTTTCCAATCAACTATCCGAGAAAGAACTTTCCATGGATGACTAGTTAACTTCACACACTCGGGCAGTGTCCCGAAGGAGAAAGGCTCGTGAGCTGGCAAAGAGGAAAGGATAGAGAAAATGTCGATGGAACGGCCAGAAGACTTGTCCTGTAAACCTACTTTTTCTTCTTCTTGGGGTTATGCGCAGCACACGTATCACACAAGAACCATTTCGCCTCCCCTAGTTGGCTCCGAGATTGTTTCGCGGACGGAACGGGTTTAAAATATTCCGGTCTTACCTTACAACATCTCGGGGAGTCTGCCATACCCGTAAAGGATGATTTTTCCAAGATGCTAAGAAATCCGACCGCTGCAGCCTTTCAGTGTACACCGGGGCCGGCAAAGATATTCCTAATCTGGACGAGCTGTAGGCCGAATTTGGAAGCGCGGCTTCATTCCCACTTAGCCTAACGGCACTGCTCCAAGGCGCGGAAAACCCCAATTCTTATCTTCGTCTGAACCGGCTAGTAACAGAGAGGTTACCTTTGGTTAAGGACATCGTCAAATGTTTCATGTGCTCCGTCAAAGGAATAGAACGCACCTTCAAGAGCTACGAGGATTTCCAGATCCACCTTTACAAGGACCATGACGTTCACAAGGACCCAGCCATGGACATCTTCAACAAGTACAAGACTCCAGACCCGACGAAAGAGTCTACTGCTCCCCGATGAGATAGATCGCGACCAAGCCCAATGCCACGCCAGCTACCGTTCGAGGGCTAAAGTTTTCTTTGAAGATGATCCAGCTAGCAAATGCTGTCGTCACGATTCCAAGGTCAGTTAGTAGAGCCGTCACCTGGCCGAGGCCGCGTTGGGACAGTGGGATCCCGGTGAGAAATCGTCCTAGAAGGAACATGATGAGTCCGAGGAAAATCACGGGATAGAAGAGGTAGTTTGCCGCGAATATTCTGTCCCTTAGACCGTAGCCGGCGAAAAAGAACAGGGCTACGCTAGTGAGTAGAAGTGCGAGGTATGGAATTGTCTGCGTTGAGAGTTCAATTTGCGTAAGCTTGTCGAGGGTTATTCCAGGGATCCGGTTCGTGCCGTACTTGTAGAGAACACCGCCAATCGTCCCTACTAGGACCACGAGACCGACTGAGAGCCAAAACGGGTCAACCATTCTCTTCTTTTCCTCCATTAGTAAGCCAGGCGGCCTGGTGCTCACTTTTCACGGATTAGGTTTTGGGCTCCGCTCATATGCCTCCGAATGTAGTGGCAATGAGGAGGAGAATAAAGAAGCCGACTATGAATGTCAGCATGCTCCGTTGCATTGTGAAACCCATTGCATTCTTTATCGCAAAGACTTCAGCGATGAGCATCCAGCCCAGGACGACCGCTGCAATCGCTCTGCTGGCGAGTTCAACGGGTATACTGATGAAGACCAGTAAGAGTCCGGGAGACGAAGAGAAGAACAATGGTCGCAAAAGCCCCAAAAAAGAGGTCGCTCCCTTGAACAGTTTCGTCCCTACGAGAAATGAGGTCATTGACCATATTAGAAGCGCTATCATTGATAGTAGCATAGTGGCAAAGATTCCCACCACGATCCCGTACAAGGAAAAATTCCCGTTAGAGTTAGCGTTGAATAGCGCCAGTCCGACGCCATAGCTGAGGCTAGTCAGGGCTAGGACGGCAGTCGCTTGCCCTGTTGCCTTGCTGTCGTTCCGAAGTTCCAAAAAAGTTGCCCCGTCTAATCTTGCCACCTTCGTCATACGGGACCACATCTGTCTGATCTTGGACCGGGTAACTGGAGGCTCGATGGCAGAGGGTAGGGTCATGCTGGTGGTTTTGTCCGACTGATTCCATACTTATCAACTGATTGTCAAGCGGGTGTTCCGAGAGATGCGAAAGTCCGGTCGAAGAGAACATGTTGAAGGATAAGCTAACGGAGGCCAAACCCGATTTCACAGTCGTGGCTATGCCTGATTTCTTCCTCGACTACCTCGTCTCCTTCCCGGGGAAGCTCGAAGACATGACGAAGGCGTTTGCAGAAGTCGCCGGCCGTGGAGGCGGAAACTTGGTCGGCTGGAAACATAGCGTCGGACGCGGGGGCAATTGCTCGAACCTCGTGGCGCAACTTGCCAGGCTGGGCGTCCGGGCGACGCCGGTGATTGAGACGGACGCAATCGGCCACGCTGTGCTCGCCAAAGCGTTGCCCAATGTCGACCTTTCTCACGTCAGGACTACCGGCACATTGTCTAGCACAATTGCATTGGAAGCGGATCATTCGGGACGGCGGGTCAACGTCATGCTCAGCAACCCTGGCTCTCACGCAAGTTTTGGGCCGGAGAAGCTGTCGGAGGATGACAAGACCCTGATTCGGGAGTCGAACTTTGTCGTTGTCCTCAACTGGGGCCAAAACCAGAAAGGAACAGACTTGGCAGAGACAGTGTTTCAAATAGCAAAGGAAGGATCTGCGGTCACCTTCTTTGACCCGGGGGATCCAACTCCAAACCTTGGTGAGGTCGAAGGTCTCAATCAGCGAGTGCTCACCAGCGGCCTTGTGGACGTTCTCAGTGTTAATGAGAGTGAGCTCGTCAAGCTTGCCGCAAACGTGAAGGACGAGGCTGCTCAGGAGGAGAATCCTCTCTTCGAAGCGGCAGGCGTGTTCAGCATGCTGGGCGTCCGGGTGGACCTGCACACACCCGAGTATTCAGCAACCTTCATCGATGGTCAACGAGAACGCGTCCCATGCCTCAAAATCCAACCCGCAAAGGTCACCGGTGGGGGAGACATGTGGAACGCGGCCGACATCTACGCACAGGGACTCGGCCTAGAACATTCGGAAAGGCTAGTGTTTGCAAACGCGACCTCTGCAGCCTATCTGAGGAAGACTGGAGTCGAGCCGGCCAGCCTTGAGGAAATCCTCAAAGAAGCTAATGCCCTTGAACAGTTCATCGAGAGGTAGAAACTGTCGGGGTCCGTCGCCTTAGGCCCGTCTGCTGTTTTATCCATGAAGCTGCGGCGTTAAAGATCGGGTTAGTCGAGGCGTTGATTACAGGTATTCGAACACTATTCTCTTTGAGCACGATGTAGGATTCGAACTTGGGCATCGGCGCATAGGCCACGTGAGCCCAGTGAGCTTTTCCGTTCAACTGGTCATTGACAACTGCATCGGTACTCGGAAGCGTATAGGTTACCATTGCCAGACCAGCTGCCCAGTAGAGTGGCTTGCCCATGCCTCCGGACTGAACGCCGAGAGCGTTCAGGTTGACAAGATCCTCTAATTTGTATCGGACCAGTTCGTGGATGATTAGTTCGTCGTATGGCTTGTAGATAATCTTCGGCAAGGCTAACGCGTCACATCGTCGTTGCGCTGTATTCTCGATAGGTGTTTCGGTCGGGTTTCGCGACTCTTAAATCTGGTCCGGCGAAGCTAGAGCCCCCGCTGAGGGCTGGAGAGTGCCTGGGCATGAAGACTTTGAGGATGAGATCGTGCTCTTTGACAGAGCAGTAGTTCAAGGTGGACGATCAGCAGCTCCTCGAAGCCTCCAGTCTTGTGGGGAAGGATACATCAATACTTGTCCGAAATAGCAGAGGGAGTCTACAGGATTCCCGCCAGAGCCGCCAACACTTACCTGGTTGAGGCGAAGTCAGGGCTGGTTCTCGTCGACACAGGCCTGCCCGGGTCTGAGAAGCGAATACTCTCAACAATGGCCCGGCTCGGAAAAGAGCCTAGGAAGGTCAAGTTAATCGTGTTGACACACAGACACATTGACCACATAGGCAGCGCTGCAGCTCTGAAGAAAGAGACAGGAGCTTCACTAGCCTCACACCAGTTTGAGAAACCGTACGTGGCGGGGACCTTGATGGTCTCAATGCCCCCAGCATGGTCTCTTAAGGGTAAGATGACAAAGCGGTTCGTGTCCCTTGGACAATCCGTTGCGAAACTGTTCAGGCTGATCAACTATCATCCTATCTACGTTGACAAAGTTGCGGACGACGACTCTATTCTCGAAGAGGTGGGACTTGACGGCACGATACTTTGGACCCCCGGTCATACCAAGGGGTCCGTGTCACTCTTCCTCAACAAGCCCAAAGCAGTTATTATCGGGGATCTGCTGCGGAGCTCGCACGGAAAGCTCGTCGAGCCGCTGCTGATGGAGAGTATTTCCCAGACCCAGGCGAGCGTGCAACGAGTCTTGGAACTCGGCCCGGTTCTAGTATGCCCCGGTCATGGCAAACCACTTCCAGCTTCCGCTGTCAAAGTCTCGAAGAGAGTCGTGACACCGGTTCCGGCCAAGAAGAAACAAGAGGAAGAGGATGATTTGGACAAATTAACAGCTGACCTGTTCAAGGTCGATCCTCAGGCCCAAGCTCAATAGCGGTTTGAAACTCGAATTCTCCCGTAACACTCGCTTTCGAAGCGGAGAATTTTCTGACCCTCGCGTTCAGAAAGAAAATGGGAGTTAGGTTTTCGAACGGCCTAGTTTGGAGTCCTAACGCCTAGCCTTCTCTAGGCGTTTCTCTGCATCGTCCCAGTTGACGACATTCCACCAAGCGTCGACATAGGAAGCGCGGTCATTTTTGTACTGCAGATAGTAAGCGTGCTCCCAAACGTCTAGGACGAGTATGGGGACGACTCCTTGCACCGTCAGGTCGTTGTGTTTCTCAGCCTGAAGTGTGATGAGTTGGTCTGACCAAGGCTCGTAGGCCAATACTCCCCAGCCTGAACCTTCGACCTGCTTAGCTGCGCTACTGAACTGTTCTTTGAACGATTCGAATTTTCCAAAGTCAGTGTTAATCTGGTCGGCCAGTCGCCCTCCCGGTTTTCCACCGCTTTGCGGCTTCATATTGGGCCAGAAGGTGCTATGCATGGTGTGACCTGAGCCGTGGAAAGCCAGGTCTCGCTCGATGGCCTTAACATCGACTCCGGCAAAGCCAGTCTGACGTGCTTTCTCAAGCTTGTCGAGAGCAGCGTTTGCACCGTTGACATAGGCTAGATGATGCTTGTCATGGTGTAGACGCATGATTTCTTCGGAGATGGTCGGGACTAGCGCGTTGTACGCGTAGGGAAGGTCCGGTAGCTTGTATCTGTGATGTGGCATGAAGCCCCACCCGAGGCGCTGCTGATAAAAAACTTGGCTCCATGGAATTCTTGTTGAAGACTAGGAGTGCAGGCGAACACCCACCCTGAAAGGATGTTTCGGAACCCAGCTCATAGCAGCCGACTATAAGCGACGGATCGATGCTGATTCTGTGGCCTAGATTGCTGCGGACTTTAGAATGAATCGAGATGACGGGGTTTATGGAGTCGAGGTTCACCAGACCACCCAGAGACTGCTCGCGCAGGGTTTGCCTGAGGCTGCCTTCTTTAGGGGAGAGGATGCATGGCTTCCCCAAAGACGCTCTTTGCGAGGGAAGGAGCTAGCAACCCAACATTTTGGAGGAGGCACGCGGGAGTGCCGTGACGGAAGTTATATTAACGGTCGAGGGAACGTGTATAACATACGTCATAATTGTAGTAGGTGGAAGGTAGACACTATTGGCGAACAAAAGCATGCTTGACCTAGACTACTCGAAGTACGACTTCAAGGACCCCGAGTCCTATGTCTATAAGTCAGAGAAAGGACTCTCACGAAGTATCGTCGAACGGATTTCCCAGATGAAGGGTGAGCCTGAGTGGATGCGCAAGTTCAGGCTTCGCTCATATGATCATTTCATGCAAAGACCGATGCCGAACTGGGGTGGGGACCTATCCCAGATAGACTTCAACGACATCTACTACTATCTAAGATCCACTGACAAGGTGGAAAAGAGCTGGGACGACGTCCCAGACAAGATAAAGAAGACCTTCGACAGGCTCGGAATACCTGAGGCCGAAAAGAAGTTTCTATCTGGGGTGGGTGCCCAGTATGAATCTGAGGTTGTTTACCACAGCCTCCTGAAGCATCTTGAGGACAAGGGCGTAATCTTCCTGGACACGGACACGGCCCTAAGGCTTCATCCGGAGATTTTCAAGAAACACTTTGGGACTATCATCCCTCCAGAGGACAACAAGCTGGCCGCGTTGAACAGTGCAGTATGGAGCGGCGGCAGTTTCGTCTACGTGCCTGAAGGCGTGAAAGTAGATCTTCCCCTACAAGCTTATTTCAGAATCAACGCTGCCAACATGGGCCAGTTCGAGAGAACCCTCATCATAGCAGAGCCATACTCAGAGGTTCAGTACATTGAAGGCTGCACGGCGCCAGTATATTCCACAGATTCACTACATTCCGCGGTCGTGGAAATAATCGCGAAGAAGGGTGCTAAGGTTCGCTACACGACCCTTCAAAACTGGTCGTCTGACGTCTACAACCTCGTCACCAAGAGAGCCTACGCTTACGAAGATGCTAGCGTAGAATGGATTGATGCCAACGTGGGCAGCAAGCTCACTATGAAGTATCCATCAGTTTACCTTGTGGGTCCCCGGGCAAAAGCAGAGATTGTTTCAGTCGCATTTGCAGGCAAAGACAGACACCAGGACACTGGCGCAAAGGTTGTCCATCTCGCGCCCTACACAAGCTCTAGGATTACGGCAAAGTCAGTAAGCAAAGACGGCGGACTGACAACATACAGGGGCCTCGTTCACATTGCAAAGGGCGCTGTGGGAGTAAAGTCAAGCGTCAGATGCGACGCTCTCCTCATGGACGAGCGCTCTAAGACATCCACCTATCCTTACATGGAGGTCAACGAGGATGACGCATAAACGAGGACCAGATGTTCTACCTAATGTCTAGGGGTCTAACGGAGACGCAGGCTCTGAGCATGATTGTCACAGGCTTCATGGAACCCTTCACCCGGGTGCTCCCGATGGAGTACGCTGTCGAGTTCAACAGGCTCATCGAGATGGAAATGGAAGGCGCCGTCGGCTAGGCCGACCCAGCAGTCCAAACGTTCTTCAAACTCTAAATGCTCTCAGAACGGGCCATGCCCTCTTCCCTAGCCTCTCCTTCCCAGGACATGGTGAAGGAACTCTCCGGACGCCTGTCAGAACCCCATGAGATTAGCCAACAGCGGTCGATGGCGCTCGACCTATTCAACAAGCTACCCCTTGAGAAGTCCCCATTATACTCGAAATATGTTGACATGATAGCCGGTCTCAAGCTGGACTCGATTAGTCTGGGATTTCCGACGCGAGACGAGTCATTGCCTGGTGAAATCTCCCATCTAGTCAAGGGGCGAGAAGAGCCGACACTTGCCCTCCAGGTTGATTCCCAAATGGTTCGGGCTGAAGTCCACGGGACCCTGGAGAAGGAAGGGATCATTCTCACCGATATTCAATCAGCCCTCTCAGAATACCCTGACCTGGCCAGGCCCCACTTTTCCAAAGCGGTTCCTCTAGAGGATGACAAGTTCGGCGCCCTTAACGTTGCCTTCTTCACGGCAGGCACGTTCCTCTATGTTCCCAAGGGACTCTCCGTCAAGATACCCTTCAGAAACATCGTTCTGGTAAGGTCCCGCGGGAGGGGCTCATTTAGCCACAACATAATCCTGGCGGAAGAAAATACCAAAGTAACTTTCATGCAGGAAGCCTATTCGAAACTGGATTCAGACAAACAGGGACCCGCGCTTTACAGCGAGGTGACCGAAATCTATCTCGGTGAAGGGGCAGAAGTGAACTTTGCGAGCGTTCAGAACTTCGAGGAGGATGTCCACTCCCTAGTGAATAGGCGATCAATAGCCGGCCGGGACTCTCGGATCAACTGGACGGTGGGCCATATTGGAGGAGGTATTACAAGGTCGAGAATGGACAGCGTTCTCAGTGGTCAGGGGGCGGCGGCTGAAGATGTGGAGGTGGTTTTCGGAGCTGGAGAGCAGCGGTTTGACGTGGTTACGAACTTGACTCATGAAGCGCCTCATACGACCGGACATGTTCTGGCCAAGGGTGTTTTGAGAGATAGCGCCCGCACCATCTTCAAAGGCATGATCAGGATCGAGGCGGGTGCGAAGAACTCCAGCTCGTACTTGGCCGAGCACGCCATGATCCTGAGCAAGAAAGCGAGGGCGGACGCCATACCCGGGCTAGAGATAAACACGAACGAGGTGAAGGCGACGCATTCAGGATCCGTCTCACAGGTTGACGAAGAACAGGTGTTCTACATGATGGCTAGGGGGCTGACCCTAAGCGAGGCCCAACGGCTGATAATCGTCGGCTTTCTCCACCCTGCTGTTCAACGAATTCCTATGAGAACGGTGAGGGCAGCGATCCAGTATCTGATCGAGGAGAAATGGATGGGCAGAAAGGGGCAGATTCCCCCTGGGGCTGATTCTCTGCCCGAGTTCGAGGAGGAGCCTGAGGGTGAAACGGTTTCCGCGGACCTTTTTGAACGTCATTACAAGTACCGCTAGGCGGAAAATCGAAGTGGCAATGGTCAAAGTTTGCTCATTGTCAGAGATACCACCCGGTACGTTGAAGGGCTTGCAGCTTGACGATGGAAGAAGAGTGCTTGTAGTGAATCTGGACGGCGAACTGCGTGCGTGGGATGGGACATGCACTCATGAAGAAGCGGACTTGTCCACCGGTTTTCTGCTGGGTGAAAGAGTAACGTGTCCATTACACCTTTCACAATTCGACCTCAACTCGGGTGAAGCGGTCACTCCGCCAGCCAAAACGTCTCTGAGAAAATACAACCTCAAAGTGGAAAATGAGGAAATCTATGTTGACCTTGATTGATGAGTGGCTACAAGGGCGCGGGTAGGACTCTGCTTTGAGGTCATGGAAAGCTCTTCAGAAAGTTGTCCAGAGGGGGCGAGAAGTGGACCAAAGACTTTGTGGGTTGATGGGCTTCTATCATCGGCCGACAGTAGCTTCGGTCGCCGCTCCCCAACATAGCCTGGAATGATCACTGCTCTTATCAGTCCCTGAACGGTGACTCCTCTTATCCTGGCTGCGTTTCGAAGGTACCCGTAGACTTCACCATCCAATGTCTGCATGAATCTCCTCGTCTGTTCGGTCAGGCTTGACGACTGATACGCTGTAATTTCCCGTTCTTCGCGTCTGTGTCTTCCCTTCGAGGAGGGATCGGGACCCTGCTTATCCAACCTGATTTCCTGCTGTTCGCACCCCTTGCCGTGGGATATCTCGGGGTGGACAGCGGGAGCCCGGTCAATCCCTCAACGAATTTAACACTTTCCTAAGAAGCGAGGCTTGGATGATTGTATATATAGCGCTAGAGCGAGGACAGTTCTTCCTTCGCGTTTTCTAGCGAGCCTATGTAATTGTAGAGGCCGGTCTTCATGACTTTTAGGGAGAGGAGAGCGCATTTGAGCCTTACAGCGCTCAACTGCCCCCCTATCAGTGACAGAATGTCTTCCTTGGAAATCTTCCTGGCTTCATCCAACGATTTTCCCTTTACGAGTTCTGTGAGCATTGAGGCAGAGGCCTGGCTGATGGCGCAGCCCATGCCGTTGAACCTGATGTCCTTGACCTTGCTATCTCCGTCGAGTTCCATCTGTATCTCGATAACGTCTCCGCAGAGAGGATTGGTGTCTTTCGCCCGAATTTGTGCCCTGTCGAGTTTTCCCTTGTTCCGGGGGTTGCGGTAGTAGTCGAGGATTATCTCAGAGTAGATGGAGCTCATAGCTTGAAGATTCCTCTGACGCGTTCCAGGGAGTTGGCGAGTCGGTCAACTTCGTCCTCGGTATTGTAGAGGTAGAAGCTGGCTCTTGTCGTTGCTGGGATTCCGAGCCTTTCGTGCAACGGCTGGGCGCAGTGTTGGCCCGACCTAACTGCTATTCCGTCTTCATCCAGCAAGGTTGCCATATCGTGAGGGTGAACATCGCCCAAGTTGAAACTGACGACTCCCCCCCTTGCTTGGGGGTCAGATGGCCCGTAGATTGTGATCCCCTTGGTTCTCGACAGCTTGTCTATCGCGTAAGCAGTAATTTCTCGTTCGTGCAACCGTATCTTTCTCAACCCAATATTTGACAGGTAGTCAATGGCCGCCCCGAGTCCTATTGCGCCTTCTATGTTGGTTGTTCCGGCCTCGAACTTGTATGGTGGTGGCTTCCATGACGACTCGTAGGGGTGAACCTCGCTTATCATCTCACCGCCTCCATGGAACGGGACCATTTCGTCAAACAGGTTCCCTTTCGCGTACAGGACACCGATACCGGTGGGCCCGCACATTTTGTGGCCGGAAAAGGCAAGAAAGTCGCAGTCAAGGTCTTGGACGTCTACGGGCATGTGGGGAACGGACTGAGCAGCGTCCACTAGTACGCAGCATCCTGTCTTGTGAGCCTCGCGAATTAGTTCCCTAACGGGGTTTATTGTTCCGAGAACGTTTGAAGAGTGTGCAACCGCGAATAGCTTGGCTCCACTCTGTAAGTGTTGCTGGAACTCGTATCTCTCTAGGATTCCTTGGTCGGTGATGCCGACGTACTTCAAGCTGGCTCCTTTCTCTTTCGCAAGCAGTTGCCAGGGGACGATGTTGCTATGGTGCTCCATCTCGGTAAGCATGATGTTGTCCCCGAGGCCTACGTTCTTCCGGCCCCATGCGTGGGCGACGAGGTTGATCGCCTCAGTGGTCCCCCTGACGAAGACTATTTCATTCGGCGAACGGGCGTTGATGAACCTTGCAACTTTAGCCCGTGCTTCCTCATGGGCCGCGGTGGCTTCTTCGCTTACTTTGTAAATGCCTCGGTGAATGTTAGCATTGTATTCTTTGTAGAAACGGTCCAGCGTCTCGATGACCTGTCGAGGCTTTTGAGCCGTGGCAGCATTGTCAAGGTAGATGAATGGTTTCCCGTTGATTATTCGCTGTAGTATTGGGAAGTCTTGTCTGACTTTTTCCACGTTGTATTGGACTGTCTTCTGCATAGTCTCTCCGCTGACAGTCCGAATGAGGCTTGCTAGAAAAGACAGATTGGTCTAGACGTGTTCGTGACCGTGGTGCTCTTCGGGGCTGCGTGCCCCAGTGGCCTGCTCCTTCCCTTTCGGTATGAAGCTGTGACCGCAACCGCATGTTAGGTAGTCGCCTGGGAAGTTGAACTTGAAACCGCCGCCCATCTCTGTCTCCACATAGTCTATTTCCGCGTCGCCCAGTAGGTCGGCGCTCTTGTGGTCTGCGACGATCGTGACACCATTTTTGTGTTCCACGATGTCATTTTCGGCTGGTTTGTCGAGTTTGAGCCCAAACTGGTACCCTGCGCAGCCTCCCGCCTTCACGAAGACTCGAAGGTTGAGAGTGGAGTCGTTTACTGATTTGAGATAGTCGTGGACTTTGACGGCTGCCTTATCGGTTATGTTTATGGCCATGTTCTCTCTACCTTTCCTAGCTCATTACTTCCTTTTTAACCCAATCGTAACCTCTTTCTTCGAGGACTTCCGCAAGCTCGGGTCCACCGGACTTTACCATTCGTCCGTCTAGGAGAATGTGGACGTAGTTTGGCTTGATATAGCGCAATATTCTCTGGTAGTGGGTGATTATCATTACGCCCATCTCGGGTCCAACCAGACGGTTTACGCCTTCAGCGACGATTTTGACCGAATCAATGTCCAGGCCAGAGTCTGTTTCGTCCAAGACGGCTATTTTGGGCTGCAACACGGCAAGCTGGAGAATTTCGCACCGTTTCTTCTCTCCGCCGGAAAAACCCTCGTTAAGGTAACGGGTGGCAAACGAGTCGTCCATGTCAAGGAGTTTCAGTTTCTCTTTCAGAAGTTTCCTGAATTCAAGGACCGATAACATTTCCTGTCCAAGGTCGCCCTTCTTTCCGCCTTGTCGTACAGCGTTGTAGGCTGTTCTTAGAAACGTGGCCAGGGAAACCCCCGGGACCTCGAAGGGATATTGAAAAGCTAGAAACAGTCCCTTCCGCGCTCTCGCGTCCGGGGCTAGCTTCAGTATGCTTTCTGAATCGAACAGAACGTCTCCCTTGGTTACTTTGTACTTTGGATGTCCCATTATAGCGGAAGCGAGAGTGCTCTTTCCGGAGCCGTTGGGGCCCATGACCGCGTGGATCTCGCCTTGTCTGACTTGGAAGTCTACGCCCTTGAGAATCTCTTTGCCTTCGATAGTGGCGTGAAGGTCTTTGATTTCGAGCTGGCTCAAAGGTCTGTTTTCTTCCTATCCTCTTGCTAGTACTCTACTCGGGGAAACGAGAGCATTATGACATACGTCATATTTAAATGCACAATAACGCTTGGACTGGCACTAGTCCTCGTTTGACCGAGGCTCGTTCTCCAGGACTTGTTCTATTTGCTCCATAACTTCGGGTTCAAGTTTCGGTACAATGTCAGGCGCTTTCATGTTTTCGACGACCTGCTCTGGCCGGGTAGCTCCAGTGATCACTGTACTGACGTTCGGATTTTTCAAACACCAAGCCAATGCTAGTTGAGCCATTGTGCAGTCCAAGTTTTTGGCTATCGGCTCAAGCTGTTTGACCTTCTCTATGTTCTTGGGTGTCATAACGCTCTCTCGTAGCCACTCGTATCCTGCCAGCGTAGCCCGTGAACCTGGAGGTGTTCCTTTGTTGTATTTCCCGCTTAGCAGGCCGGAGGCAAGCGGGCTCCAAATTGTCGTGCCCAATCCAATCTCCCGGTACAACGGCAAATACTCCATCTCCAAGCGATCCCGGTGGAACATATTGTACTGCGGTTGTTCCATCTGTGGAGGGGTCAGTCCAAGCTCTCGAGCTATCCAGTGGGCGCGCATGATGTCAGCAGCACTCCACTCCGAGGTCCCCCAGTAGAGGATCTTTCCCTGATGAACCAGGTCGTCCATAGCGCGCACTGTCTCTTCGATCGGAGTGTTCGGGTCTGGGCGGTGGCAGAAAAACAGGTCCAGGTAGTCAAACTGCAAACGTCGCAGCGAATTCCGGCAAGCCTCAAAGATGTGCTTGCGAGACAGTCCCCTATCATTGGGACCCTCTCCACCCCAGAAAACCTTGCTCGAAACGACAATGCTTTCGCGACGCCAGCCTAGCTTCTTGATCACATTTCCCATCACGGTCTCGGCATTTCCGTGAGCATATGCTTCCGCGTTGTCGAAGAAGTTCACCCCAGCATCATAGGCTCTCGACATGCATTTCACAGCGACCTCTTCTCCAACCTGCCCTCCGTAGGTCACCCAGGCACCGAGAGACAGCTCACTGAGCTTGAGTCCGGCACTACCTAGCCTGCGATAATTCAAGTGCTAACACTAAGTGCCATGAGATTCGGGCCCATTATTATCCTGAACGGAATTGAGCCAACCTAACCCCGGTACATCCACGTGAAGGTTAGCATCTCGGAGGCTTCGATGAGTTTCGGAGAACTGACGCTGATGAACCCGAGTTCACTTTACATATTCTGCGTAGGGATTGTATTCCTTGGTTTTTGCAGGAGCGGGTTCAATTGAGCTATTCAGAGTAAGCTGTTTTTCCAGCATTGTTATTCTCCTGTGCTGTGAGAATAGCATTGAGAATAGCAACGGGAACTCCTTGTTGGTAGACGCTAGCGCGCTGGCTGCGGACGCGTATAGCTTGCACTGTCGCAGCAGGTCTGCAAAAATCTCCTTGTCTTCTCCTCGAAGGGAGTCGCCGAACCGTTGCAGCCTGGTCATCTCCGACTCAACAACCATGCGCCAGGAAGGAATAGTACGGCCCAAAGTGGAACACTCTCATAGAGACAAGACAGGTCCTAATTTGAACGAGTGCTAGGCGTAACTAAAGCACGTCTCCTGGAAAAATCGCCCAGAATCAGCCCTGAATCGCAATCTATCAGCGACCCCTGACGCCTGAAGGAAAATGCTAACGATCCCATTATCTCAAAACTCTAGACTCGCCCATAACACGTCCTGTCAACCAGAAATCGCCACTCTTCCCGCCGGACAGAAAACGAGCCTCGGAGAATTGACCGGGTACGGACACAGCCGTTTGAGATGTAAGAGGGGTTGATTTGCCATCGGTGTTACTTCGTCATGGGCTGCTGTTCGTGTTCAATACGCATCGCAACCCAGAGCCTGCTCCTCATTCCAATCGCTAACACAAGCGCACTTTGGCTAACCGAGTATAGTATTTCCTTTCAAGAGACGGTTTCTGCACCAATCATCTTAAACAACTATAAGCAAGACAAGCAGTAACGGTCGAAGACTGTTGAGCATCCCAACCCCAGACGAATACTTCGATAGAATACACCGGGTCATCTCGGTCCTCGACGATGAGAACATCAAGATCATCAACACAATGAAGAAAAATGGACCTAGGAACCTCCAGGATGTTTCCCGAAAGTCAGGCGTTCCTTACCCAACAGTCTACACGCGCGTCAACAAGCTTGAAACCCAGGGTCTCCTCCGCACATGGGTGTACCCCAACTTTTCCCGAATAGGCCTCTCACGAGCGATGGTCCTACTCACAACCAGCCCGGGCCGCGAACTGCTCGCCCGCGACGCACTCAAGGTTCCAGGGTACTGGTTGCGAATCACCCGGTGCACAGGAGACTGCAACGGTTACTACTCGCTACACGCAGTCCCCGCCAACAACAAACAGGACTTTGAGCAGTACGTCGACCAAATAGTCTCTTCAGGCCTCGCCTCCGACAGCCGGATCCTGTGGCTCGACGAGTACACCTCCAACATTCCCAATTTTGAACACTTCGACCTCAAAAACGGAACATGGAAGTTCAGTTGGGCCTCCTGGCTCAAAGCGCTCACGCCAACCCAGAAGCCCAGGAAGAAAGCACCTGCTAACGCTGAGGGACAGGCAAACTATGACAAGAACGACCTGTTGATATTGAAGGAGCTAATGAAAGACGCTCGCAAGAAACTCTCCGAGTTCGCCAAACTAATAGGAGTCACCCTGCCCGCGGCTAAGTACCGGTTCGACAATCTCCTCCGCAGAGGACTAGTCCAGGATTACGTTATAGACATCCTTCCCTACCCACCGGAAATATCCGACCTGTACGAAATGCGCCTCGACTTCAGAGACGAAGAAACGCTCCTCGCCGAGGAAAAAGTCCTACAGAGACTCCCATTCATCCTGGGATGCTCCAAAATCAGAGGCACCAACGCTGCGTCTGTGCGAGTCTTCCTTCCCCGTGGAGAATTGAACAACCTGTTGACCCTCTTGTCAGCCCTTGTCCGAAGAAAAATCCTAGACCGTTTCTCTTACCTAGTTTTCGATTTCATGACAATTGAGGCCCAGACATTCTCATACGAGCACTATGCCAACGGGTCAGGGTGGCACTACGACAACCATGCAAACCTTGCCGGGCTCCGAAAGCTTGCCTCAAGCCTAGACAAGCAAGACCACACGGTTTCATTCACTGGCGGAGCGGCCTCGAGTTCAGTCCACTATTTCTATTAAGTCCAATATTGCGAGATGGACACGGCAACCCGTCCCCGCGGGTCAGGCAGCTGCTAAGGGGTCAATCTGTTGCGGTCCCGGGGGAACATGGTAGCCTCCCGGATATTCGCACGACCTGTAATCTTCATGGTTAACCGTTCAAGGCCTATAGACCATCCCGCGTGATAGGGTGCACCGTATCGAAACGCGTCAATATAAGCCTTGAAACCCTCAGGATCCAATCCTTTTGCGCTCAGCTGTTTCGCGAGAAGGTCCGGCAGATGGATCCGCTGTGTGCCTGAAGCAATCTCCAGCCCCTCGTAAATCACGTCGAAAGCACGGCATGTCTTGCCATTTTGATCCGGCATAGCGTAGAACGCCTTCAGCTCGACCGGCCAGTCCACCACGAAGAAGATACTCTCGCCTAGCAGGTCAGACAGCCTCTTCTCCTGGGTCTTCGAGAAATCGTCTCCGACCCGAATTTCCTCGCCCCCCTTCTGAAGCAGAGCTATTGCTTCTTCGTATTTTACCCGCTTCAACGGGAGCCGAACGGGTTCCAGTTTTCGGCCTAGTCTCTTCAACTCCGCTCCGCAGGAGCTCCGCACACTCTCAACACACTTAGCAAGGAACTCTTCCAATGTAGCCATTGCTTCCTGGTCTGTAGCGAATGATTGTTCAATGTCCATCTGTCGAACCTCGTTGAGATGGGTGGGTTGTTCAAACTTCTCGGCCCTGAACACCGGTAGGACCGCGAAGACCTTCTCGAAGGATATCGCGCACATTTGCTTGTAGAGTTGGGGTGACTGTGCGAGAAAGGCGTCCTTCTCAAAATATTTGAGACTGAACAGTTCAGCGCCGCCTTCACTGGCTGACGCGATGATCACTGGCGGCTGGATTTCCATGTAGCCTCGCCCGGAAAAGAAGTCTCTGAAAGAACTTAGAATCAGCGATTGTATTCTGAACACCGCACGCGACTCTTCGCTTCGAAAATCGAGGAATCGCCAGTTGAGGCGCGTATCGAGGAGTGTGTTCTGGACCCCCCGGGGGTCGAGGGGCAAAGGGGTGCCTGACCGGACGATGACCTCTATCTCGGTGGGTATGACTTCGAGACCTGCCTTGGCAATCTTGCTAGGTACGACTGTTCCTTTGACTGAGACGACATCTTCTTGGTGGAGGGTTCCGATCTCTTTGAGAACGTTGGCCGGTGTCTTTGACTTGGGGGCTGCGACTTGGGCAATTCCTTCCATGTCCCTGAGAAGGAGGAAGGCTATGCCGCCGAGAGCCCTCACGTCATGAACCCAGCCGGTTAGTACGACCTCCTTGTTCATCTGTTCGTTTAGCTGGGATGTTAGACGGGTTCTTTTCAGACGAGTGGTGACGGTCGGGTCGATTGTCATTGCTTGCGCGGTAACAGCCCTGTTTGCTTTTCATTTAGAACTTCTTTAGTAGCCCCACGACGAGGCCAACAGAGCCCCGTTGCCGCCAATCGTGATGGTTGTCCTCGACGGTGCGGGAGACAAGCCCGGTCCAGAAGAGACACCTCTCGAGGCAGCCAAGACCCCAAACTTAGACACTCTCACGGAAAATGGAAGCCTGGGCAAGCTCTACACGGTAGGGAAAGGGGTAGCTCCCGAGAGCGACGCTGGAGTATTCTCCCTACTAGGCTATGACCCTCTGAAGACTCATTTGTCAAGGGGCGTTGTTGAGGCTCTCGGGGCCGCGGTCGGATTCAGAAACGGAGACCTTGCTCTGAGAGCGGGGTTCGCAACTGTGGAGGATGGAAGGCTTGTGGATCGGAGGGCGGGACGAAACCTCTCCATGGAGGAGGCTCTCCAACTGGGCGCCTCGATCAACCAGGGTGTCCATCTCAAAGACCGAACCGAATTCAACTTCAAACCCACCGTCGGGCACAGAGCAGTCGCGATCTTCCACTCCACAAGTCGCAAGTTCTCTGGTGAGATTTCCAACTTCGATCCAGCCTATGTCAGGAAAGGAATAATCAGCATCGCAGTTTCAGGAAAGGGACCATATGAGATTCCGAAATGCGTCCCGCTTGACGGATCTGAGGAAGCTGTCAGGACCGCTGCACTAGCTAATGAGTTCGGCTTCAAAGCCTTCCAGGTGCTCGATCATCACCCCGTGAATGAGAACCGCAGAAAACGAGGATGGCTCCCGGCCAATTTCATCCTGATGCGAGACGCTGGCACATCGATGCCACTTGTCCCGCGCTTCAAGGAGAAGTGGGGATTGGAGAGTTTGATGATAGCCGATCTACCAGCGGAGCTAGGTATCGGCAAACTGCTTGGAATGACTGTCGAAGAATTAGCGCCAGGGTCTCAAGTCGAGGACTATCGCAAGAGGGCTGAGTTGGTGCTCGGAAGAATGGGACGGTTCGACTTTGTGTATGTTCATCTAAAGGGCCCTGATGAGCCCGGGCATGATGGTCTGTTTCTCGACAAGATCCGGAGAATTGAGGACATTGACAGGGGTTTCTTTTCAGCACTCGTGAAGAGCCGAGTCTGGGAGAAGTGTGTTCTCTGCGTTACTTGCGATCATTCGACCCCGTGGAGGGAGAAGGGACATAGTGACTATCCTGTTCCTTTGCTGTTTGTTGGACCACAGTTCTCTGGAGACGGCTCTCGAAGGTTCACCGAGACACAGGCTGAGAAGGGGGGTTTGGGGATGTTTGAGAAGGGTTCGCTGCTACTAGAAAGGCTTACCGATCGCTCTTAGTAGTTGCGTGTCTCCCTTGTCAGATTGATATTCCCAGAAACCCACCTATGAGATTCCCGACTATGTAGAGGGCAACGCTTGCCGCCAGGATTACCGCGGCAATCTCGCCAAACTGCCGGGTAAAGACCCTGTTGGAAATGACAGTGTCATAGTATGTGATCAGTGCTACGAGGACCATCCCAACGATTAGGCTGCTGGCAAGGGCAACTGGTTGGTTTTTGGTGAGGAAGTAGGGCGTGGCTAGGAGGAAGGCTGTAATCATGTAGGAGACTCCGGTGTAGACGGCCGATTTCTGGGCGCTCCCCTCGAAGCCCTGTTTGGCCTGCGCGAAGGCTGCTGTTGCCATGGCGATGCTCGCCGCCATTCCCGCGATGACTCCTGCTAGCCCTGCGAGTTCTGTCTTCTTGTAGATGCCCAGGCTGCCCGCGTGTATTCCTGCGACCTCGACGACTGCGTCAGCTAAGCCTAGAACGATGAAGCTCATGTACTTGACGCGTCCCTCTTGGATTCCGCCAATGAGGTAGTTTTCATGTTCCCGCTCATCCTTGACCATGCTGTCGAACCGGGGCCTGTCATGGGAGGGTATCTGTTCCGCGACTTGCTCGTATTTTCGTATGACGTCCTCCTCGTGGCGTTCGAGGAATTTCATGGTGAAGGTGAGGCCGAGGAGGAGGCGCACTAAGAGGACCAAGCTGACTCTAAGTCTGTTGACACTCACCTTAGCTTCGGGAGCATAGGCCTTCCAGAACTCATAGTGTGCCCGTTCTGTCTCGGCGAGGGTCTTTAGTGCGTCTTTGAACTGCTGTTTCCTCTCATGGTTTGAGAGGGCCTGGTAGACCATGCAGTCCGTGTATTCGTCCCGCAGGGAGGATTCAGCCACCATCCGAAACTGTTCAGGGGCGAGAGACTGCTGCATTGCTCGATGTCAGGCTCTCGCTACTATGAAAGCTTCTCCCCCTCAGGACCGTGCATCCTAAACTCTCCACCCGGGGCTGTCCTTCGAAGGGGCCAGGGTGTTTCCGGCCTAGCTTATCGTTTGAACTTTTACAAGGTCTGTACGCCCGGTGGGACCTTTAGGGTCTCCTGCAACGATGACGATCCTGTCCCCCTTTTTCGCATAACCTAGGGACTTGATTGCTCTCTCAGCATTGTGAAAGATTGCCTCCATTGAATCGCCCTCTGGGCCAAGGAGCGCGCGTACACCCCATGAAAGGTTCAGCTGGCGTTGGACTTTCTCCGACGGAGTCAGCGCAACTATCGGGAGGGAGGGATGGTATTTCGACACTCGTCGAGCGGTCTGTCCGCTTCTCGTTGGGGTAACGATTGCTGAAGCCGACACTTCGAGCGCAGTCTCGCATCCGGCCAGGGCAAGCGCGTCTTCTTGGCTACGTTCGTGCCATGCGCGTCTAGCAGGAGTGATTTCCTGGGGAAGGTATTTCTCGGTCTCATGGGCGACTCGGCTGAGCACTTCCACGGCCTCCAATGGGTACTTTCCGACAGCAGTCTCTTCCGAGAGCATAACAGCATCAGTCCCGTCTATGATCGCGTTCGCGACGTCTGCGACCTCGGCTCTGGTTGGGGAAGGCTGTGTGACCATCGACTCGAGCATTTGTGTCGCTGTTATGACAGGTTTGCCCGCTTTGTTGGCCTCGTGAATTATTCTCTTCTGGATTATTGGGACGCGTTCAATGGTAAGTTCTACTCCGAGGTCTCCTCTTGCCACCATTACCCCGTCCGCCTCTCTAACAATCGACTCGAGGTTTTCAACAGCCTCACGCTTCTCAATCTTGGCGATAACAAAGACTCTGTGCCCGAAGTCTGCGGCAGCTTTCCTTGCGGCGGCGATATCCTCTGGTTTCTGAACGAAGGAGACTCCGATGATGTCTGTCCCCTGTTCGAGTCCGAACTGGAGGTGTTTCTTGTCCTCTTCTGTGACTGCGGGAAGTCTCATTCTGAGCCTAGGAAGGTTGACGCCTTTTCCAGAGGTCAGGTCTCCCCCGTTGAGGACGCGTCCTAGTACTTCATCGCGGCTAGTTCTGAGCACTTCGATTCTAATGGAGCCATCAGCTAGGAATATTGCGTCCCCCTTCTTGACCGCTTTTGGCAGCCCGGGGTAGGAGATGGGAATCTTCGCTTTTGCAGACGCAGCCTTGGTCGTCAGTGTAACTTGGTCGTGTCGTTTCAAGTGCAGTGGTTCCAAGGAGAGCTTTCCCACGCGGAGCTTGGGACCAGGAAGGTCCTGAAGAATGGCTACTGGATGCTGAAGTCTACGGCTGACCTCTCTGATCGTTCTAATGTCTCGAGATTGTTCCTCTTGAGTTCCGTGAGCGAAGTTCAGCCGGAGGACATCTGCTCCAGCATGTATCATCTTGCTCAAAATCACACGAGAGTTTGAAGCCGGCCCGACTGTGCAGACTATCTTGGTCGCAATCCTACTAGCTCCTGTGTCGCTCAAATCTCCTCCCACCACACTCCTAATTACGAAATCTGTGGGCATTTTCACTCTTGCCATTCCTCAAGAACCCTGCCATTCGTGTTCAGGCTGGAAAGGAAGCCTTAGGAGACCCCAGAAACACTCGTGCTTCATTGGATCCGGTCATCAAAAGCCTGCACCATATTACCGCGATCACCTCGGACGCAGCCGAGGCCATCAGGTTCTACACCCGAATCCTAGGGCTTCATCTAGTAAAGAAAACGGTCAACTTCGACGACCCGACAGCTTACCATCTCTACTTCGGAGACGAAAAAGGGACGCCAGGCACGATTCTGACCCTTTTCGACTGGGGACCAAGCATCAACCGAGGAAGCCTAGGTGCAGGGGTCACCCACCACTTGGCTTTCGCCACAGAAAACGACGAGACTCTGCTCAAGTGGAAGACCCGCCTCGAACAATACAAGATACCGGTAGAGGGGCCTTTCAACCGTAAAGCGGGCAGGTCAATCTATCTCCTTGACCCGGATGGGCTCATCATAGAAATCGCAACACCGGAAACTGACGGATACTCTGACGATGAGAATCCAGAGCCATCTCTCTTCTCCAGACGCAAGACGCTACCTCGAGTAATTGGAGCCAAAGAAGCGTTTGATCCAGGGATTCAACTTCTAGGGCTTCAGCATGCCACAGCGATAGCTACCGCTCCATCTCACTCGACGCAATTCTACAAGGATACTCTGGGTGCGACTCTTGCTCCTGAAACGAAACGGGAGAGACGAGTGAGTTGGCAATGGTTTCTTGGACAGAACCGTGGGTCCGCAAATTTCCTGAGCTTCATCGAGTCCAGCTCAGCCAACCAGGGCCTCGTCGGCGCTGGCACCGTTCACCACATTGCCTTCGCCATAGACGACGAAGAGGAACAGACCGAGTGGAGGACGAGGCTGCTGAACAGAGGGGTAAGAGTAACAGCCGTTTTGGACAGGAAATATTTCAAGTCCATCTACTTCAGAGAGCCAAACGGAATACTACTGGAAATCGCCACAATTCCTCCAGGCTTCACCGTGGACGAGCCGCCTGGCCATCTGGGACGTTCGCTCACCTTGCCTGAATGGTTGGAAGCGAGACGGCCTTTCATCGAGGCCTCCCTCAAACCAATCGGGCCCATCGACTAGCAAGAGTGGTTGAACTGGAGGTGGATGTCCAAAGCCTTTATTGACACCTCAATCGGCGAGACTTCTTCAACTTTCGAGGAAGCAAGGATATGCAACATCGGGCACCCACAAACCCGGAGTTGGCCGACACAATAGGCTTTCTCAAACGTAAAGGCCGGCAGACTCAGACCCCACTCTGGACGGCTGTTGCAGACTACCTCGGAAAGTCGCGCCGGAGCCGTGTAGTTCTCAATCTCGGCCAGGTGTCCCGGCATGCGAGCGAAGGGGATACGGTGGTCGTGCCTGGCAAGGTTTTGAGTTCGGGTGACCCAGCCCCGAAACTTACCATTGCTGCTTTCAAGTTCTCGCCACGAGCTCTGCTGAAGGTCGAGAAAGCGGGTGGAAGGTGCATACCGATCTCTAGACTTGTCGAGGAGAATCCTTCAGGGACCAAGGTCAAACTCCTCCGTTAATGAGGAGCAACGAGCTGGGATTTTTTTCGAGGTTTCTTCCCAAGACGAAATATACCTTCACAGAATTGCCAACAGGCTGGGCCGGTAGTCCAGCCTGGTAAGCTATTCACGGCACAGAACGGACGTCGCCCTCACACGGCGAAGGTCGTGGGTTCAAATCCCTCCCGGCCCACCATTAACGAGCTAGATAGAAGAGCAAGACAATGGTCAGCCTCGACACCTTTCCAGTCGAACTATTGAAGGCAACAGTCGCCCTCTTCGTCATAGTGGACCCTCTCGGGCCGGTCCCGATCTTCGCAAACCTCACGAAGGACTTGAGCCCACAGGAAAAACGTCGGATCTTCAGAACCGCCGCGGTTGTTGGTGCCATCCTGCTCGCGGCGTTTGCGCTGGCTGGCCAAGAACTTCTTTTACTGTTCGGTATCTCGCTTCCGAGTTTTCAGATCGCAGGTGGACTCGTGCTCTTGTTACTTTCTATCGAGATCATCTTCAGAGGAGAACGTTCCGATAAGCTGGCTCTCGCCTCAGTTGACGAGACGGCCGTGTTTCCTATCGCGTTTCCTCTTCTTGTCGGGCCGGGCGCAATTACGTCTATCATGATTTCCATTCAGTCACAAGGGGTGGAGATAGCTCTGGTGTCGATCGCGATCGTTATGTTTCTGAGCTGGGTTGTTCTTCGCTCCACTGACAGAATCTACAAATTGCTAGGGAGGACTGGGGCGGCCGTTATTGCTAGGGTGATGGCGTTGTTTATAGCTGCAATTGCAATTCAGTATGTTCTTGCCGGGATTCGATTCTATTATCCTCCCGCGTAGAGGGGAGATTCAATGCCTCGCCTAGAGTTTGGCGAGGCCCATCTTCTTGAGTTGTTTGTACGCGATGAACACGACTAGGGCGATTACTAGAAAGTTGATGATACTGGAGAGGAAGTCGCCGTAGGCGAATGTTACCTGTTTTCCGGATAGTGTTGTGTTTGTGGAGTAGCCTAGTGTAGAGAGGTCTCCAGGAAGAACCAGTCCGATGAGCGGGTTGATAATGTCCTTGACCAGGTCTGAGACGAGCTTTCCCGAGGCGAGACCTATGACGAAGCCGATGGCGAGGCCAATAACCCCGAAGGCTTGAAGAAAGTCGACGAATTCCTTGAAGAAGCCCTTCTTGGATTCTGACGCCTTATCCATCTTGTCGGCCATGGGCTAACGAGATTCGGGGGCTCTGCTTAAAGATTAGAATCGTGCTCGAGGAACAAGTCCTCTGGTTCACTCTAGTTGAGGTTGAATGTAAGCCGATAGTCCGTGTGTGTTGTCGTACTTCCTGTTGGGTAGATTCGGAGATAAGAGTCGATGGTAGAGAGTCCTGAGCTGGTGGTTGTGAGCCGAACTGCGAGAAAAACTGTCGCGGATGCCCCGAGTGTGTATGTAGGTCCTGTTTGGGTTGGCAGACTTCCGCTGAGGGCCTGTAGTTGGGTCGAGGCTGGGTTGTGGAACCAGGCTGTGAAGTTGGATATCCTTCCGATGTTGGTTTGGGAGAGCGTTGACGTGTCGAGCTTGATATTGTAGGCTGTTGCCTGCTGGTTGACGATCTTCAACACGTAATCGTAAACTGCATGATAGTAGTGTAGCCTGACTAGGTTTGCTTTCTGGTTCCAAGAAGCGTTGCGACTGGCAGAGATCTTGACTTTGACCTGGCCCGCGGAGGTATAGAACTGGGGATTCGACGTCACTGTTAGCTGTTGAGTTTCATCAGTGCCAGCTGTCCCGGACGACGTGTAGGTAGAGTAGCCTTGTCCGCTTGTCGGATACGCGTTTCCGGTGTAGTTGAATATCTGAATCGTTACGCTAGCTGACGACTTATCATACTGCTGGACTATGGTGAGGTTCAGCTGGACTGGCCCGGCTGTTGTGACTGAGAAGATGAACTCGGTCGCAGCATTTTGCGGGTTTACTGCCCCGACGCTTCCGGTTATGAAGTAGTTGGAATCTGTAGCGTTGACGCTTCCCGGGACCGTTCCCGATGAGTATGTGCCGGTGACGATATTGTACGATGTTGGAAAGTAAAGCGCCGGCGAAGTAGGCAGGGCAGGCGTTGTCACCCTGGCACTCGTGCTATTGGTGAATATGGTGTTGCTAGCAGCATTGCCTGCTTGAAAGATAACGCTAGGGGCACTGACAAGGGACGAGCTTCTTAGGTCCGGAGAGTAGTACTTGGCGGCGCATGCAGGCTCAAGAAGAAAGACTAGTAAGAGACAGATTGCGGTAATCGATGTTCCGCTTCGACCCAGGATGTTCACTGCTGAGTCCTCCATAAAGAACGGTTCTTGAGAATATCTGGGTACTGAGCTGCCATTATGCAGAGAGTGGTCTCAAGCTTTTCTGGGATCGAAGACTCCTTGGGGAGTCTTTCCACTTCCAATGGACTGGTCATTCTCTCTCCAGCTCCTGAAACATGATTTCGGGGAAGCCAAGGAAGGGACCCTGCGAGCCCCTTTCTTGGCATGCCCCTCGGACACCGCTAAGATGGGTGGGAGTTTACTGTACGTCGATGTACAGGTCTATGGTGGCTGTGCTTGCCGTTATTGTGTTGCTTGCTGCTCCGGTGACTTCAACGCGTACATACCAGGTTGTGCTGGCTGCGAGGGAAACGAATGTTGTTGGAGAGCCGCTGACTGTGAATGAGCCACCTCCGGTGATCGTCATGGCGGTTCCTTGGACGTTGTTGCTGGCGTCGACGATCCTGAAGACTATGGTGTTGTAGGCTGTTGATGTGCCGCTTTGGAGATTGGCCCGTAGGCGGACGTTGTGGGCTGAGGTGTCAGAGTTCTGTATGCCGACTGATTGCTCGTATGTGCCTGTTGCGTTGGGGTAGCCTTTGATACTGGTCAGTTTGACATAGGTGTTGTTGGTGCCGAGTGTGCCGCCCGCGGTGGTGAAGTCTGCGGCGCAACCGCCGCAGAAAGCAACTGTTGTCTTGCTGATCGTGGATACGGACCTGTACTGTAATCCGTAGTAGACGGCAGCGCTCGCGGTCATGACGAAGAGTGTGGATAGGAATAGTAGTCCCAGTCTTAGGGATTTTTTGTTGTGAAGAGCTGATAGAATCTTGAAGCTTTTCATATTCTAATTGTCACCTCCCACCTCGTCCTTTGACGGTGCTTCTTCCCATTCGTCTCGGGGTCCAGGCCGCAGATTGAACGGTAGCTCAGTGTCTAGCGAGATTTCCGGTGGGGTTTCACCGTTCTCGCTGGTTGTTGCAGGTTGCGAGACGCTCGCTGGTTGTGGCGAGGGGTTTGATTCCCTGGTGGCTGATGTGTTGGCTAGCCGCTTTGCCGCCTGGCGTAGGAAGCCGAAGATGCTCAGGCCACTGAGCGCCAACGAGACTCCTAGTATGGTGATTGCGCCGAGCCCGAAGCTTACGTCTCCGCCGCTTCCGACGAAGGAGGTGACGAAGAAAAGCGAGGTCATTACTGTTGGAACTGTGACTGTTCCAGAGAAGGTGGTCGCGAGAGTGATTCTTCTCCGGACGAATCCCAAGTACAGGTTGAGACCCGTGACGTTGGCTAGGCTGGCGCTTAGGTAGACGATGCTGATCCAGAAACGTGTCGGGTCTGTTGGAGTTTGACCGAAGACTCCGGTGTTTACGTAGCCTTGGTTGATGAATAATTGTCCGAGCCCGATTATGGCGGCTCCTTGGAACAGGTATTGGAGGGTTGAGGGTAGCTCTTTGTCGAGGAGGGCGCTGAGGAGGCTCATGGCCAGGAATATGTCGATTCCTAGCAGCATGAAGAACTCCGGGAGCAGCCCCATCGCAATCGCCTAGCTTGAATGGCTGCCAGTTTGGTGGGGCTTTTCTTGGATTGAATAGACGAGTCGTTGGCCGCTGGTGGTGTCTTCGATGGTTAGGTTGAGGATGCTGTTGTCGTCGATTTCTAGGAGTTGTGCGAGGTCTTTGGGAATGAGGAGGTATCTGCTGCTCTTGATGCGTGTGGGTGTGAGTGTTATGCCCAACTATTTTCTACCGGCTGGACGGTTAGCTACAGCTTAGTCCAGGCTGGGCTTACAACAGCTGTAACCACGTTCTCGGCGCCAAGGAAACAGGTTCCCGACGACTTCCAGGCTACATTTTAGACATGAATGTGTCAAGCCTCGCTGAGGAGGATTGAGTGGCTCTTGTCGAACTTGAATTGCTAGGGTCAACTATGGAATATCGGCTCGGGACTCAGCAAAACGACCCGAACTCTCGCGTCTCAAATCACCGCATGCGTACCCGGTCGTTTTTTCGAGGTTGTTTCCTGTCCGGCGGGGAGAATGGGCGATCCTCGGTGACAGGTGCCAGAATGGGCGAGTCCAGAATTTTGGGATCATTGATTCGTTAGCATTTTCCTTCATCGGGCCAATGCGACCGTTAATGGTCGTTGACAGATTGCGACTCAGGGCTTATTCTAGGCGATTTTCAGGCCCGAAATGTTTCATGCACTCTGAGAAGAAAACCATCGGGTTTCTCCGATCTTGAAATTGGAGTTGTCAGTGTTGCCCGGCTGGATAGTGTCCGGTCTTCGGGCTCAACGTTGGGACCTACTGTATCTTCTCTTCTCTTTTCGAAGCCTTTGAAAACGCACATTTCCAGCGTGGGGACTGTCGGATTTTCCGGTTCGATGCTTACTAGATTTCACCATCTGAATCCGCCTACATAATGCTCCATTGCTGTTTAAAGTGGATTTCCATGGAAATGGAACCGGACAAAGTACCTGGAAGCTCTGCTTCTATGAGCTACCTGTGCCGCCTCTCTGTGACCTCTTCGTGCTCTATTACGATTGCGGACCCGATCACTACTCGCGGGTCTATGTCGGCCGTGATGGAGATGTTGAACTGGTCTCTGATGGAGACCCATGTCTTGTGGACCCGGGCAACCTCAACCTGGTTTACCGCCATTTGATAGTCGTGTTCCGTAAAGTTCCCGTAGATGCGCATGAACTCGACACTGTTTCGTTCCAGCCAGTACTCGCTCCCAAACAGTCGCATGAGTTTCTTTCTTATGACGCCCAACTCGTTTCCCGATGAATCCTTTATGTTGAACCGTTTTCGCAATGACAGGATCTTGCCTTCGAGGTGCATGACCTCAGAGTGGTTCCTGTCGAAGACAGTAAATTTTGCCGGCAACTGGAAGAAATTCCCATCCGCCTCGCCGAGATAATTCCCCTGGCGATCCTGCAAATCATAGTGTTCGCGAAGAGAGAGCAGTTTCTTGTTCATGACAATGTCCTTGGAGGAGAATGGAGAAGAAGAGTTGGGACCCGGAGGCGTAGGCTCAACCATAATAGCTGCACCGAGTACACCTGCAAAGTCTTCTATATGAAAAGCCAACGCCTGGCTAATCTCGTGTACATGTCAGAAAATTCTGGGGGTCACAAGCTCGACCGTAGGAAAGGAACGGAGTGAAAACGTTCGATGAGTCCGGGCTCACGGCTTGACGTTGAGAGCCCAACCTATATCATGGGGATACGCGTATGAAATGGTGAGAAGAAATGGACCAACCCCCCTCTGCAGTTGGTATGGTTTGGAGAACTGTACTGACGGTCCTCGTCCTTGCAGGAGCCTTGGTGGGCTCACTCTGGTACGTCGCTTTTGAGGCTAAGGGTTTTACTCTCTTTCAACAGCTCGTGGTGGTTCTGATAGCTTTCATCGTTGCCATCGCAGTTGTTTCAATCGTCTGGATCACCTGGGCTGGAAGGAGAGGATTCATGCGACCCTGGCACTAGCGGCGACCGCAGGTTCTCCCTGTGACCTGTTAGCCGATTAGCCAGGCTTGCACTGAAGAGTCCCTGCGCGGATTCCTTATTGCGCGCGAGAAGAAAGAGAGCGAGCGTTGACTGAGCCGTCGCAGCTAGTAGTTGCGCCGGAAGAGCCGCTAGCTCTACCTGAAGACGGGCTTTTCCGCGGGCTGAGAAGCTCGCCTAGCGGGCTTACCCAGGAGGAGGCAGAACGCCGACTAAGGCAATTCGGGCCCAACTCTCTTGCCAAGAGAAAGAAACGGGCCGCGATAGTTCGATTTCTGTTCTACTTCAGAAGTCCTCTAATAATCATACTGATTCTGGCAGGGGCTGTCTCCACCTTCTTCAGAGAGCTTAGCAGCGCAGCGATTATCTTCGTAATAGTCTTCATCAGCGTCATCCTAGGGTTCTACCAGGAATCGAAGGCAGAGAGTGCCGCCGAGCTCTTGAGGGATAAGGTTCCGACTACCGCCACCGTTCTCAGGGATTGCGTCAAGAGGGAAGTCAGAATCGCAGATATTGTTCCGGGTGACGTGGTCCAGCTCTCAGCTGGCGACATTGTCCCCGCGGACTCGAGAATCATCAGTGCAAAGGACCTTCTTGTCGACCAGTCGTCGCTGACAGGAGAGTCGTACCCTGCGGAGAAGGGGGCATTTCCAGTCTCCAGCGTTGGCGCGGTGACTGAGAGACCTGACTGCGTCTTCCTCGGGACCTCTGTCCTCGGCGGACTTGCGACAGCCATTGTGGTAAAGACTGGAGGCTCGACCGAGTACGGAAAAATAGCCGGAAAACTTGCTGCGAAGGAGCCTGAAACTGAGTTTGAGAGGGGGCTCAGAAAATTCGGTTATCTGATAACCCAAGTCACCTTTCTCCTCGTAATCTTCGTCTTCTTCGTGAATGCTCTCCTCAAAAGAGACGTCTTGCAATCGCTGCTCTTTGCAGTGGCATTGGCAGTAGGAATCACCCCCGAACTGCTACCTCTCATTGTCTCAGTGAACCTCTCGAAAGGGGCGATTGCGATGTCCAAGAAAGGAGTCATTGTGAAACGGCTGGCGTCGATACAAAACTTCGGAAGCATGGACATCCTGTGCACCGACAAGACGGGCACTTTGACAGAGAACAAGATCACGCTGTTCTCATACACAGATCACAACGGAGAAGTCAACGAAAAGATCCTAGAATACGCCTTCCTCAACAGCTTCTATCAAAGTGGATTGAAAAGTCCACTAGACGAAGCAATCCTCCAGGGCAAGAAGCTAACAGTCGGAGAATACACAAAGGTTGACGAGATTCCCTTCGACTTCAACAGAAAACGGGTCTCAATAGTAGTCGACGGCGGTGGGCAAAGGCTCCTCATCACAAAAGGTGCTCCTGAGGAAATCCTGCGGGTCTGTTCCCTCTGTGAAATAGAGGGAAAGGTTCTCAACCTCAATCGCAACGACCGTGTCGCAATCGACAAGAGATTCCAACAGCTGAGTTCTGACGGGTTGAGGGTCTTAGGAGTAGCATACAAGGCTGTTGAGAATGCGGAGGCCTACGGTGCGCAAGATGAGTTTGAGATGACGTTTCTCGGTCTAATAGCCTTCACAGATCCTCCCAAAGCAACTGCAAGGGAATCCCTCGAACTACTGAGACGGGCCAATGTGTCATTGAAGATTCTCACTGGAGACAGTGATCTCGTTACGGTCAATGTGTGCGAGCAACTGGGCCTAACCGTGAGGGGGGTCGTTCTAGGAAGTCAGTTGTCGGAATTGCGCGGCGATGCGTTGGCGAGAGTTGTAGAGGAAGCGAACATTTTCGCTAGAGTGACGCCGGGACAGAAGGATAGGATAATGGCAGCGCTCAGGGACAATGGACACGTGGTCGGGTTCCTCGGTGATGGCATAAACGATGCCGCAAGCATCAAGACCGCAGATGTTGGAATATCAGTTGACAATGCGGTCGATGTAGCGAAAGAGTCTGCTGACATTATTCTGTTGCAGAAGGACCTGACGGTTCTTCAGCAAGGTGTCTTGGAGGGAAGGAAAACCTTCGGCAACACAATGAAATATGTGATGATGGGAACCAGTTCAAACTTTGGAAACATGTTTAGCGCAGCGGGCGCCTCCCTGTTTCTGCCCTTCCTCCCGATGCTTCCCGAGCAGATACTCCTGAACAACCTGCTCTATGACTTCTCCGAGCTTGCAATCCCAATCGACAACGTAGACCGGGAATTCATCGAAAAGCCCAGACGCTGGGACGTATCATTTGTCAGGAACTTCATGCTATTCTTCGGTCCCATCAGCTCCTTGTTTGACTTTCTGACTTTCTTCGTGATGCTCCTTGTTTTCAACGCCAGCGAGCCACTCTTTCAGACCGGTTGGTTTCTCGAATCGCTGTCCACTCAGACGCTTGTCATCTTCATCATTCGTACCAGAAGGATTCCGTTCTACAAGAGCAGGCCAAGCACTACATTGCTCTTGAGCTCGTTTGGTGCAGTCATCTTTGCCATCGCCCTGCCCTTTTCACCTCTAGCAGGTTTTCTCAAACTTGTAGCACCTCCACCGGCCTTCCTGATCGTGCTGGCCTTGTTTGCAGGTGCTTACCTATCCTTGGCTGAAGTACTGAAAAAGGTGTTCTACGGACGGCTGGAGAAACGGAATACTCGTCCGGCCGGACCCATACTACGAGCCTAGGTCGAGTGTTTCTATTCAAACGCACAGCGTAGATTGTCGAGGGCGATTCTGATACGCAAGTTGAGACACTTTAGGCATCCTAAGGACAACGCTCAGTTGTCCGGTTCTCTTGGTTAGGTAAAGACTCCTAAAAAGAAATAAGGTCCAACCACTATCGAGTGGGTGAGAAGATGTCGTCATCTTATGAATTAGAGTCCGGTGAGCGGGTCGCTCGCATAATAGGCCTGCCGAAAGAAGACAGCGAGGCACCTTTAGCAGAATCCAAGTTCCTGAGAGCAGTGGAAGGCCTCCGAAAAGTCTACCCGAAGATCATTGAGGCCCGCGCAACCGTAAAAACCACAGAACTGCCCAAGGAGCGGAAACGGTACGAAGTGCAGGTACTAGTTGAGCTGCCAGGCCACAGGTTCGATTTCGTTGAAGAAGGATGGTCTCTAGCCGAAACATTCGACGGTGTTGCGCGCAAATTGAAGAGTTTGAAGACAAAGCCGGAGAAGAACCCGACTTACCGGAGGCATCCTACTAGGGCAGAGTTCGAGTCCGCTACAATGTAGGCGACCCGCTGCTCTCTTTGACGACTATTGTGTTCGCAACCATGTCGCCTAGCCGTTTCTTTTTCTCCTCTACTTCAACTAGTATGAAACCTAGAATATAGAAGAAGGGCAGCCAGTCAATGATGCGCAGCAAGTTACGTATTAGCGCTCGCCCCATGTCAATGGGTCTCCGGGTCGTCTCGTCAACCACCTGGATTCCTAACATGCTCTTTCCAAACGTCTGCCCGGTTGTTCCCTCGAAATAGCTGAAGTAGAGCAGCCATAGCAAGAAGTCCAGTAGAATGAGAGGGCCGAAGAAGATGTCAAAGCCGAATCTGGCAGTGAAAGCTCCAAGAATAAGAGCAGGGATCACGAATACAAGAGAGACAAACGCGAGAATTATGTGGTCGATTAGTACCGCAACAAACCTATCTCCTATGGATGCGTAATTTCCCGCGGCTGGGAATGACTGGGGTTGAGGCATAGGTGCAGGCCTTGGTGTCGTGGCGACCGGGCTTCCAGGCACTGGGCTACCACATGCAGGGCAGAAAGTTGCATCAGCAGGCAGCGTCTTTCCGCAACGATGACAAAACGCCAACTTACAAATCGCGAGCCCGTTCTACGAATGAGTACTTAACCCCTAGGCTCCAGAGTGTTTCAAAACTCGTCAAGTTTGACCCTAGGTTAGGTAAAAGACACTGGCACCGGGTCGCGTCTTGACCCAGACCCTAGAGTAGAGGTATCAGGATTCTTAACTCCGTCAAGTTCCGCCAAGTCTACGGCAGACATTGCAAGCCTCCGCACAACGAGTCCCCTTCGGAGTGCCAGAGTTAGACAATGTTATCGAAGGAGGCCTGCCAAAAGGCAGTCTGGTTCTTCTCGCGGGGACACCGGGCTCAGGTAAGACTGCTTTCGCTGCAAGGTTCCTCTTCGAGGGAACCACAAAGTTTGGAGAGAAGGGCATCTACGTTTCTTTTGCAGAGGGGCGCGACGCGTTTTTCATGGAGATGGAACGGTATGGTCTCGACTTCAAGAAGCTGGAACAGGAAGGCAAGTTTATTTTCTTGGATCTCATGACTGTGAAGAGCGAGGGCATTTCGGCGGCCACCCAGGTAATTGTCGACACCGTAACAGATCTCAACGCCTCTAGGCTCGTGATAGATTCTTTCTCGGCAATGGCCCAAGCTTTTCCCCAAGTCATAGAGGCACGCTCAATTCTTCATACGATTCTCGGGAAGATAATCCGCCAAGCAGGCTGTACCACCCTGCTGATCTCCGAGGTCCCAGTGGGAACCTCAAGGCTCGGTCTTGGAATAGAGGAGTTTGTTGCCGATGGTGTGCTCCGGTTCAGTCAGCGAGAAGTTGGAGGAAGAATCTTGAGGATTCTAGGCATTCACAAGCTTCGAGGAACGAAGATAGGAAAGAGAGAACATCTTTTCACCCTTGACAACGGATTTCGAGTCCTAAAGTCATTCGAGCCCACCACGGCGAACGATGGGCACAATTTCGAGACTCTGAAGGGCGATTCTTCTCACCGGTCAACAGGGATTAGAGACTTAGACACGATCCTCGGCGGAGGGTTTCGACGCGGAAGCCACAACCTCTTCGAGGTCTCAGAAGACGTTTCACTAGAGGCATTGACAGGCTTCCTAGCCCCCATAATCAGCAACGCAGTCAAGGCAGGCGACCAGGTCATCTGCATCCCGGTAGACGGCATGTTTCCTGAAGAACTGCAATCATCTCTCAAGAACCATCTTGGGGCTGAAGGATTGGCCGCCTTCCACATTTTCGACATCACCGGTCGCGGTGCTCCAAACACAGTAAACCTTGGAGGAGCGACCGTGCTTCAGCCCTTCGACACTTTCTGGAAGACATGCCGACGCCTAGGCAGGACCCCTTCGAGAGGAATTCTCAGCATCTTCGGCTTCGACTCTCTTGAGTCTAGGTTTGCGAAAGACCTGCAAGCAATGCAGGGCCTCATCAGCGAGACAATCGCTAAGGTCCGGAACGCAGGTGACATTTTAGTATCCATAGCTAGGCCCTTCTCGAACACTCTCAGACAGCTTAGTTGCGCCTCGGATAGTCACTTCAAACTTACAGAATATGACGGAGTTCTCTGCCTGTCCGGAGTCAAACCTCGAACAGACTATTACGGTATTGCTGCAGGAATCTCCCAAAACCATCAGGAAATAGGCCTAGTCCAGGTGTCTTGACAATGGTCAAGTCTGAGAGCAAGATCGATTCGATACTTCTTGAGTCGATAGACTCCGCGCTTGAAGTCCTTGGAACAGCCGTCAAAGAATCGCTCATGCTCTACCTAATGAAAGAACACTCGATCACCCGACAGAAGATCCCGAAAGATGTTGAACAGTTTATCCTGGCCCTTAGACATCTCTTAGGCTACGGCTCCAAGGTTGTCGAAAAGATCGTGATTAGAAACCTTGTCGAGAAGTGTCAGATACCCAGGGCTTCTGTCGAGGGCAAGTCTCTTGCGGACATAATCCAGATCGCCGCTCGGAGTGCCACTGCTGAATCGAAGCATGAAGCTCCTCATGTAGCGGAATCTCTTCTGGACGACTTTGGACATCAATCCTCCCATGCAAAGCGGCTCGGGGCAGGTCACTAGCGTGATACCTTTCGACCTAGCTTTTAGCGGAATCCAAGCTACCTATTCCAACATCTAGGGCCCAATCACGGCTAGGTTTCGTGGCGGTGTCTAGTTGCTGATGTGAGGTAGGCTTTTCCACCGTTATTGTGAATTCTGGTTGCGAACAGAGCGTCTCGAATATAGTTGATCTTGAAGGATGGAGAAAACGTGTCCACGATCTCCTTCTCGGTCACTCTTCTAGGCCCGCCCCAACTGGTTGGCTCCTTCTCGCTGAAGCAGAGCATGAAATACAATCCATCACCGCGTAGAACTCGGGCAATCTCTGCCGCGAACTCCGGGCGGTCCTCGTCCGTAAAAGTGTGGAACAGTCCCGAGTCAATCGTAGTGTCGAAGGACCCCTCTGGGAAGTCCATGGCGAGGGCACTTCCGACTCGAAGGTCAACCTTGACCCTCCTTTGCATAGCCTTCGCCTTCGCTGTTTCCAAGGCTTTCCTCGAAACATCTAGGCCCGTCACTGAGAATCCGTTTTCGGCTAGAAAGATCGCGTTCTCGCCTGTTCCACAGCCCACGTCTAAGACTCGGTTGCCCTTCACCTCGCTTTTCTCTACGATCCCGACAAGAGCTGGTTGAGGCCTTCCGATGTCCCAAGGTGGAGTGTTCTGGTAAGAGTCGTCCCAGGAGCTCACTACCGTCTCGTCTCTCCGATAAGCTCTCGTCATCCAGCCTAATGCTCAAAATCTTGTTGCAGTAAAGGGGTGTGGCGTCGAGAGAGCTTGCCTAGGCAACTCCGATGGTGTTGCCTATGCCTGCCACGATTATGTTGTCTCCAGGCTTGGTTCTTGCAAGTATGATGTTCTTAACGCGCTTGGCAGCTTCTTCCACGCCCTTCTCCAGTTGAGAGGTTATTGTGGAAATCGCTTCCTTCGAGGACATTTTCACCACAACGGCAACCAGCGGAATTCCCTGCTTTACCGCACTGACTTCAATATGGTACTTTTCTGTTCCAGGGCCACCGATCGCAGCGCCGACTCCCTCTGCCACATCTCCGCTTAGCTCTCCTTCGAGCTTCAACGCAGCATCCACCGTCATGACCAAGCTAACCGGACCCTTTTCTTGTATTAGCTTCTCGACCAGAGAGCCCGGTTTGCCAACGTTGCCTCCGGGCCCCTTGGCGCGGATGACCATCATGTTGCGTCCCTCAAACGGGACGTCGTAGACCATGGTGTCCTTGACAGCTTCTTTACCGTCTGTTCCCATGGCTAGGCGGGTTGCCACTAACGGTCCCGCTCCGTCTCCAATCGGCTTGCCAGTAGCGAACGCGTCTATCGCGGCGCTATACGCCTCTGCTTCTTCCATAATGGTGGGAAGAGCCATTTGCAGTTGTGCCAGCGCCAGAATTCCTCCCTGCTTCTTGGCAAGAAGGTAGTAATGCCGAACGACACGAAACATTGTGTCAAGACCGATTGAGACCTCTAGCTGGTTGCTGAGTGTGTTAATCTCAGCCTCGTTCGCGTTCGGGGCGACGCGTTGGACCTCTGTCTTGAGGAGGTCGTCGTACGTGTCGAGGACGTGTTCTAGCTTTCCGATAATGCCTGATGGGTCCATGCTCACCGGTGTTATCGCGAATGAGCTTGTGACCCTGTCCATTCGGGTCTCCACGTCTGCGCGGTTGGTATTGTAGCGCTGCATGGAGCTGAGAAGCCGCAGGCGGGCATTGGCCCTGAAACGGTCCAGCTTGTTAAGGCTACGTCTCACATTGACCAACATCAGTGTGCTTTGTAATCGTTGGCCATAGAGGAATAAGATGAAGAACGAAGCGAAGTAGACGAGGTTGAGGATTGACTCGAAGGATATGAGGTCTGCCGTAGCTTTCTTACCTTCTCACCGTCATCTGCGCTGGGGCCTCTATCAATCTTAGTAGCGTTTTTCTTCGTGTTCCAAGTCTGATTAGGGACATTTCTATTTCCTCGTTGATATGAAGCTTCGACAGGGCTGAGATGATGTCTTTCATCTCTTTTATCTCGTGCGGTCCTACTTGTACTACTACATCTCCGACTCTTATTCCTGCCTGAAACGCGGGTCCTCTGGGGTCGATTTCAACCACTAACACACCGGTGTCGGATGGTAGGTCGTACCTTCTCGCTATTGCGGGGTTAAGATTTGCCCCTGAGATTCCAAGCCAGGGTCTTACAACCCTTCCCTTCTCAAGTATCTGTCCAGCTACCCATTTGACCATGTTTACCGGGATGGCGAAGCCTACTCCCTGGGCGAACGGTATCATCGCCGTGTTGATACCTATCACGTTCCCGTTGAGGTCTGCCAACGGTCCACCACTGTTGCCCGGGTTAATCGCCGTGTCTGTCTGGATCAAACCCTCGTAGATGAAGTCGGCCCCAGGAAGCGGGCGTCCGAGAGCGCTGACTACTCCCATTGAGACAGTTGGTCCGCCTTGAAGTCCGAGGCTATTCCCGATTGCGAGAACTATTTGGCCCACTTTCAGCTTCTCGGAGTCCCCGAGCGAGGCCGATGGCAAATTGTCCGCTTCGACTTTGACAACGGCAACATCAGTATTGGAGTCAGCCCCGACCACTTCTCCAACAAACGTTCTGCCGTCTTTGAGGTGAATTCTGACCCGGGCGGTTCCTTCAACAACATGATTGTTCGTGATAACGTATCCCTTAGAATCGATTATGACCCCTGAGCCTTTTCCTTCGACTGGGAAGAAGCCGGAGGCAAAGTCTCTAGCCATTCTCATACTGTCTATGCTGACCACGCTCTCGCTTAGTCTTTCAACTGCTCCCGTTATCTGGCTCTCGAGGCTTGTTAATGCCATCTTTCCTTCCTCCGTTCCTAGAACCCCCAGCTGTTTTTTCCGCGAGGGGTTATTTTCATGTATTGGAAGTCTCCTTTCTCAATCGTCTCAGCTTCTCCCATTATCTCAATACCACGCGGCACCCATAGGGTTGCCGATGTCAAGTCATCAATGAGCAAAGTTACGTTGTTCTTCTCTCTAACTTCACAGAAGCTGGGACCGTACTCGACGTTCCAGCCGCTTAGGTAGAAGAAGGACCCGTCGAATTCATACGTGATTGGTACGATGTGTGGTTGGTTATTGGATACTAAGGCGATTCTCCCCAGTCTCCTCTCCATAATATATCGCATTTCGTTTTCTGTGAATCCGAAAGTCTCCACTTTTTCTCTAATCATTCCCGTTTTCGCTGCTTTATAGTAGCACATGGTCATCCTTATATACTTGGTAGTCAACTTGGACCAAGTAGGTATCAGTTACTTGAGTAAGTTAATCCAGGAAAACCAGGACCTCACCAAACAGCAGACCGAAGATTGCCTTCTTTTTCATTCAGCCTGGAATAATCTTGCCCGGACATGGACCCTGCCCGTCATCCACGCCCTGGGCCTGAAGCAGCCAGCACGGTTCAACGAGCTGAAACGGCGTATAGTCGGCATAAGCGCGACAAGTCTCGCCGATAGGCTCACCGAGCTTGAGAAGCGGAAGATCATAGAACGGAAGGTCTATCCAGAAACTCCTCCAAGGGTCGAGTACGCCCTCACCCGTAAAGGGCTCGAGCTTCACGAACTCCTTGGCCAGTTAGGCGAATGGGTCAAGCGATGGGATAAACCACGGGCCATGGCCATTGAATCCTCCAGGGAGAAAGTGCACCCTCTGGCTAAGGCAAAATAGAGTCAGATAGCTCACCTCGCAAAATCGATATCAATACGCCCAGGTAGACATCTAACATGCCGCAGACTGATCTTGGGAAAGCTCTCCAGACAGCCCGAGAACTGGAGCTCACTGTAACCGGAAGAGTTTCCGGGAAAAAGGTATCCTTACCTGTCTGGTTCACCTATGACTCCGACGAACTGCTTCTTCTCCCCCTCAAGGGGACGGCGACAAATTGGTACAAAAACTTGGTTAAGATCCCCGCATTGAGCCTGAGCTTGAAAGGAGCCAGTATTTCGGTGAAAGCTAAAACGTCAACAGACATGAGCGAAGTAAAGAAGACAATAGAGAGTTTCCGAGCAAAGTATGGCGCAGGAGATGTCAAGAGATACTATTCGAAATTCGACGCTTGCGTGAAGCTACGCGTGCCCTAGCCTGGCCTGCGTCCTGACTATGGGATGGCACCAAGCTGTCTCATAAGCCCGAGGCCATCCTCCTCAATCCACTCCTCCACTGCGCTTCCATCCTTAAACCGGATACTGCTGATTCCAGAGACTGAAATCCTATTCAGGGTTGGTTTGAGACCCATCAGCTCACCCTTGTGAGTTCCGAGGATGGCAAACCGAGACGCAACTCTATCTCCATGCTAAAACTGGTCTTCGAGTTTGATTTCAAGGTCGGGAAAGGTAGAGCGGTACATCATCAGGACGCCTCTGAATGTTTGGACCCCTCGCACCTCAACGTTTGGAAGGAGCGGGTCATGCCAGACAATTCCCGCGTCGAGGATTTCGTCAAGGAGGTCAAATTGGCTCGATTGATAATCTCCTCGTAGAAACGCTTCGCCAGAGACATGTTTGCCCCCTGCTCACTTTTCTTCATGACCATGCTCTCCTCGAATATGCACGTCGATATGTCCGGGTAGAATGTAATAGAAGATCGGTAGAAAGAAGATAATTGTGCTCGCCAGCGGGCTGACGAACGAGACTGCAATCCCCGTTGAGAAAACAGCTGGACCGACTAGAATCCTTCTCTTGACTAGGGCGACTGTGCTCGAGGCGAGGTCCCTGTCAACGAGCCGACGACTCGAGGTCGCATACCACCACGTGCCATACAATCCTAGCCCGTTAGCAACAAGATTGGCCCCATAGGCCCTGACCGCTGCGGGATCACCAGGGTACGCTCCTAGAAGAGACGTGGTAAATGGAACGAACCCAATCGACATTAAGAATACAATGTTAATCCAAAGCAATGTCCTGTCGGTCCGTCGGACGAAATGGAACTGGTTATGATGGCCGACCCAGTAGAGGCCGAGTGTTATGAAGCTGAGTGCATAGGTCAAAATGTTCGGGGCGAGTTTGAACAGTTCGCTTGACAAGCTGGCTCCGGGAGTATTGAGGTCAATAGTTGGGGGCCGAAGTCCAAGTACCAAAACGGTCATTACGGTCGCAAAGATTCCATCGGTCAAGGCTTCGATGCGAGCCTTTGTAAGCCCGGCTTCTCTCAGCCCAGTAAACGCCATTACGCGTGAGTTGCTATGGGATGTTTTAGCCTTTCAGCTCGCGAAACACATGCTCCGCTCGCGGGATCAAGATAGGAAATGTTTGGAAACCTACGGTTCGGTTATCTTGATAGCTTGAACTGGGCACTGGATCTCGCAAGCCCGGCAAAAGATGCAATCCTGTTCTCTTGCAGGGTCCGCCTTCCAGATTGCCAACAGCGCCTTTCCACTGTCGTTGAGTGTTCCGTTGTCCATTCGTGCCTGTTCTGAGGGTATGTCCATACGGTCGAACACGTTTGTCGGGCAGACTGTAATGCAGATCCCGTCCGCGATGCAAATGTCAAAGTCCACCCCCACTGCGTAACCATGAACATTCAGCTCCTTGCTCTCACCCTCCTTCCGCAACACTTTATGGCCAAGGTGTTCTTCGACCACTGTCCACTGTGTTGGAAAGGTTGGATCGTCAATGAGCTTGCGAACGTTTCCCGTCGCTGGGGCTTCTGCCATTCTTATCCACTGCCCTTTTCCTTTACCTCAGGGGCATATAAAACGCTTGAACCTGAACAATACGAGCGTACGAGTCAGCCCCAGTGGTGCTCGAGGAACGCAGGGCCGAAGAAGCTCGCCTCAGTACCTATTTCAGCCTCGATCTCGAGTAGCCGATTATACTTCATCGTCCTCTCCCCCCTCGCCGGAGCCCCTGTCTTGATCTGGCCAGCAGCGTAGGCCACAGCCACATCTGCGATCGTTGAGTCTTCGGTCTCCCCAGACCTATGGCTGACGACCAGGCCGTATTCCGCTTTCCGAGCTGTTTCAACAGCGGTCACGGTTTCAGTGATTGTTCCAGCTTGATTGAGTTTTACCAGAAGGGCGTTCGCGGCTCCCTGCGAGACCCCTTCTTCTAATCTCGCAGAGTTTGTGACAAAAAGGTCGTCACCAACAATTTGCGTCCCAGAACCAAGCCGCTTGGTTAGCTTTGCAAAGCCTACGAAGTCTTCGTCATGGAACGGGTCTTCGATTGATCTTAACGGGAATTTATCGCAAAGTTCACAATACATGTTGAATAATCCCCCTGCGCTCAGAGACTTACCGTCGACACGATAGGTCCCCGACTTCTCGTCGAAGAAGCTATCTGCTGCAGGGTCGATTCCAAGAAGGACTTCTCGGCCAGGAGAGTACCCAGCTTCTTCGATGGCAAAGTTAACCTCTTCGAGGGCATCATGGACGCTCTTCATGGGGGGAGCGAATCCTCCTTCGTCCCCTACATTCACAGCTGCCCTTCCAAGCTTCTTTTCTAGGCTCTTTCCCAGAACATGGTATACCTCCGAGCCGCAACGGAGGGCTTCTCTGAAGCTGCCAAGGCCGGCGGGAATAATCATGAACTCTTGGAATGCAAGCTCGTTGCCGGCATGCTTTCCCCCATTCAGAATGTTCATCATTGGAACTGGGACCAATAGATGGCCATGGGCGAGGAACTTGTAGAGAGGAATGCGTGCAGTGTCTGCAGCAGCCCGTGCGACGGCTCCTGATACTCCTAGGATGGAGTTAGCCCCTAGATGGCTCTTGTTGGGAGTACCGTCAAGTTCAAGCATTCTAGAGTCTATTTCTCCTTGCTGCCTGGCATCCATTCCCTTCACCTTTGGGGCGAGATGTTTTCTCACATTCTCGACGGCCTTTAGCACTCCAAGTCCGAGGTATCTGCTGGGGTCGCGGTCTCTCAGCTCAATCGCCTCGAATCTGCCCTTCGAGGCTCCCGAAGGGACTGAGAATCGTCCGAACCCGGTCTCTGTCCGAACGTCAACCTGAACAGTGGGGTTTCCACGCGAATCAAGAATTTCTCGAGCCTCGACCGTCGTGATGCGATAGTCAGAATTGCTCAACGGGTCTAACCCTGGCTATTCCGATGCAGATGTCGATTTTAAGAGCCTTAGGAACCTCGCTATGCCGTACCCAATCTAGTCTGCGAAGTCTCGGCAATGTTTTGCGAGCGCTTTGTCATCGCAGTTCCATTCTTCGATGAACGCTGGATACAATATCCGTATTCATTTCCTAGACGGATTTTTCCGTGGTTGGTCCCCGTCTATGCGAGCACCGTTGACAATGCTATTCTATGAAACACTGAATGCTTGCTTTGAGTCATCGCTCGACGGGATGGGCTCCACTGTGCGTGATGTCATCTATGACTATCTCGAGAAAAAGGGAATCAACCGCATGGACATCGCAACGAGGTTCGACGATGTGGTCCAAGTTCTAACAGATACTTTCGGGGGAAGTGCTCGAATCATAATCTACAAAACAATGGTCGAGCTTCACAAAGAGTACTCCTTGTGTTCCGATTTCACCTATCAGGATTCTCTGCGAGACCGTCTCAACCTTCTGAAGGATAGAGTTGGAGCAGACCATCTGACTCCACGTCGGGTCCAGAAGGAGGGGGCGGTTCTCAAAGACCCCTTGGGGACTCTCCCCGTTCCGATTGCCACATCTCGGGTCAGATCCGGCAACTAGAGAGATATTCCTACACATGGCCTACTTCTGAGGACCCGCTTCATCGCAAATCGTTTTAGCCAGACTCCTCTGCGGGAGCCCTTGCGCCGGGATGGCTGAGTGGTTAAAGCGACGGCCTCGAGATCTGAGCAAGGTTGGGCCTTGACATGATAGCCGTTGGGCGTCACGCCCTCGTGGGTTCGAATCCCACTCCCGGCGCCTGGGGAAACTGGTCCAATTAGTCCAGAACAGCCCGGGGTTCATCCTCTTCGCTAGGGGCTGATTCATGCGGAAGGCCTTCAGATTACTTACACTCACCTAGCGAGGAGTAGGCCTTGCTGTCGCACCAAGATCACGGGAAGATCATGACTTCCAGACACGCCAATTGCACGCCTAATCCTAGGGGATACGCACGGTTCAAAGAAACGCCAGACAAGCCCGTAATCAGCCAGTCTCAAAAGAACAAGCCCAAAACCGCCCCGGACAGCAGACTCTTCACAGAAAAAATCGTAATCGCTTGCTAGTCTCGAGAGATAAGACCGGTGAGACCCCGAGATCCCCTGTTTCACCTGTTAGTTTCACTCGGACAATGTTGTTGGTGCGGGAGGTGGGATTTGAACCCACGAACCCCTGCGGGACAGGCGCCTCGGGCCTGCGCTTCAAAGTGCCCAATACTCGCAGATAAGTTGATGACGTCAGAGGTGTCCTTGGAGAAAGGGCTGCCTAGTCCTGGTGTTTCTTGAAGTGTTTTTCCCAGAATCCCTGTTTGCGCTTGGCGATCCTGGCTGCTCTTTCGACTCCAGCATCAATTTCAGCCTGTTCGGGGCGCTGGGCTGTCGTGGCGGCTCCCGGTTTACGATCCAAGTCTTGATCTTCCTTGGTCGGCTTGCCACTGGTAGCGACAGGCGAGGGCGGCGTTTCGGCCTTCGGTGGGGGAGTCGCCGGGGGCGTTTTTGTTCCTGCCGGGCTCTGTTCGGCAGAAGGAGCCGCGGGTGATTTTGCTTCTCCCTCAGCCGAAGGCTTGTCAGCCTGTCCTTCAGTGTCGGAGGGAACGATTCGGAACTCGCATGCGGTCGCTCCGGTTGAAGTGCACTTGAGCTCGTTCGCCTGGACTGTCTTGTCGAAGACTTCCGCGAACAGGCCGGCTAGGAAGCCGCTTGTGAACATGCAGTTCGGATGCTCGCTTGTGCCGTTTTCTAGGGCCTCGAAACAGTTAGCTATGGTAATGTCGGCCGTGCCTTTATTGAAGTTGAGGTTGCTGACGCGGATCTTTCCCCAGCCAAGGTTCGTGTCTTCAAACGCTGTGTGAACCAGGTTCTCCAGCTCGACTCTTGCCTGTTCTCCCTCCGTTTGGACACTGTCCCGGAAAATACTTCCCTCGTGAACGCCGACACCGCTGGCAAGATAGGAGAGAAACGGGGCCGACTGGTCGCCCACCATCCGTTCGAGCCCCTCCCGCATGACGCGGAAAAAGTCTCTTCTGAGAATGATCATTTTCTGGCCGAAAAACGCGACTTCTCCCTTGTTGTCGTTGAACCGTAGCTGGTTGACGGACCCGACTAGTCGTCTCAGGTCGACTGGTGTTGGGCGTCGAGGGCTAGTTTGCGACTTTCGCCGCCTCCCCCAGCTCTCTCATGAGGCTCTCAGCTGCTCCGGTTATCTTGTGTGCGAAGGGCGAGTTCGGATTGTCTATGACGAAGACGGAACGGCTCAGGTTGTTGATGACGTCCATCTGAAACTCGAAAGCGGCGAGGAACCTGGACCTGAAGAGTTGAGCAAGCTCTCGTCCAACCTTCTCAGCGTCCTTGATCTTCACCCCTGGTGGGACCATGTTCAGAGTGAGAAAAGTGGGCTTCTCGAATGTCTCCGCTAGCAACACCATAACCGCCGTGCCGAAGAGGTCCTGCTGGTCAACCCTCGACACGAGAACTAGGGCGTCGCAGCAACCCATTGCTAGAACAGTATCGTTTTCGACTCCCGGGTGAGTGTCTACTATGATATAGTCAAGTTTGTACAGTTCTCCAACTTTCTGCAACGTATCCTGGAACACGGTGACCTCAAGTCCGGATTTCAAGAGTCGAAGCATGTCCTCTACTTTGTTGCTGGCAGGGCAGAAGAACAGTCCGCCCTTTGACAGTCCGAATCTTGGTGAGAGGTCGATGACCACGTCCTCTGGAGAAGCATCTCCGAGAAAAATGTCGGTCAACGTGGCCTTGACATCGCCCTTCTTGAGGCCGAAAATCACGTGGAGGCCAGGGCCTGACAAGTCCAAGTCCATCACTCCCACTCGATGGTTGGCGGCTAGGGTTGTGGCGAGGTTCGCTGACAGAGTTGTCTTCCCGGTTCCTCCTTTGAACGAGTGGATTGCGATTACCTTTGTCACACTTGACCCTCCCTATCTTTCTTCAACTGGTCTTTCACCGATTGGAAAAACTCCTGGCTTTCAATCCGGCCTGCCTCCGACCGGACGGCCTCAAGGTCGATCTTCAAGTTGGCATGTGTGACACGGTGTCGTCGGAAATAGAAGAACCCGCCTCCGAGCATGCCGGCAATGACCGCTATCAGTATTCCGAACCAGTAAAGGGGGACTGATGATGTCCCACTTGGGGCGGTGGTGGGTGCTCTGACGATGATGCTTGAAGACGCGGATATTGCTGAGTTGCTGTCGTCAACCACGGTTAGTTTCACCGTGTATGTGCCAGGGCTAGAGTACGTGTGACTCGGGTAGGGACCTGACCCGAAAGACCCATCTCCAAAGTCCCAGGTGTATGAGACTATTACACCGTCCGGGTCGGCCGTTCCAGCAGAGTTGAAGGTTACTACAGTCCCCGTGGTTGTGCTGTTCGTCGATAAAGAAAACATAATTGTTGGCGGGCGGTCCTGAACGGTTATGACAGCTGAGGCGAGAGCTGTTGACCCGCTGTTGTCGGTAACGTTCAGTCTTACCGTGAATGTCCCGGCGGATGCGTAGCTATGGCTGACGGTGTGCCCGGAACCCGTTGACCCGTCACCGAATGTCCATGAATACGAGATGATGGTTCCATCCGGGTCGTTGCTCGCCGAGCCGTCGAAGTTGACTATTACGTTTGTCAGGACGTTCGTGCTTGACTGCGTGAAGCTGGCAACTGGCGGTCTATCCTGCAGCGTGATGTTTCTCGTAGAAAAGCCAGAATTCGAAGGAGACGCAGAATCAACACCTGACACTTTGAGAGCCCACAATCCTCCGGGGGCATTGTTTGGAGAATAGGCGCCTTCCCAGAGTCCGAGGGTCGAGTCGTAGCTCACGGGGATCGAATAATTGTATGCTTGGCCGATGAATGTCATAAACGCATAGACTGGCCCCGAGGAGAAGGCTGTTCCATCAGGGTATTGGAGAGTGGCGTTAAACCTGATCTGCTCGTTCACGACGAAATATGGCTTGACAGTTATCGAGACTGAGAAGGTTGCGGGCTGTAGTTGAGCGGTTGCCGCAACTGGTGAGACTGGGCCGGTATTCCCCCAGCCATCATCAAAAGCGCCTGTTTGTAGAGATGCTGTCCAAGTTCCGGTCTGATTTGTCGGGGTGGTCTTGTACTTTGCCACTAACACCTGTCTGAGGCTGTCGTATGTCGCTGTCAATGTGATGTTTCCTCCGCTAGGCCTTGCGAGCGTCACGAGTCCAACACCGGTATCTGAGAATTCTCCGCTAGGGTATACAGCTTGGAACGAGAAGTCCATGGTTTGGGTTCGTTGATACGAGGAGCCGCTGGGGGTTATTCCCGTGATCGACATTATCGCGGGATAGACAGCTATGATTTCTGCATCGGAGGGATTCTTGGAAGTCGAAGACCCGGTGACTGTTACCAAGTATTGCTCCGTCGTTGTGGCGTTTCGCGGAACCTTCCAAGAGTCGACGACAACGCCGGACGGGTCGGCAAATATCGAATCGCTGAGTATAAGCGTCAAGCTTGATGTTGTCCTAATCACAACGGTTACAGGTTCCAACGAGCGGTAGCCTGTGGCCAGAATCGAGACAGTCGTCGTTCTCTGGTACGAGCCCCTATCTGCTATCCCGATCAAGAAATACACTCCAGGGCTCACATTAGACTTTGCCACCGGCTTCGTCTGGTTGACGCTGACCCGGTAGGATCCGACTAGAGATGTCTGGCTGCAGGTGAGCGACGGAAAATCGGGGCCTGGAAACGCAAGGATTAGCCCAAACTCGGTCTCACTTACGCCCGTCGTATGGTCCTCGTTAATCGATGAACATATAGCATTATTCGGATCGATGATATAGAACACAAACTGGTATGCGATAAGTGGCGTCGCGCCAGAAACGCTTAGGACTAGAGTGATGATTGAGCCTTCTTGGCTGTAAAACGGGAACGCAGTAGCCTTGTACGTCTCAGCCGCGTGAACTGGCGGAAAAGCTGAGATGGCTCCAAACACACAGGAGACTGCGAGAAACAGGGCTATCTTCCACCTTCCAGTGTGTCGCATCGCACAACTCTTCCCAGAGTCTCAGAACGTGTCGAGCACAACTGAGAAACGCGACAAAAGTCTCACGTAACTACGAAAACTGAGGCTCGGTATCGGATACGCACCGATTTTCTGTGGTGGCTAGGATAACCCGTATATCCTGACAACGTACATGTTCGACGTAAGTGATTAACAAATGCTAACAGAACAGGCCCGAAAAAAACTGGAAGGGAAGGTTTTCGCCTTCGTCGCGACAACATTCCCTGACGGCTCTCCTCAGGTGACTCCGGTTTGGGTCGACACAGATGGAAAGTTCGTCTTGGTCAACACGGCGATTGGAAGAGTTAAGCAAAGGAATCTGAAGAAGAACCCGCGGGTCGCCCTTGCCATATCTGACCCATCCAACCCGTATTACTTCCTCCAGATACGAGGAAAGGTCGTGGAACAGATCGCCGGGCCGACCGCTGAGCAACACATTGACAAGATGGCCAAGAAATACCACGGGAAAGACAAGTACGAGAACAGAAATCCAGCCGAGAGAAGGGTAATCCTCAAGATCGACCCCGAAAAGGTCTCAGGCTGGGGCTAGGAAGAGGTTTCCTCGATGTGCCCCTTTTTTAAGGTCGAGCGATGAGTTAGCGCAGAGCTTGTCTGCGCTACGTTAGACCATATTTCAGTGCGCCATTGAGTCTTCAGCAAGACACTGGAACTTGAGCTGCGGCTCATGCAACCTCAGTAACGTGACCTGATTGATGATGATAGTGGTATCGTATGATCCTCTTCACGCAGTCTCCATTGAGGCACTGGTACATCCGATCTCCGTTGGCAAAGAGTTCCCGCATTACCATCGGTTTTCCGCAGCCTACGCATTGAAAAGCACCCGTCAGCCTCTCGTCAAGCAAAAGCCGTAAGTCAATTCCTCGTGTGTCAGCTTCCTTCTTCATGTATTGACGATAGGCAAGGGAAAGCGAAGTCCAGAAGCCTGCAACCTGCGGAGTCGTTTCGTACTCGAATGATCGTCCCGCTACCACTGGAGGTTTGTATCCTTCAGCTACGTAAACCGGGTTTCTGGAGTATGGCACTTTGATGCGAGGCGGTCCAGAGTGAACCGCGTAATGGGGACTGACCGGCACTCTTCGGTCTACTCCTTAGGCCCCACCGTGAGACTTGCTACTTTTTCTTCTTGCTACCCGAGCTTGGCGGCTTGAGGACAGGGATTGGGAGGGGGACCTCTACGATCCCGTCTTCGCCTATGGTAAAGGTGACCCAGTAGGTCTCGTGGGGTGCGCCCTTCATCTTCCGAACTCTGAACTGCTTTACTAGCAGCCCTCTCTCTGCAAACCCTGGATTGAATCTCACGTCTATTATGCTGTCTACAACATAGAATAGCAAGTCGTCGAGCTCCGCGTAGGCCCGGAGGGGAGTGTGGTGTGAGCAGAAGAAGGGAACAAGCCTCTCCTTCGGACCCTTGGCTCTCCACTCTTTCACACCGTCTAGCACGTTGTAGACTAGGGGTCTATCTTCTTGAACCAACGTGAACATCTCGGTCAGCGAGTCTACAAACACTGCGCCTCTGCCGAGCATCTTCATCTCATCAACCATGTTGAACAAAGCTGAGGTGACCGATCGAAGGTCCTTTGGATCCTTGACCAGGTGTGAGTAAGCTGGGGCTGTCGCGTTCTGGACTCGGAAGGTGAAGCAGTCTAGGAAGCGAAGCTGGCCGGATTTCAGAGCAGGGGTGATTTCCCAGCCGAAAGAGGCCATGTCCTGTTCCAAGGCGATAGGTGGACCCTCGAAGTTGACGAATATGCAAGGCTCCTTGGCTTTCAAGGCGCTGTAGAGTAATTGTTCCAACAGAACGGACTTTCCACTCCCCAGCTCCCCCGCCAGTATTGTGAGATTGTTCCTAGGGATGCCTTTAGGAAGGACCTTGTCAACCGCTTCTATTCGAGTGGGGAAATGCTCGAGCAATCGTCGTCCTCACCTCGCTTCTAGGATTCGAAAATAAAGGATGTTGTATTCGATGGCATGGGGTAGCGGTCTTGTCTAATGGTGAAGGGATTGGTCCTCGCGAACTCTAGCGGCTATTGATCGGATGAAGGGTCTGTCCAGGGCGCCCGCTTCGTAAAGGTTTACCATTGTGTTCGTGCTGGCTTCTCCATTGAGCCTTCCCATGTCATCTTTGAGGTGGCGCCATTTGAGTTGCGTGTGGCCGCTCTTCGAGTTGTAGATGATTCCGAGCACATAGCTGACTTTCACGAAAGTTATTTCGTTCACCCTGTTCATTGTGACCTTGTCCTCAGCCTCGACATACATGGTACCTTGGTCTCGTGGCCTTTCCGGGAAGACCTGGCCATCATTTTCATACTCAGGCGGGATAAACGAGCGGCAAGTACTAGTAATCATGAATCTCCTGAAGCTTTCAAGGGGACAAGACGTTTCTAGTTTTGCCATTTTATTGAAGCTTCCCGGCAGGGATGGTTCAGAATGCAAAGCTACGAATGCATACTATTAACTTCACCTCCCGACCACTCTTTCCCCAAGAGGATTTCGGTTGGCGATTCTCGTCAAGGTCCCGGAGACAGTGCTTGAAGACCTTGTGGAGACCGCTGTCGCCAAACAGGGAAACCTCTATCGCGCTGAACTGGCCAGGCTTGTCGGAGCGTCTAAAGAGTCTCTAGAAGGAAAGACCTCTCTCTATCTGATCAGTCTCATGAAACTATGCGGCCTAGCTGAGGCCAACATCGAGCAAGTTCTCAAGAAGTCGAAGATTGTCAACCAAAGAGGAGCGATGAGCCGGGACATCGCAGGCGGAGACGAACTGAAAGGAGTCATCGACAACGCCCTAGAGGGCTTTCAGATGCTAATATCAGAGAGCTTCAAATCTCCTCCTGACCGCCCTGGCCTGTTTGACCGGGCTTCAAAGAAAAAGCAGAGCTAGAGCGCCGTTTTTTCTCGAATGAACAATCAGTTGACGACAACAGCTGCCTATAGCAATCCCGAGACATAATCTGGGAGAAAACCCGGCGAGAATTGGAAAAACCGTTAATAGCGCTCCGGCCGAAAGCCGCAAAACCATAGGAGAAATCAAGCTCTTGAGCAATGAGAATGGTCAACATAACAACCCCAATCGCAAGGTTTCCCGTCGGGAATTTCTGAAGTATAGTGCAGGCGTGGCGGCTGTCGCTGCCGGTACAGCGGCAATGATGGGCAAGATACCACTTCCTCAATCAACCTCGAGGCCTACGGGCACGGCCCAGACCAGTTCCGACATGGTTGTTGTCACCGTGAGGGGCGATGAGTTGAATCTTATCAGTGCCGACAAGTCCGTGAAAGTGAAAGATCCGGACCTTGCTGCCCAACTAGCCGGAAGAGCCCAAGCGGAGGATTAATCCAGAGATGACGTCGCACAGAGAAGCCCCTAGAATATCAAAGGACCCGGTTGCTGACAACACAGATCTTTATGCATTCGTGAGCCCCGACAAACCTGACTCTGTCACTATCCTGGCAAGCTACATACCTCTTGAAGAGCCTGCGGGAGGCCCGAACTTCAACGCGTTCGGTGATGACGTTCTCTACGAGATCTTGATCGACAACAATGGAGACGGGAAAGAAGACATCACGTACCAGTTCAGGTTCGATACCAAAATCGGCAATCCCGAATCGTTCCTCTACAATACAGGACCCATCGATTCACTGGACAGCGCTGACTGGAATGTCAAACAGACATATTCCGTGAGAAGAGTTCTTGGGCGACGACGGACCGGCAGGTCCAGCCTTTTGAGAAGCGATATTCCAACTCCGCCCGTCAACATCGGTCCGAGGTCAACACCCGGCTACGCCGATCTGGCGAACGCGGCAATTATGACTCTGGATGATGGCTCAACGGTTTTCGCGGGACAGAGAGACGAGGCGTTCTATGTGGATTTGGGTTCCATCTTCGACCTCGGAACACTCAGGCCGGTTCAGAACTTCCACCTAATCTCAACCCCCGCGGCGGCGGGAGTAGACACGACAAAGGGCTTCAGCGTCCACACCATAGCAATCCAGGTACCAAAGAATCTCTTGACCAGGGATGGATCTACACCGGGCTCAGGCGACTTCGCTAAGCCGGCTTCCACGATCTCCGTGTGGGCTTCAGCCAGCCGACGAAAGGCTACAATTCTTCCAACCGATGGCGACGACGAGGGAGACGATGACGATGACGAGTCGGAGCCGGTTATCACACACGGACCATGGATCCAGGTTTCTCGGCTCGGAATGCCTCTGATCAACGAGGTCATAATCCCCTTGGGACACAAGGACCAATGGAACGAGTTTCATCCACGTTTTGACTCCCGGTTCATACAATACTACAAGACACCTGAACTGCAGAAGCTGCTGCCCATTCTCTACCCAGGCGTCTTTCCCAACCTCGCAGCCTACTCCAAAGATCGGGCCGACCTAATCGCTATTCTACTGACTGGCGTACCGGGCGGGATCATTTCGGGATTTCAGAATTTCACGGGACCCATACAATCTGACCAGCTTCGACTCAACATGGCATATGCACCGTCCTCAGCACCCAACCGACTTGGATTGCTGGGCGGCCAGTTGGACGGCTTTCCAAACGGCCGCAGAGTCCAAGATGACGTGATCGACATCGAAATCAGAGCTGTTGCAGGCGCTACACTCCCGCTTGTGGACCCATCATTTGCTCCAGACGCAGCGGTTGGCCTGCTCTCCGACGGCGTAGACACCAACCCTGTACAATCGCCCAATGCGGCCTCGTTTCTCTCTGTGTTTCCGTATCTTCCGCACCCTGTCTCTGGCTACGATCACCGCCACGACTAGGCCCCCAGTAGAGTGGCCACGAGGCCACTTTCCCCTCATTTCATGTCAAGACTAGACTCTTGGTTCATACGCCGATCAGTTAGAGTATGTGACCAGTAGGCTCCACGTCGGTCTCAGCCATAGTCCAGGTACTATCTAGCCAGCGGGTTTATTCGGGAGAGGCCAGAACGCGTCCTCGCCATCGAAGCGAAAGATGCCAATAAATAGGGAAAAACCGGCCTAGAGTGGTAGAACAGAGAATGTCCGCTCAGAAGACAGCTCAGGACCAAGACGATGTTCTAGCGATGCTCGCCGACTCGATAAACGTCTGGGTCGGAAAACTGAGCGAAATCGTGCAGAGAATTGTAGATGTCGGCCCTATTCGAAGTGTGGTAAACTGGGGTCGAATATACTCGCTGTGGCCGGTCAACATTACCACTGCTTGTTGTAGTGCAGAATTTGGCGCCGCCAGCGGAGCGAGGCACGACCTTGAAAGGTTCGGAGTCCTGCCTCTGGGTTCCCTCCGCCAGTCAGACCTGCTCGTGGCAGAAGGGACGATTACGAAGAAGATGGCGAAGCGGTTGCGCATGATCTACGACCAGATGGCGATACCGCGGTACGTAATCGCCATGGGTGACTGCGCGATCTCAGGAGGACTATTCCATGACTCGTACAGCATAGTGAACGGCGCGCACGAGTTTATTCCAGTAGACGTTTACGTCCCTGGCTGTCCTCCCCGCCCGGAAGCGCTTGAGCAGGCCATCATCATGCTTCAAGAAAAAATCCGCCACTCCAAGGTGTACGAGAGAGGATGATCCTCTCCCAAGAAAGGGAACAGGCGCTAATCAAGAAACTGAAAGACCGCTTCCCCTCAGAAATCACCGAAGCCCGAGTAGTTCGACGCTCCAGACCGGAGATCCTCGTCAAACCTGAGAATCTCGTTGAGGTGGCAACCTTTCTCCGGGACGAGCTTGGAATGGACCATGCAAACGGGGTCTCAGGAGTAGACTACAACAGAGAAGCACGGTTCGAAATCATCTACCACTGCTCCTCACTACAAAACAAGGAGACACGTGACATCGTCATGGCCATCAAGGAGTCGATACCCAGAAACACGCCCAAGGCCCGCTCTCTGATCTCGGTCTGGCCTGGCGTTGACAATTTTGAGCGCGAGACATTCGAGATGTTCGGGATAACTTTCGACGGCCATCCGAGAATGGAGAAGCTCTTCCTGACCGACAACTGGGATGGTCCTCCACCGCTCCGAAAAGAGGTACGATTCCCCACGGACTGATCCGGACATGACTGTTCCTGAGAAACCTGCACCGCTAGCGGCAGTGGAGTCCAGCAGAACGGCTGATTCGGGACCCCAGACATTGACCGTCAGCGTGGGCCCCCAACACTCGGGCTCTGGGCACATGCGTCTCATCATTGAGCTAGACGGAGACATAATCGTCAACGCAGCACCCGACCCTGGCTACGTTCACCGGGGGATCGAGAAGATTTGCGAGGTCCGGAACATTATCAAGAGTATACCGGTCATCGAGCGGCCCGCAATCATAGATTCGTCTAACCTGAACCATGCTTACATTCGCGCCATAGAGGAGCTTCAGGGCGTTGAGGCGCCGGTCAGATCCCAGTACCTACGCTGCTTGCTGAACGAGATGAACCGGATAATGAGCCATCTATACTGGCTCAGCATCTTCGGCGTCTTCCTCGGCCATACTACAATGTTCATGTGGCCCTTGGGCGATAGAGAATTGTTCATTGACCTAGCTGAGAAGCTTACAGGCGCCAGGATAACGCACTCGTACATAGTTCCCGGCGGCGTGAGACGCGACCTTCCGCAGGGATTCGCAGACGAGGCGATTAAACGCATCGCGTACTTTGAAAAGCGCCTCGTTGAGTATGACAAGATATTCTTCAACAATCCAATATTCACCTCCAGAGCGAAAGGCGTAGGCGTGCTACCCCGGAGCGAGGCCATCGCCATCGGAGCGACAGGGCCAACATTGCGAGGTTCAGGGGTTGACGCTGACCTTCGAAAAGACGAGCCATACGCGGCCTATTCAAAACTAGACTTTGGCATCCCCACGCGCAAGGAAGGGGATTCGTTCTCAAGGGCGATCATCAGGGAAGAAGAGATGCTTGAAAGCTGCAAACTAATCAAGCAAATACTGAAGGACATTCCAGCAGGGCCGATCAGACGAAAAGCACCTATTGTCGTTCCGAGAGGCGAAGCATACAGTCGAGTAGAATCCGCCCGCGGAGAATGCAGCTTCTACATGGTGGGCGAAGGAGGAGACAAACCCTACAGGGTCCGGTTCATCACAGCCTCCTTCCGAAACATGTCAGCAATCCCCGTTCTGCTCAAAGGCGGACACATGGCCGACATGCCCACAGCATGGTGGAGCGTCGACTACTGGCCCGTTGAGGCCGACAGGTAGGAGAGATGAGCGTTGGCTAAGATTCCCGGCGCTGGAAAGCTGAAAGGCGCCCTAGGAACATGGGTCGCCTACTACACAGGATTCCGACACCTCTTTCACCGACCATACACATTGAAATTTCCAGAACAGAGATACGCCGTTGAGAAAGGCTACCGCGGACGACACCTCCTCCACCTAGAACGCTGCACAGGATGCGGAATATGCGCATGGATATGCCCCGAGAAATGCATCACAATCGTGCCGCGGGGAGAGCGCTGGTACCCGCAATATTTCTATGGGCGATGCTGCTTCTGCCACTTCTGTGTGACACCTGACACCCTGGTCACTACCAATCCCTCCGTAACACCGATAAGTCGGGTGAAGTCCGGCGACAGAGTCCTAACCCACACCGGGGAGTACCGGATGGTCCGCAGGGTCTTGACGAGAAACTACTCTGGAAGGCTCTTCACCATCAAACCTTTGGGGGCCCCCTTTCCGCTCAGGATTACGCAGGATCATCCGCTCCTAGCGTCTCCCCGTGCCTTCGTCAAATTGGGAAGGTTGGAGAAGGCTCCTGTCTCTCCCGCTTGGAAAACTCCAGCAGAGTTGAAACAAGGCGACTATTTGACAATGCCTATTGCAAAAGAAGTCCGGGACATCGACTTTTACGAACAGAACGTCGTGATAGGACAGCCCAGCACTGGGAGACGACTAGCGCGGGAGCTGAAACTCAAAGCCGACACTAGTCTGTTCAGACTGATTGGATACTACTTAGCCGAAGGGTACACAGTACGTAGGACAGTTGGCTTTGCTTTTGGAGCACATGAAGCCGAGTACATCAATGATGCGGCCCAACTGTTAGAGCGCGTGTTCAGGGTCCGAACAAAGATGTCAACAGTCCACAACTGCACACACGTGCTTCTCCACTCAGTCGTGGCGGTCCAGTTCTTCCAGAACTTCGGCCGAGGTGCCGAGAACAAGAAACTTCCAGACTGGGCAATGTTCGCTGCACAGGAGAAGCAACGTGAGCTTCTCAAAGGAGCTTGGAGGGGCGACGGATATCTACATCGGCCAACAAAAGGCAATAAGTCCATCTTTTTCGAATATTCCACCATATCACAGACTTTCGCCTTCCAGTTGCAGCAACTGCTTTTCAGGGCGGGAATCGTCGGGCAGGTTGCGTCAGTCAATCACCGCAATAGGAAACCCGCGTTCCTAGTGACCGTTCGAGGCGAGTTTGTGCAGAAAATGGCGAGTCTGATGCAGATTAGATTCCGAGATTCGAGAACCAAGACATTCTCGCGCTTCGCTATGGATGACAACTACGTCTTCGCGCCGATCACGAGTATCAAGGTTTCAAATGTCACAGATCAACCTGTCGTGAACCTCTCAGTCGAAGGGGACGAGTCCTACGTTGCAGGTAATGTCACAGCCCACAACTGCACCGACTATTGTCCGGAATATGCTCTGGAGGAGACTGTTGAATACGACATCGCAGAATACACACGCGAGTTACTAGTCTGGAGCCCCGAGAGGTTGGCGAGACCGCCAGCGAAGAAGGATGATAAGTACGTCTTCTCCGTGGAAACCTCTAGAGGAGCAACCCAAGTAGCCAAAAAGGAGCGGAACTAGATACATGTCAACACCTCCTGCAGGTGCGCCCGAGAAGACTGTCCCGGCCTCCGTCACGACACCGGTTGCCTCCGCAAAGCCACCAGCTGGACTCCCTTCGCCAACGACGGCCGCTAAGCCAGCATCTACAGCGCCACCTCTGGCCCCGCTCAAGTCCAGCGTTGAAGGTGAAGGCTGGAAACCGTTACCGAAGAAGCTGAAGATCTTTGGCAACCTCGTGACAGAGGTTGTGAACAAGGGACTCTGCATGTACTGCGGAGCATGCATCGCCTCCTGCCCGATTGACATTCTCTTCCACAGCGACAAGGAGGAGCCGATCATGCGTGGAACCTGTGCGGCCTGCCAGGTCTGCTACTACAGCTGCCCAAGAATAGAACTTCCGCTCGCCGAGGTGGAGGAAAGGATTTTTGGACGAGCGAGGCGGCCTGAAGAGGCTATTCTTGGAATCCATATAGGAACTTATTCGGTCCGCGCAAAGGATCCTGAGATTCTTAAACGAGCTCAGGACGGTGGCGCGGGAACAGCCTTCCTACTTTACGCACTAGACAACAAGCTCGTCGACTACGCGCTGGTTTCCGGCTTCAGCGCCTATGACCCTTGGAGGCCCGAACCCCGTGCTGCTCGAACACGGGAAGACCTGCTGGAGTCTGCCGGATCCCGCTATACTCCGGGAGGTCAGGTGGGCGGGCTTGCCGATGTTGCCATTCCGAACAGGGGAGGCGTCAACTTCGAGGAGGACAAGATAGCAGTTGTTGGTTTGCCGTGTGAGCTGCAAGGGATGTGGAGGATGAACACCCACTGGATTGCGACCCCAAAGCTGGCAAGGAACGTTGTCTTCACTATCGGCCTGTTTTGCTCGAAAGTCTTCGACTATGAGAAGATGATGGTTGACTATGTTCAAGGGAAGCGCGGCATTGATCTGAGAACAGTGACCCATGTTAACGTGAAGAAGAACAGGCTTCTCATCCGTGTCGGCGACAAGCTCGTGATTGACGAGCCGGTCGAGGCCATAGGAGCAGCCGCCAGGGAGGAGTGCAATGCCTGTATTGACTATTCCGCGGAACTCGCAGACTTGGCGATTGGTGCCATCGGTTCCCCCGCAGGCTGGACCACTGTGCTGACGCGGACACCACGTGGAGAGGAGATTCTCAAAAGCGCGGAGGAGACTGGGTATGTCGAGGTGAAGCCTCTCAGCCCGGTGGACAAGGGGGTAAAATTCTTGGAGAGGCTGTGTTTGAAGAAACGGCAGCGAGACCCTTCAGCCTACATGAGGCGCACGACTGCGTTTCCGAAGCCTGAGCCGACACTCGTCAACGTTGAACTGCCGATGAAAACACCCGCCTGACCCTGACCAACAGAGAGAAAAACAGCCTAGTCTGTCGTTCAGTCTGACTCTTCCTAAGAATCGACTGACACGTCTATTCCATGCTCCGCGTCTTTCCCGGTCCTCCTATTCTCCTCGTGATGTGTTTGTTCCTGGTGTTCTTGGAAGGCTTTTCTGCCCATTGTCAGCCCGCAGGCGCATAGGATTCGAGTGCTCGCATCGGAGTAGGTTCCTAGTCTGCGCGCGAAGTCTCTTCTCGCAGCCTCCTCGGCGTTGAGCCGAGTGCGTTTGTTTTCGACACGGTTCATAGGAGTCTCATCCTGTCCGTACCTGGTCGGCTCTCTAGTTTCGTCCTCTCGTAACCACCCGTGGAGTCTTAGGGTAACCATCCGGCTCTCTCTGCTTGATTCGTCTCGTACATGGGCCCTGGTTAATTTCCCTCGTTTACCCGTAGCTCTCCTCGAAGCTCAAAGGAGCTCGGCTCCCTACCGTTGGCGAGTTTCTCGATGTTTCCAGTTTTACTTTCACTCCGACCTACTGGATATGAGCGAGGCAGGCTCTGTTTCTAGTTGGGCGAAGCCGCGATTTGGAGAAGGTTACTCATCACAATTGTCCCAGGTGCGGTCAGTCGGAGATGAACGTGTACTACTCAGACCAGACGGATAACAGGGTTGGAGCGTGGTGTGAGTATTGCAACCTCAAAGCCTACTATTACGGGGAAGAACTAGTCCCTGTGGCTTAGACGGACTCATCAAGCAACTACTCGTCGAGCCTTGAAGGATTTGTAAACCGGAAGGTATTTTTAATCTTTCAGGGGCCATTTAGCGAGACTCATGAGTGAAAGCACCGGGCTACTGGGAGAGCAGGCCGGCTCGGCCCCAGCCCAACGGGTCCTGCTGATGTTGAAGAGAGACGGCTCCCTCAGCTTGCAAAGCATCGCGGCCAAGATGAGGATCTCGAAAATGGGTGTTCACAAGCACCTTATTGGATTGGAGGAGCGGGGCCTGATTGAGAGGTTCTACGAGCGAGGTGGGGTTGGACGTCCCAAGCTTTGGTTCAAACTCTCTGACAAGTCGAGCAGCCTCTTTCCAAAAGCTTACTCGGACATCTCGGTCTGTGCACTCGGTTTCATCGAGAGAAAACTTGGCCGTGAAGCGGTCGAGCAGGTTCTCAGAGAACGACAAAACGAACTGTACACACGATACTCCGAGAAGCTGGCGGGAAAAGAAGGACCGGACCGAGTGCGAGAACTGGCCAAGCTGCGAGACCAAGAGGGCTACATGGCAGAAGCAAGAAGAGCTGGAAAACTCTCAATGGAGATTCTTGAGCACAACTGCCCAATTCTCCAGGTCGCCTCCACGTACCAGGAGGCGTGCAAGACAGAGACCCAGTTGTTCAGCAGGTTACTGGGCACCCGGGTCGAGGCCACCCACCGGGCCGCGGTGGGAGATAGTGTTTGCCGTTTCATGATTCAACCGAAAGCGAGGACTCTAACGAAGATGTAATTGCTGTAGCAAGGTCGACAGGCTCGGCCGGACTATTGTCTAGTCTGCTCTTCATCATCGAGGTTCGCCCGAGAACTCAGGTGGTAGCGTTCCAGGCGGTAGGTTTAAGCTCATTTCACCTTCGACAAGTTTCCGCTGAAGCTGTGCGGTAAACAGCTCTAGGTTCACGTTGAGGTCTTGGAGTCGTTTCATGGATTCTGCGGCTAAGGTGGGGCTTACGTTCTGGCCGCCAATTCTCCCGTAGGCGATTGCGTCGAACGGGAATTTTTCGTTGTTGAAGACTACGTGTCCTTGGAGGAAGCTTGCGACTCCACCGCCCACTCCGCTCTCTTCGACTTGGTCGATGAAGACCTCCATCTCATATTGTTGCTCCGGGTCCTCTTTTGGCCGGAATGGGTTGGAAGGCTCAGGCATGGCTGTGTTCAGCCGTAGGCCGGCATGTCGAGGGGGTGCCAGGCCTGTTTTCGGAGGGTGTTGATCCGGGTTCTCCCTGTCCGGGCGAGAACCAAGTCCGCTATCAACGCCGCGGAGAGTATGTAGTCCGTTATTCCTAGCGCGTTGGCCGCGATGACTGTCCCATTGTATATGACCAATCCTGTGACCGCTCCCGCGGCTCCTAACAATGGGCCTATCGGGTGCTTTCGAAACATTAGGTAGCCTGCTGAAAGACCTGCAACTGTGACGATAGTTAGAACGATGCGAGACATCAACATTGTCTGGGCGTAGACGCTAATCGCCGCAAGGAAGCCTGAGAGGATGAATACTGCGCTTGCGATGTTAAAGAATTGCAGTTTGGAGGACTGGGCAATGGCAGCCGAGAGAGGTGGAGTGAGAGAGAATGGCTTGCCCAGCGCTTGGTAGGCATCTGTTGTCCCTCCGTGCTTCTGGCCGCTTTCAACGTCGACAGCGGTGTTGACGAATTTCTCGATGAGTATGATTCGATGTTTCCCGATGGGACCCTGTTCGAGATTGTAGTCATTGCCCACCTTTAGCTCGAGCTTGGTCTCTGGAGTGCAAGAATGTGCGATGGTGCCGCCTGGTTTAGCTGATGTAAGGGTCCAGTTTGAGCCGGTATCCCTTGTGCAAATGAGTGCGGCCCACTTCGAGCCGAAGTCCGCCTTCGGAAAGCCGACTTCTGGGGCGAGGTCGGTGGCCCCAAACCGCTTGTCTTCGCAGAACAGGTCGTTGCAGCCTCGGCAGCGCCAGACGTCGATGGTTCCGATGATTTTGTTCTTCTCGACCAGATTCACCACTCCGAAGTAGATCACGTCGTGTTGGTGTGTTTGCAATAGCGGTGCCTGCTCTGAGGGAGGGCTATATCTAGAAAAGCCTTCGGGCGCTTGTACCCGAATCTGCGGCTAGTCTTGCAACGACATTGTTCAGAGTTTGTGCAACTAGCTAACCCATGGCGGTGGCGAGGGACGATGCTTCAGCTCGGCTCAGCTCCTCTAGGCATCTAGTGACTGCGTCTCGGTCCTTCAGAAGGTAGTATGTTGCCTGTCGGGTCCTCAAATTAATTCTGGTAATGCCCTCGGTGACCAGTCTGATTAGCTTGGTTGGATGGGTTTCAACATCGTGCCATCGCCATCCTTGATAGGTTCGTGAGCGATCCGAGGATTGTTCATGAGTAACGGCGAGCCGTAAGGTTGACCGATACTCCGGGAAGCGCGAGAGGAACTGTCTAACCTTTTCCGCGCCGGCTGGTTTGAAGGTCTCAGGCGTTCTCGACAACTTGAAACCCCCTCGGGGGGCACTGAAATAAAGCTAACCTAGCTACTTGACTTTCCTTTTCATCCATTGTATAGCCTTCCGATTAGGATAAGTTTAACGAAGGTGTTACGTTAGGCGCGAGGTGACTTTCTTTGCCAGATAATGGAGATGGAAGACCCCCAACCCCGACCACACCTGTTCCAGGTGGCCCAATGTAGGAAAAACTTCAAAAACCATCCTATTTCCCATTTGTTTTTGCTATTGTCAACTGTACTGTATATTCCTACTCCGAACGAATATTTTGAAAGGATACACCGGATTGTTTCACTCCTAGATGATGAGAATGCTAAGATCTTGAACGCCATGAGGGAACATGGCCCTCGAAACCTCCAACAGATTGCGAGGAAGACTGGAATTCCTCCCCCCACGGTTCGTGCTCGAGTATCCAAACTCGAAGGGCAGGGCATACTCCATACGTGGATCTGGCCCGATTATGCGAAGATTGGCCTGCAAAAAGCGATGGTCGTCGTAACTCCAGCTGTCGGAAAGGAAATTCTGGCTAGAGAGGCACTGAGGATTCCAGGGTATTGGCTGAGGATCATTCGATGCCTAGGCGACTGTAACGGATACTATTCACTTCACGCAATACCTGACTCGAAGCGCCAAGAGTTCGAACAATACCTCGATCAGCTTGTTGCCTTGGGGGTGGCATCTAGCTATAGGATTTTCTGGTTGGGCGAGACGCACTCACCTCTCCCTAACTTCGAGTACTTCGATAGCCAGAAGAAAACCTGGAAATTCGACTGGCCAAAGTGGCTGGAGAGCATGTCCCGTGGTCGAGACACACGAGCATCTTCTAGACCTTCTTTCTCGTCCCCGCCCTTCGACAGGAAGGATCTGGTCATTCTCAAGGAGCTCGAGAAGAACGGGAGAATGAGAATGGTGGAGCTCGCCAAGCTGCTCGGAGTGACTTTGCCCGCGGTCAAATACCGCTTCGATAACCTTGTCAAAAGAGGATTCGTGGTCGAGTACGTCATCGACGTTCTTCCTTACGCGATGGAAGTCTCGGAGCTTCTCGAAGTTCGACTGGATTTCGCCGACGAAGGACGCATGGAAAATGCGGTGAGAATCGTTGGCACCCTTCCCTTCATCAAGACCTTCTCTACGCTAAAGGCAAGAAGCTCTCTGACCTTGAGAGCCTACCTTCCACGCGCGGAGATGAACAACTTCCTCCAATTCCTCTCCGCCTTGACAAGACGGGGAGTCCTAGACGGGTTCTACCTCCTCATCCTCGAACCTATGAGCATACAGGCCCAGACCCTAGGCTACAAGGCCTACACCGACGAACAAGGCTGGCACTATGACAACCGAGAGCATCTTCGGGAGCTGCGAAACCTCACCGGCAAATTTGAGACTGGTAAGGTCGAGCAATGGGCTCTTCCGCCCAACATGCTGGAGACAATTAGCTAGTCTTTCGAGAGCACTAACTTAGATGGCGGGACGCGGAGCGAGAGGCCGTTCCATATTCCGGCTGGATGGCCCGGCCAGTGTCGAAACCCCACTACTGAAAGTCTCTTCTTCTAGTTCGTAAGGTGGTCCTGGACTGTTAGGCAGTGCTAGATATCAAACTCGTGAGAGAGCACCCGGAGGCTGTGAGAGACAACCTTCGACGCAGGGGCGTCCCTGAGAAAGTTGCAGACCTTGACAGACTACTTGGCCTAGATGTAAAGTGGAGAGAGCTTCTAGCAGAAGCTGAAACGCTTCGGAAGAGCCGCAACGAAATAACCGCGGAAATCGCCCAAGCGAGAAAGAAGGGGAAGGATCCGGTAGAACTCATGAAAAAAGCAACTGCAATGCCAGAACAGATTAAGAAAATTGAGGCTCAAGCCGGCGAGTTCCGACAGGAGGCTGAGAAAACTCTTCTGAACATTCCCAATATGGTCCACGAATCTGTCCCCTTCGGGAAGGATGACAATGACAATCAGGAAGTCAAGAGGTGGGGCAGAATTCGCAGCTTTGAGTTCAAACCTCTTGACCACATCGATCTAGGGTTGAAGAACGGCCTAATCGATGTCGAGAGGGCGGCGTATGTTGCCGGGGCGCGCTTCTACTATCTTCGGGCTGACCTTGTTCGATTGAATTATGCGCTGATTCAGTACGGGCTGGACTTTATGCGAAAGAAGGGGTTCCAGCTCTACCAGCCTCCCTATCTCTTGAGGAGGGATGTCGTCGCGGGGGCCGTTGCGCTTAGCGACTTTGAAGACACAATCTACAGGATAGAAAACGAAGACCTGTACCTACTGGCGACGTCCGAACACGCTCTGCTGGGGTTCCACAAGGATGACATCATCGAAGCTGACAAACTTCCACTGCGATACGCTGCTATCAGCCCGTGTTTCCGAAAGGAGGCCGGTGCTCATGGACGTGACACGAAAGGAATATTCCGGACCCACCAGTTCGAGAAGGTGGAACAGTTCATTTTCTCCCTTCCAGAGGATTCTTGGAATCATCATGAAGGACTTCTGGCGAACCTCGAGGAGTTCTGGCAGACGTTGAGGATTCCGTATCGTATCGTCAACGTGTGCACGGGGGACCTAGGAACGGTTGCGGCCAAGAAGTACGATTTGGAGGCATGGCTACCGGGACAGGGGAAGTACCGCGAGATGGCGTCTTGCAGCAACTGCACAGCCTACCAGGCGGTTCGGTCAAAGATACGCTATCGTGAAAAAACGAACATGCCAACCAAGCCAGTACATACATTGAACAGTACTCTTGTCGCTACCGAGAGAGCGATTATTGCGATAATGGAGAACAGCCAGAGAGCCGACGGTGCTTTTGAGATTCCGAAGGTTCTCCAGCCTTACATGGGTGGGCACGACATAATTCCCGTTCCCTGAATGAAACGTGGAGCTGTCTCCTTCCGCACAACCATTTTACCGGAAGGGAGCTCCGAGTTTTTCGTAGGCTAAGAAGTAGTTGACTTACACGTTGGAAGCGATCACCTATGGCGGGCTCCGCTTGATTGCCCACAAGGCGTGAAAACGTTTATGCTTCTTACTTCGCTGATTTGACTAGGACGCTTGTTCCCTCGACCTTGACTTCGTAGACAGGTTCAGGCATCCTCGCAGGACCCCTCTTCACCTCACCAGTTGCCACGTCGAACTGGGACCCATGCCATGGGCAGGTTACGGTGCGGTCGGTTAGGAGTCCTTGAGAGAGAGGTCCACCAACGTGAGTGCAAACGTCGCCTATAGCGTGGTACTTTCCATTCACGTTTGAGAGGCATACTTTCTCGGTTCCAAGTTGAACCATCTTCATTTTTCCTGGCTGAACGTCTGTTGTCGCACAGACTTTGACAAATTCTGCCAAAGGGTCTATACCTGCTGGGTCCGGCCAAGGACCCCCGTAATATATCAGTTGAGCCCAGGTGTGAGCTGAAGTCTCAGAGAGGTCCACGTTTGATTTCACGTGAAGATGCGGTCAAGCTTGTTAGGCACACTAGCAAGTATGGACATGTCATGGTCGTTGCCTCTTTGATGAGTAGTCTGGCAGAAAGACTGGGGGAGAATGTTGACAAGTGGTGGCTTGTAGGGTTGCTGCACGACCTTGCCTTAATGAGACGAAGAGCGGTCGTACCCGTCATGGAGTAGTCGCGGCTGAGAGGCTTAGTCAGCAGCTGTCGACAGATTGTCTCTACGCGATCAAACGCACGACCATCGAACCGGGTTCCCTCCAGTGGGATTGCTCGATGTTGCATTGATAGCTGTTGACTCTCTAGCTGTGTTGATCGAGGATGCTGCCACGGGCTCGGATGATGTCACGGAAGAGGTCATCCATGCTAGGATTGGAGAAGTGTTGACAAAGAAACCCCGGTTGAAGAGGAACATTCTGCTATGCGAGAAGCTAGGGCTTAGTGTGTCAGAGTTTCTCAAGACTGGACTTGGGATCAGACCGACAAGCTCTGCGTAGAGTAGATCCTATCGCGTCTTACTTCGTTTGCTCAAGGTCTTCCCAAGGTCCCGATAGGGGGTAGTCGCCCAGCCTCCGGGCCTATTATCATGTACGGAGACGTCTAGTTTCCATGTGTCAGGATTATAGGTGACTTCCACCGTTCCCATTCCGATCCTGTGGCCCGCTATGTGCCAATGCATCGAGGCGCCCTCAGTCTTGTATCTTCTTGCAAGACGACCGCGTGGTGTGACACAAGCACCTTGGACTGCAGCCCATTGTTGCAGGATCGACTCGACATCGCTTCTGCTCAGGTTCCGCGGCGTGGCAAGGGTAATTGTCTCCATGGAAGCAACACGTCCGGATTGAACTGGTAAGGTCAGTCAAGTTGGGGACATTATGGGTTGACGTGGTCCGACCGGGAAGACCGGAAGGAGGGGGCATTCGGAACCGCCGACCAAAGGTAAATATCGAGTGAATCCGTTCCGTTTAGATCAGGTTCGTTTCTCTTGGGGAGAAGAAGACGTAGGGTAATTCGGATAGTGAAGAAGAGACTTCCCACCGTCTTCATGTGTCCCCGATGCGGTGAAGAAGCCGTTCGAGTTACGATAGCGAAGGATACCGGCAAGGCAGTGGTTCTCTGCGCCATGTGCCAACTGAAAGACGAGTTCCAAGCGCACCCAGCCGCCCAAGCCATAGATGTCTATTCATACTTCACTGACAAGTTCTACGGGGTCAAGGACCCCCGCCCGATAATTCCGAAGGACCGACCGATTCCAAGGTTCCACGCCGAGGAGATAGAGGAGGCTATTGAAACGCCAGAGCCACCGGTGGCCGAGGAACCTGTTCTCGAACCTACCCTGGAGACAAGGGTTGAGACTCAAACTACTGCGTTGTCGACGCACGAAGCTACAACTGCCTTGGCGGAAACACCAGCTATTCCAGAAGAAACTGCAGCCTCCTCAGCCGAGACCTCCACGGCGAACCTCGAGGAATCTCAGACATCAGAGAGTGAGGAGGCAAAGGAGGAAGAACCCTTCGCTGATATTCTCGAAAACAAGGACAAGAAACGATACAGTCCCAACCCGCTGCCTCAGGAATCCTCCGAATCTAGCCAGTCAGCCTAGCAAGCTAGACGCTTCCTACTCCTATCTGATAGGGATTCCTTTTCCAGGAAGTTATCAGGAGCGTCATGCCCAAGACCGCAACAAGTGATGTAGCGAGGCTGTAAGTGTAGGCGGTGCTGGGGGCTTGGTCCCAGAGGTAGCCGAAGACGAAGTTTGCTGCGAGTGAGCATGCTGCTAGGAGTAGATAGTAGATGGCGTAGGCTGTTCCCTTCAATTCTCCAGGGGTCAACGATGGAATCACGGCCCGCTGCACCGTGTCCGACGTGCCTAGGTAGAGGCCGTAGAGAAAGGAGATTCCGAAAGCGAGTAGTACTCCACTAGTTGTTAGGAGACCTGCTAGGGTGGAGACCGCGAACAATCCGAAGGCTCCAATGAGCACTTTGTCTTTGCCGATCCTGTCAGCCAACAGTCCGGATGGTAGCCCTGCGACTACTGTTGCCACGTTCAAGACCGCGTATACCAGTGGAATGGTGGCTTGGTCGACGCCGAGAGCGTTGGCTTTCACCAGGACGAACGAGAAGTTGTAGGCCCCTATGGAAAATAATCCGATGACCAAGAGGAAGCTGGCGAACTTTCGGTTCAGAACTTGGCCAGCGTTGGCGAGTATGCTGGTGGTTTTCTTGAGGCCGGCTTTGTCGATGACGAAGAAGACGAGGATGGTTACTGCGATTGCGCCCGGGACGAGTGAGATGAGGAAGAGGTTGCGGATCCCGATGACGGGTATGAGGAAGAAGGCGAGTATTGGGCCCAGGATGGCGCCGAGCTGGTCCAGTGACCGGTGCAGGCCGAAGGCTCGACCGCTCACTTTGTCCTTGACAGAGTCGCTGATCAGAGCGTCACGGGGAGATGTCCGGATTCCTTTTCCGGCCCTATCTGTTAGCCGGACTACGAGTGCTTGTGTAAAGTTGCTCGTTACCGAGAAGAATGGCTTGGCAACCGTGGAGAGTGCGTAGCCGATGACAACCAGGGGTTTTCGGCTTGCGATTCTGTCTGATATGACTCCCGCGAAGGTTCGAAAGACATAGTTCAGTGAGTCTGCTGCACCCTCCATCAATCCGAGAAGGGCTTTCGTGGCGCCTAAGTCAATTGTTACGAAGAGGGGGAGAACCCCGAGGATCATCTCAGAAGATATGTCTGTGAATAAGCTGACAAACCCGAGGTTTACGACATTCCGCATTCCAGGCTCTTTCGCCCGCTGGGTCTCGGTCTTCATGTGTTAAGTCCCTATCTTGGTTTTCCGCTCCTCGTAGATGGGTGTGAGAAGGTTTACCGCCCGGTCTACGGTGGCTCTCCGGTCCCGTAGTCCTTGGACCACGGCTTGTTCATGCATCTTGAAGATGTTGGTCAGCGTCATCCGAGGGTGCAGGGGTTTGAACCGTGGGGGGTCTCCAACGGTTCTGATTATCAGCCCCCGCTCCACCATTCGCTCGAAGAGAATTCTGACCTCCTCTGCTGGGAGACCTAGGAGACTGGATGCCTCGCTAACTGTCGGGTCGGGTGTTTGGACTAGTTTGATGTAGGCTCGCGTTTCTATTCGGGGAAGGCTGAACTGGGTCTCGAGCGTCTCCGCAAGTTCCCCCTCATCGATAGGCCTCTTCTTGAGAGAAGCTGGAGATGGCAAGGATCATGACCTCCGAAATTTGAAGCGAGCTTTCAGGTCATTGGCTAAAGCTTTGCGCTAGGAGCTGTGTTTAGACCCTGGATTACAGGGTTAAAGCCATAGTCTCAAACGCTGCGACCGTGGCGAGAGTATGGAGCACGTTAAGCTCGGCTCTGCGGGTGTAAAGGTCTCCCGGATTTGTCTCGGCACGATGTCTTTCGGCAACTCTGAGGAATGGATGGTTGAAATCGACAAGGCCAGGCCAATTGTAAGGCGTGCTCTTGACCTAGGGATAAACTTCTTCGACACTGCGGACACTTACTCGCAGGGAAGGTCCGAGGAAATTGTCGGGGAGCTCCTCAAGGACCATCGCGACGACGTTGTTCTCGCATCAAAAGTTCGACTCAAAACCGGCGAGGGACCCAACAACCAAGGCCTCTCACGACACCACATCCTAGCACAGGTGAGAAAGAGTCTCAAGAGACTCCAGACTGACAGAATCGACCTCTACCAGATCCACCGTTTTGACTACGAGACCCCCATAGAGGAGACACTCCTCACTCTCAACGATCTCGTCCGGCAGGGAAACGTTGAGTACATAGGCGCCTCCAGCATGTATGCATGGCAGTTCGCCAAGCTCCTCTACACAAGCGACCTCCTCCACGCCGTAAGGATCGTCTCGATGCAAAACCACTACAACCTATGCTACCGCGAGGAAGAACGAGAGATGATTCCGTTGTGCAAAGACCAAGGCGTTGCCCTACTTCCTTGGAGCCCTCTCGCCCGAGGCTTTCTCACAGGAAGATACAAGCGGGGAAAAACCCCAGACACAGTTCGGTATAAGACGGACAAATACTTTGCAGAGAGATTCTTCCGTTCCGAGGACTTCGACGTTCTCGAACGCGTAGAGGAAGTTGCCAAAGAGAAAGATGTGACCCCTTCCCAAATCGCTCTGGCATGGCTCCTTCACAGAGGAGTTACGGCGCCCATAATCGGGGCCACCAGAAGAGAGCATATCGAAGAAGCCGTGGAGTCAACGCAGTTGCAGCTAACCGTTGATGATGTGAAGAGATTAGAGGAACCCTATAGGCCACACCCAATACTCGGCCACACGTGAACGTGGACGCCAGGCCGGAATTACAAAATACACTAGAGAACGGATTTTCAAGGTCGGGCGATCAACATTATGGATATGTCATCGGCGACCCTTCCATACACTGTAACACCCGTTAAGGTTAGGCCCCCTCGTCAGCTCTACCTCTCCCATCGGAATAACTCTCTCCGTGGCGACGGGCGGCATTCGTTTGTGGTGACCCGGGTCCTGCACCACGTTCAGCGAGTTGCCGTCTGGGTCTAGGAAGTCCGCTGACCATCCTCCCCAGTCGAGTTTCTTAGGAGGATTCGCAAATCTGGCTCCACTAGCTTCCAAGCGCTTGTACAGGCCCTGGACGTCGTCGGTATCGAGCGTAATTCCAGTCATTATCGGGTATCCTCTTGGAAGACCTTCCTTCCTTTCGTATAGGCCGATTTTGCAGAGTGGCTTCTCTGGACCGAGTTCAATCCAGGTGAACACGCGCCCATCAAGCTGGAGATTGAGTCCGAGCATGTCCCGATAGAAAGCCAGTGCCTTTTCAAGTTGGAGACCGGTATCGATACGACCCAGACACGTTTCACAAGTGGTGTCCATGGGACATGCCGAAAGGTTGCGCGATATTTATTGGGGTGGGTATGTGTTTGGTCGGACACCTTGGGCGCCAGACGTTGGAGCATACCAGCTTTCCAAGCAATCCTTTGCGGCGACCGGACTCACGGGTACTTCCGTTCAAAGCGTCTCTCCGGCCTGCTGTCGTCTTCCTCGCATGTCCGGTGAGGGCTAGCCTCGATGTTCTCGGCAGGAAACGGAGTTTTCTGATTCTCTACTCGTTGGGGTTCATGAGAGTTGACCGGTTTAATGAAATGCGTGCCTACATGCCCGAAATAACCGGAAGCGTTCTGGCAAAACGGCTGAGCTCTCTAGAAAAGAGCGGCTACGTGAAGAGGAAGAATCAGCGGAATGAGTCTCGTACAGGTGTAATCTGGCAGCTCACCGAGAAGGGAAAGGATACTGTTCTCATCATCATGAGTCTCATAGGCCATTCATCAAGATGGAATGCAAGAGAACTCTTCTAGGATGGGACTCCGAAGAGCCTTCATCAGATCTTTCCACGACGAACCAGCGATTGAAGCTCGCGTCCCAAGCGGCTATGCCGGATTGGTTGTGTAACCAGGAAGGGTTCGTAGATTCTCAGCTTGCCTGTCTTGAATTTGGCTGTCAGGGAAAGAGAGTCTTCAGCTGGGAAAGCTATAATTCCGTAGTCCGTTCGCAGTTACTCGCATGACTGACCAGGCACGGAGCAGCCCAGTGGGCTTCTTCCATTTTCCAGGGCTCGGGCATTTTCTCGTAGTTCTCATTGTGACAAATTTGGAGATTGTTGGCCTCATGGGATGGTTGGCCGTCGCCACAGGCAAAGGCTTGGACTCGGTTTTTGGGAACCTAGCCATTCTGTCCAGCCTAAATCAGCTAGACCAGTTCATTTCCACCATAGGCCGTGCGCGTTTCGCCTCAATTTTCCTCGGCTTTTTCCTTCTCATGGAGCATATCATTGCTCAGATGGATCAGACTGGAAGGGGAATCTCGGGAAGAGAGTTCACAGAAATTCTGAGCTTCACCAGTCTAGAAGCCGTGATTTGGACGGTATGGCTTCTTCTAATACCGGTGAATGGAGTTCTAGCGATCGTGTTCTTTCTAGGGTCGCTCTTCGTCGAGCACCAGATTACGGACAATGTCAAGAAAGGACTTCCATTCCTTCACTTTGCAAGACTCGATGGCAAACTCTTTCGTGGACTGGTTCTCTTCACGATCTTCGAAGTCATGGGTGCTGTGGTCTGGGTAGCACAAGGAAGGCTCATTGCTCTGGCACTTGGTTCCACACTGGAACATTACGTTGCCCGCAACGTTGGCCAAATCACGGAGAAAGATGAACTGAGAAGTTCTACTCAGTAAGATGAACACTCAGAAGCTGGGCACCAGGCTTGCCTAAGGGAGAATTATGTGTACGAGGGGGCGCTGAAGCCTAGCGACACTCAGCGACGGCGTTGAGAAACACTCCGTGTACCGGAGCCAGTCCGCGGGCGAAGTCTTGTTCAAGTGTAGCCTTTGATGATCTATCTCGCTTCAGGACTCGGGAAGAGTTCGCTTATTGTTCGTGGGACCTTGTCCTTGAAGACCCCCCTGAGGATACCATTTTGAGCCAAAGGCGATGAGGCGCATCAAGATGGGTAAGGTGTCTCTTCCCTTCTCCGTAAGACCCCACCGCACCACAATTGGCGAATTACGAGTCTCGATGCGTTCGATTATTCCCTCTTCGTCCAGTTCCTTCAACCGCATCGGCAGGACTCTTGGAGTAAGACCGGGAATCGACTCGAGAAGTCTGTTGAACCGGTCTATTTTCCGGAACCCGATATCTCGTAGTATCAGCCCCGTCCACTTCTTCCCAAGACTCCAAGGGCGACGGTCTGAATGGGACATTGAGCG
>VBBN01000072.1 GCA_005888735.1 Candidatus Bathyarchaeota archaeon
ATGTAGTCGCGGACGAACTCGGACGCAAGGAAGTGGAACACTGCTCCGGAGTTGGGCGTCTCGAATTCGAAGGCGGCATGGCTCAGTGAATATCTCGCCAGCGCGGCCAATTGGTGGGTCTCGGGTTTGCCCTGGCCGTCAAGATAGACGATTCTTGGCTTGAACTCCAGCAGGCCCGGAGTGGAGAGACAGCTGACTGATATAGACTCAATGGCCTTGGGCTGTAGCCTCTTACCTGCAAAGTCGACAATGCTATCACGAACAAGATGTCCCGAGTTTACCTTCACCACCTTGACCTGTATAGGCAGTAGATCCGCTAACTGCAACAGCGAGACCGGCGCATTTCCTACGTTTACAAGAGCCAAATTGACGGTGAAGGGTTCGTCGTCAGACACATCATCTGGAAGATCCAGCTGGGCCTGGACGATTCTCTGCTCAACCTGGGTGATCCCGATCGCAGATTCGGGGCCGTATGCTGGGCCAGAAATCAGTGAAGCGTGCGACGCTACGACAGGACGTTCGAGCGTCTCTCTCAATAGTCTTCCCAGACGCTTTCTCTCTGAGACTTTCCCCAGAATCTTTTCCACTTCCTGCTGGTTCCAGCTGTCCCCAGCCCTCTTGTATCCTCCTCGGGTCCGGTGACGCCTCGGCTCTCGTCGAGTACAGGCTAGCATCCAGGAGGCTTAGCCTAGCATCCACGATTAGAGAGGAGCGGTCCATGTTCGCGCGGCTGTAACACGTCGAAGCATTCTTGAGGCAACGTTTTGCCGTTCTGTACAGCTTGGGGTCTGCCGATACTGCGAACCTCGTCTCCGAAGCGAGCGCCTCAGAAAGGAACCGGTTGCCCATCGCGTACTGTCCAGACCGGACGTTCGGACTCTTGCCGGCCGCCGCCTTGAAGAGTTTGGCGGCTCTGAGATACTCTCTCGGGTCTGAATCAGCTCGAGCCGCGCAAAGGACGCTCCATCCCTTCGAAAGGTCCAGTGCGAAAAGCACATCGGCACGCTCGTCAATCGGGTCCCTGCTCAGAGTGCTCTGAAAAAGGTCGCTTGCACGCTCGTGCAATCGTGATGCCGAGACATAGTCACCCTTAGCCTCTTCGAGCAACCCATGGTCTAACATGGCTCGTGCGCGACAATAGGAAACGTCTCAAGACCGGCCAACCTTCCTGAGGCCTCGCTCTCACATTTCTCAAAGAGGCTCGCTGCTTCTTGGAAGGCCTCGAACGATTCTGCGATATTCTCTTTACGGCTCAGCTCCTCCGCATGTTCTATAGACGCCCAGGCGAGGAAGCTTGCCGATAGATAGTCTCTATGCGAATTTTGAAGTAGAATTGAGGCTTTCCGATAACGCTCGGACGCCGCGGCGTATTCGCCTTTGAGATGGGCTTCGTGAGCGCCTTCGACCTCTGACCAGGCGCGCATGTATGATGCAAGGACATGGAAGTGCTGGGACAAATGAGGTATCTCTTTCTCCAGCATTGAGTAATATTCCGCGCTGCGTCCGAACTCTCTACTGGAATCTTCATGCATCCCTAGAAGATGGTATATGTTTCCCGCGCGCCAGAGTGTGGACGCCGCGTGGCTAAGCAGACGTCTTCCGCTGTATATTTGCGCGGCCTTTCTGTAGGCAACCAGCGCGCCGTCAAGGAAGATCTGTTTTCCAGTCTCAGAGTTGAATTGTTCGAGAAGACTAGCATGAGTTTCCCAATATCGAGCCAGGTGTGCCCCATACTTTTCTCGCTCCTCGCACATACTGGACGCTTTCAATGCGCGAGAGAGTAGCCTTTCTCTAGGCCTTCCATTTTCGAACACGGCCAGTTCGGACAATAGAGTAGCTAGATAATGTAGTTGAACGCCGTGGCCCCATTTGTCTGATGGAAGCGCCAATCGCTGATTGTTGATGGCTAGCTTCCGAAGCGCCAGCGCCTCGGCAAGTATTGCGCGCCTTCGACTCTTGTCGGATTCTTCGACACAGGAGGCCTCTACGGATCTGCTCAGACTATGGAATGAGTTGCTAATGTCTAGAAGGCACCCCGAAGCCTTTGCGGATTCGAGAGCGAGCCTAGCGCCTTTGACAGCTTTCTCACGGAGTTCCTGTCGTTTCGTTCTCTCCGCCGCCTGAAGCGCGAGAAGATAGTAAGAGCCGGAGACGGGACCAGCTTGGGTCGAAGCAATGGCATGGTGAAACCGAATTATCGAACCGTTCCTCACCGCCTCATCGCCGAAAAGAAAACAGTCCTCTGCAAGTCTCTCTGCGTGTCCAGGTTCCTCCGCCTCTGACAGTTTCCATTCCATGCTGTAGGAGAGAAGACTCGAGGACCAAGCAATCAGGTAGCGATCGCCAAATTTTCGTCCAACCTCCCACGCACCGCGCCAGAGACTATCTTCTATGTCAGGATTTGATTCGACATCGACGAGGACGAGTCCTAGGAGACGGTCGATAGCCGCAGTCAGAAACGGGTCAGTCCCGTCGTTCATCTGCTTGGACAATCGCGCGAGTCGCACTGCTTTACCAGTCAGTTCTGTCTGAACCTGGTCATCAAGCGTCCAGAAGGAAATTTGGCGTGCAAGTTGCGCAGCTAGGCAGAGTACTCGCGACTTTTCCCTCGCAGATCCGTTTGGACTAGAGACTACATTATTGTCTACCATAATCAGGAGGTTAACGAGACTCGTGGTAGAGCTGCCAGAGCAAGGTACTGTACTCGCCCACTCGAGCGCATAGAGAATGAGATCGCCGAGAATCGAGTATTGTAGCTCAACATTGTCTAGGTGAATGATCCCTGCACTTATTGCTTCTAGAGAAGTATAGGCTTGAGCGAGTAGCCTGACCCGGGATGACGGTGTGGCCGACGTCCATCCGAGTAGAAATTCAGCTCGGGCCTTGCAGGCTGTTGCCGAAATTCTAGAGTCGGCTTGTCTCGACTTTGAATAGTGCTCGGCGGCGCTCTTGAGCAAAACAACCGCTTGTGAGACCTTCTTGTCAAAATCTGGTTGATTCTCCGCTTGGAGCCCTGACCTCAATAGGAAATAGGCGATTGTTCCCTCAATACTTGCAATGCTAGCAGAATCCTCTCGGCTAGCCTCATCTCTGACCAACTGGAGCCGGTCGGCAGCCGCTCCCCACTCTCCTCGCTCTTCAAGGCTCTGAAGTTCATCGATCCTCAGGGGAATTATCGGCCTACAAAACAGCAAGTCGAGGCGGACTCGCGATTCTTATTGAAAGAAAATAAGTCTATCTGGCCAAAATTAATTGTAAGATATCCAACTAAAGGAAAGCTTGAAGCCCATGACCAAATCCCGGCAAGACAGTGTAATTTTGGTCGCCTGTTACGAACTATTACTCTTGGCAGTCACGAGTTTTCGGCGCTGCATTGGCTCTAGCGATCTCAGAAGACGAGTCGATATCTCAGTTATTTCACCCGCCGCAACAAGGAACTGTTGCTCGTTAATTTTCGACGATTTACTAAAGCTGATCTTTCTTACAAACTGTAGAGAGCATCCCGGACATCTTCGTGAGTGACGGGCGGATCAAGCTTGAACAATGTCTTAATGTTTCTACACATTTACTTTGGCCTCGAAGGCCTAGCGTGTCCAAGCGGATAGTTTTGAATGATTCTTCAGCGACGAGAGTAGGTCAACATTCTGGACAAATCTATTATCCCATTCATAAACCACGACAACGTAGCACAAGAAATGACAGCTTCTCCATCAGCCTCCAAGCCCAAATCAAAGAAAATCCTTCCATTGGCAATCATAGCAGTGATCATTATCGCGATACTCCTTGTACCCGTAGCACTCGCAGGAGGCTTCACAGTACCGGTTTCCAAGCTCACATTCAATGAGACAACAGGCTCCTTGGTCTACAGCAACGTCCAGGTCAGCGTAAGCACTGTCACAGTCTACGAATACTATCTGAGCATCCGTTCAAGAGGCACAGTACAGACAACAGACACAGATGTCTCCAGCTCCGGAGGACCAGTCAACATCACCATATCACTCCTCCTCACCAATCCCTCCAACCAAACCATCGACCTAGGCCACACCAATATCAACGGAGGAATAGGAACAAGAAGCCATACTGTCTATCTATCGATCGACCAAGGAGTCAAAGCACCGGGCACTTACAAGCTAGACATCACAATCACCGCAAACCTCATCCTATTAGGAATCACGGCGAGCTTCTCGACAATAATACACTCCAACTGGACAATCTCATAGCCGATTTGATTGGCCGAAACTCGA
>VBBN01000015.1:0-23924 GCA_005888735.1 Candidatus Bathyarchaeota archaeon
CCAGATTCTTTGTATTAAAAAATCGTTCCGTGATGAAAAATGTCACCGGCTTTACCGAGGTTGGGTCAAACTCTACATCCTATGAACTAACTTCTTCAGGTCCCACCCCGCGAGTCATAGACCTTAGAGGGTCTTCATTGTCGCATTATGCCCAAGAGTTTAGGCTGACCAACGCCACCCGAGCCCGTGAAGCACTAACGATTCCAAACGGCTCATGAAACCACGTCTCCGATAAGCGTGCAACAGTCTGCGATGTTGCATCAAAGCGTTCCGCGAAGCGAACAGAGCACCACAAATGTGGCATTGGTAGCGAACCATAGATAGCTACTTCCGTTTTCTGAACAGCTTTGTACCGTCCAAATCTGTGACGTAATCGAAGCCGGCTTCAATCAGCCGGGACGCCTGCTCTAGGCTTCCTGCAACTTTGCAAATGAACTGGTCCGTCTCAGCATTGAGAAGCCTTGTGTACCTTGTAGTGTTGACGATGCTTCTGTGTCCAAGCTGGGATTGCACCCAGAGAAGGTCCTTCTTTGCGTGGTACCAAGTTGTAGCCCGATAGTGCCTGAACGTGTGAAGGTGGACCTGGAGTAGTCTGGGGTTGCAGGTTGTATTCGCCAACCTAAGTCTCAGCCTCTCAAGATGCTTTCTACAAGCCTGTGGGGGTGGCAGCGGCTCATTGGGGTACCGTGTGAAGCACTCTCTAAGCATGGCACAGAGTCTCTCAGAGAGTCTGAGCTCTCTGGCTCTACTGCCTTTCTCTGGAACTACTCGGACGGTTCTCTTCTCAAAGTCCAAGTCCTTGAAGCGTAGTCTGCTTGCTTCGCCAACCCTGCAACCGGTTTCATAGAGTAGACGTAACGTTGTTGCATGGCGTAGGTTCTTTGTGTTTTCGAGAATGCAGTTGACTTCATGCTCCTGTGGAACGAAAGGAAGCGTCTCCTCTATCTGGTAGATTGGCTTAGAGAACGGTAGACGCCGGGATTCTGCGTACTTAGCGTAGGCGTGAACTATCCTGTTCTTCCTGCTTGAGGTTACACTCTTCTGTGATACATAGAGCTTCACGGATTCAGGGTCTTGCAGATTGCAATGCTTGGCTAAGTATCGTAGAATGCTGCTGTGGCTCGGGATGGTTAGAGGTCGGTAACCCTCTTTCTGGAGTTCAAGAAGGTGTAGGGCTATGTCCGATTGGAGATGTGTCCTCGGCACAGTGGTGGTGGGCTCGGCAGGATTCGAACCTGCGACCTTCGCCGTGTCAGGGCGACGTCCTAACCAGGCTTCGCCGACGCGGATTAGTGCGTCTTAGACGACGAGCCCACAAGCCCAAGCAGCCCGCCAGCATCGTGTAAGAAGCTTTTCCTCGAACGATAGCCTCGGCCTGGGCGAAACCAGATCACTAAATTCTAGGTAACAGGAAGTGTAAGACCCTGGCCATTGGACCACCGGTCCCATGAACGGAAAACTTCGAATAGTACCGATCGCAACACTCGCACTTCTCGTCCTTAGCCTCACAAACCTAGCCAATGCCGCATCCTCACCAGCTTTCTACCTCCGAAGCGACCGGGCATCCTACATACCCGGTGACACAGGCAGTCTTCAGATCACGATCCGCAACGAGGGTGACCAAGCCTTCACAGTCCGCAACATCACCATAACCTGGCCTTGGTTCAGCTTCCTCAACGATCACTGGGAGGGAAACATGACTGTCAACAGCATCAACACAGCCCTAGCAACCGGCCAAGCCTACAACACCGGTCAATCCTTCTCCGTCCCCAACGACGGCCGAGCGTACCGATCCAATACTGGAACGATGAAAGTCGGCACTGACATCGGTGGAAACGGTGGGAGCTACAGAAGCTCAAGCTTTACAATCTACGTTAACATTCCAACATACACCCCAGTCGAAGTCAACACATCCATCTTCTCCATCCTCATCGTCGGAATCCTAGGCGTCGCAACAGTACTGCTCTTCCTCGTTAACCAAGGCCTCCGACGTCCCAAGACAGCGACACACTAGACCCGCCATCACGGACGAAAAGCTCGCGAGACTCGCCTGGAGTCTCTCCAGGCGCAAACCCTGGGCCTCGAACTAGAGGTCTCTTTCTTCTCTTTTTTCGTAAAGCTATTTGTATGGTCTACGGTCCGGCTGGTTCGCCGGGCCCGTAGCTCAGATTGGACAGTAGCGTCGGCCCTCTAAGCTAGGCCGAGCGGAAAGCCGAAGGTCGAGGGTTCAAATCCCTCCGGGCCCGCCACAAAACGGCAAGTGCTCTCCTCCACTTTCCTTGGGAGTACCAATCCTCTTAGGCAATTGGGTTTTTTTCGGCTTGCCAGCAACGAACTGGCTCAGAGAGTGCGAATGAGAGATCCCAATCTCACGATCAGTACCGGGAGCGATGGAACGGTCAGACGAGGGAGTCTCTCGAACGCTCCCCGGCTGTTCCTTCACACTTCGATGAGGTGTCCGGCGAAATCCTCAAGCATTATCCTGGAGGAAACCAGTCTCGAACCGGGTTTCGGATTCATCCCGAGTATAATCCGCTCAATCTTCCTGTTAGCAGGCTCGGCCGCAAGATTACATCCTAATGCGAAGCACCAGCAGACCCCCATTAGGATCAAAACATAGAATTCCCAAGTGTAGAACGCGGGCCTCTCCAACAAGGTGTACAGTAAGGAAAAACCGCCGCTGGCACTAACAACGCCCTCAATCAAAGTTGTATGGAACTTCCCAGTGTCAATACTTCTAACTCTCAATCCTCCAAAATAGGGCAATGCCAAAGTCAGAACTGGAAGCATCAACGACGCAGACATCGTCAGTGTTACAAAGTCTTGGCTTATGGTGCTCGCAATGTCCGTCGTCCGAGTGTACGTCGCCACCAACGGCAACGCTCTACGCTTCGCTAGATATGTCGCAAATGAAACGACGACGCAGAGTATGAAGAAGAAATAGACGAACTGTCTCCTCAGCTTAAGGTGCAACCCCTTCTTAACCGATAGGTCCGCATACTCAGATTTTCGCGGCGTCACAACATGGCGGCCCCGCATAATGAACAGATACAGTTTCATCGCGCGGGTCGAGAGAAAGCCACCGAAAATGTACATGTAGATGAAGCCTATGAGTACCGCCAAGGGACCTACAAACAGCATCAAACCCACGCCCAACTCCAAGGACAATGGTAGCCTCGGAACCGCCTCAGAAAGGAAGTTCTTCGGGGCAATAGACAACACGGTTCCTGCACCAATAGAAAACAGAAGCCACATGCCGCCTATGCAGAAGAGAAGGTTCCGTTTGTTGTGTAGGTGAAGAGCCGGGGCCGTCATCCCTACAACCATGGCAAACTCTACTCGTCAAGTCCAAGGCCAAGTGGTCACGCCCATTTAGGGGACTTGATCCCACGACTCCGGAATCGAGGTTAACAAGATGCGGGGATAGCCTGGAATCGTCTGAAGTATGTTGCACATTCTGGCAAATCTGTGGGCATCGTTTGTGTCGTAATCGCTTGAGGAGCCGCTTCGCTGTCGTCCCTTCAGATAGTCTTTCGCATTACAACGGTAGTTGTTCTGCCACTTCCTAATGGTGCGACCGTCTTGAACCCGGCCTTGCTGAACATGTTTACTGTTCCACAGTACATGTAGCCTGGTCCCTGGTCAGTCTTGCTTACGGGATAGGCCTCGACGAGGCCGCCACCCTTGTTCCTTATTGCATCTAGCGCGGCTTTGAGCGCGGCGCTAGCCACGCCCCGTTTTCGGTAGTTCTTGTCGACAACAAAACAGGTTATCCTCCAGAATGGTGCACTACCACCCTTAGCTGCGAGGTCGCGATAGTTCCGGCTGTGGTCTAGACGTGGCAGCTCCTCCCTAGAACCGTACTGGCACCATCCCACCGGGTCTCCGTCTGCATAGACCAGTATTCCGTGCGAATTTCCCCTTCCGACAAGCTCTTTCTTTTCTTGACGGTTTCTCACAGCTCTCTCGGCTCTGGTACGCGGAGTGTTGTCACGGGAAAAGCTGGCTGTGTGATGAAACGTGCACCAACACCACCAGGCATCCCCGATTCCTGGTTTCTGAAAAAGCCTCTCCAAGTCAGGCCAGGTCTTCGCAGAAAGCTCCTTTGTTGTAAGCCCTGGAACTTCTGGCGTCATTGGACCAGATCTCTGAAGGACCGCACTTGGGTAGATCACCTTATTTGATTGACGAAAGTCAAAACGCACACTTTTCGATGGTCTTAGGTTTAGTCATGCCCATCATTAGCAGAGCAAAGTCGAGACATCTGCAGTGTTGGAGTCACGATGCGGCTCGGTCAATCTTATCGAAACTCTCCGTCTTCAAGAAACCCCCTTCGAGTTGCCCTTCCAGCTCTCCGTTCTCCAAGAGTTTCCTAATCGCCTTTCCAGTCACTAGCTTTCCGTGCTTCCAAGGACGCAACTCAGCTCCAAAACGTTCCTGAAGACTCTTCTTCACAGCGTCCAAAACTTTCCTCCCTTCATTGCTCTTAGACTCTATCTCCACCTCGCATAGACTGACGGTCTGCGCTGCCAAATTGTACTGTACAGAATCAACGGCCATCTCGGCCAGAGGCACCTGCTCTCCCGCTTGTGGGAGCACATTACTCGATTCTCGCCTGGTCTCCCTGTCCTGTGTCACAACGAGCCCCGAGCTTTTTAGGGTCTCAACTGGGTCAGACTCATCAGTGATCTTAGCAGCTGGTAGGTTGATGCCCTTCCTGCCGAGTTCTTGGAAAATCCTGTCTAGAGAACTTTGCGACCATGGAATCTCCAGCTCCTGGCGCTCATCTCTCCGCCAAGAGAAAGGCCCCGGGTTCTTTTTCATTGTTAGCCAAGACGCGCCTTCTTGACGTCTCACCCGAAGGTTGAGCCTTCGCTGCTTGAGACGTTTGTCAGACGTGTCCAAATAGACGTCGTGTATGGCAACAGGAGGCCGTCGTGAAAGACGGTAGCCTGCGAGGGACTCGAGCCCTGCTATCTTCTCTGCCAAGGAACGTGGGTCTCTTGATACGATCATCAGAACTAGCTCGACTTCCTTTGTTGAGTCAAAGCCAGACTTGACAGGCAAGAATCCTATCTCTCCCTAACTCATTCTGCCGGCATTCTTTGACATGGCAATGTGTTCGACGCTGACTCTCTCAGCTACGGAAGTGCTCATAGCCCTTCCGTTCAACTTCCACGCTACGTCCCCCTGCGACCGCCACTACTTCGGCCGGCCCATTTTCGACTCTCCCGATTACCAAGACTGATGGAACGGCCTTCTTGACCTTGACGATGTCGGGTCTCTTGACCGTGAAGACGAGCTCGTACTCCTCTCCCCCATACAACGCCAGCGTGACGGGCGGAATTCCGGTGAGCGACCCGAAGTAGGCAGCCTCGCGCGCGATAGGAACCCTGTCTATGTGAAGAGCCACCTTACTTTTTCGCGCTATCTCGTGAAGGCTCCACGCCAGCCCATCGCTAGAGTCTATCGAGCTAGTTACCGAACCCGTTTTTGCGAGTGCAATTCCCTCGCGAAGACGGGCCTTCGGCAGAAAGACCGCTCTCTCCAAAGCCATTCTCTCTTGCGAGTTGATTTTCCGTTTTGAGTTGAGCAATCGGAGCCCGGCAGCCGAGTTTCCAAACTTGTCCGTAACTGCCACTAGGTCGCCGGGTCGAGCTCCGCTTCTCGTGACCAGCCTGCCGCGCTCAACTTCTCCAGCTCCAATACAGTCGATAACAAGCTCGTCGGCTTGTCCGGTGTCGCCCCCAACGACAGGACAATGGTATTCTTCAGCACCGCGACGGAGCCCTTGACCAACCTCCACGACTTGAGCTCTCGTGAATTGCTTCGGGAGCCCAAGTGAGATCAAGAGGGCCCTTGGCGTCACACCTTTTGCAGCGAAATCGCTGACCGTGGCTACTACTGCCTTTCGGGCCGCCTGCCAGAGACGCATTCCGGCAGGAACATCAGTGCTCGCGACTAGCATGTCGCTTTTGAGGATCAGCCATCTTGTGGGCGCGACTGGGACGGCTGCCACGTCATCCTCGTAACCTAGAGGCAGACGTTTTCGGCTTCCGTAGATTCGGGTCAGCGTCTGGATTATCTCTCGCTCGCCCAGTCGACGGGTCACTTTTTCTCGTCACCAGTTTGGCTGCGGGTAGATGCTTTAAGTCAGAGGCGGAGTCCGGCGGTCTTGGTGCCTCGGTGGCTCAGCCTGGTAGATGTTCCCGGAACACCGGAGAGCATCCGCCTCGTAAGCGGAAAGGCGTGTCACAGCCTCGCCCCGCAGGGTCGCGGGTTCAAACCCCGCCCGAGGCTCCACACTGCAAGTGCGGAGCACACCGTTTATAAGGCGGAACTCCGCATCTCACACTACGCGGACGACGCGTGAAGACGCCAATATTCGACCCTCACAACACTGCAGTCGACCTAGCTAGAACCTTAGAGATTCTCAACAAGGATCCGAATCTATCGGAACAGAACAAGAAGACGATTCTGCGATTCTACGAGGCATGCAGGGCCGAGGGCTTGAAGCCGATCCGATTGTTACGGCTCTTGCAGCTGATGCGGTTGATCGGTGGCTCGTTGAAGAAGCCGTTTGACAAGGTGACTAGAAGCGATGTTCAGAAGTATCTTGCATGGCTGGAGAGACAGGAACTCGCAGACTGGACGAAGCATGGTTACAAGGTGGCATTGAAGAAGTTCTACAAGTGGCTCAGGAACAGCGAGACGTACCCCTCAGAAGTCAGCTGGATCAGGACAACTGTCAACAACGGCCACCGGCTTCTCCCAGAGGAGCTATTGACTGAAGATGACGTGAAGAAGATGGCAGAGAAAGCTGAGCATCCCCGAGACAGGGCGCTAATCATGACGCTGTACGAGGGTGGGCTCAGAGTTGGAGAGATCTTGGGCCTTCAGATAAAACATGTCAGCTTCGACGGCAACGGAGCCCAGATTACTGTCGCAGGAAAGACGGGAATGCGAAGAGTCCGAATCATAGCCTCTGCCCCCCTACTAACCCAATGGCTTGAGAATCATCCAAGAAGAGAGGATCCTTCGGCTCCATTGTGGATAGGAATAGGAACTCTTGGAAGAGGCGAAGCTATAGACTACGGAGCCGCACGAATGATGCTCAGACGAGCAGCTCAACGAGCGGGCCTAAGAAAGGCGGTCAACCCCCACATCTTCAGACACTCCAGAGCCAGCAACCTCGCCAACAAACTCACAGAGGCACAGCTGAAGGACATGTTCGGCTGGACCCAGAGCTCCGAGATGGCAGCCGTCTACGTACACATGTCAGGACGAGACGTCGACAAAGCCCTGCTCAAAATCCATGGACTAGCCGGAGAAGAAGAGAAGGAAGAGGAAGAGAAACTAAAAATAATCAAATGTCCACGATGCGGCGAAAAGAACGCGCCAATAGCAAAGTTCTGCCTCAAGTGCGCAGCCCCCCTCGACGTCAAGACAGCAGTTGAAATTGACCGAGCGCGCACGGACGCAGATGAAATGATGAACAAACTTCTGGAGGACCCTGATGTCAAAAGCCTATTGGAGCAAAAGATCAGACAGTTGAAACTAGCCTAGTCCCTCGAGGAGCATCGCGGCTCCGAGTAACGCGAATTAATCATATCGGCCAATTCACATTCGTGCTTTGCTTTACCGTCTATTAACTAGGCTTCTCGAAAGAGGGATAGGACAATCGTCAATAAGCTAGGCAGTGTTCTTGGAAAAGACTGTGAGATAAACTGACAGTCGTTAGACCATGGGAAGGATTCTGGCAGATACTGTCCGACTCGGAAGACGAGGATGTCGTTCCTTTCAAGAACACTACGATTGCAGTACGAAAGGCACTTGGCTTCGTGGTTTTCACTCGAAGACATTTCATGGAGATCAGTGTAGTCGGCAAACGTCCCGTCGTCGAGGGATATCCTCCGAAAGAACAGGAAGCAGCCGCCAGTATGAGGCAGTTCCATGCGTACGCTGGCCGATACGATTGCTTGGAAGAAGACGGCAGATTGCTGGTTCACGAGCAGATCCTCATGGCGAGCGACCCGCGCCTCGAAGGCCGGGTCATCCAAAGTAGGTTCCATCTAGACGTAGACCGATGTCACCGCACGGGAAAACTTCCCAACGGTAGGGAGCTTACCGAGAACTGGAGGAGGCTAAGCGGACCTGGCGCATCTCCCTTGGCGGGCGCTTGGGAAACCCGATCGGGAGACGACTGGTGGATGTACCTAGCGACAGCAGGCCACTACGGAGTCTTTAGGGTCGCATCCACTCGCCCTAGAGCTCCCTCAAAAGGAGAAGAATTCAGCGATGCTGAGCTCTACGCGCTCCTGATGGGGTTCGGCGCCCACGCTGGGGCCCGGCTGGAAACGAAAAGAACATTCGACCATTGGGCGATGATCGGCTACATGGCTGGAGGCGAGGAGCGAAAGCACCCAACATTCCGCATCGAATCTATCAAGGAGAATGAGGTTGTCTTTAGCATCCCCCACAGGGTCGAGGCCGGCGAAGTCTGGCGCAGAATCGATTGACACCTTCTAGGAGCAGACGGCCGTGTTCAGATAGTAGACTTCACAGCTTATGATTTTCGCGTCTTGCTTTTGGAAAAGTTGGGGCTTAGTGTTGCCTCGTTTCCTCATTTCGAGTTTGATTAACGCCTATTAATCATGAAGTAGTCGGTCTTTCGGGAGCAACTCCAAGACCAATCTTGCGTCTCCAATTTGGAGCAACGAATCCAAAACGAGCTAAGACTGGTTCAGAACTCTATCTGATCAATTTGAGCCATCTTTGAGCCGCAGATACGCTCACGTCTAGATTATCTGCAATGACTTTCCATTCCTCGTTCGTAGTGTTGCTTAGTTCGCGTAAGTAGCTCGCCACGCGTTCCTTGCTTTCCAAAGTAGGAGGCTTGTAGCCGGAGAAAAGAAGAAGGGCACCCAAATCTACGAGGTCCTTTGTCTTCTTGTCGTCCTGCGTCCTGCTGGGGAAAGACTTGATTTTCATTTTCATAAGAAGTTGAGGTGCTGGCATCAATACACTGATTCCGTCCAGTTTCGTTTCTGTTCTCTCTTTCCCAGCGAAGACCCCGTTTAGTAGAGGCTCTTCCATGACATTGAACCCAGCTTTCTTGAACCTCTTAGGATCGTCGGAATCAACCAAGATGTCAATGTACAAGTTGAAGATCTCGTATGAGGGAAGATGCCGTTTCTCTTCCTGGGTGAGTTCTCGCTTTTGCGAGTGGTGGTACTGCTTGACGAATCGGGACCCTTGCGATTCGAACCCCATAGCCCCTATCTCCTTGACAGCCATGCTGAAGGGCGAACTTTTGACCTCCTTTTGGCTCCAGTCAGGGTCAAAATGGAATCCGAGATCAATATCTCTCGACCCAACGTAGCTCCTGCCGGTCTTTTTTTCAAATGCTTGATTTACGGTTAAGTAGACTGACCACCCGCCAATCAAACAACAAGGTTGGGGAACTCTGCGTAGGATCTGCGTCAAGTAACTCCAGGAGAAGTCTGTCTCGCTCTTCGGGTACATGCGAGTTGGTTACCGATCCGCTTCGAAAGGCCCTACGAATTCATGTAGACTCGACCGATTCAGTTGAAGCAGATCTCTGTATTTTTCGATCATCATTGTTGCCGCTTGGACCGTGACGCCGCCTTCTCTAATCAGGTCGACAATCAATTGGGGTATGGACACAATTCGATAGTCATTAACGAAGAAAGAATTGTAGAAAACGTGATCGTCGTACCATCTTAGCCTAACGTTTCCACCTCCGACCAATGCTCCTTCCTTGACCAGGAGATCATGCCAGTGATCGAAGTCGTTCACCCCAATGTATAGGTCGATTCTGGATGGGAAGAGGTAATGATTTACCAGAGTCTCCGCTTGATAAGTGGTGAGCGCGTATTTCAGCTCGGTTCTCTTCAACAAGCTTAGAATATCGTTCAGCATGTAGCTCTGCGATTCGTATTTTACACGGAGACGACTCCACTTCATCAGAAGATCTTTGGGGTTCGTCACAAGTGTCTTGCGCACGAGATGTGACTTCTCAAAGTCGCGTAGAAGTAGGCCGACTTGGATTTGTTGGGCTTGGGCAAGTTTCGCTATCTTGTATCTCGTGAGGGTGCCTTCCGGATTGTTGAGTAGTATTCTGAAGATTCTCTCGTTTTTTACCCCCCTGTGTACCCTCTGATAATATGAGGATGGTTCGTTCTCTGCCTGGTTTGGCTTTTGCAGTGTCATCTGCTCATAGTATAACAACTCGATTTATTTAAATGCGCTATTATACTATAGTTAAGCCGTTCCATTATAAGCGCAATTATACTATTTAGTCAGTGACAGGCGACCGTAATGCCCTTGCGACTAGCAAATAGAAAGTTGTGAGAAATACAGCCAATTATGAAATGCATCAATTTCTCTCCGAATGTCGACCTGATGACATTTCATGACATAAGCCAGCAGAACTGAAACCGCAATTATTGGATTCCCGAAGAAACCGCGTGGGGCCATGATGTTCTCTTTCTGATTCGATCCTCTCAAACCTCGGGCTTAACATAGTAGTAGCCCCATTCGAGAGCATGATTAATCCACATTACTCAAAGCTCCGCAATCGCATAACACACACAAAGAAAACAGGAGGCTCACTCGTAGCCGCAGGGACAACTCTGAGAAGTTCTACGTCGAGTCAGGATTTAGGTACTAGAACTGGGGCGAAAGTATTCAGGGCTTATTGTTCCCGTGATTAGGGGAATCTCATAACGTGCGCTAATCTTGGCTGTCATTTCGAGTCAAGATAATAATAGGTCAATCGAAGAGATAAACAGAGTGGAGGTTTAGAGGCTGTCGAGCCACCCGCTGAAGGCGTTCCACAGCTTTCTGACTCCGCTGACGACGTGGTAGCCTTCTATGGCTTGATCCACTGGATGAGAAAGGAGTTTTACGCTTGCCACTCCTGCCTCTCTGAACCCCTCGAACCCCTGACTCCGATACTGTGGAGTTCTACGGTTACGAATCTTGGGGAGTAATCCTCGTCGTTGAGCCTGTGCTCGGAGTGTCTTCATGGCTTTGCGTTTTGCAGACGGGGACATTCGGCTGTTGTGTCGAATGCCCTTCATCAGTGCTACGGGGTTGCCTTTTCGCGTCATTGCTTTTGGAGTATCCTTTGACACGCGGTGTTCCAAACCATGTTCTGAACCTGTGGAAGTCGAAGTTCCTCAGGATAGAAGCAGTCCGTCATGAAAGACATGATCTTGTCGATACGGACCTGGTTGGAATCGCTCAGCCGTGTAGTCGCGTCCTCGCTCTGGCAACAGAATTCCTGCTGGAACAGAGCCAACCTTTCAGGGAACGTACCTGGAATCGGCATCTTTCCAGATCAAACATGGCTTGATGCCTATTAAACTTCATCACGAATACTTTCGACGTGGTGTCGCCTTCAGATTCAACCATGTCAGCCAAACTGCTGATCAACGGTGAAGTGTGAAAACCCTGTGTGCACCAAGACCATGATCGGACCATTGCCCATCAAAGTGTTAGAAGCGCACATCCCCAACCTCTCCGACGTGAACGACATCTATTGGAAGTACACGTTCGAGAAACACGAGCTTGAAGGTCGAGGCTACATTTGTCCAAGCTGTGGCAACTCTCGTATGGTGAAACTTCCCCCCACTGACGACGAAACAGGAATGGTCGCGTGGGACTAATTCAGGAAGAGACTAACGGTAGCTCGATTGAAGGATACTCATTCCATTCGCGTCCATCAAGTCTCCTGCCTCCCGACTTCGGTGTTATTCCTCCCCACTGTTTGAAGAAGAAAGAAACTCCCTGTCTTCTACACTGATCCCTAATCTCTCTCACCCACTCTTTGAGCACGGGACGGTGCAAGGGACCGCTCTCACCACCTGCGATTGCCCAAGAGATTCCTGTCAAATCTACGTCGCCTATAGGACCAATAAGTGGTTCAAAGCTGATGAACTTGACTCGGCAATCGACCTGCTTCAGAGTCTCGATTCGACGCTTGAACATCCCCATTTCGACGGAAGTGCCCAACCAGATGTGATCTTGGACATGTCCGTATTCTTGTGTGAAGGAAAGCATTCTCTCAGGTCTCTTCGTTAAAACCTGGTAGACGTGCCAATCCGCTTCCTCCATGACTGCGAAACATCTTCTCAGAAAACTCTCTGGCATGTGCTCGTGGAACAAGTCCGACATGCTGTTAACGAAAATCTTCCGTGGTGATCTCCAAGTGAGAGGAAGGTTCAGAGCGTCAGGGTGAGTTGTGAATCGAAAGCCGTTCTTGTACTTCGGGTTTCCCATCTTCTGAAGTCGTTGCGATAGTCTCTGTGCGTAACAATTCTTGCAACCTGGAGAGACTTTAGAACATCCGGTCGTGGGATTCCACGTCGCATCCGTCCACTCAATGGACGATTTGTCTCCCAATCCTGTCCGCAGTACCGCAAGAACTGACGTGGTTCTTAAGAATAAGCAATAGAGTAGACTGAACGTATTTGGCTAACGGTCACATTCAGATCAAGAAGCACACTCTCCAAAAATACGATATTCTACAGAAGTACCTCAAAGCTTGCCTGACGTTCGAGAAGAAGTACCGGAACTTTGCTTACATTGATACACATGGAGGCAGTGGGAAAGTTCTATCCGAAGGACAAGAAATCAACGGTTCGCCACTAATCGGAGCGGAGTCAGAGGCACATCCGCAGTGCTACGCAATCGAGATCAACTGTGACCGGAGAATGCTTCTTCGTAAAGCCGTAACTGGTATTCCCAATATCAAAATCGTGGAAGGGGATTGCAACAAAGAGATCAGTTCTATCCTGAGAGGAATTGAAGATTGGAAGTTCACCTTCTGCTTTCTTGATCCTGACGGTCTTGTCTACCTGGATGGAACAACGAAAGTCTTCCAACTTACTTGGGCAACAATTGAAGAAATATCGAAACGGAACAACTCTGAGATCCTCGTCAATTTGCGCTCGCAAGACATTCTTCGGGTTATGGGTCTAATGGAGAAAGAACCAGAAAAGTCTCCGACGTTAGCTGAAGATATTACTGCGTTGATCGGCAACGACACCTGGACCTCAAAACACACGCGCTTCCAATTTCGAGACTTGTTCCTCGATAGGTTACAATCTGTTGGGTTCACACATGTCGGGGCGGTCAACATCAAGTCCGACGACAATTCCCACCAATACTATCTAATCTACGGTTCACACAACGTGGTGGGAGCTAAGATCATGAGCAGTAACTTCAAGTTCGCATGGGGTATCGAACCGATAACCAAGCTTCCACTTGAGAGATTCATTTACGACGACCCTCCCTATTCAAAACCGACGACACAACAGGGGATACAGACAACACTGATCGATTAGATCACTTGAACAAGCAAGTTCCACGCGGTCGCAATGTTGTACTTGGACCAGTTGGATCCTTTCCGTCTCGGCGTGTACCTTATCACCCATCGGTCGTCGTCAATTGGTTTGAACCATCCATCAATCCAGCCGAAGCAGAGGGCCTCTTCAAGGGCATCGCGAGAAGAGAATCTTGCGTTCTTCGGGGCCTCTTGTAGACGATGAGAAGAGCCTCGTCTTTAGTGGCACAATTCTTTGCCAGCCAGTTGCGCCAGCCTCCTCGCGAGGTGAAGCGTGAGCTGACTGGATGTCCCTCATAGGCATACGCTATCTCAGTTCTGAGGATTTCTAAACGGCGTCCTACTGTAAGTTCTCTTCCTCTGCCTCTCTAGTTCTCTCAGGAACTTCTCTTTTGCGTCTGGCACCAAGAGAAAGTAAGCCAGAGTCGTCCGGAAGAGCGAAGACTTTGTCAAACCTTTGATTTCTCCGCTCCTAACCGCACTCGAAAAACAGCTCAGAAACACTTGATGAGACAGAACTTCATGTTTGAGTTCGTTTAGGACTTGAATTATACTCTCGTTAGAAATATGTGTCAAAGGCTTACGCGTGATTACAAAAGAGCGTTTTCACAGATAACTTCCCTGCTCACTCCCTTTCACAGATGCTGGACCAAGAACCCACCGGGTTTATCTTCCGAGTTGACCATTATGCTATCTAGAAACTATGCTAGCCAGCCAGTTCTCGACTTTTGAAAACATCCAAGTCCCCGCTGTTTCATTGGGACAAGTCGGGAACTTAGCTGGACAAATCTGTCTATCTAGGAATGCTTATCTTTCCGAATCACGTACAGTAGGTTAGAAAGACCGTGAGCCAGGAAAGCCTGGCACATCAGGTTTCTTTTGAAGAGCCACCCCCGCGACCTGACCCACGAGTACGTCCGTAATGAAAACCGTAACAACCATTGGTTGACGACCTGAGACGGTTGCAAGGTCGAATCATCGTCTCGCTACCACTCAAACGTACAGAGCCAATGGAATCGGTCATTGCCTAAACTAACCATTCATTGCATTGCAACCTCTTCGGGCAATGGTTACGGAACCTCTATTTTTCCGTGGGAGGTAGCGGACTCATCATCATAGACGAGGAATGTGACATTGCTTGGAGAAACGAACCTCGGCACCTTTTGTGACACGGACCCAGGGGACCACTCAGTGGTTTTCTTCGAAAAATCCGAGGACAGGTACACAACTCTGTTCGAGTTTGTCAGGAAGGGACTGGAAATCGGTGACGTGGTTGTTTATCTTACTCGGATGAACGAGCCCCGTATTGTGGGGTTGATGGGTAGATACGGAATTGAAGCGCGTAAGTCTATGAGAGATGGTCGTCTAAGGATATTGAGTGTACTCTTTTCTTCGGGGGGAACTCACAACCCGAAAAGAGCGATAACGATCGGGAATTTGAAGCGTGAAGTTTCAATGCTGGCGAGAGAAGTGAAAGGCCGGAACTTGCGTATCGCTTCATCTCTCCCGGAGCATTTGCAAACAGAGAACAAAACGCGCGAGATTTTGCGCCTGGAAAGAGTAATGCTTTCCGTCGCGGGGGAAAAGAGAGTTTCGATCCTGTGTGCTTACAACAGTCGGCGCCTGAAGAGGCCCTCTTGGTTCAGGATGTTTCCATTTCTTACGACGATCCATGGGAAAGGAGCTTTCATCTCTTCTCAGGGAAGCGTTGTAATGGATGAACTGGGTCCCCCGAGAACCCGATCGAGAAACGAACATGTCTCCAGGAGAGGACGGGAAAATGAGAACCCCTAATGTTAGTATCATGTACGACACGCTAGCTATGTGCTTCAATGAGGCGATCGAAATTCTGGGCGCGGGAATCAAAGACGCGATCTACTACCACCTTGCAAGGAAGCATATCCAGAAGCTGGAGATCGGAGCCAAGTTTCAGGAGGTGGAAAACACTCTCGCATTCTTATTTGGTCAAGGTGCCAAATCGGTCATGGTGCTCACGCTGGAAAGGCTCTGTGAGCAGTATTCCCTTCCGTTACGACTTGAATATGCGAATTCACCAACAGAAAGACTTCAACAAGTCAAGGAGAGGATTCTGATCGACAAGCTTCTGCCGAAACACCATAGGAAAAGGCTGGACAGCGACAGGTATGAGGATAAGCTCGGGAACTACGCTCCTTGGAGTGACTAATCCGTTCCCTAGATTTCTTAAGGATTGGCAAGTGCCGCTTTCTAAGCCCTTCAAAGTAGTTTCGAAGTTTCAATGGAAACTTGGAGAAATAGCCAAGGGTCGCAATTTGCACTTTGTTTCTCGCGGTGTCCTTTGGCAGCGATGGTACTAGTAACACATCGCTAATAGAACAGCCTGATTATCGCCGTGCGAACATGTCTCACCAATCCGCTCGCAAGCCGTCCGAGGACACAATTGAGAATCGAAAGAACTTCTCTCCTCTCTCAGGTATTCGCAGCCCTTCGGAACTTTGTAGGGATGTCGTGAATTTAGACCACAGCATTCTACATGCTTCGCTGATTGGTGCGAACGGAAACGTTATCGTTCAGGAATTCAAGACCGGCGCCACAGCTTTCCAGTCCCCGAAAGGGATCGAGAATCGATATGGACACTGGGTCAGAATGATGCAAGGAATGTCGAAGGAAGTGGACACGATTTTCGGCCGAACGGAGCTGATCACCATCGTCCACCAAGGTTTCGGTCTAAACGCAATCCCTCTGGGTGACGAAGTTGGAGCTCTCGCTTTTGTCACTGAACGGTCGGCCAACCTGGAGTATATCGCCACTCGAATCAGGCGAGTGATTGGAATCTAACCCTGCACAGTAGTGGACAGCAGTGGACACGCGCCAAAACTTCGCAGACTCCGTAGATCTGGCCCTCGGAGTCATGGGGACAGGGGTCAAGGAGTCAATCTACTACTACTTGAAGGAGCATTCAATTTCGAGGGACGAAATACCCGAAAAACTTCAAGAGTTCCGCGAAGCTCTGCGCGAACTTCTTGGCTATGGAGTCAAAGTCCTTGAAAAACTGATCATCAAGGACTTAGCCCGGAAGTCGGGAATTTCACTATCAAAAGTTGAGGGTAAGGATTTGGTCGAGGTAGCTGAAATCGTCAGTTACAGAACTAGAAAACCATCGTCATCCAGACGCAAGGAAAAACCCGGAATGCGGGGGGCATAGAATGGGTTCATCGCGGGTCTCAACGGGAATCGAAGGATTCGACAGGCTTGTAGAAGGCGGATTTCCGAGAGGGGATACAATTCTCTTGATCGGCAACCCGGGAACTGGCAAGACTGGTTTCTCGGCCCAATTCCTCTACAAGGGCCTAGTCGAGGGAGAATGCGGAATCTACGTTTCTTTCTCAGAAGGTCGGGAGGCTTTCTTCAGAAACATGAACTCAATTGGACTCGACTTCGCCAAGTACGAGAAAGAAGGCAAGTTCCGCCTAGTGGATGTTATGGGAGTCGGGCATCAGGGCATCGAGGAAATTCTTACGACGATTCTCGAAGAGGTGTCGAGTCTCGGAGCAAAAAGGCTCGTCATAGACTCCTTCACCGCTATCACCCAGGCTCTTCCTGGGAAAGCGGACTCAAGGATGATATTGCATACCTCGCTGGGCAAGATTTCTCGGCTTAAGGGAGTAACGGTCCTTGTAATCTCTGAGAGACCTTTTGGGGTGGAGTTTGGCCACGAGCCCGAGGAGTTTGTTGCCGATGGAGTGGTCGCTCTACGATATTTGAACGAGAGAGGACGGTTACGCCGAAGACTCCAGATTATCAAAATGAGAGGAACCAATGTGGTTCAGACCGAGCAGGCCTATGCAATAGGCAACAAAGGAATCACAATACTAAGTCCTTCTGGGTTCGAAATCCCCGAGGAGGCATCCACTGAACGACTCACAACGGGTATTGGTGGGCTCGATGAGATGCTACACGGGGGCTTGTTCAGAGGCTCCTCAACCCTAATCTCTGGATACCCTGGCACAGGAAAGTCGACCTTCGCTCTTAGCTTCATTTACGAAGGAGCGAGAAGAAACCAAAGAGGACTATTCATCTCCTTCGAGGAACCTGTGAAACAGTTGCTTCGCCAAGCTTCAATTTACGGATGGGACTTGGAGCGATCGGTCAGAGATCATCTGGTTGTAGTGAAATCATTCTACCCAGAGGATCATGAGCCTGACGAACTTCAGCTGCAGTTGAGAAATTTAGTCACAGAATTCAAGCCCGAAAGAATTGTGCTGGATAGCATTAGCGCTCTTGAGAGGATTCTCGTCGACTTCGAGTTTCTCTCCTTTGTAAAAGGCATAGTCGCCTCTCTAAAAGCTACTGGGATCACCGTCGTGCTTACATCCGCTACTTCGGCGAATTCGGAAACGCAAGAGGCGGGAACCTCAACTATAGTGGATAACATTGTGTCTTTGAGGAATGTTGAGATAGAAGGGTCCCTTCGAAAGTCGGTAATCATTTTCAAAGCCCGTAGCTCTCCGCACGACAAGGGACTCAGAGAGTTCGAAATCACATCAGAGGGAGTGAAGGTCGGCGAGCCACTCTCAAACTTTGAGGGCATCACCTCGGGAGTCGCGAGGCGCATTTCGCGCTCGGTAGGAGAAGCAATCGAGAAAATCGATGAGATTTTCCCAGATGACCAGCAAGGTGACACAGGTGGTAGTGACAAGAGGGTCAGGACATAGAGTCGATTATGTTGAGCCCGTCTTGGGAACAGATTTTTCTTAGTATGAAGCTGGCTTTATCCGTTCTATTGCGACGCCTCCTTAGAGATTCACGACGGAAGAATTGATTTGGCAGAAACCAGGCGACGTGGGGACGACGTACAACCCGCCCTAGCTGAAAATAAGGAATCGCTTCTAGAGAGCTCAACTCTGGCCGCCATTGTCCAATCGTCCCAAGACGCAATAATAGGTAAAGACCTCAAGGGCATCATAACAAGCTGGAACCATGGTGCTGAGGTGATTTACGGGTATTCCGCTAAAGAGGCAGTCGGTAAGCCGATCAGTATGCTTGTTCCTCCAGGGCGTCACGACGAGATACCTGAAATCTTGGAGAGAGTCAAGAAGGGTGAGTCTGTAGAGCATTTTGAAACAACCAGAATCACAAAGGATGGCAAGACTGTCCATCTCTCGCTTACCATCTCGCCGATAAGAGACAAAGCAGGGCGAATCATAGGCGCTTCAACAATCGCTCGCGATATCACAGCCCGCAGAAAAATTGACGAAGAAAGGCTCAGGCTCGCTGCAATCGTAGAATCATCCGAAGACGCCATACTTGGCTTGAACCTCGACGGGACAGTGACAAGCTGGAACGTTGGTGCAGAGAAGATGTTCGGCTTTCACCCCAGCGAGGTCATCGGTAAATCGGTACGCGTAATCTACCCAATAGATCGTCCGGACGAGCTACCTGAGATAATCAAGAAGATCAAACTCGGACAACGTATTGACCACTATGAGACAAAAAGGAAGAGGAAAGATGGAACCATCATTGACGTCTCTCTCAGTATCTCGGCGATCAAAAACGACTTGACCGAAGTCATAGGCATCTCGAAGATCATCCGAGACATATCCGGCCAGAAACAAGCCTCCCAATATGCTCGAAGCCTCATCGAGGCGAGCCTCGACCCACTGGTCACCATCAGCCCGGACGGGAAGATTACCGACGTGAATGAGGCGACAGTCCAAGTAACGGGTACTGCACGCGAAAAACTGATCGGAAGCGATTTCTCAAACTATTTCACGGAGCCGGAGAAGGCTAGGGAAGGCTACCGCCAAGTTCTCTCGAAGGGCAAAGTGACCGACTATCCCCTTACCATTCGACATGTTTCTGGGAAGACACTCGATGTGCTGTACAACGCAACAGTCTACAGAGATGACAAAGGAAACGTACTCGGCGTATTCGCTGCCGCCCGCGACATTACCGCACAAAGACAAGCTTCTCAATACGCACGAAGCCTCATAGAAGCCAGCCTTGACCCGCTCGTCACAATCAACCCCGATGGCAAAATCATGGACGTAAACGAAGCAACGATCCAGGTAACGGGCGTAAGTCGAGAGAGGCTCGTTGGTAGCGACTTCTCAAGCTACTTTACAGATCCCGAAGAAGCGCGACTTGGATACGAACAAGCATTCAAGGAAGGATCAGTCAGGGACTATCCTCTGGCTATACGTCACGTCTCAGGGATGATAACCCATGTACTGTATAACGCGACCGTTTACAGAGACGCGGATGCAAATGTTCTGGGCGTTTTTGCTGCTGCACGCGATACCACTGAACGTAAGAAAGCGGAAGATCAGCTGCACGCTACATCTGCATATGCACGCAGCCTGATCGAGGCAAGCCTTGACCCCCTCGTTACAATCAGTCCCGAAGGAAAAATCACAGACGTAAATCACGCAACGGAATTGATTACCGGCGTTTCACGAGAATGGCTGACCGGGACCGATTTCTCAAACTACTTCACCGAACCCAGGAAAGCCCGGGAAGGCTATAGGAAGGTATTCAAAGAAGGATTTGTGAAAGACTATCCGCTTGCCATTCGCCACTCGTCGGGCCGAGTCGCGGACGTGTTCTACAATGCAACCGTATATCGTGACGCTGCTGGAAAGGTCAGAGGAGTATTCGCAGCTGCTCGTGATGTGACTGACACTCGAAAAGCCTCTCAGTATGCGCGAAGCCTAATCGAGGCCAGTCTCGACCCGCTAGTTACGATCAGCGCCGACGGAAAGATTACAGATGTGAACGACGCGACGGTGAGAGTGACGGGAGTGCCCAGACAACTACTGATTGGCACTGACTTTTCGAACTATTTCATAGAGCCGCAGAAGGCTCGAGACGGATACCAACAAGTCTTCAAGGAAGGATTCGTCAAGGACTACCCACTGACGATTCGCTCCACTACCGGAAAACTTACAGACGTCCTATACAACGCGTCCGTCTACAGAGACGACAAGGGCAACGTCCTAGGAATATTCGCAGCCGCTCGTGACGTGACCGTAGGAAAGCAGGTAACTCAGCAGTTAGAAGCTTCCAATAGAGAACTCGAAGCATTCACATATTCAGTATCGCATGATTTGCGTGCTCCTCTCCGCGCGATCGACGGTTTCTCAAAGATCCTCTTGGATGACTATTCAAGGCCCTTAGGCGACGAGGGGAAGAGGATGCTATCAGTCATCCGCAAGAACGTCCAGCAAATGGCGAAGCTTATCGATGATTTGCTTACACTGTCCCGCTTGGGACGTACAGAAGTAAGAACCCAGGATGTTGAGATGTCGGACATGGTGAACGATGTCCTCAAGGAGTTGAAGCAGAACGCTCCAAACCGAGAAATTGAGTTCAAGATCCATCCGCTGCCAAATGCTGAAGTGGACCCGGCTCTGTTTCGACAGGTCTGGATAAATCTCCTATCGAACGCAGTTAAATTCACCGGCAAGAAGGAACGACCGAAAATCGAGGTGGGTAGCAATCGCGAGAAGAATCAGATCGTCTATTACGTTAAGGATAACGGAGTCGGCTTTAGCATGGAATACTCTAACAAACTGTTTCGGGTTTTTGAAAGACTTCATTCAGAAGAGGACTATGAGGGTAGCGGAGTGGGTCTTGCGATTGTCCACCGAATCGTAACTAGACACAACGGACAAGTCTGGGCAGAAGGAAAGGTTGGCGAGGGTGCTACCTTCTTCCTATCCGTACCCATCAAGGAGTGAGAAACACGAGCAGATCGACCAGTGAAGAGCTCCTTCTGGCAGAAGACAGCGAAACCGATACGGAGCTAACGCTTAGAGCGCTGAAAACAATCAATCTAGCTCAAAAGGTCCATGCAGTCAAAGACGGTAAAGAGGCCTTGGAATACGTATTCGGAAAGGAATTCGAAGGTGAGAGAATTCGTCGTCGAGTTCCGAAAGTCATTATGCTCGACCTGAAAATGCCCAAGGTGGGTGGCATAGAAGTTCTCAGGCGGCTAAAGTCAGACCAAAGAACCAAGGACATCCCAGTAGTCGTTCTCACATCATCTCGGGAAGACAGCGATCTGAAACAATGTTACGAGCTGGGGGTAAACAGCTACATTGTCAAGCCTTTCGGACTCGAAGAATTTGTGAAAGCGGTTGCCACTGCCGGTCTCTATTGGATGGTGGTAAACCAGCCCCCTCAAAATTGAATGAGGAAGTTGAATGACGGAAGCCCGACAGTTCAAGGTTCTTCTCTTAGAAGACAGCCTCGAAGATGCGGAACTTCTCCAGCGCAGAATATCAAGGAGCGGTTCAGCGTTCAAGGTGAAGCACGTGACAACAAAGGCCGAGTATGTTGAGAGTCTCGACAGTTTCTGTCCCGACATCATAGTCTCCGATTATAACCTGCCAGACATCGACGGGCCCTCGGCCATCAAGCTAGCCCGAGCGAAAAACCCGAATATTCCGATAATCATAGTCTCCGGATTCATAGACGACTCTCACGCTATGGAAACGCTCAATTTGGGAGCAACCGACTATGTTCTGAAAGACAGACCAGAGCGTTTGGGCCCCGCAATACAACATGCGCTTCGCGAAGCGGAGCACCAGCGACTTGAGGAAGAACTTGCCAAACGTTCTAACCAGCTGGAGGCTGAGAATGAGGAACTTCGCAAGCGCGAGTCAAGGATACGACAACTGAAAAGCGAACTCATGTCTCTTAGGAACCAGCTCAAAACACTAGACTAGTTCAAACCTCCCGTCGACATGCGAATCTGCAATTGTATTTTAGAGGCTACAAAGACGGCGTCAAAGTGTTCCTGGAGCAGCTCTGGGATCGGGTCCAGAGAGAAGACGGTTGGAAGGCGCCACCCAGTCAATCGGACTCGAGCTCACAAGAATGCTTATCTTTCTGAAGCTACCGTATTATAGCCGAGCCCAATGCAGATGAGGAGGTCAAGTAATTTGACAGTCAGAAAGCTCAGACTGTCTTTGATTGATCATCGGTTTTGATTGGGTAAGGGACGCTATCAATTTATCATACAATTTCAGTCTAGCGATAGCATGCCCGTTTGCCGCTGCCATTCACTCGATTCTCTCGAAGCCCAGACAACTCTGATACTGTCCCACGCCGACATCTCTGATCTTGTCACAATGTCCGCCCTTGAATTCATACCCGTGGGCACCCGCCGCACGGAGACAGAGAGAGAACTCGCTCATGAGAGAATAATGAAACTGCAGGAGGATTTCCTACGCCTGATTGCCGAAAGGCTCCAGGTCTACAGACAGTATTTGCGGTCTGAATGGCAAAGCTCCGAGCGACAACGGCAAAAGTTCGAGTAAGAAGGGGCTTCCCACGATTGCGCTCCGGCGATGAGTTCAAACTCAAACCTTTGTCATGGTCTTGCGAGGGTTCAGACTCCCTTCTGGGGAGTCCAAACCAGATTTGATTAATCTCTGTCTGGGAGCGACGAACTTAGATTCAGTGAAGAGTTCAAGCTCTCTAACAGGGTCTTCACGCGAGGGAGTCCAAACCCGGGTTCGGTTCCCTTCTAAGCATCATCATCCGACACTCTCAAATGGTAAAAAGCATCTATCTCGCGGCTTAGCTCCTGGTGCGCGAATCCCACCCCCCGCACGGGCCTTAGGGGCCATGTCGGAAGAAGGATCAACCTACGATCTGGACCATGAGATGCTCAGACCAGATGTGCCACCTAGAAAATCAGCATACGCTTCAGCCTCCTCTTCAACGGATCTGCGCAAACCTGAACCGAACTTGGCGAAAGGTTCGATCCTGAAAAGTAGTTTATCTTTCTGAGTTCTAGATGACCAGAGCCCACTCACTTTTCCCTGCGCAAGTACCACGGCTGATACCCAGCCGGCCTCACGATACACTCTCTTGTGTGCTTCTCTGCTCGAGGTAAGTACTCGTCTATCTCGTCCAGCCAAGTAAACGTCGAAATTCGGAATCAGCCTTACGGGGTCTCTGAACTCTGACCCCAAGAGGGCCTCCAGATCATCTTTCAGTAACCAGGTTCTTCTGTCACAATACGCGACTTCTATCATCCTCTCAAGCATAGATTCCCAGGTAGGTTTTGCATTAACGGGGTCCATGCCTGCCCATGCCGCAAATTCTAATCTGTCTGATGGACCATAGACCCTCAAATAACGCTCAAGCAAAGCCACCCTAGATTCTTCAGGCGTCAGGCGATTTCTCCACGATTTGAGCCAATACTTGGGGGAGACAAAAGTAGTCTCACTGCCCCTTTGTGGCCCAAAGCAAAGTACTTCTTCGAAGGAAGCCGGATGTAATAGTTCGTTCCAGCTTGATTTCAGTAACAGCCGCAGTTTGGGCTTCAGGCGCTTGGCGATCTTTTCCAGTAGTTCTAACCGCGTTAGCGCCTTGCCATCTAGGGCATCGCGTATTGCATGAGTAACAGCATCAAAGTCACTATACGAAATGCCGAAATGTTTCATCCACTGCGTTTCCCTGTCCGTGGAGACTCTCCGGCGAGCGCCCGCGAAAACGTCAAGGTCGTCCATTGGAATTATGTGGAGAGTTTCCGCATGCACCAAGTCTTGACAAGACTCCG
>VBBN01000015.1:23938-24576 GCA_005888735.1 Candidatus Bathyarchaeota archaeon
GTGCATATCTTCCGGTCCAATCCCCCTAGTTCTTGCCCAGAATTGACCAAGTGCCGCAGACATTACCTGAGCATGGATTCCACACACTGCAGCTACCCCAGTGATGGCTCTTGGCTCCTTACGATCCAAGTTATGGCGTTGAACCCTGAAAGCTAGGACCTTCTCAGTTGGGACAGCTACGGTATGGTTCCTGCTACTTTTCCTTGGAATCAGTCTGTGTCGTTCTCTCATTCGAGAAAATTCCAGTGCAATCAGTTTCTAGGGAGCAAGCAAGCCTAGGGCTCTGTTAAGTCTTCATCGGATGACTCGGAAGCCAGCTGCCTATCTAGAGGTTTCAAACACAGTCATTAAGAGCATTGGCGAATCTGGCTTCATGGCATTTACAGGAACCCGACTAGCGAGTTGAACCCAGAGACCTACGAAATGTTCGATAACGGCGCGTCGTCGTTCCAGATGTCGACAACGCATTTCCATGCGCGTGCGCTCTCCATTCTCCAAATCGTAACGGCTTTGCCTCGCGACGTGACACGATTGCCATTCTCGTCGTTGAACGAGACCTGGTTCGTCCCGACACCGTAGGCGAGGTCGCCGGCTCGGGCGACCGTGAACCGAGTCGTCTTCCATTGCATGTTGAAGCC
>VBBN01000025.1 GCA_005888735.1 Candidatus Bathyarchaeota archaeon
GGCCGTTTGCATTACACATTCCCACGTAGTGTATCAATTCCGAAAAGAGTTGCGAGAACGATTCTTTTCAGTGATGAATGATTGTGGAGCACATAGAGACATCATTGAAATCTCTTATGAATGGTGGCCTGGAAGGGACAAGCCGGAGCTAGAGCTATCGATTTTCGAGAACGGAGCAAAGCAAGAGCAATTGCTCGCCTACTGCAGTCCACACGGAGAATGGTTGCAATGGGTCTCACATTGAATAGGTGGTCTGGGGATGAGCACTAGTATAAGTTCAGATCACGTTGGGAAGGCGGGTTGAGCTCAGCAGTTGACTGACTCTTTAGTCAAGCGCCCTGTGTAGTGATTCGCCGTCCCATGATCGGTTTCCTTCCCTACTGTTGAGGGTATTATTTGCCAGGCTTTCATATCAATTGCTGATTGATCTCGTTCGCCAGGGTGGAGTTTCTCGAATGAAAGGACGACAGGGACTGATCATAAGGAAGAGTAGCAGGAATCACACCGTAACAGTGCCACCTGAGAACGTTCTAGCTTTCAGAGTTCAACGTCATAACTTGGATCATAGGCAATCAAAAGCGCTCAATCAGGTAGCGGCTGTGTGTGGAATCCATGCCCAGGTCATGTCCGCGGCGCGTGGTCAATTCTGGGCGAGAGTTGAAGGTATTGGACCAAGGGATACTCATGATGGTTTGTGGAAACAACGGAGTCTCGTCAAGACATGGTGCATGAGAGGAACTCTGCACATAGTGCCAAAGGACGACCTTGACATTTTTGCGGGTGCTCGCCGTAGAGTCTCCACAGACAGGGAATCGCAGTGGATGAAGTACGTCGGCGTTTCTTACGGTGACCTTGATACTATTACTCATGCAATACGCGACACTCTAGACGGTAATGCCCTCACAAGGTCAGAACTAGTGAAAACAATTGGCAAGCACCTGAGGCCTAAACTGCGGCTGTTACTGAAATCAAGTTGGAATGAACTGATACATCCGGCTTCCTACGAAGAAGTACTTTGCCTAGGGCCACAAAGGGGCAATGAGACTACTTTTGTCTGCCCCAAGGACTGGCTCAAATCTTGGAGAATTCGTCTGACGCCTGAAGAATCTAGGGTTGCACTGCTTGAGCGTTATTTGAGGGTCTATGGTCCATCAGACAGATTAGAATTTGCAGCCTGGGCAGGCCTAGATCCAATTAACGCAAGACCAACATGGGAATCCGTGCTTGATAGGATGATAGAAGTCGAGTACTATGGTAGAAGAACTTGGTTACTGAAAGATGACCTGGATGCTCTGCTGAGGTCAGAGTTCAGAGACCCCGTAAGACTGATCCCGAATTTCGACGTTTACTTGGCAGGACGAGATAGACGAGTCCTTACCTCGAGCAAAGAAGAGCACAAGAAGGTGTATCGTGAAGCTGGATGGGTATCAGCCGTGGTACTGGTGCGGGGAAGGGTAGGTGGGGTGTGGTCAGTTAAGACGCGGAAAGAGAAACTACTTCTCAACATTCAACCTTTCGCCGAGTTCGGTTCAGATTTACGCAGATTCGTTGAAGAGGAAGCTGAAACCTATGCCGATTTCCTAGGTTGCTCATCTGGGGTAAACATCTCGTGGTCTACCTCATAGCTGGGGCCTTCACGCGACGTCGCGCATGAAATGGGGCTGGGATTGGAACCCACGAAGGCCTACTCGACCGGATACTTCTTTCTATTTTTCTCCAACTTTCTAGTGAGAGCTTGGGAAACGTCGATCTTAAGGATGTCTGAGAAGCCGAGGCAGTAAATCATTACATCCGCAAGTTCGTCCGCAATCTTGTCCGTTATCTCGGGCTGATCTTCCCACTGGAAGTGTTCAAGCAACTCTGCCCCCTCTATCGCTATGGAGATCGCTAGATTTCTTGGCGTGTCCAGGTTTGTCCAATTTCTCTCATCTCTAAACTCCCTTACTTGCTTCTTCAACTCTCCGATTGTTACTTTGTCGTCCGACATGCTCGACATTTCATCAGCCAGAGATTCCATACAAGAGTGCATCAAGCAAGATAACGTGTTTGGTGCGGGGGTGGGATTAGAACCCAGGAGAGCTCGCGTGGATGCGGGGGCACATTCAGCTTCGGTGTCCGAGTTCACTGACTTCAGACCTACCCCTTGCTAGGTGGGGACACAAGTACAAGGCCTCCCACCAGCAGAAATCCAATCCAGGAAAACAGGGGTAGCATGGATAAGAAGTCCAATGCATATGAGTGCATATAGGTCCAGATTGGCAGAATGAAGAGTGACGCCCCCAGGATGATCGTCCCTCGCACCCTGTTTCTGACCTTCGGGACTAGACTGGCAGCGATCGGTAGCAGGCACGCGAAAGTGAAAGAGGCTAGCCAGAATAGGCTCTGAGAACTAATCAGGTATCGAGAAAAATCGAACCAATACAGCAGGGACCATAGGAATCCGAGCGTTCCCCCTGCGACGGCCAGGGTCTTACCCCAAACAACAATCGAGTTCGACTTTTTAACAACCCACGGCAAATCTTCGAGGGCGATGGAATGAGCCCAACGTTTGCTCCAGACGTCTAGCCTGTTGAGTGAGCATCTATTATCGATATCGTCTATCGAGCTTCCCTCACGAGAACACGTCATTCAAAATATTATCCGTTGAAGACATGTGTGGTGCGGGGCGATTCGAACCCACGAAGGTCTCTTTCGCGACAGTACGATCATGGAGGGCAGTCATATCCAGCGGGTCTTGACCTGTCAAATCATGGAAATGTGAGGATCATCCGGGTCTAAGAATTCATGCTCAGTAAATCTGCAGGTTCCCAGCCGGATGTGCTGACGATTGGGTCTACTTCTTTGATGCTAGCGGGCCGCGTAGGGCGAGCTGGTATCCGTCAGGGTCTTTGAAGTAGGCTGTTCGGTCGCCCCAAGGCTGGTCCTTAGGCCTCTGAGAGAATGTGACACCCTTGTTTCTGAGGCGGTCGTACCAAACGTCAACATCGTCCACGCGGAAATAGTACTCCGAGTCGGAGGGTTTGACGGTTTTCTTGGAGGCATTGTGTAATCCTATTGTGATCCCATTGGGAGCCTTTACGGATACGTAGTCGTTGTCTCCGTATGTCTTTTTGAACCCGAGCTTTTTCACGTAAAAGTCTCTGGATCCCTTAATGTCTTTCACGTAGAAGAGCATGAGGTTGAGAGCTAGACCTTTCCTGGCCATATCTTCCTCAAGGCTCAGCATTGCCGCATGTGAGTATTTTAGACTTGCACTTCCTGGGAGGTCAACGCATGGAAACTAACTTCAGTTTAACAGCAAGCCGTAGAGAAGGACTCTTTGATCACCACTTAGGGGACCGGTCGAGTGTGTGCTTTCATGATGCGGTGTGGTATTCGATCTCAAGAAGAGCTGGGGTCAGATCGTCTTGACGCGCCCGCCATGGTAAAACAGCCTATAGATTTCCCGTCCAGAATCAAGAATCCTTTCGGTTCCCGTGAAGCAATCAATCCAGCCTGTAGTTTCGTTCCTGTACACCAAGGGTCCCTCAACGAAAGTCGGAGGCCCCCTAAACGGCCGATCCTCATTGACCCGTCTTAAAGCTTCTCGGAGGAATTGATATGTGATGCTTGCTGATACCTTTGGTATTATTCGCCCGTAATAGTTCATCCCCCAAATCAACTCTCTATTCCTCCAAACAACTTCTCCGCCGACGAATGGATTGAAGCCAAGGTATCGATCACGATATTGAAACATGCCTTCTTTATACGCGAATTCCTTGCTACCGTCTCCAAGTACAGTCTCTCGCTCTTCTCCTCCAGTCGCATATGTCTTATTCTTGGCTTTGACGAGGAACTCTGATAATTTCACATTGCCCACCTAGACTAGGGCTCGCCTCGATTCTGAACTTAAGTTAAGACACATTGGGGTTGGGGGGTGGTGGGATTCGAACCCACGAAAGCCATCATCTAGATCGGACAATCAGGGATCTGTCTCTTGTCTTGCCCGGCGGATCGCTCGTCCCATTGGGCGTTTCAAACCACCAGCGGCCAGTCAAGAAAATGCCTACTTTCTAGGGAATCGAAAATTCGAGAGTTGTTTGAATCCTCTACGTTCCCGCTTTCGCTGCTTTCTCTCCATCACGACAGAGTATATTATCCGACGAATCAAAAGTCCTGTTTGGGTCTCGCGATAGGATTCCCATTTGGGCTCCCATCCCTCCGTCCTCATTTCCGAGACATTACCTTCTAGCGCAGCTTTCTGTCCAAACCTTATGACCCTCGTCTCCTTCCCATTATCGCCTCCACGGTCCAGCCTCTTCTTTATCTCGCCACCAAACCAACTTCCAAGCAAGACACCCGCGATAGGACCGCTCACCGCCCACGGAAGAAGTGAAAAGAACCCGGCTAGTAGAAAGAGAGAACCTCCAAGAAGTCCAATGACCGGTACTGATCGACTCAAGCTGGGATCGATTCTCCTGACGCTAGCTCGAACTATGAATCAATGTGTATTCCCTAATCTCTAGCGTTCCTGAATGGCCCCCGTCTGGGTGACACTGACAGTCCTGAGATGGAGTCAGGGAGAGGGTCAATTGTTGCCGGGGGCAATTGAGGATACCGTAACCGTCGCGTTCTCTAGCTGAAGAGTCTCCACTCGGAAAGGATTAGAAAAAGACGGGGGAGAGATGGTTGGTTTACTGGGTTATTGTAGCGGTGTAGATGTCTTGGTCTCTGTTGCCTGTATTGTTTGCCTCGACGTTTGGAGTGTTAAGGTTCGGGTCTGTGAAGATCACGTTCCTGTTATCGGTCCAAACGATGTGAACAGTGTTGCCGACTGAGGCTATTCCGATATAGTCGCCGTGAAAAGGCAGCGTGCCGCTCACGAACATCGGCCAGTTCCCATTGCTTGGAACATCGGTCACCTTGACCGCACTCCAGCTAGCTCCACCGTTTGTCGAGGAGCTGAGGTATACGTCGATGATAGATTGTGGGCCTGGACCTCCTGCGTTGAGGGCTAGGGACGGCTGGTTATTGTCTGCAGGTTTTGGGTCGTTAATATCCGTATAAAAGGCCACATCAATTCGCCCGGCTACCGCGGCGATGGCTGGGAAGACCTCGTCATGGTCCCGCCCGCTTTGCACGTTGTTGGTTGTGATATTGGTCACTGTGAAGGTGGAGCCGCCGTCTGTTGACCTGGCCACTAGGACGTCTGAGTTGATATTCGCCAGTATCACGTTGCCGGAGCTGTCAAAGTTCGGAGCAGGGTTAGTGTCCGCGAAATAGGTAACGTAGACGTTTCCTGATGGGTCAACCGCTGGCTGTTGTGTCCGCGCTGTTCTGAAGCCGAATACTCCGCAACAGTCTCTTTGACCATTGTTTCTGGGAACAGCGTTGAAGCTTGCGACCTCGACAGCTTTGCTGAAGTGTATGCCGCCATCGGTCGACTTGGCCAACGAGACCCCGGTGGCTGTGGGCTGGAATTGGCCCCCGCTTGCGAAAGTGACCCATGTTACGTAGATTGTTCCGTCAGGAGCAACTGCGATGCCGCAGTCCTGGTTGAGAATGCTGCCTTCCCGGCCGCGGTCAGAGATAATGTGGGGCGAAGAGTAGGACTGTCCACCATCGGAGGAGAAGGAGAACATTATCCTGTCTCCGCCGAAGAGGCTCGTTGGTGCAGGGGCTGAACCTATGAACCCTGTCCAACAGGTGTAGACCTGACCCAAGAATGGCGAGCCGGCCTGGCTGTCGACCGCAAGGAAGTCCTTGTCGTCGAAGAACCCGAAGGAATTTCCGTTGAAGTCGACCGTTGTTGTGAAACTGTAAGTCGCTCCGTTCGAGGTGTACTTGGCCACGAACACCCCATTCTCTTGTAATGGTCCAGGAGTATCAGGGAAGCCGCCCGCGTTGAAGGCGATGAACGAGTAGTAGAGGTTGCCGTTCAGGTCGAAGGCCATGATCGGGTCCGAGGCGCCAGCTAGTCCATGAGCTGGTGAAGCGAGACCCTGCGGAGTGTTGTCCCCAGGAAAACCTGGCACCAAGTCATTGGTCCAGGCTCCTCCACCGTTCGTTGAACGGTAGTATCCCATCCAGATGCTTGTCGGAACGCCGGCTGGGAGGAAACGGGAGCGCCGGTAATCGTTCGCGCCCGAGACCAAGACATTCGTGTTCGCAGGATCTATTGTTATCCATGGTTCGTTCTGCTGCAAGTGGTTCTGGTCGCCGGTGTTTAGGCTTCCAGGTTGTATCACGTTCACGTTCGCGCCTACAGTAAGTGCTGACGTTGGTAGGATGCCTGAGACTGTTAGGAGTACGAAGGTTAGTGCGAGAGGAAGTGCCTTGATCGTATCATGTTGCATAGAAATCTTCGAAGTGTGCGAGGCAGGTAGATAGTAGAAAAGCCTTCCGCTCGTATTGTTGTTCGGCTACCTGTTGCCTGCTCCAGATATCAAGAATTGAAACGAAGAGCCCGCGCCCTCCACATTGATATTCAGTAGAACGCAACGTGCTCCTGCTTCAGGATGCAAAGCGTAAGGACACATCAAAATAGATGGAACATTTTTTCCCAGAAGCCGGCAGGTAGGCTTCACCCTTGCAATACGAAACAGATAATCCCATTCACTCCGCTCAAGTAAACGTTTCAGAGATCGGAGCGCCAATTTACTAACAAGAGAGACATTGAAGGCCTCTTCAAAGTTGGTCGAAACCTTGTCGAATACAGCTATGCAATGATCTGGTCTGGTGCTAGAATCTCCAGCTGCCGGAATGCTCGTACATACAATCTATGGATTGTTCGCTCAGGATCGTCTTCAAGGGGTCCATCATAATCCCGTGCCGTCTTGACTAGAGCAGTGCAGATCTGACGGGTCAAATTTTCCATCTGTCGGGTTGACGGTGTCCCGTTATCCTTCAACACCGACAAACAAGCGACGACCCCCCTGGTTCTTTCGATATCCATTGGCATAAAGTAGCGTCGAATGTCGTTTCGAAGGGGATCCCGATCCACAATGAAAGCCTGCGCGTTTGACACGTACCATTTCTGCACTATCCCGTGGGTTCCAGCTTCCCTTCGCACT
>VBBN01000026.1 GCA_005888735.1 Candidatus Bathyarchaeota archaeon
TCACATTCACACCGACCAATCCATCCACCGGACAAGCAGTCACCTTCGACGCCACTGCCAGCCGTGACCCTGACGGCACAATAACCAACTACGCTTGGAACTTTGGCGACGGCCAGACCGGGACCGGCATCACGACAACCCACGGTTACAATTCAGCCGGCATCTACAACGTCGCGCTGAACGTGATAGACAACGGCGGCGCAACAGGCAGCGTTACCCACACTATCACGGTCGTACCGACATCACGTGTGGGAGCTCTCAGGTTCAATCAGGGCGAGAACTTTCTCATCTCTGCCGTTAATGATCCGGCTGCCGGTTTTGCCTACTTCGGCACCTTCACTACTCCAGGCTCGATTGTAAAAGTCCAGCTTTCTGATTTCACGCGTGTCGGGAGTTTAACCCTGAATGCAAGTGAGGGCAACGTTACCCGCGCTGTCATTGATACCGCCGCCGGTTTCGCATACTTTGGCACCGCTAGTTCCCCAGGCGTCATTGTTAAGATCCGTCTCTCCAATTTTACGCGCGCCGGTACTCTAGCTCTGAACGTAGGCGAAAATTATGTTATGTCTGCAGCCATCGATCCGGCTGCTGGCTTCGCCTATTTTGGCACCTACTCTGGTGCTATTGTCAAGGTGAGTCTTTCCAATTTTACTCGCGTGGGCAGTCTAACCCTAAGCGCGCCTGAGTACTATCCTCTGTCTGCCGTCATCGACTCTGCCGCGGGTTTCGCTTACTTCGGAACCTACGCGGGTTTTGTTGTCAAGGTTCGCCTGTCCAACTTCACTCGTGTAGGAAGTCTTGCGTTGAATCCAGGTCAGAGCTATCTTTACTCTTACTCTGCGGTTATTGATACCACTGCGGGTTTCGCCTACTTCAGCACCTATACTTCTCCAAGCATCATTGTTAAGGTTCGACTGTCTGACCTAACTCGGGTCGGTAGTCTAACCCTGAATACAGGTGAGGACGGAATCCACTCTGCTGTCATCGACTCTGTTGCTGGTTTCGCCTACTTCGGCACTTCTACTTCCCCAGGCTTGGTTGTTAGGATTCGTCTCTCTAATTTCACTCGCGCGGGTAGCCAAGCACTGAACGCTGATGAGTACTATCTCGATTCGGCTGTCATCGACCCAGCGGCGGGTTTCGCCTACTTCGGCACCTATACTTCTCCAGGCATCATTGTCAAGGTTGATGTGTCTGGATTTGTCAGCTCGTCGCCGCCCTCGGCTCCCTCAGGCCTTGCAGCTACTTTGGGAGTAGGTCAGGTTTCACTCAGCTGGATTGCTCCTTCGTCTAATGGCGGCTCTTCCATAACTGGTTACAGGGTTTACCGGGGATCTTCAACAATGGGCGAGTCATTCCTCGCTAATCTTGGCAATGTGACATCCTACACTGACATGGGGATCTCAACTGGTCAGAGCTACTACTACCAAGTTTCCGGATTGAATAGCGCTGGTGAAGGCTCGCGCTCCAACGAGGCAAGCGTGGTGCCTGCCGAGGCATTCGCGCGTGTGGGAGCTCTTGCGCTAAATGCAGGTGAGAATCAGCTTTTCTCAGCTGTTATGGACCCCGCTGCTGGTTTCGCCTACTTCAGCACTTTCACTTCTCCAAGCATCATTGTTAAGATTCGTCTTTCTGATCTCACTCGTGTCGGAAGTCTAAACCTGAATCCAGGTGAGAACAATGTTACCCGCGCAGTTATTGATACTGCTGCGGGTTATGCCTACTTCGGCACAGATACGAGTCCGGGTATCATTGTCAAGATTCGTCTTTCTGATCTCACTCGTGTCGGAAATCTAACCCTGAATACAGGTGAGAATCATGTTACCTCTGCGGTTATTGATACTGCTGCTGGTTTCGCCTACTTCGGCACCTATGCAGGTTCTATTGTTAAGGTTCGTCTCTCTGATTTCACTCGCGTAGGTAGTCTAACTCTGAATGCATCTGAGTACTATCCTTTATCCGCCGTCATCGATTCGGCTGCTGGTTTCGCCTACTTCGGCACCTATGCAGGTTTTGTTGTTAAGGTTCGTCTTTCTGATCTCACTCGTGTCGGAAGTCTAGCCCTGAATACAGGTGAGAACATTCTCGATTCTGCGGTTATTGATACTGCTGCGGGTTATGCCTACTTCGGCACCTATACCAGTCCGGGTATTGTTGTTAAGGTTCGTCTCTCTGATCTAACTCGCGTCGGAGCTCTGAGGTTGAATACAGGTGAGAACATTGCTATCTCCGCTGTCATCGATTCAGCTGCTGGTTTCGCCTACTTCGGCACTTCTACTATTCCAGGTATTGTTGTTAAGGTTCGTCTCTCTGATTTCACTCGCGTAGGTAGTCTAACTCTGAATACAGGGGAGAATTATCTTAACTCTGCTGTTATTGACTCTGTTGCTGGTTTCGCCTACTTTGGCACATATACCATTTCTGGTATCATTGTTAAAGTTAAACTGTCTGCGTCTGCTGGCCCCTCGCCCGATGCTACTTCCACGACCCTGAGCTGCACTCCGTCGATTGTAGTCATCAACCAAGCTACGAGTTGCATTGCGACCGTAACTGATACTGCACTTGGTCCCACCACCCCCACAGGCACAGTCACCTTCACTCCCGGTGGCACGTGCATCTTATCAGGAGCAGGCGCCTCGGCCACTTGCTCTGTGACCATAACTCCGGCTGCAACTGGACCCTTATCCATCTCCGCCAGCTATGGTGGTGATGCATCTCACGCAACGAGCTCCGGCGCAACGGCCCTTACAGTCAACAAACGTGCCACGACCACGGCTGTGAGTTGCGCACTTGGAACAGTCGTTGTCAACATTCAGTCTAGCTGTACTGCTACTGTCGCAGACACGTCCCCTGGAGCCGTCATCACTCCGACAGGGTCCGTTGGCTTTTCAAGCAGCGGGACCGGAACCTTTTCCGCTCCGTCCTGTACACTAAGTGGAACAGGTGCATCTGCAAGCTGCTCCGTCAATTACACGCCCACTACAAGAAACGGTGGAACTCACACGATTACCGGTAGCCATGGTGGCGACGCGTCTCATAACACCAGCTTCAATACTTTCTACATGACAGTCACGCCTCGTGCCACAACCACCGCGGTAACATGTAATTCTGCGACAGTTGTTGTCAACCAGCAGACGATGTGTAGCGCGACTGTGACGGACACGTCTCCGGGCACGGTTATTACCCCGAGTGGCACTGTCTCATTCACAAGCAGTGGCACTGGCATCTTCTCCTCGTCTTGTACGCTCGGCGGCACCGGAGCCTCCGCCAATTGCAACGTGAACTATACACCAACAGCCTTTGGAACGGGCACTCACACCATTACTGCCAGCTATGCTGGTGACACCGCTCATCAAACCAGCTCTGGCAGTGCAATTGTTACGGTCAACCTCCGAACCACAACCACTACTGTCGCCTGTACTCCCACAACAGTGGTCATCAATCAGGGGACAAGCTGTGCTGCAACAGTGGCAGACACATCGCCTGGAACCACGAGCACGCCAAGTGGGACACTCGCTTTCACCCCAGGCGGGGCGTGCACTCTCACCGGTACGGGCATATCGGCTACATGCTCGGTCAGCATCACACCAACTGTGGCTGGATCGCTATCGGTCTCTGCGAGCTATCCTGGTGACACTACGCATGCCCCAAGCACTGACAGCACCACTGTCACTGTGACCGGTGCACGGGCTCCCGACGCTCCTGCTGGCATTAGCTCATCGGCTGGAAATGGTAAAGTGACTCTTAGCTGGTCCCCACCCGCAAACGATGGAGGAGCAGCCATCTCTGGCTACAACGTCTATCGTGCCACGACCAGCGGTGGAGAAGTTCTCATTGGAGACTCAGTCGCCGGCACATCGTACACAGACGCGGGACTCACTAACCGTCAGAAGTACTACTACAAGGTCTCAGCCGTGAACAGCGTAGGCGAAGGGTCTCTCTCCCTTGAGGTAACCGCAACCCCGACATCACCCCCAGTAAGCCAATCCATTACGTCCGGCGGCGTCACCTTCAACATTGCGAGCAATTCCACCATCTCAAACTTACAGTACGACGCCACTTCGCACCAGATTAGCTTCCAGGTCTCAGGAATAGTAGGTACGGGGGTTGCCAACATGACCGTGCCCAAGTCAATAGTCCCCTCAGGCGCCAGCTTCAACGTAACAGTCGACAGCACCGCTCCGGCTCCAAACATAAGCCAAGATACGAACAACTACTACGTTTACGTTACATACCCATCAAGCACTCGGACGATATACATCAGCTTCGCCCCCCAATCAGCTCCCGAGAAAGCAGCCCCCAACATCTTCGGTCTCCCCCCCTCAATCTTCACGGCGATACTTGGGGCCATAGGTACGATAGTAAGTGCCATCATCGGATTGGCATATCGGGCGAAATCCAGGCCCAAGAACTAACCAGGCCTCCATCCGAATAGCACGGCTACTAGAGAAGAGTCCATTCCCCCCTTCAGCGAGCCTCGTATACTTCTCTGACCGGGTTCATGTTGCTGAAGGTCCAAATTTTCTCCTGAAGTCAACGCTGATGTTCACCGGGTCTTCTGAGGAGCCAGTCGAACCGATTTCTCTCAGCCTAGCTCTGCGATTGTTGGGAGTTCGAGGACATGAGTCGTTCCTATGATAGATATCGATGGACATCCGGATATTGGTGGGGGTCGCCTGGGAACGATCAGTGATGATTTGCCGATTTACTTTGGGGAGTAAGGCTGGTAAGGTCGGAACTGGAAACAGCAAGGGGCGACTGATGGATACACTTAATCTAGGAAATTTGGTGAAATCGGGTATAGGCTTAATTGGTACAATGAAAATCCAGTCTACTGGTCACCCTCATTAGTGCTTCCCCGCCCCTCTCGCCGTGGTCACGACTCGGCAGAGCACCAGTGAAGACCGTAAACAAAGGAGAACAAGGAGCCCTGGGTAGTCGTGAGAGAAAACTGAACAGGAACAAACTCTGCGCATTATTGATGATAATTTTTGCGTCCACCTCAATCATAGTCACGATCCCGCATCCCGCGGCAGCCACGCCCGCTAACCAATCCTCTTCCGCTAACAATCCAAGCTCCATCAACGCCGCCACTCCCACCTTAGTTGCAAACTTCACGTTCACTCCAACGAACCCAGATGTTGACGTTCCAGTATACTTCGACGCTTCTAGTAGCAGATCCGGCCCGACGAGCTTCATAACTTTCTATCAATGGAGCTGGGGAGACGGCTCTCTGGACCCATCTATCCCAATTGAGTCAGGCAACTATCGTACGACAAGTCATTCGTTCCAGCTGAATGGAACTTTCACGGTCAGCCTCACGATCGTTGACAACATGGGTGCGACCGCCACTACCAGCCGCATCATCACTGTCAACATGATCAACTCGAACACTCCACCCGCCGCGTTATTCACGTACGCTCCGACAAAGCCGATCATCAACCAAATGGTCACGTTCGACGCAGCCGCCTCCCGCGACCCTGACGGGGACCCTGTCACCAGTTATTACTGGACGGGAGGGGCTGCAATGGCTGGAGGAATAACTCCGGGGACCCAGTTCAACGCGTCGGGTGCCGTATTCATACACACCTTCACCGCGACTGGAGTATACGTAATCAGCCTGACAGTGACCGATGACCATCAATTATCATCCAACCAGTACACTCTTGTTGCTGTTACTCGCATACCATACCTGCCTGGTGTTAGGGCCGGCGATTACGGGAAGTATTACTTTTCCACTAATCAAACATCTAACAGTGGACTCCTCGCGGTCCAAGTCAACGTGACCCAAGTAGCAGGCACCAAGGTTGGGTCTAACTTCGCGGTGCAATTTCCAAACGGGACCATCTTCTTCGCCTTCAACCAGACCACCGATGTCTACTCCGGGTTGGGATTAGGGAGTTTCTTCATTACCGTAGTTGCGGCAAACTTGACCGCAGGAGATGGGCTCTACTCATACCTTGGATCGTTCCTCCGGTTCAACTACACAACCACAAAGGTGGTTGCGGGAGCCTCCCGCGAGGTAACCGGTCTAACCTACGGGACTTCCGGCTCAGGAAGCTTCTCGCTTGAATACGATCGGTTGACCGGTCTGCTTGTTTATCTCGCCTTTGCGAATAGCGGCCAGGGTACGGAGATTCTCCTTGGCGATACGAACGCATGGGCCGCTACGGGGAATGAGGCTCCGTTGCCGCTTTTCTACTGGAGTCCCGACATTCCTAATTCGGGACAGGTTGTCAGCTTTGACGCTTCGCACAGCTACGACCCCGACCATGACCCTGTCAGCAGCTACTCTTGGACCTTCGGAGACGGAAGTACATCTTCGCTCGTTTCGCCCACACATACTTACGCGGCGAGAGGAAACTACACGGTCACACTCACAGTAGGTGATCCCGGAGGAGCAAGCACTTCGGCCAGTAAGGCCATCACGGTGGGCAGATATGTTCCAGGTTCCATATCAATTGTTGACGATGGTGTTTGCAATCCGGGGAACGTTACAGCATGCCGGTTCGTGCCGTCATCGTTCACTGTTTCCGGGGGAACACTGGTTATCTGGGCCAACAATGGTGTCTTAACCCACACCGTTTACGCTTGTAGCGCTCGGAATTCGCCCACATCGACAGAATGCCCCACTATGAATGAAGCGTCTCTACCATCATTCCGGTCGCCCTTCATTCCATCGGGCGGGACATTCCCTCAAACACTTGACACTCCCGGAACTTACTACTACTATTGTGCGATTCATCCGTGGATGCATGGAGAAGTCATCGTAACAGCCCCCCAGCAGAGCTTCTCCCTTTCTGCTTTTCCAGGAACCATATTCATTGCTCGAGGACAGAGCAGTACGGCGGAAATCGCCGTTTCAAGTATCAACGGGTTTAGCGGAACAGTCAGTCTCACAGCATACACGGGGCTCCCTCAGACTCCCTCATTCAACCCGTCCAGCGTCTACGTGCCAAATAACGGGTATGGCTATTCGCAGATGACCATCACAATCCCGGCCGGAACACCCACGGGAGACTACAACATAACAATCGCCGGAACCAGCGGATCCATATACGAATACACCAGTGTGGTAGTAACGGTCACGCTCGGCCAAGTGATCGCCCCCACGATTAGTTCCGTCTCTGCGATCACTACCAACACGCAGGCGACAATAATCATTCAAGGCTCCGGTTTCGGAAATACGCCCCCGCAGACCACCACAATCTTTGACGGGTCCGTGGACACCGTTCAAAGCTCCACAACTCCCTCACTAGCCATATGGGACAACCTCACCCAATCAGGTTGGACATGGCAAGCTGGTCACGACGGAAATTTGATCGGCATATACCTGACCAGCTGGTCAAACAATACCATAGTTATCGGCGGGTTCGGTAGCGCCCTCCACCCAGGAACACGCGACAACAGTGGGACATGCACAGGCCCAACCTGGACCATCTGCGTCGGTGACCATATCACGGTCGGCGTGTGGGGTCCAAACAATAGCGGAACCGCGCACTACAACCTAACTGTAACCGGCTCGCGTGATTTCGCGCTCTCAGCCAATCCTCAAGCCCTGTCAATACAACCTGGCCAGACTCAATCGACACAAATCGTACTAGACAGTCTGAGCGGCTTCAATGGAACCGTCAGGTTAACAGCTCAAACTGGACTCTCCCAACCGCCCTCTTTCAACCCAGCAAACGTCACCGTAACATCCAACAGCTCCTCGCATTCCACAATGACCATCATCGTGCCCGCCAACACTCCCAGCGGCTTTTACGATATTACTGTGACAGGGACAAGCGGTAATCTTACACATTCAACTCGCCTTCTCGTAACCATCGGTTCTCCCGGCGACTTTTCAGTTTCGGCCAATCCCTCATCGCTCAGGATTCCGCAAGGTTATACGAACAACACAAGCATCATAGTAACGAGCATACGCGGCTTCACGGGCACAGTACAGATCTCCCTCAACGGCCTGCCCCCTGATTCCTTATGGTCCAACCCGTCGAGTGTAACTCTCGTAGCAAACCAGACAGCAGCTATCAACCTGAACGAAAATCTGCCTAGCTACGCACCCGTTGGAAACTATACTATCGTAATTACTGGAACGAGCGGTTCCATCACTCACACATTTTCCATTCCAGTAATTGTTGTCCCATCAGACCTACTCCCCGGCTTCAGACTCTCAATCCTCCCAACCACGATTAGCATCGCTCAAGGCTCGTCAGTCACAGCCCACGTCGTTCTGAGGAGCCTCAACGGTTACTCGGGAACGGTGAGTCTGAAGAACTACTTCTCAGATCTGACCACCACCTTCGGCTCTGACACTATCTTTCTACCTTCAGGGGCGACTGTAAACACCACTCTGACAATTTCCGCAGGGGCGCACGCCCCCGCGTCCTACACTATCAATGTAGAAGGCTTCACGGCTAATCCGCCGAACAGTGGTCCGTACGACTCGACCTCCGCAACCGTGACAATAACGTCCCCCATCTTCGACTTCAGTCTCACCACACCTTCGCCTAACAGTCTGAACGTGGTGCAGGGCCTTACTAGTCCCTCCTCATTAATCAGAGTCGACCTACTAAGCGGCACGGCGGCACTGGTTACCTTCAGCGCATCTGGCCTGCCGCCTGGCGTGACCGCAACCTTCACGAATAATCCATGCAGTCCAACCTGTACTGTTACAGTTTCGTTTTCTGCCTCGGCAACCGCCACTCTCGGCACAACGACCGTCGATATCACAGTAACTAGTGGTCCGGTGAGCCACTCGACAACGTTATCGTTGACTGTCTCTGCTTCCGCAGTTTTCGACTTCAGCCTGTCTAGCCCATCGCCAGGTAGTCTAACTGCAGTTCAGGGTTCAACGAGCCTCTCCTCGTCCTTTACTGCAACCTTGGCAAGTGGAACGACCACACATGTCATCTTCTCCGCAACAGGATTGCCGACCGGCGTAACTGCCAACTTCAACAATAGTCCCTGTGCCCCTACTTGCACTACGACCGTTTCGTTCTCCGCCAGCGAAGCTGCCGAACTCGGCACGACATCCGTAACTATCGAGGCTTCAGGAGGCGGAGTCACGCACACAGCCACATTGCAAATCACCGTAACTCCGAACGTACTGTCTGTAACGTTTACGGGGATAGACTATTCAGGGGCCATGTCCATCTATGCTTTAGGCATCAACAATAACGGTCAGGTCGTCGGCTACTATTCCTCCACCACTTCGGTACACGGCTATCTGTTGTCCGGGGATGGAGGAAGCTTCTCGACCATTGATCATCCGTCGGCTTCCTCGACAATCGTGTATGGAATCAGTAGCAATGGTACCGCCGTCGGAAGCTTCTGTCCAATCACGCGCTGCTACCTCGGTGTAGCCAACGGATTTGTACGTGTTCGAGCCAATTACACGGAGATTAAAGCTCCAAGTGCCTGTTCTGTAGGCGGTCAAACTGCAAGCAGCCCCTATGGAATTAGTAGCGACGGCACCCTAATCGTAGGCAGCGTCGAGGACTGCTCGGGCTTTCAGCACGGATGGTTGCTTTCTCACGGAACATTCACTACGATTGATTATCCTGGTTCAGGCCAGAACCTGGCGACAGGAGTAAATGATGCTGGTCAAATTGTGGGATTCGACTGGACCGGTTCAGGGCCTTACCAAGGCTGGTCATATTCCAACGGTGCTTTCACCAGCATCAATTACCCCGGAGCGGCATCAACCAGACTCCAAGGAATCAATGGCGCAGGCGACATAGTCGGTTTCTACACGGACAAAGCAGGCACCTCGCATGCCTTTCTACTGTCAGGCGGTCGATTCAGCACCATCGACTATCCAGGAGCAACATACACAGATGCGTACGGAGTCAATGATGCCGGTCAAATCGTAGGGTCTTACACAGACGCTTCTGGCAAAGCCCACGGATACATAGCCGCAACTCGGGCAGTTAGCACCACCTCAGTAGCATGTATGCTGTCCACGTTGACCATCGGTGCGTCGACAACCTGCACAGTGCAGGTGACGGGCTCGAATCCTGCCGGGACGGTGGTTTTCACTCAGGACGGTTCTGGAAGCGTTACACTTTCGGCATCGTTCTGCACTCTCAGCTCAGGAACTTGCTCTGTGACACTGACTGGAACTGCCGCTGGCTCCCTTAGTGTCAAGGCCACCTACGCAGGAGATTCACACAACGCGGGTAGCGAGGGCTCTGCTTCATTGAGCGTTGTAGCCAAGGCTTCCGCATCCGTAACGGTCTCATGCTCTCCATCTTCAGTGAACGTGGGCAGGTTTACAACATGCTCAGTGACCGTGACCGGCTCATCTCCGTCGGGTGCCGTGACCTTCGCAACCAGCAGCTCGACAGGAGTTTTCACTCCTGCAAACAGCGAGTGTACTCTCTCAGCGGGAGCGTGCTCAGTAACCTATGCTGACACCGCCACCGCCAGTCTCACTGCGGTAATAACCGCCTCCTACACAGGAGACAATGCCAATACTGCTGGCTCCGGAACCTTCTCAGTGGACATTTCTAAGCTGGCAGGGACAATAGCAGTTGGCACGACTTCGTCAACGGTGACCAACGGCGGGGTCACCGCGAACCAAGGTACCGTCACCGGGGTCTCTGTCACAATCACAGGGGCCACCGAGGCCAACGGAACACCTGTCGGCGTTACCACACAGACCCTCAGCGCGCCAAGCGCTGGCGTCGGAACCCCGAACTTGACCAGTCCATCATACTATGACGTGTTAGTGACAGGGATAACAACAGGCAACGCTCAGGTCTGCATCAGCTTCACCTCGGCAAGCTCCGGCACCACAATGCAATACTGGGACGGAACGACATGGACAACCGCGTCCAACATTACAGTTAATGGTTCGACAGTCTGCGGGACAATACCCGTGTCCGCCCTAACAGGAACAAACATCGCTCTCGCCAACCAGGCTCAACCAGTGCCACCAGCCCCGGCCAACTACACAATCCTCTACATAGGAGCGGGCGTTGCAATCGTTGTCCTCGTCGGAGTTTTCTTAGCTCTTCGACGAAGACGAGGGTCGACACGAATCACCAGATAGAACACTCACTCTAGTGGCGACTAGGACGACGCATCGAGGTGCTTGCTCTCGCTCCGACTTCTTCCGATGACACGAGATGACTTTGACGAGTGGAAGAGCCGGTCCATCAAGGACTATGCTGACGAGAAGGTGAAAGCCGGAAATTGGACCGCCGAGGAGGCACCGCGGCTCGCCGAACAAACCTTCGCCTCCATTCTTCCAAAGGGATTCTCGACTCAGGACCACCATTTCTTCTCCATCCAGAATCTCTCTCCGGGAGAGAAAGTTGGTGTCGTCTGGTACTCCATAAATCGCGAGGGCAAACGGCCCTTCGCCTACATTTGGGACTTCGCGATCTTCGAGCAACATCGACGGCGAGGCTACGCGTCAGAAGCACTCAATCTGCTAGAGGAGAGGGTAAGGGAGCAAGGACTTGACACCATATCATTGCACGTTTTTGGTCACAACCATCCCGCAAGGGAGCTGTACCAGAAATCCGGCTATGTCGCGACGAATGTCAACATGTCGAAAAAAATAGCCTAGTTCTGTCGTCCGTCAGCATCCTTCGATATGGTTATCGAACGTTCGACTAACACGTGCGAGTCTTCAGCTGAACTATAGCTCGATTTTTTGGTGGACCGGGCGGGATTTGAACCCGCGACCTTCCGGTCTCTAGACCGTAACGGTTTGCAAACCGGACGTTCTTCGGCCTGACCGTTCGACCAGTATACCAGGCTGAACTACCGGCCCACAGTGCCGAGCGATTTCATCATGGGGTTAAAGCTTTGACCGTTTCTTGCAAATGTAGCTGAATTCCCGAAACTACTCTACAGGAGACTCGAGCAACCGGAAACGTCTATTCTTAGAGTCAATCTCCGCCCTGGCCCCCAGTGGCATTATGAACTGAGGGTCCGTATGGCCAAAGTCCATGTTTGTAACCACAGGTAGCTCGGGCTTGCCAAACTCGCCTGCGACCACTGAGACGATGGCCTCGTCAAGCTCGCTCTTCTGCGCGTCCGTGTACCCTCTTGCCCTTCCGAATAGAATTCCACCAATTTTTTCGAACACTCCTTGGATCCCATAGCTCCGCAACCATCGTTTAACTCGCAGCGGACCTGGGACCTCTTCTGAGGTTTCTAGGAAGAGGATTTTTCCCTGCCAGAAGTCAGATCTTGGCCAGAACTCTGTTCCTTTCAACCAGTCGAGCACATCTGCGCATCCTCCGAAGAGTTCGCCGCGAACAAGCGACCCACCTTGAAGCCAGTTCCAGCCTGAAATCATCTTGGGCGGATTGACCCGGCCAAGATTCTCCTCTACGGCCCATTCAGGATAGCCCTCGGAGTAGAAATCGAACGTGGCGTATTCGTAAGGCGGCTCGAAACCGAACAGTATTTGCCGAATGTGCTCTGTGAAGCCTGGAGGTAAGCTGTCGATCTGGTAAAACCCCGCCATGATCATCGGACCATTGAAGGTGACAAGGCCAAGCTGATTGACGTAGGTGGTCAGGGTGGTGATGTCCGAGAAGCCCATGAGTACCTTCGGGTTCGCTCGGATGATTTTCGAGTCTAGGTACGGAA
>VBBN01000032.1 GCA_005888735.1 Candidatus Bathyarchaeota archaeon
TAGAGGGGCCGGGATTTTCAGGCGGGTCCGAACGAGGATAAGTCTGTTAGGGTCATGACGCTCACGTTTGGTGGACGTTTTGCGCCGTCGCTGACCCTGTCACCTATGACGTACTTGATGTTTTTGGTGACTGCGATATCTAGGAGGCGTTGCGTCACAACGCCATCGAACAAAACCACGTTGGCATTGTCGATGCTTGGAATCTTCTCAGCGAGTTCGCTGACCGGCATCTTTGACAGTTCCTTTCCTGTCTCGTCGAACACGATCGCCTCTAGTGAGCCTCTAAGGTCCTTGGCGACATCGAACACTGGGGGCGGTAGGTTCGGCTTGGTGAGTTGGGGTGTGGGTGGTGGGGCCTCAGGTGTTGATGGTATGGGCTGTCTCTCGAAGCCTGGCCGGTCGTAGCTCGGTCTGTCGTAGCCTCGGTCTCGATCGCGGCCGAAGCCTCTCTCGCCTCCACGATCGTACCTCCCTCGTCCGTATCCGCGGTCTTGTCTCTCGTATCTTTCGGGCCGGTCGGGTGGACGGTCGTATCCTCTCTCGGGGCGGTCGTAGCCTGTTCCGGCGATGGGTTTGGCCTCGTTGATCGGGACCCTTTCCCGCAAGGCACGCATTACCTCCTTAGGAGTACTTTCCTCGACCTCTTTGCCGAAGGGTGCTCGTGCGACGTAGTCGATGTCGGCGACTTGTTGTAGTTCTTTGAGTATGAGGTCTCCTGCCCTGTCGCCGTCGAGGAAGGCGGTGACTTCCTTGTCCTTGGTGAGTCTGATGATTGTATCCGGGACTTTGGTCCCGTTGAGTGCAATGACGTTCTTGATGCCGCATTTCATGAGGAGGATAACGTCTGCTCGTCCTTCGACGACTATGAGGGCCCCGCTTTCAACCTCGGGTCCGGCGGGAAGCTGTTCTGGTCCGTAGCTGACAACGTCAACGCCGCGTAGTGACTGGGCGACTTCCTTGACGACTTCTTCCGTGCTGGGTGAGCTTTCAACGACCCATTTACGTAGAATGTCCTTGGCCTTGTTCATTATGTTGTGACGTTTTTCCTCCCTGACATCCTCGACTTTTTCGACGCTGATCTTGGCTTCGCAGGGTCCGATCCGGTCAACGCTTTCTATGGCTGCGGCGATGATGGCAGTTGAGACCTTGTCAAGACTTGATGGGATGATGATTGAGCCTTTCGTCTTGTCTTTGGCTGATTCTAGGTTGATTTCTATGCGGCCTATGCGGCCGTTCTTTTGTAGTTCTCTTAGGTCGAGGTCGGGTCCGAAGAGGCCTTCTGTCTGGCCGAAAACGGCTCCGACAACGTCGGGTTTTTCGACTACTCCTTGGACATCGAAGCTTGCTTTTACAACATACTTAGTGGTTGTTGCGTATTGAGATGACTCGACCGTGAGTGTTTAACCTCCAATTCTTTCACATGCCTTCCTTAATCGTCAGTTCCTTTTGATTGTGAAGCGTGTAACGCTCTAATGGTAGAAGGGTCGCCGCCTGTATTAAAGCCCGTCTCTACGACCCCTGCCATTGCACCGTTCCTGTTAATCGCCGGGTCGGGCTTTGGATACTGCGAGTTGCTTCTGCTGCTTGCAGACCCCACCCAGTCTACATCTATAAGCGGGAAGCGAGGTGGGAGATGGTCAATGTCCACGATGAACGGTAGAGTGTGCCTTGTTACTGGCAGCAATTCTGGAATCGGAAAAGCTGCCGCGGTAGGTCTGGCCAAGCTCGGAGCTACAGTGGTCATAGTTTCCAGGAATCGGTCTAAAGGCGAGGCTGCCCTCGCGGAGATTAGGAACAAGAGCGGAAACCAAAACGTCGAGCTGATGGTGGCCGACCTCTCCTCGCTTCAGTCTGTCCGTGATCTAGCTCGAGATTTTGCTACAAAATATCGGCAGCTTCACGTGCTGGTCAATAATGCGGGAATTTTCCTGCCCAAACGTGTTGCGACGATCGACGGGCTGGAAACTACTTTCGCCACAAACCACCTAGGCCATTTTCTTCTGACGATGCTGTTGCTTGACACTCTAAAGGCGAGTGCTCCCTCGCGAATCATCAATGTGACCTCGGAGGCGCACCGTAGAAATAAGATTGACTTCGAGGACCTTCAGGGTGAGAAAAAGTACAGTGGATACAGGGCGTATGGACGGTCGAAGCTGGCGAATATTCTCTTCACTTATGAACTTGCGAGAAGGCTCGAGGGAACAGGAGTCACCGCCAACACTCTTCACCCGGGGGTTGTGAGGACGGGTTTCGGGAAGGACCTCGGCGGTTTCATGGCTGTGGGTGTGAGAATTCTCGCTCCTTTCATGATGAGCTCTGGGAAGGCTGCTAAGGCTGAGGTGCGGCTGGCCTCCGCCCCTGAACTGGAGAATGTTAGCGGGAAGTTCTTCAAGAAAGGCAAGGAGGCAAAGTCGTCAGCTGAATCCTACAATGCAGAAGCGGCTCGACGGCTCTGGGAGGTCAGCGAAGAGCTGACTGGGAAAGAAATGCAACGCGTTGCGGCCGCGGCGTGAGCTGACCGTGACGGCATATACAGTGGGCTGTCACAGCGTATATTTTCGTTTGTGATTAATACTAGCGTGGCGAAAGACATGGTGGTAATAGAAGCCGTACTTTCCGAAAGCCTGTTGATCTTGCTGATCCTAACTGCTGGGCTAAGGTCAAAGATGAGGTACTCAGCTATGATGGCAGTGGCTGACACCAAGAACCAGGTCAATGTCCCGGTCAGCTCTCCAGGACCCCGCTAAATTCTGACTTAGCCCTTCTGCCCCCGGTTCGCTTCGACAAGGGAGTTCAGCACCGGCAGGGCTAACTCCGGGTCACTCAATCTCCCAGTACATTGAGACACTAGTCTCATGTTCCGCCTGAGCCAACCTGTGTACACCTACTGCTCCTTCCAGCTTCTGGGCTTAGCTGTGACGGAGGAAGACGCTCTTGTCAATTGGAAAGACAGCCGTTGCACCTGTAGCACTAAGCATCGTGGCATTGGTGTCCTACGCTCTCCTCTCTGGGACTGGGGAGGCAGTGGAGCAAACCAGTTCGGAAATAATGAAGGCGGCTTAGGGCCTCCTGTCCTCAGGACCATTGTGACATTGACGGTTGTAGGTGGCTCCGCTTTCATCACGGGCTTCGGGTTGAGGGATGTCATTGGCCGCGCTGTGGGCAGACGACAACGAAATCGGACGAAACTGTCGGAGCAGAAGAGACCTTGATGGCAGTTCAGCAGAAGCGAAGGTCCTGGACTGCATTCACGACACCTATCTTCCTCGCCGTAAGCATCATCACACTAGCTATTCTCGAGATATACCGGAGGTCGATGGCCGGCCTGTTTACGGATCTGAAGGGCGGTTCGTCGGCTGGCCTGGCACTAGCTTACGCAGGCTCGTTGTCACTGGTCGCCGCCCAGTTCTATACGATCGTCAAGAGAAGCGGATGGATCGGATTCATCAAGAAGATGGCGGAGCACACCCATGGCTGACAGTCCACGTCGCTCTGAGCTTCATCGGTCTCATCGCCGTTCTCATCCACGCCGAGTTCCTCTACCGGTTCAGGTACGATGCCCTCTTCGAACACGGCCTAGCAGGCCTTACCACTTGGCTACTCATCGCCTCAAGCGCAAGCGAAGTCTTCGGACGATACATCTACAGAAAATTACCCGCCTTGAAGAAGACCCTCAGCTACTGGAAACCAGCCCACGTGCTGATGACAGGGCTACTGTTCTTCGCCGCAATCTTCTACATGCTCACAGCCTTCGGCGACTAGATAACTTCACACAAGCTAAGCCGGCGGCCTATCTTTCCGGAAGGTATTATTCAACCACTCGTCACAGATAATGGTGGAAGTTGGGAAGGTCTAGTAGAATCATTATGCTGTCACCGCTCTGGGGCCTTGTAACCTTGCTGTATGTGACAGTATGGGGATTTCAAGTACTTCCCATTCTTCTCGGGCTCATCCTAGGAGCGGTTGCCGGAAAGGGCATTGCTCTGAGACCTCTAAGAAGCATTGGGGCGAGGGGAGAGTACACGGTTTCACGACAAAACATCATTGCAAGGTTGGTAGTAGGCCTCGCGGTCTCAGGCGGAAGCCTATTCCTGCTTTGGTCGTTTGTGAGCGACCTCTCCTTTTGGCATGCAATAGTGGAGGGAGGTTACGCCATGAACGTTACTGCGTATGCAGCCCTCGGCGCCAGTTACATGGCGTGGGAAGTCAGAAATGGGAAGCGGATACTCTCGGAAGGATCACTTGGCTACAGAATGTACGCAGTTCCCAAGAATTCTGCCGGCGATCTCATTGAAAACTTTTGCACCTCGTGTGGCGCTGCACTTTTTAGAGATAGCATATTCTGCTCTAGTTGCGGGATCCGGTTACCATAGGTTCGGCTTCAAAAACTGGGACCTATCCACCGGCCCCGCGTGGAGAAGATGATTTCACCTCTCAAGTCTGTAGTTAATTCTAAAAGCCACGGCTTCCAGAAGCCCGTGAGCGAAGACCATGCCTAAGCAAGCTGTTAGGGTTGGCGTGAACGGTTTCGGCGTTATTGGGAAACGTGTCGCTGAGGCTGTGTCAAAGCAGAAGGACATGAAACTTGTAGGGGTGTCGGATGTTATAGGTGATTATCGAGTTAAGATGGGTGTGAAGAAAGGCTTCCCCATCTACTGCTCCGTGCCAGACAAGCTCCCGGACATGAAGAAGGCCGGGGTCGAGGTCGCCGGGACCCTTGAAGACCTCTTGAAGAAGGTCGATGTTATTGTCGATTGTACCCCTGCTGGTCTAGGCGCGAAGAACAAGGCAGCGTACTATGACAGGGCGGGCGTGAAATCGATCTTCCAGGGCGGGGAGAAGCATGAGCTGACCGGGTCCTCGTTCGTCGCACAGTGTAACTATGAGGAGAACCTGAACAAGCCTGCGACCCGGGTTGTCAGTTGCAATACCACCGGGATCTGCAGAACCGTGGGGACGCTTCAGAATGCTCTAGGGGTAAAGAAAGCTAGGGTTGTCTTGTTCCGGAGGGGAACAGACCCATGGGAGAGCCACAAGGCCGGTCTGATCAACACGGTCGTCCCGGAGGCTCACATTCCATCTCATCAAGGGCCCGATGCGCGGACAGTCCTTCCGAAACTGAACATTACGACTATGGCGGCCAAAGGCCCGTTCAACATTGGACACTTGCACTTTGCAATGGTCCAGCTTAAGGACAGCCCGGAACTAAAGGACGTGCTGAAAGTGTTGAAGGCAGCGCCGAGGCTGGCGCCGGTCAGGATGAGCGACGGAGTCGACAGCATGAACGCGGTAGCCGAGATGATGCGAGACCTAGGCAGGCCACGAGCGGACATGTGGGAAGTAGCCTACTGGGAAGACGTGCTGAGCGTAGAGGATGGAGAAGTGAACATGGTCTACCAAGTACACAACGAGAGTGTGGTTGTCCCAGAGAACGTGGATGCGATTCGCTCCCTGACGGGACTCGAGACCAACTGGAAACGTTCAGTAGCTCTCACAGACGAATCCCTAGGCGCGACCCACAACTTTCTCTCACAATAGTCGAAGCCCGATACGAGTAAAAGGCCCGAAAACGGAAATGAACGATAGTGGCCCAGTTGCGGCATCTCCGCCATTTAGGTTTCTTATCGGCAGTGCCAGGGGCACTGTTCCTCGCTCTAGGACTCGTTTTCGATAACCCTTTGGAAGTGCTCCTGGGTGCTTCCCTTGTTGCGGGCGTGAGCGCATCTTTTCTCAAGCCTTCTGTGGCTTCGATTCTAGTCATCTTCGTCACCGCGCTTGGCGCTGCAACAACCGTAGTCGGCGTTGGCGCAGAACACTGGGACACCGTTGTTCCCCGATGTTTGTCTTCAATCGCTCTTGGTGTAAAGGTTAGCACCGATGATCATGGAGTCGTTGTCATTTTCTGGAGTGACCCACAGAGAAACGCGGCCTACATATCTTCAAAATACGGCGCTCCAATCATAGATGTGTACGCCGATCGACGGGTCGGTTTCGGCCCTCATGAGGTCAGGTCCTTCCTAAGGTCTGTTATGTGTGAGATTTCGGTCGAAGAGCTAACTCCTATCGCCGGCTTTTTCAGCTTTTAACCCGGAACTCGGGATACAGGGGTTTCACTAACCATGTTGTCTCCATCTCTCCATCTCTTGGCAGCTGGTGGTTAGTATGGATTCCAATTCGGCCAGTGTTTGGGGGAGGACTCTTGCTGCAACTGGGGGAACGCTGGGCCTTCTAGTATCTGGGCTCGTCCTGGCTCTCACTTCTGGCTATCTCTCGTTAACAGAGGAACTCTACGGGGTCTTTTTTATGACGGGGCCATTGCTCGGCGTTGTAGGTAGTTTTCTCCCGAGAATCAGCAACAAAGTGAGGGGAGGAATAATGTTTGGAGGCGTGCTGATTGTGCTAGCGTTTTGGGGCAGGGTTGTCTCTTCGAACATTCCAGGTTTCATAGGTCCAGGCCCATTAGAATTGTCACTAGTCTTCGTGTTTTCCTGGACAATCATGATTGGCATCGGAGGTGTTCTAACATTTCGCTTCAGGCAAAACCCATAGTGTTCAAGGCCGCAAACATCCTAGCTTACGAAGCAGATGACTCAAGGTGACGGTCGGTGAGCGCTTACATTGGTGCTGCAACCAGCCAGGTGGTCATCAGGTTCTGACGAGGTAATGGAAACCGACAAGCTAAAAGTGGACGTTAAGTTAGGCGATTCAAAGTTCTTTCTCCGCAAGGCTTACTTAGGACTTGTCTTCGGCCCCGAGGAAGTGCAAGGATGGAATCCCTCGCCGCATCACAATACCGGTTGACCCGGAAAGTGGCGAGATCAGAAACCCCCATATGAAATCAGGGCGCGAAGCCCTTGAAAAGTGGAGTATTACTCCTGATAATCTCATCCAAGACTTCAGGACTTGGATTACGAACCACTGCAACCTCCTGACTAGTGACACGCTTCGGCCGTTGGATGACATGTCCTACGTTGTTTCGACTCGTCGTTTGACTACGACTTTCCAGGTCATACAAGTACTCGGGACTCGCGCGTTCATGCTCTTGGGTAGGAGGCTGTGTCTATTTCGCTTGCTTGAGCAGAGAAATGGTCGGGAAACAAGAATTCTAGCCGTAGTCGACACTGCACAGGGTCTGAGGCTTATGCAAAAGCTCAGACCCCTCCGACGCTTTGTCGAGCCGGTCATAGAGAACGCTCTTCCTCCCATTTTGAAACGCTTTCTGAAGGTACATTTGGTAAGTCTTCGAGGCATGTCGCCGGAAGACGCTTGCGTCGTAATGCCAAAATCAGACTGCTCTCCGCTTGTGGTCTTCAAGGACAAGACCAAGTACCTCAGCGTGCCTTTGGAAAAGGTGTTAAGGGACCTAAATGACCGGTACGCCGAGCTAGAGCTCGCTCAGATGACTCCCGACCTCTCAATCAGAACCTCCGGCCCAGTGTGGTTGGAGGTGACTGGTCGAGGGGTCATAGGCTAGACACAACGATTTCGAAGTCTCTTACCCGTCTCTTTTTCTCCCGCCGCACGGCGGCGCCTTCAAACACGATGTATTACCAAAATGCCCAAGCTGTGGAGCGGTTCTGAGCATTCCAGAGTGGCCTGGTCGGTCCAAATTGGATGTGACGGCTTACGTCGTGGTTGACCGGCAGATAGACGGCGAGAAGCGGAGTCCATGGCGTTAGCAGAGTTCGGCGTACGGATTAACGGGACTAGAGCTAGATAGAACTCGTAGGAAACGCTCGTTGAATCTCCCCGTTCTCTTTTTCGCAGAAATGATACTCGGTTCCTAGCTTCAGCCCTCCCATCCCGCGTGGGAGAATCTTCGAATACTGGGAGTTCCTACGAATGAGACTGGAGTCATGTATCATTGGTAAAGAGTTCTGGAAAGATTGAAACTAAGCTGATCCATTCTGGTGAACCTATCCCCCGAATTTACGGCTCTGTTGTCATGCCAGTTTTTCAATCGGCTATGTTCGAGTATGCGGGTGAGAGGAGCTATGATGATCTGAAGTACATTCGGTTGAACAACACGCCAAACGCGGTCGCCCTATCAGCAAAGCTTGCCGCGTTAGAGAACGCCGAGGCCGCACTCGTCACCGCGAGCGGAATGGCCGCTATCAGCACCACTCTACTAACCCTCCTCTCCACCGGCGACCACGTACTCGCCCAAGACTGTCTCTACGGTGGAACACACGACTTTGTCACGCGTGACCTGGAAAAGTTCGGCATCTCCTTCGACTTCATCGAGGGCAACAACCCCGACTCCTGGAAGAGCAAGCTACGGCTGACAACCAAGGCCATCTACGTCGAAGCAATCTCCAACCCGTTGATGCGGGTTCCTGACCTGGACGCTGTCGTCTCGTTCGCCCGAGCCCACCACCTCGTCAGCGTCGTTGACAACACCTTCGCCAGCCCCATCAACTACCGTCCTCCTGAGCACGGCTTCGACCTCTCCCTGCACAGCGCCACGAAATATCTCAACGGCCACTCGGACATCGTCGCCGGCGCCGTAATAGGCCCGTCCAAACTGGTCGAGCAGGTAACCCACCGGCTCAACCATCTGGGCGGCAGCCTCGACCCCCACGCTGCCTTCCTCCTCCACCGCGGCGTCAAAACACTCGCCGTCCGAGTCAAACAACACAACACCAACGCACAGCAGATCGCAGAGTTCCTGGAACAACAGCCGAAAATCCTCCGCGTGAACTATCCAGGATTGAAAAGCCACCCTCAGCACGCGAGAGCCAGCAAACTATTCGACGGCTACGGTGGAATGATGAGCTTCGAGCTGAAAGGCGGAGTAAAAGCGGCCGAATCCTTCATGCACAACACCAAACTCCCTGTTATAGCCCCGAGCCTCGGCGGTGTCGAAACACTCCTCACAAGACCCGCAGTCACATCACACTCCGGAATGACCAGCAAAGATCGAGAAAGACTCGGAATTACAGAAGGACTAATCCGACTCTCTGTTGGAATAGAAGCAGTCGAGGACCTCATTGCCGATTTTAGGCAAGCGCTAGACCGAATTTGAGCCTCAAATCAATCGAGGAGGACCTGTTCACGGGAATGGTCACGAGATAGCAAGAAGTGTCCCGTCAAGGGTTCCTATGTAGATGGTCCCGTCAGGTGCTATGGAAGGCGAAGAATAGAAAATGAAACACACGCAGCCAGGGCCCCCGAATCCGCCCCACTTCAGGGTTCCATCTGGGTTCAAAGCAACCATCGGGTCATCTACTCCAAAGTAGATCGTGCCATCAGAGCCAATTGCCGCTGATGAACGGATTTCGGGCAGGACATATTGCCACAACAAAGTGCCATCACGCTTAATGGCGTAGAGACCGTAACTTCCCGCACCCGCGCCGACGTAGACCGTTCCTTTGGGACTGACCGCCGGTGAATCATCGTTCGGGCAACTATTAGGATCAGAGAATAGTTGACAGTTCGGCGAAATCAGAAACCTCCAGACCACATTACCACCACGATTCACTGCGTAAAGGTAACCATCTCTACTTGTCACGTATACAATTCCTCCTACTCCTATTGCCGGGGATGAGATTACCCCCGCGCCAGTCTTGAAGTCCCACTTGAGTGACCCGGATAGGGAAATCGCATATAGCCTAGAGTCATTGCTTCCAACGTAAATCAGCCCTTGGTCAGGGCCCATGAAATCGATTGCTGGAGACGAAACCACTGCTCCCCCGGTCGCGAACTTCCAGTTCAGCTGCCCATTCTGGGATATTGCATAGAGGTTGTTGTCGTCGCTGCCTACATAGATAGTGCCATCTCTTCCAATGGCAGGAGATGACTGGATCGGGCCTGATGTGGAAAATTGCCAGTTCAAAGTTCCATTCGCGAAGAGAGCGTAAAGATTGCCGGTAGAGCTCCCCACGTAGATGATTCCGTTCGAGTCGATTGCTGGAGAAGACTCTGGACCGAAACAGCAACCAACGAACGAGTCGAACGTTTGGAATCTCCATTTCAAGGCGCCATTTGAATCAAGAGCGTACAGATGCCCACTGCGACTCTGCACGTAGACATTGCCGTTCGCATCTATGGCAGGGGTTGAGTCAATCCCTTCCCCTGCCGTGTCGAAACTCCATTTTAGATGAAACGTCTGTGCCCCAAGATAGGGGGACCTGCCAGTATGGAGCAGGTCATGACGAAACATTGGCCAAGCAGTATTGCCAAGTGTCGGAGTGGTGGAGAGTTCAGCTGCTGAAGTGCTCCAGCTCGAACTCAGCATTACCCCAATGAGACAGAAGGAAGCAATCCCGCCCAGGCCTCGCATGTGCCACTCGGTCCGCGCATCTACCCTATTAATGAATAGGATATCGTTAGCAAACGCTGAACGCAAGCTCAGCTAGCATTACGACAAGCCGATTCTTTCGCGTAGCTTCTTGTAACGTGGGTCTGCCCTAAGGCTGTCAAAGAGAGGCATGCTCAGAAGGGTGAGCGTGCTGCTGTGGTCTTCGACAGCTCTCTCCAGCCACTCGAACGCCGGGTTCTTCTCCCCGAGCACCGCGTAGACCGCCGCGATGACGGTGCCCGGAACGTAGGTCTCGCTTGCAACTCTTCTCAGTTGTTGAACAACTACCTCAACGTCATCCTTCCTATCAGCCGCCATGCAAGCGTAGGCCAGCGCAGCTCTTACCCAGACATTGTCATGTGACCTACCAAGCGCCTTCTCGATCTCTGCCGTGCCCTCCTCAATGGATGACGTGGAAACAAGGGCTGTTCCAAGTTCCGCACGAGCGAACCAGTACTCAGGGTTCACTTTCAAGACCCGCTGGAGTTGTCTTATTGCGTCCTCACGCCGACCTGCCCACAGCAGGACCCTCCCTGTATTGGCGGCGATTATCAGCGAAAAGGGATCAAGTTTCCCTGCTTCACCCATCTCTCTAATCGCTTCATCCCATCTCCTTTCGGCCGTTAGGAGTTCGTAAGCGTACCAGTAGTGGGCGTTTGCGTAGCTGGGGTTGAGTTCAAGAGCGTGGCGATACTCTCTCTCGGATCCTTTCCAGTCCCGTTTCATGTGCGCCAAACATGGCGCCATGGAGGTGTGTGCTTCCGCAAGAGTATCATCCAATTCTAGGGCCTTGGCCGCATACTCCAAAGCCTTCGGCCATGCTACTTGTGGACGCATCAAACTCCAGCCCTCCAAAAGGCCGTAGCAGCCTGAGAGACCAGCGTAGGCGGCCGCGTATCCCGGGTCGTGTTTGACCGCCTCCTCGAAACAGCCTATCGCCCTGTAGAAGCCGTCCAGTGTCCTTTGATTCACAAGACTCCGCGCTTTCAGGAACAGCATGTACGCCTCAATATTCCTAGTAGGAACGGTGGCCAGCCTCTGCTTCTCATTGGCGAGGAGACGAACTTTGAGAACTTCCGCCACGTTATGGGATATGTCGCTCTGGATTGCAAAGATGTCCTCAGGACCCCTATCGTAACTTTCTGCCCATTCATGCTTGTCCTGCGCGGCATCAACCAGTTGAACTGTGACTCGAACCTTGTTACCGGCCTTCGCGACGCTACCTTCAAGAATAGTCCCAGCTTGGAGCTCCTCAGCCACGTCCCGGATGGGCTTCGGGTTCTTTCGATACTGCATCATGGACGTCCGGGAAACAACGCTGACCTCACGAATCTTCGAAATTGTCGCAATAAGCTCCTCAGTTATCCCATCTGCAAAGTACTCGTCGTTTGGATCAGGACTCATGTTTGAAAAAGGGAGGACGGCTACTCGTCGCCTATCCAGCCCCTGGGAACCTTTCTTCACATCCTCCTCCGGCCGAGAAGGCCCATTGATCCATCCCTTGAGCTCGCCTGGGCCCGACAAAAGTCATCAGGTTAAGGACCGATCTGTCCTCAAATAAAGAGGTGTACCCCGATATCCATGATTCTTAAGCGGGGTCGGGCGCTCTTCCCCTTGAGTCACGTCCGTGTTGAAGATTCGGAAAGATTGGGGGAGTGATGTTGGATGCTTGCTCTAGTGTCTCAGTAGTCAAGGGTACCCTTCAAAGTGGCTGAGAAGGTTCCTGAAGTCATCGCGGTGAAAACTACAGATACTTCGAGAGTTCCGGAGCCGGAGGCGTCTGCGAAGCGCCCGGTGCCTCACGTTATGGTGAAGGGCCAAGTAAGCCGGAATACGCTCGGATCGGAGGTTGGACAAATGGTATCGGTCGTCGACAAGAAGACCTGGTCACCATTTGCTGCCGTGAAAACATGTTCCTCGGTCTCCTCCAATCCGCCGCATTCAGCTCGGCCGGTAATCGTGCCCACGCCAGCAGACACCGTCTTTCCAAGATGCTGGACGTGGCCCGTGCCGATGATGGCAGCCGTGGTTGAGGATGTATCGGTGAAACTGCCCGTGAGAGTCCCGTTGAATGGTCTTGAATGCGATGCGAACGCTACCGGAAACGCTCCAAGCACAGCAAGAACAGCAAAGATAGGTGAAGTCAGAAACAACCTTTTCATTCTTATCTCTAATCACCTCCGTCCCGGATTTATCGTCAGCAGGAGACCCAGCGGTTTCGGCTCGCGGAGCGACCGGTCGCGTTCCTGTTTATACTTCTAGGCTGGACACAGTAGACCCACCGTGGCTGCGTCGAACACAATGGGTCAACGGCGAGCGATAGATTGCACTTTGCCCGGTCGATTGCTGCGTCATAGTTGTGCTATCCGAGGAATGAAAGAGGTGTTAGAAGTATTCACCCTATGCTTTGGTCCACTAACAATGACACACACGCGCCCCTAAGGTTCCGACGGTGTCCTTAGCAGAAGCTTGCCTCTACCAGATTCTAGAAATCCAGTCCTTAGTTTTTATAAAGATTACAGCTCGCCCACTGCCTTTTCGAGGAAAAACATCTTGCTGAAAAAATCCACGACAAGTCTCATCCTAGCCCTACTCGTAATCACCATAACCTCCACCTCAATACTCCCATCCTATGCCACAAACAGTATCAGCCAAGCAAAATCATCAAAACAACTGGACGACTACTTCACCGATGTAACCGCCCTCTCGCCGAGCTTCGGGGGAATGTTCCTCGCCAATGGCGCACTCAACATCTACCTCAAGAATCCCTCCGAGAAAGCCAAGGCAGTCGACGCAATAACAGCGGTCTTCGGTAGAGAGCGCATACCAGCCGGAGGAGTCCAAGTCCTCAAAGGCGACTACGACTTCCACCAACTCAAAGAATGGTACAACCGAATAGGCAGCGTGTTCAACATCCATGGCGTCGTCTACACCGACATTGATGAAAGAGCCAACCGGCTAACCGTTGGCGTTGAGAACCAAGCAGCCGCAGAAGCAGCCCAGCAACAACTCGCCACCCAAAGAATCCCGAGCGCAGCTGTCAACATAATCGCCACAGAAGGCATCGTACCCCTCGTCACCCTCCAAGACAGAGTAAGACCAATCCAAGGCGGATTGCAGATCCAATTCTCCAACTTCCTCTGCTCGATCAGCTTTAACGGCATACGCTCCGGAACCGCTGGCTTCCTGACAGCTTCCCACTGCACCGACATCCAGGGAGGCGTCGAGTCAACACAGTACTACCAGCCCCTCACAGCCGGCGGCAACTTCATCGGAACCGAGATAGCAGACCCGGTCTACACTAAGGCCAAATGCCAAGGAGCAGGAATCCACGGCAACAAAGTCTGCAGATACAGCGATAGCTCATTCGAACAACTCGCCTCCGGAGTCACACAAGATCTCGGCTCCATCGAGAAGACCGACAGCGTCAACACCGGGTCCCTTAACATCGCCGGAAGCTTCCGAATCACCAGCGAAGGACCATCAGTCGTCGGACAGACGGTCAACAAGGTCGGACGAACAACAGGCTGGACACAGGGAGTGGTCACTAACACGTGCGTTAACACAGGCGTCTCAGGCTCCAAGATCGTCCAGCTATGCCAAGACTTTGTCAGCGCAAACGTTGGCCCAGGCGACAGCGGCTCTGACGTCTTCTCCATAACGTCCGGCAACGATGTCCAGCTACGAGGAGTCCTCTGGGGAGGAAACGGCGCTGGAACACAATTCGTTTACAGTCCAATAGCCAACGTCGAACGCTCAGACGAACTAGGACCCATCAGCACCTGCGCAGCAGGCTTCTCCTGCTAACACCAACAAGACAAAACTACCCCTCTCCCTTTTCTTCCAATTAGAAGCTAGAGCGGAGGAAACGAGCTCTCCCCCGCTAGCATGTTTGCCCGTAGTGTAGAGCGATGCTTGCAAGGTCTAGTATGTTGACAATTCCGTCCTTGTTGATGTCAGCTAGGGAATCGAACCCCTGGTCCCGTGAAGACTTTCCGAACGAGGCTGCCCCGATCATGACGTCCGTCATGTTCACCAAGCAGTCTCCGTTCAGATCCTCGGGAAGACTGGCTGAGATGGCTCTCCGGAATTGGAGCAGGCTTCCCCATCCGTCCGGTGCCAGGGAACCTAGCAGACCAGCCCCGGGTGTGTTGGTCCAGCTTCCCATGGGCCACCAGACCCAATTGACACGCCCCGGCTGGTTCGAATCGTAGAGGCTAGTTAGCTTCTGAATGAAGTGGAGACTCGTCAGCGAGTATCCCGCATCCCCCGAGAGCACAGTGTCGGGAGCACAGTTAGACGAGCAACTGTTGGTGCTGAATGCGACGGCCCCGCCCTCTGTGTTCAGGGACGGCCAACCCGTCCGAGTCGTACCGTTCAAGACCGCCCGGTAGAACTTGTTCGCCCACACGTCCGCGGACGAGTTATCCCATGTGCAGGACGGACCGTAGACGCCAGAGACGCAGAGGTCGTAGAAGAAGTAGGTGTGCAAACTAATGAAGACTCGGCCCGCCGTGTCGTTCACTGTCGGATAACCGTCCGCCATGTTGGTCAAATTGCATCGGTAGCTGCATAGGTTCTGAACCACCGTCCAATGAGTATCGCCAGACCCTCGTGTCTGGTCAATCCATCTTTGATATTGAAGGCTTAGCCATGGGACATTGCTGTCCCCGAACCCAGTCGGCTCGTTAATCGGCTCCCATACTAGCTCGTCATACGAGTTCTTGAACTGTTGAACTACCGGTGCCCAGAAACCCAGCCAGCAGTCCGCACTCGAACTCGTATCAAGGTCTGAGTAGCCATGATAGTCGACGATCAACCACATGTTGTAGTGTCGAGCAACTGTTATTGACCGGTTCAACCAGTCGGCGTTGTAGGCTCCATTCTCTTGCCATGACGTGCAAGCTGACTGGAAGCTCACACGGAAGGCATTGAGGCCCATGCTAGCGAGATGGCGAACCTGAATCTCCTGATCACTTGCCTGCTCCCCAGGAAACACATCGCTCGGTGGGTTTGTCCCGTCGTAGGTAACAATCTCGTCGAGCCTCGTTCCGCCCCAGCCCACAATAACAGGAACCGCAGATGAGCGCGGCACCGTGACCGAGATGCTTCGAGAGCTTGACACGACCGTCCCACTTCCATCTGTAACTACCAGCTTAACCGTGTAGCTCCCAGAACTGGAGTAGATGTGACTAGGAGACGCAGCCGCATTACTTGTCCCATCTCCCAAATCCCAACTATACGTGAAAGGAGAGACCCCTCCCGAGACTATCGCAGCGAAAAGCATCGACTGTCCAGTCTGGGGGCTTGAAGGATAGAACAAGAAAGAAGCTGTCAGGGAGGCCGGCCCCGGTCCCGCGAGGCGAAGACCGTACCAGTTCGTGTTCAGAGAGTTGAGCCCATAGCCCTCCGTCCCAATCTCAATACCCGTCAACGTGCAGGAAAGCCCTAGGTCCAGCCCATATTCAGCTAGGTCCTGTTGACACTGATGGGCAACATCGGCAGTCAGAGTGCCAGCCTGGCCCGGGTTCAGAGTGAGCGTTACATTGTCCCAGCCAAGCGCCTGTGATGTATAGAGCTCCGTTGTGCCGACTGGGCTGTCGGCTCCACCGATATTCTCGACTCTAACCTGGGTATCAAGCCAGCAGGCCCCGTCTGCTCCAATGCCTCCGCCGGGGCATGTCGCAAGGGATGGGAGCCGGTAGTACAGCGCAATGAATAGATGATACCTTGAACCGCTGAGCAGGTTCCTATCAAGGAGGCTGACAGAAACGCTAACAGACGTTAGTCCTGATGGAAGAGCTGTTCCAGTCGTGACACCCCAGGGAAAACTGCCTCTCAATAAGCTGTCAAAGTAGCTGCCAGTGAAATCGCTCGCAGTGTTCGACTGGCGAATCTCAACCGTTCCATTTGCGTCAAGAAACGGCAACGGAGTCCCCCGGTAGTTTGTGTAGTCCCAGCTGTCATCGAACCCTACCGCTGCCGCGGATGGCGCCGTCGTTAGGGGCATTACTGCTAAGGATGCCAGGACCAGCGTTCCAACTAGCGTGAGGACCCCTAGCGTTCTCAAAAGTGCTTCGTGCCGTTTCCTGTCATCCTGACGCCCTGACAATCGTACCGTGAATTCATTCTAACGATATATTTAGCGATTCAGAACCTGGCTCGCCCTCTATCATTCTTCGAGGCCGGACCGTCAAGATTGGCCCAGCATCTTCCGACCTTAAACGCTAGCTTGTTGTGCGCGGCTTTGACGTTCGGGCTTTCCCGGAGCGCAAGAGAACGACGGCGAAACTCCCTATTGCTCCAAGAATTATCGCAATAATAATCCAGTTGCTCGTATTCGCTAGAATGCCAGGAAGTCCTGCTCCGGCAACGTCATAGCCGAAGTAGCTTCCCGAGTTGTTGTTAACAGCCTTGTTATCATTGTAGTCGAAGGCGACCACGTAGAAGGAGACATGCCCGCCGCTTGTCAACGGAGGAATCGAGGCTGTCCAAGTCCGAGTAGTGGAGTTGTAGGACGCGGGACGGGTCACGTTGACCGACTGCCAATTGTCAGTCGTGTAGACGATCGACACGTTCATCACCCCCGGATGAGACTGGGTAACGTTCACCGAGACCTTAATGGTATCGCTGGACGTCGGCGAAACGGGGCTAGCAACAGGAGTCCCGACAACGAGCGGGTTCGAGGGCGGCGGCGCGAACGCAAGCAGAGGGAAACTGAGAGCGAGCACTGTCGCGATGATGAGGCAGAGTGAGAAGAGTCTCTTTCCCAAGAACAACCACGGCTACATAAGCTCCGGTCTCGAACTTACAGAAAGCGTAACTCGCACCCTAGTTCAACGGAATTCCTCAACAGTACAGCGAACGTGATAGGCCCATCTTTGACGATGAACGTGTTGAGACGGGTTCTGACTGTGGGCAACCCGGCAATAGGAACTGTCCAGAATCGGCCTGCGATCAGGACGGGTCTCCCGGTTGCTGAGAGTGTCCGGGGATCTTCTCTTGTCCTACGGTTCTGGCTAATAGCCTAAAACCAAGCACAATCGTGCTGGCAATGCTACCTTAGAACAGGAGGTCAACCATGAACGCTTCCGGGTCGTACCCATGGCGGCCGACCCAGGCGCGGCAGTATTCCTCCACCGCAATAGGTATCCCCACGACCATCCTCCCCCTCCCGGGGTCACGAATTCAAACCCGTTGAACTATCCTCAGCAAAGCCGCTAGCGCTCCTACAGCGAGCGCTGTTGTCAGGAAGCGATAGTTCTCCCTGAAGAACCTGGGCCGATTGAGGAGCAAGGGTATGGAGACGAGGGCGAGAACGTCGCCGAGAGCTACGAACAGTAATGCTCCCAGAGCATACTCTGCGAACAAGAACCCAAATAGTTAGATTCAGATGGATAAACCCAACCAATGAAAACGACAGCTGCCGATAATCCACTCACAACCCCGGTAAGAGTTGACACCTTCAATTGCCGACAGACCCTCCTAACATGGGACACCGTTTCGATAAGAGTCGATTACAACCCCCGGCAATGAGCACGGAGTTACAACGCTAAGCAGTCACATCTATTACGCGACAGAAACGCCTCACTTTCGAGCCCATTTGAGACGGGTATTTCTCCTGCTGACCTCTATTCTGGTCGGCGTATTGGCCACTCTTCTATCCGGACTGGTGGAATATCCGATTCTTGTTTTCAATCGTGAACCCACAGACTACTTCCACTTCTATGGGTTTCCCGACCAGTGGTACGGCCTCCCCACTTCCCAGTGCGAGACTCTGAACCAGCAGTACCATCTATTCGCCTCCTGTCAAGGTGGGTTCATCCTCTCCGGTTTCCTAGTTGACGTTACGTTCTACACGCTGCTCTCCATTCCGTTCATCCACCTAGCAACCCGCATCACCAGAAAAAGGCCCCCTCAGTAAACTGGCTTTGAAATTGACAAGAAAGACTGTCACCCGCAATCTGGCCGCTGCCTACAGAACTCCTATAGTGAGGACAAAGAGCGCACCGTTTAATATCGTGCTAGGGAAGAGGCAGTCGTCCCAAGGTTGCCGGAGTCCTCTTCTCTAGACAACATTCTAGCAGAGGCCAGGAAGCTGACCGAGGCATACAAGTGGTTTGAAGCCTCAAAAATCTACAAAGATGCCTTGGCCCTCATTGATTCAGAGGGTGACCCTTCCAAGGCGGCCCGGTTCACAAGCCTCCTAGCAAATTCCCTCTACCGCCACTCCTTCCAAGGAGAAACCAGGACAATTTTCAAGGAGAGGATGAAACACAGCAAAGACGCTTACTCAAGTGCGGAGCTGCTCTACGAAAGAGCTCGCCTCCAAAGCCAAGTTTCCCTGGCAAAGAGCAAGGAACTACTCGTCGAATTCTGGATCGCCAACAAAAGCCCGGATAGAACAGCGCTCATAGCAAAGGCCACCGGACACGCTCGCGAAGCCGTCATCCAAGCAGCAGAGGAAGTTGACAAGGAAGCCTTAGCAAAGACGTTTGAGAACCTGGAGATGTGCTATCGCCACTCCCTCGAAGTGCCGAGAGACTTCAAGTCCATGAAGCAGCTGGTCGAGGACATGATATCGGCGGCCGAGAAAGCCGTCGAGAATTACAGGTCCATTGACGACCCAACCGCCTTGTTGGGATGCATGGAACTCATGACAAGCGGCCTCATAATTTCTCAAGCTCACACTCACCGAGGCGATGTTGAGAACACTCGCAGGATGCACTCACTAGCCAGGGAGATAAAGGAGCTGTCACACAATATCGGAACGCCGTACGCTCGCCTCCTATCTCTGGAAGTAGAAGGAGCAATAGCCGCGGAAGTTGATGGCGACTACAAGAAGAGCCTGCCTCTCATCAAAGAGGGAATTCCTCTCGCTATAGAATCGGGTGATAGAATCCTGATGGGAGGCGTGAGCGCCGCAAATCTCAGCATGTTGTTCTGGATGGGAATTAGCGAGGAAGACCCGGAGAAAAAACGGGCTTTCCTAGAGACTGGAATCACAAAAGGACCCGAGACAATCAGCTACCTCGAAGTACCGATTCTATCTTTGCCACTGGATTACGCACGCGACGTATGGGCGGAGTGCCATACAATGCTAGCGGTTCTTGTCGAGACTGACGTCGAAAGAAGGAGAGAGCTGCTTAAGAAAGCGACCCAAATCGGCAAGGAATCGCTAGACTCAGTAGTAGCTCCCGGGGTGGCTGGCGCAAAACACTCTTTAGGCAAGGCGTTTTTCTTTCTCTCCCAGACTGAGACAGACCCAGCCGAGAAAGCTCACCTCCTGCAAGAATCTCTCAGGTGAGAAGAGAATCGATCGAATATGTCGAGTCCATTGCAGGCGGGGAATCGTGGGACCTCGGGGTGCAGTACAATTACCTCGCGTTGGTGAAGTCGGACCAATCCAGTATGGAAGGGGACCCGGGGAAGAAACTGGAATTACTCCGGAGCGCGCTTGTTGACATGTCGACCTGTCTCAGAATCTGCACTGCACTGTTCACTTCTGGGCAGGTACCTGCCTTGGCAAAGTTCGAAGAGTGGTCGGGAGACTTGCACATTCAGATTCACGATTTACAACCTGACCCGTCAAGTCTCAAAATGGCGATTGTGTCCTACACCAAAGCCGTCGGCCATAGCAACCAATTAGACCACCCCACCGCCACGGCTCATCTCAAGTGGAAGATCGCACGCACAGAAGATGCCGCGAACAACTACATTCTCGCGGCTCGAGAATTTCGAGGAGCTGCAGAGGCCTTCAGGGAGGCTTCGAAGAAGATTCCTGCCTCCTACACCACATTCAACAACACTGCCTCGTACATGGACGCATGGGCATTCATCGAAGACGCCAGAAGCCACCATGCCGATGGGGACTACATTCTCTCTGCAGAGGACTATCAGAAAGCGGCAGACGCCCTTGGAGGAACCAAGCACTGGAGTTTTCTTACAAGACAATAGCGGGCTGCTCTTTCCTAGAGGGAGGGGAAGCCCTCAGTCGACAGGAGAGACCAGACTCGTCGAAAGAGTCCTTCCTCGCCGCCGCGAACTCTTTCAGAGAGGCAGCTGACGCCATAGAAAGCGCGTCTACGCATGATATGAATACGACACAACGCCTTGAGATGAAGAACTGGCTTGATGTCAACGGCGGCCGAGCCAGATACTGCGATGCCCGGATAGACCTGGAAGAAGCAAGAATACTGGACAAGAAAGGCGAGAAGTCTCCCAGCTCATTAAGGTACCAATCAGCGTCCCAAGCCTTCAAAGTGCTGAGCGCGGAGGCGCAGAGCCCGCAGACAAAGGAGGAATTGGGGACCCTTCACCTTCTCTGCGAGGCGTGGAGCAGGATGAAAGAGGCAGAGTCCAAAGCCTCCCCCGAACTCTACGCTGAAGCCTCCGAGCTATTCCTCGCAACCGAGAAAATCACGACGAAAGAGAAAAATACGGACCCTCGCCATGGCCAACGCCTCGATATGCAAAGCTCTAGAGTCCGGGACTAGGTTCCGCAGAACCCGGGACACGGGACTCTACGCTGACATCAAGAAGAGGCTTGAAGCGTCAGCAGATTACTATCGAGAAGCGGGATTCAAGAACGCCGCCGATTGGACACGAGCCACGCAGCGAATGTTCGACGGCCTCGTATACCTTACAGACGCAGAGATTGAACGAGACCCGAAGAAAAAGGCAGACCTCTACCACCTGTCTCAAAGACACCTTCAACTCGCCGCCAGGCTCTACGGAGACGCAGGATTCCAAGCCAAGAAAGATGAAGCCCTTGGACACTTAGATAGGATTCGCGAGGAGAAGGAACTAGTACTCACGCCTCTAGACGCCCTGGCCGGAAACCCTGCCGCCTCAAGTGCATCCGTCGCGCCCGTGACACTCGTCCGGGACCAAGCTGTCGGGCTTGACAGGTTTGAGGAAGCAAACATAGCAGGAAACCTCAAGGTTTCTCAGACCCAACTTCCCGTAGGGTCCAGCTTCGATGTCGGGTTGGACATGGTCAACGTTGGAAAGACTGCTGCAACGCTCATGAAGGCAGAGGGGTTGGGACCCGAAGGGCTTGAGCTGAATCTTCGTGATGGGCGGCTAGAAAAAGACGGACGGTTTGTCGATTTGAAGGGTAAGAGGCTCGACCCCTTGAAGAGCCACGAGCTGGTCTTTTCTCTCAAAGCTAGCAGGAAGGGGTCCTACCAGTTGAAGCCAAGGGTCATGTTCCTTGATGAAAAGGGCAGGTACAAGTCCTACGAGTTCGAACCTGTCACGCTGAATGTAATCGAACTCGGAATCTCAGGCTGGCTAAAGGGTCCGCGGTAAGAAAGTTCACCCTCGGGAAAGGCGCTCTGAGGCGAGGTGGATGTGTGTCTATTACCCCTGCTTAAGGAAGACTCTTCAGGTATCTATTGTTGAGCGAGGCCTCTGCTACCGGTTTGCCCACTTGATGTGTCGTGGTCTCTATGGAGAAGGTCGTAGTGTGTGCGGCAGAGATTCTTGCCGCAGGTGGTGCAAAGCTCCGTGGCCGGTTCGCCGCAGCGCTTCTCATGCTCCTCCAACTCGTCAGGGCTCCCAAACCCGCCGATGTCACCAACTTCCACTTCTTGACAAGACTTGACCTTGATGCTCGCCTCGCTGGATGCCCTAGGAGAGGTGTCGACTTTCACGGGCTGAACGAGCCTTGTTCCGGTCTTAGTCTTGGTCCTAGTATGAGTCGTAGTCTTCCGGTGGGTTTTCGATTTCGAACGGGTTATAGCGTGCTTCTTGGACTTCAAGTTAGAATCGGTTCATAGAATCTCACCGTCAGTCAAAATCCACTCCTAACCAGACACGTGAAAATCTAGTAACAGTTTCGGACACCACTAAGCCTATGTTAGCTGCTGGCTCGTGAGTGTTACATCCTTACCTATTTGGACCTCGCCACGCGTTAATGATGTGAGAATCGCTTCCACCAGTTTCCTCGCCGACTCCGGTGTAAGCTCAACCGCAATTCTCAAGCTGGGACCTTCTGCATGGTTTACAAAGTCAATGTTCAACGAGTGTTCCACTGAAGCATCGAATGGATGGTCGAATGAAACATTCACCTCGTCAAGCTTGAACCATCCCCTCGGACCCTTCCCACTACCAGAAACTTTCGCAGACTCAACTATTCCCGTGCACATGGGCAGCAGCTCCTAGCTACTCAGGTACTTGTTGAAGAAGGCGAAGAGCTTCTTCCAGCCATCGACCGCTTGCTCCTGACGGTAGGATGGACTGTGATAGTAGAAGAAACCATGCCCCGCCTTCGGGTACGTGTGAAACTCATGCGCCTTCCCATGTTTCTTCAACTCCTGCTCAAGCACAGCGACCTGTTGAAGAGTAGGATTCTGGTCCTCGTCGCCAAACAAGCCCAGCAAAGGACACGACAAATCTCTCGTGTATTCTATGGGCGGAACTGGCTGGCTAGGGGTCAATTTTTCCTTCGGCACAACCACGTTGCCACCCCAGCAGTCCACGGCCGCGTCCAACCCTTTCAATCGACAAGCTGCGAGAAACGCATGACGGCCTCCTGAGCAGGTCCCGAACACTCCAACCTTACCGTTGCTGTACGGAAGAGACCTCAGTAATCCAACAGCTCCCTCAACATCGCCCACCACCGAGTCGTCCGGCACTCCGCCAGACCCACGAACCTTCGCAGCCACATCATCAGGAGAACCGTGACCAAATCGGTAGTAGATGTTCGGGCTAGTCGCAAGATAGCCGTGGTGAGCGAACTTGCGAGTTATTTCCCTGTACCATTCATCCCACCCCGGCATGTGGTGGATCAAGAGAACCGCGGGAAAGGGTCCAGGGCCTAGGGGGCGGGCAAAGTACGCGTTGATAGCGTCTCCCCTGTGTCCTTCCATCATCACGGTTTCGGCGAGCATTCCCTCATACATGTCAGTCCGGTATTGATGCATGAGGCAATCTCACGACTTGATAGCTAAAAAAGCTCCCAGGTCATATTAGCAAATCCCACGAAGCTACCTTACTCTGCAAGAACCTGGTTGAGTCGAAAGTCTTTATGCCCCTATCTCGTTACGAGGTGGAACACGAATGGGAGTCAGCTTCGAGACCCTCGGCCTAGATACGGGTCTGCTCCGAAGCGTAAGGGACATGGGTTTCGACGAGACCTTTCCCATACAGGCTGAGGCAATCGCACCACTTCTTGAGGGAAGAGACGTTCTAGGACAAGCCCACACAGGAGCCGGCAAAACCCTGGCCTACGCACTCCCGATGCTGCAGCGACTCCACCCAACGGCTCTCGGAATCCGGGCCTTAGTAGTGGTCCCTACCAGGGAGCTCGCAGTTCAGGTAGCGGGCGAGTTCGAGAAGCTTGGACGACACATCCGCGTTAGAACCGTTGCCATCTACGGGGGCCAGAGCATTCGGGTTCAGATGCAGAAGCTTGACGATCCAGCGTGCAAGATTATCGTCGCAACCCCAGGCCGTCTCATCGACCACCTAAAACGTCGAACCGTGAAGCTGAACAACGTTCACTTCGTCGTGTTGGACGAGGCTGATAGAATGCTGGACATGGGTTTCATAGAAGATATTGAGATAATCCTCAGAGAAGTCCCGAGGACCCACCAGACAGCGCTCTTCTCGGCCACCATGCCTCGCGAAATCGTGAAATTATCCCAGCGGTACATGAAGAACCCGCTGAGGCTTTTCGTTGACACTGACGAGCCCAATGTTGATTCCGTCGAGCAGAAGTTTGTTAGAGTTGAGGAACAGGGCAAGTACCCTCTGCTGCGTGCAATCGTCAAACAGGAACACGTGAGAAAGGGACTAGTCTTCTGCGAGACCAAGATTAGAGCGGACAGGCTCGCAAGCGCGTTACAGCAAGACCGTCAAGATGCAATGGCATTGCATGGAGACTTGTCCCAGCACCAACGTGATGATGCAGTCGGAGCCTTCCGGTCGGGCGAGATCAACCTTCTCGTGGCGACAGACGTCGCGGCAAGAGGCCTGGACATTTCAAAGGTTACCCACGTTATCAACTACGACCTGCCTGAGGAACCGAACATGTACTTCCACCGCATTGGAAGAACTGCGCGTGCGGGAAAAGCGGGCATTGCGCTCTCTTTCGTCAGTCGTCAAGACGAGAACATGTTCGGCAAAATCAGGCACATGACATCCGCGAACCTCATCGATCTATCAGGCACCCTACAACCACCGGCGGAGACGAGCGCAGCGAGGCTCCACCTTCCACCTAGACCCTTCCAGGGCCTTGCCGCGCGACGAGACTTTTCGCGGAGACGGCCCGCCGGTCGGCAGTTCGGCCAAAGGCGTTTCCGACATCGAAGAAGCTAGCTACCGAATCGTTGCCAAGAACAGAAAACGACGCGCGATTCAGAATTTTGGATTCTTCGTTGGCGTACTGGGGGTAATCCTACTCATAGTTGGCCGAATCGGCCTGAACCTGTCCGTAAATTGTCCGGCCAACGGATATAGTTCTGCAGACTTGTGGCGGACCTATGGTCCGTATCGGATCTCGGCTTTTTCAGGCATTTCTCTTCATACTATTAGGGATCGTCTTTTTAGTCGCGTCTGGAAAGTTGAAATTCAAATCTGACCCAAGTATGAAAAGGCCGTAAAGACCCACCATCCTACCATTCCATGCTGAAAGTGTTCCGTGAACTTCACGCAAGCTACTAAAATCGCCCAGAACGAGCCCTGAATTGCAATCTGTCACCTACCATCAACGGTCGCCTCGATGGCCTGAACCAAAATGCGAACGATTCCACTTTGTCAAAATTCCGGACTCGCCCACAACAAGCCCTGTCAGCGAAAAATCGCCCATTCTTCCCGCCAGACAGAAAACGAGCCCTGAAAATTTGGCTGGGTACAGACGCGGCCATTTGAGACGTGAGAGAGGCGAGTCCGAAACTCGTATAGAACGAGACTAAGGATAAGAATGTGAAACCGAAAAAAAAGGCGAGTCTTTTCTTGTGACGAATCTTTTTTTGTCGAGAAATCTTTATGGCCCCGGGGGGCCTCCTCGTTTATCCCGCCGCGAGCCTGGACGAGACCCGAGCTCAGCCCGAACAAAGCCCCGGGAACGAGATCGGGCAACGTGCTCCACTGTGGTCGTCTGCAATAACTACAGCTTCACGGGAAGTCTAAACTATCTCCCCAAGGAAGAACAACTAGCCAACATGGCGCGCGATGACTCCAACCCCATTCTAGCGTACCATGAGACCACGAAGCACTCGGAGATCAACCTTCGAACCTCAGGCCACTATCTAGACTGGGACAATAAACCCTCAGCCTTCAAACAGTACAAGAACCGGCCCTCAACAGCCCTCTCACGCCAATTCCCACACCCCAAAGAAGCCTCCCTCAAAACCATCAAGGACAACCGCTCCAAGCCGACCAAGAATCCTGACTTAGACACCATGGCAGAGCTGCTCTTCTTCTCAGCCGGCCTCACCAGAAAAATGAGGTTTGGCAGCCAGCCCTACTACATGCGAGCAGCCCCCGCGACAGGAGCACTCTACCCCATCGAAGTCTACATCATCAACGGCGACATTCCACAACTCAACGCAGGCGTCTATCATTACAATCCTCTCGACTTCTCTCTCGTCCACCTCCGAGAAGGTGATTACCGCTCCCAACTCTCCGCGAAATCTCACGAAGCAGTCTCATCTTCTCCCGTAACATTTGCACTCACATCATTAGCATGGAGGAACGCTTGGAAGTATGAGGCCCGCTCCTACCGCCACTGGTTCTGGGATGGTGGAGTCATCGCAGCCAACCTCCTAGCAACGTGCATCTCCGAAAAGATATGGGTCAAACTCATCATGGGATTCGTAGACAGTGAAGTCAACAACCTGTTGGGCCTCGAGAAACACCAAGAGGCGCCCATTTGCATGGCCGCGATCGGGACAGGCCTAGGAACCAACGCCCGCTCCGTGAGGCCGGAAATCCCGGCACTACACCCAGACGTCGAGCCGCTTTCGAGAGACCAAACTGACTATCCAATAATGTGGGAAGCAAACAAGGCATCAGAACTGCCCAGCGCAGACTCGGTCAAGGCGTGGCAGCAGGGCTACAAGCCAAGGATAAGCAAACTGAGTCACAGCAACGCGACGTTTCAACTGAGACCCTTGAAGCCTGAGGACTCTCCATCACTAGAACAGACAATCCTGCGTCGCGGGTCAACTCGACGGTTCGCTCAGCAAGCCATCACCTTCGAATCACTCTCCACAATCGTCGACGCTGCAACAACCTGCGTCCCTCTGGACTTTCTGCCCGAGGGTGAGACCTTGACTGATTTCTATCTCATAGCAAATGACGTTCAAGGACTTCCATCCGGGTCCTACTTCTTCAACCCAGGAACAAAGTCACTAGAACAGTTGAAGACGGGAAGGCTCAGGCACATGTCCGGCTATCTCTGCCTCGACCAACCCCTCTTCAGCGACGCAAGCGTCGTATTCTTTCTCATGGCAGACCTACCCCACACCCTCGCCTGTCTCGGCCCCAGAGGCTACTGCGCCGCCCAGTTCGAAGCAGGCGTCCACGCCGGCAAAATCTACCTATCCTCCTACTCAGTAGGAGTCGGCGCCTCAGGCTCAACATTCTACGACGACGCAGTCACAGAATTCTTCTCACCACACGCCAAGGATAAGAGCCCGATGATTGCTGTTGGAGTCGGTGTCCCATCGTACAAGGCTAGACCCGGGCGGATCCTTCCACAATTAGGCCAAGCCTGAGACCCGTAATTTTGACGGGGAAGCGGTGAAGCCGGAATTCTCTATCGCTTGCCTGCTAGGCTGCTGCGCTGCTTGTCTAGCGCGAGCCAGCTGTCTTTTTCCCATTCAGTTTCCGGAATCTTGGTCAGCAAGACAGCCTCGACCGAGTCCGCGTCCCTCCAGATGCCGTCGAGGACAAAGAACATGGTCTGGGTTTTACTGTTGACCTTGGCTGCTCTGCCAAGGGTTGTGTGGTGGAAAAATTCCACTTTCATCTCTGACCCTCACCCGACGACCAGCCGCCCTCATTGTTGCTGTGCTATGATAAGAGAGCATAACCGGAAAAGCTTGGGACCGGTGACAAAGCCAAAAGAGTCACAGACCGCTCCCTGAACCCTCGAACACTAAAATACACGCAAGGACAGCCAAACCCGGTTTCACGGAGAACCTGGGCCCTTGGTGGAATTGAGAGAGAGCGAAGCCAAGGTCCTGAAGACAATCCAAGAACTCCGCGGGAAAACATCTGCGACGGACATCGCAAAAAAGTCCGGGCTTGCAGACTCGTCAGTTGCTAGAGCAATCCTAACACTCTCAAACCAAGGCCTCATCAACGAAGTGATTGTCAAGCGAACAGAACTTAGACCAACAGAGGAGGGTATGATTTGCGTTGAAAGAGGTCTCCCGGAGAGGAGAGTGGTCGAACAGATCAAGCTAGGAGCCCCAGTCTCAATTGCCGCGGCCGTGAAAAATGCCGGCCTCGGACCTGAGTACGTACCAATAGTTACTGGATGGTTAAGCCGAAAGAAATGGGGAACTCTTGAGAAGAAGGACGGGATAGTTCAGGTTCGAGTCGACGATAAGCCCGCTAAAGATCCCGACGAGCATCTCCTGGAGAAGGTAGGTTCCGGTAGTGTCGTATTGGAAGAACTCCCCGACAATCTGCAAGCCTCAGCTGAGCGTCTCTTGAGGAGGAATATCCTTGAGGCTAAACCGAGAAACGACCATGTTGTGGAAATTACTCAGTTAGGGGTCCAAGCAATCCCGACCCTTGACACTTTAGGAGAAGTAAGCTCCCTCACCGGCGATATGATAACATCCGGAGAGTGGGCCCATGTTAGGCTGCGCAACTACAATGTGTCCTCCCAGGTCCCTCCCATCAGACCGGGAAAGTATCATCCATACCTCAGATTTCTCCGAATGGTCAGGAGGAAACTCGTAGCGCTAGGCTTCCAAGAAGCCGTCGGGCCACTAGTCGAGCCCACGTTCGTCAACTGCGACTGTCTATACATGCCCCAAGACCATCCCGCCCGGGAAATTCACGACCTCTACTACGTGAAAGACCCCTCATCGATGAGCCTCGCTCAGTGGGGCAAAACCGTTGACCGAGTAGCAAGGACACACGAGAACGGCTGGAGGACAGGCTCCACGGGCTGGGGCTACAAGTTCTCGAGAGAGGAGGCCTCCAAGCTAATACTCCGAAGCCACGGAACAGCGCTAAGCGTCCGAACCATGCTATCGAAAAACCTCCGGGTCCCCGGGAAGTACTTCGCCATAGCCCGTTGCTTCAGGCCCGAATATCTCGACCGGACACATCTCATCGAGTTCAACCAGGTAGAAGGTATCGTTCTAGACGAGAAGCTAAACCTCCGCAACCTTCTAGGGGTGTTGGAAATGTTCGCCAAAGAGGTCGCGGACGCAGACCGGGTCCGGTTCAAACCTGACTACTTCCCCTTCACAGAGCCCAGCGTCGAACTGCAAGCCTACAAGTCTGGCTTCGGATGGATTGAATTCGGCGGAAGCGGAATCTTCCGACCTGAGGTTACTGAGCCTCTAGGAGTGAGAGTTCCGGTTCTAGCTTGGGGACTTGGTATCGACCGGCTCTACATGATGCACAAAGGAATACAGGACATACGCCAAATTTTCACTACAGACCTCGAATGGATCAGGGAACAGAAGGTCGAGTAGAACGCCATCCGTACAGCTGTCCCTATCCGACCTAGAGAACCTGCTAGGCGACAAACTACCGAGAGACAGAGATGGACTGAACCAGGTTTTCGCGTACGTCAAAGGGGACGTTGAGTCACTAGATGAGCAAACGGACACGGTGAACGTCGAGGTCAAGGACAGCAACCATCCTGACATATGGTCGGTCGAAGGCGTAGCACGCGCGCTCCGAGGATTCCTCGGCGAAGCCTCACGGAAAAAGCTGACACTCGCCGGCCCATCTAAGCTCGACGTGATCGTTGACAAGAGGCTCAAGAACATACGTCCCTACATCGCATGCGCAGTTGTCACGAACCTCCACCCTAGCGAGGACGCGTTGAAGAGCTGGATAGGCCTCCAAGACAAGATGGACCAGACTTACGGGAGAAAACGAAAGAGGTCGTCAATAGGCTTCTACCAAGCGGATCTAGTCGCGAGCCCGATACGATATACTGTCAGCAAGCCCGACGCCGCTTTCTTCATCCCACTGGGCTCTACTCGGAAAATGAGTCTCAGAGAGATTCTGAAGGAGCATGAGAAAGGAAGGGAATATGGTCCGATAATTTCGTCTTTCGACGAGTGGCCCCTGCTTGTTGACGGCCGAGACCAGATCCTCTCGTTGCCACCTGTCATCAACTCGAACGACCTCGGGAGAGTAACAACCCAGACCAAGAACGTTCTGGTGGAGGTGACTGGAACCAGCCTTGAGACGGTTCACAACACTTTGAAAATAGTGGTCACCTGTCTCTCCGAGCGAGGCGGGAGCGTTCACACCTGTGTGCAAAACTATCAGTACGGGCCAAGCAGGCGAATGGTGACACCGGACCTCAAGCCAATCGAGAGAACGATGTCATTGAGCTACGCGAACAAAACACTGGGGACCTCACTCTCCAGCAAGGCAACAAGCGTCTACCTCAAGAAAGCAGGTTACGCCGTCAGTCGAATCGCCGGGGACACGATCAAAGTGCTGGTCCCATGCTACCGTCTGGACATTATGCACCAAATCGACATAGTCGAGGATATTGGAATAGCTATGGACCTAAACAAGCTCACGCCCGAATGGCCTGAAGTCTGGACGCCTGGTGGACTGGACCCGACGACAGACAGGTTCGAGGCTCTCGCCGAGGTCATGGTTGGCCTAGGTTACCAGGAGATCCTAAACTACACCCTGACAGACCGTGCGAGGCTAGAGGAGAAGACGCGAACAAAACCGGCGTCTCTGGTTGAGTTGAAGAATCCCAAAGTGACAATATACACAGTACTCCGGAACTGGCTTCTCCCGAGCATCCTAGAATTCCTCAGCAACAACACACACGTCGACTATCCGCAGAAAGTCTTCGAAGTCGGAGCCTGCGAACTCCGAGAGAAGGATTCCGAGAGCCCAGTCACAACCAGGACAAAACTTACGGCTGCCACCGTCCACGCCAGCGCCGGTTTCACGGAGATCAGGGCTGCTCTGGACGCGTTGCTCAGCAGTGCCGGAATCGATTTCTCAGTTGAACCAGCCAAACATCCAACTTTTCTCGACGGCAGGTTCGGACAAGTGGTCTCTAATGGCAAGAATGTTGGCTTCCTTGGCGAAGTTCATCCTGAAGTTATCCGGTCGTGGGGATTGGGCCTGCCTGTCGCTGCTTTTGAGCTGGATCTCCTGGCGGCTCTGTGAAACTGGAGAATCCCGCTCGTGGCTTTGGAGAGTCTCGGGTTTTGTGTCTCGAGGAGGCCATACGATCACGAATTTTTCTGGGAGGGTCTCGCTGTCCGAGCGTGATTTTTTGGCTTGTTGTGTGTGACTAGCCCCTAATGGGCTTGTCCAGGGTTTTCTGACCTCTGCAGTTTCCCCTAGGATTATGTGTGGATTTGGTGTGGTTAGAAATCATGGGCTAGTATCGGTGATTAGGCTTGATTTCCGGCTTTTTCGCAGAATTCTAGGATGGAATGGGTGATTCTGAGAGGTTGAGTCCGGCCGTGTCTTCTGGCGGGGAAAGGTTAAACCCGAAACTTCCCTCGCGCCCTAACTCGAACCGATAGAGGCCCGACAACAATGCCTGAGAGACAGTTCACCGTCACACCATGGGAAGTCTCGGGCGTTGTTGATTACGACCGGCTCATACGCGACTTTGGAACCCAGCCCTTAACAGGCCCCCTCGCGGACAAGATGGAGAAGATTCTAGGAGACGAAGCTTACCTAATCCGCAGGCACGTCTTCTTCTCCCACCGCGACCTAGACCTCGTCCTAGATGACCACGCTAAAGGCCGAGGCTTCTTCCTCTACACAGGCCGGGGCCCGAGCGGGCCTATGCATATCGGTCACATTATGCAGTTCTACTTCACAAAGTGGTTACAAGACAAGTTCCATGTGAACACGTACATCCAGATAACAGACGATGAGAAATTTCTCGAAGAAAAACGAGACCTAAGCTATGAAGACACGCAGCACTGGGCGAGGGAAAACATTCTAGACATCGCGGCAGTCGGCTTCGATCCTGACAAGACCTTCATCCTCCAGGACACAGAGTTTATCGGCCATGCCTACCCGCTCATCTTGAAGATCGCTCGGCGGATCAACTTTAGCGTTGCCCGTGCAGTCTTCGGCTTTACTAACGAGACCAACATTGGCTTCCTGTTCTACCCATCGATTCAGATACTGCCAAGCCTCTTGGAGAAGAAGAGGTGCCTGATACCGGCGGCAATCGACCAGGACCCTTACTGGCGGATACAACGCGACATTGCAGAATCACTGGGCTACTACAAGGCGGCGGCGATCCACAGCAAATTCCTCCCTCCCCTCACCGGAGTCCAGGACAAGATGAGCAGCTCAAAGCCTGAAACAGCAATCTACCTGACAGACTCTGATAAAATGGTCCGGGACAAGGTGAAGAAGCACGCTTTCTCCGGCGGAAGAGACACGGTAGAAGAGCATCGGAGGCTTGGTGGCAACGCTGATGTTGACGTTCCGTTCCAGTGGCTCTACATGCTCTTCGAGCGGGACGATAAGCGAATCGAACAAATACGCACAGAGTACAGGAGCGGCCGAATGCTCTCCGGCGAGCTCAAGAAGATCCTAATCGACAAAATATCCGAGTTCCTCGAAGAGCACAGAAAACGTCGGGACAAGGCTCACAAGACGGTCAGCCTTCTCAAACATGACGGGGCCCTCGCAAAGGAGATGTGGACCCGCGACTTTAGCAAAGTGTAGCTCGACCCTCAATGACGAACGATGAGAAGGTGGAAGAAATGGTCAAAATGAGAGAGGCAGGCCTTTGCTAGACGCTGAAGGACTGGAATCGACTCGAAAAGCGGGCGGGATAATCGCGAAACTACGCAAAGACCTACCGCGAATGGTCAGCCCCGGAAGACCCGTGGTCAAAATATGCGAAGAGCTTGAGAGCAAGATTCGTGAGCTGGGCGGCCAACCGGCCTTCCCTGTCAATGTCGGAATCAACGAGATTGCAGCACACTACACGTCTCCGCCAGCCGACACGCTGACCATTCCCCAAGGGTCAATGGTGAAGGTTGACTTTGGAGTTCACGTGAACGGCTACCTAGCTGATACCGCGGTCACCGTATTCTTCGACCCGACTTTCGAGCCCATGGCTAGGGCGGCGACCGAGGCTCTTGACCACGCAATCAAGGCCTTCCACGCGGGAGTCAAACTGTCTGATATTGGACGGATTATCCAGGGAACGGTGGAGCGTTATGGGTTCCGGCCTATTAGCAATCTGACAGGCCATAGTATCGAGAGGTATGCGATTCACGCGGGGAAGTCGGTTCCGAATGTCCCGCAGCTTCTCAACAGTTCTAAGGCGTTGGAGGGAGAGGTCTACGCCATAGAGCCTTTCGTGACGTTGGAGAGTGCGGCCGGGTCGGTTGCTAACCTTCCTGACGCGTACATTTACCGTTTTGTCAAGCTGAAGGGGGTGAAGAATGAGGAGTCGAAGAGGGTTTTGGAGGATATTCACAAACGGTTCTTGACGCTGCCGTTTGCGGCGAGATGGCTTGAGACCAAGTTCTCGAGGGAAGTGGCAACTCGGGGTATGAAGGACCTGTTGGAGAAAAAGTGTATTGGTTCCTACCCTGTTCTGGTTGAGGAGACTCGTAAGCCGGTGGCCCAGGCGGAGCACACTGTCCTTGTCGGGAAGGATGGTTGTACGATTCTGACTGGCTAGATGACGGGGGGGTCCTTTTGGACTCTTGAGTTGCGTCGAGTAATAATCGGCTATCGTTTTTTCCCGGCTTCTGTGAAGATTCCGCTGACGAAGAGGGTCTGGTTTCCGCACTGGGTACACTTGCCCTCGGCCTTGGTGACATAGTCGCCGAGGGCGAAGTTCTTGAGCTGTTTGAAGCTGCACTGGGTGCACTGGACGACCGAGAGAACCTTGGAAGGAACAACCGTTGTGAGAGAGAAGCCTCGGCGTGTCCTGACTATGTTGAAGACGACGAACAGGAATGTAACGAATGCGAGTGACAAGTAGAGAGAGGTGCCCGCATCGTCGAGCCTCCTCTGCTGGATGAAGTCGTAGCCAGTTAGCAGTGCGAGGAGGCTGAAGAGTCCGATGAAGGCTAGAATCAGCGATAGAACAAATCGTACCGTTACGGAGCCACCGCCCGGTGGCTTCCCCTGTGCCACTGGTGAACCTACTGTCCTATTCCTATTGTGTTGCCTATTCCGGCGACGATTACGGTGTCGCCCGGCTTCGTGCGCTCTATGATGAGCCTTTTAATCCTCTCGATGACCTTCTCCCCAGCGTCAAGTATCTCCTTCTTCATCGGGGTAATAGCTTCGAGGATGCTCTCTTTCACGATGACGGCATAGACAGGTATCCGCTGCTTCGTAGCCTCCTCTTCTATCTTGAAGCGCTCTGTTCCGATTCCGCCGATTGCGGCACCGATGCCTTCGCTGATGTCTCCTGAGTTTTCTCCCTCAAACTTGAGGGCAGCGTCGATCATGACGACCATGGAGACTTTTCCCTGGTTCTCTTCGATGATTGAACGGATGGCATCTCCGGGTTTACCTACATTTCCTCCCGGCCCCTCGGCTTTGAGCGCTATCACCCTGCGGTCCTCCATCGTCGTCTCAGCCACGATGACATCCTTCTCGACCTTGCGCTGCGCCTTGTCTTTCATCAACCTGGAAGCTACCAGAGCACCTATGCCGTCCCCTATCGGCTGGCCTTCGGCGAAGGCGCGCGCAGCTCCCATGTATGCTTCAGCTTCCTGCATGACCATGGGCATGAGCGCTTGAAGTTGGAGGATGATGAAGAAGCTGCTTGTTCTGCGTCCAAGGAGGTAAAAGTGGCGGACGATTCGGTAGATGGTGTTGAGAGCCCAAGAGGCTTCGACGAGGTTGCCTAGATTGTTGAGCGTGGGCTCGCTGGCGCCGGGTGCGATTGCTCTAACATCGTCTTTGAACTTGACGTCGTGAACGTCGAGCAGATGGTCGAACTTTCTCACGATCCCCGAAGGATCCATGTCGACCGGGGCGATGATGAACTGTTCCATCAAAGTGTTGATCTGAGGCGTAATGTCAGCTGTAGGTTTTCCCTGTTCCTTGACCGTCTTGAGGGTGAGGTCTCGGGCCTGTATTCTGATAAAGTCGAGCCGTTTGAGTCCCCTGTCGATTTCCATCAGGAACATTCGCATCTGGAGTTTCTGGCCGAAGAAGATGAAGCCGATGAAGAACGCGGTTAGGAGGATCTGGAGGACTTGCCCGATGGGCCCCGTTACGTCTAGGCCGGGGAATTGCAACGGGAAGAAGGGAAGCGCCAACTAGCCTGCCTCGGCCTTGTCAAGCTTGTCTAGGGGTCTGATTGTTATAAACGTTGATAACTCTGACATCTCCGGGAACGCCTGGATATCTAAGAGTCATGTCCCAGCTGCGACGGTCCAGTGCTCGCAGCCGGGGAGAAACGAGGAGCCCCAGGGGGGCTAGAAAGATTTCTCGACGAAAAAAGAATCGCCGCTTCTTCCTGGACGGTTTCACTTTTTTGTCATCGGTCTCGTTCTAGACGGGGTCTCGGACTCGCATCTCTCGCGTCTCAAATGGCCGCGTCTGTACCCGGTCGAATTTTCAGGGCTCGTCTTCTGTGTGGCAGGGAGAATGGGCGAGTTTTAGGTGACAGGGCGTAGAATCGGCGAGTCTAAGATTTTGGGATTATGGAATCGTTAGCATTTTCGTGGAGGCTAACAAGGACGCCGTAGGTAATCGTTGACAGATTGTGATTCAGGGCTTGCTCTGGGCGATTCACCCTTAGAGGGGTGACTCGATTACTTTCGTTTTTCTGGGACGCGCGGGGAGAGTGCTGTCCGAGGTCGAGATGTGGCGTCTCCGGTAAGGCTACCTGACGGCGTATGTTATGAAAAACGGAGTTGGCAGCGGTCGCGGTTTCGCGTGGGATCTCTCACCACACTACCATCGTGATCGCCTGGGAGATTCACTTCCGTGCTCCCGACCCGTCTCACAAAGGCGGGTTTTCGGAATGGGTACGGGTCCTAGCTCCCAGCTATGGCCGCCAACCCCAAACACGTGGCGAAAAATCTTCTAGTTAAGCCTTCCCGGAAACCACGCCGGCCTTTTCACTGCATAACTCGGGACTGCAGGAGTTGGCTCTGTTTTTCCCTCTGCAGCCTCCCTTCTTCGTTTAGCAAGCGCGCCCACTACAATGAGGAGGAGCACGCCTAGTGCTACGGCGAGAAGGAGGAGCGGGAGTCCGAACAGCTTGGACTTTTGCAGGTCTGGGAGGCCGCCTACGGTGACGGTGACCTGGGTCTGTGCTGGTGAGAAGCCGGGTTTGGAAGCTAGAACTGTAAGCGTGTTGGAGCCTGAGACTTGCAGCGCCACGGAGAATACTAAGGTGTAGCTTCCGTTTCCAGCATCGGTTGCAGTAGAGAACGTGCCGGCTCCGGTCGGAGAGGGAGTTATGGTCGCACCTGGTACCGCGGTCGTTCCATTGAGGACGCGGACCGTCAGTAGTATTTCGCTGCCAGGTGACACAGATGTCTGGTCGACCGTCAAGGAGATAGTCAGGGCCGGAAAGGGTTGCAGGGCTATACTCGTTTGAGCCGAGCCGTCGAGGAAACCAGGCTTCGCTGCTACGACCCTTATCGAAGTGGCGACCGCCGTGAACGTTAGCGGTGCCGTGTAGTTTGAGACGTATAGCCCCGGACTTCTTTCAACTGGCAAGGTGAAGCCTCCTCCTGCTGTCGAGGTGAGTGTCAGGTTTGCCCCTGATTCTGGGCTTGTGCCGTTGGTCACGGTCATTGTCAGGAGGGAGACCTGCCCTGGCTTCAGAGTAGAGTTGCCTGGGAAGATTCCAACCTTCAACGAAGGCGGGGGTGGCGGAGCTGTTCCTATCGCGTAGAGTTTGAAGTCGAGGGAGCCGACAAAGGCCCTTCCATCCGCGATGGCCGGGGATGAGGAGACTTGTCCACCGGTCAAGTACCTCCAGACGAAGCCGCCGGTGGTCATGTTGAGAGCGTAAAGGTAACCATCGTTAGCACCGACGAGAACTGTACCGGTCCCGAGAGCAAGGGCGGGCGACGAGTTCACCGCCGTTCCGATCGTCGCTCTCCAGATTTGACCGCCAGTTGTCGCGTTTACCTTGTATACGTATCCTGTGCCGCTTCCAAAGTACACTGCGCCGACGGCCACCGCGGCGGAGGTGGTGTTGGAGTTGGGTGAGAGGAATGGTGTTATTCTCGCTCCGGTGAACTCGTTTAGCTGGAAGAAGCCGTTGTCGGTGCCGACATAGATTCTTCCATTGTAGACTGCTGGCGCGCTGCCTACAATGGTTACTCCGTTGAGTGACCTTGTCCAGAGCTGCTGACCGGTTGTCTCGTTTAGTGCCATTACGGAGCCGTTATCTTGGCCGAAGAACACGAGTCCCGAATCTACGGCGGGGGACGACCTGACGGAAGATGCTGCGATTGCGGGGTTTGTCCAGGCTAGTGTTCCGTTATTCGCGTATCGCGCTACGAACTGGCCGGGGTCGATGCATCCGCCCTGGGACCATGTTCCATAGAACACTTTTCCATCCGCGACTGCTGGCGAGGAGGTTATCGCGCAGTTAGGGTTCCCGTATACCCAGATGAGCGCGCCGGTTTGCTCGTTGATGGCGTACATTCCTCCGTTTCGGGAGCCGACGTAGACTATCCCGTTTGCTACTGCGGGGGAAGAGTAGATGGAGGCGCCGGTTTGCATGGACCAGACCAGGGCGCCGGTGTTCTCGTTTAGGGCATAGACTGTGCCGTCCCATGATGAGATGAAGATCAGTCCGTCACTGACTGCTGGGGAGGCGTAGATTGCTCCATTGGTCGCATAGGACCATGCGGGGTTGGCGATGCTCGGGGCTGAGGCGAGGGATGCTCCGGTTCGGAGCGAGTCATGGTGGAACATTGTCCAGGGATAGTCTGTGGAGCCGAGCGGAGGCGCTTGTGACAAGAGGGACCGCTGCCCGGTTTGCGGGTGTGTTGATGGGACCGCGGGGAGGAGGACTAGGAAAAAGACTAGAATGGCGAGTGTTTCTCTCAACTGTACTCCTCTTTACGACCCCGTAACGGCCCACCTAGTTTTTGCTCTCGTACTGGATGGTGCGCGGGGCGAAACTAAAAGACGCGTGTAACCACGCCAGCGTTCCTATAGAGAGGCTTCAGCTGAGGAGAGTTGAAGCGGAGTCCAGAGGAGGATGGAAACTTGTCGCGTGCGTGAATAGCACGATCTAGCGCGCGAGACTTGAATAGGCCCCGGGGGGGTTGGAAAATTCGGTGGTACTGGTTCCGAGTAGCTGTTTCAGGCTACCGTTTTCAGATACTGTTTTCCGAGTGCTGTTTCCGGGCACCGGTTCTTAGCTGCTGATTCCGAGTTGCGAAATCCTCCCGGCGACTGCAGTGACTTCTAGCGCGTGTACAGCGCCCTGGGGGTCAAGGAAGAAGCTAGTCTTCTCTTCTCGTGCGTGGAAATAGCGTGCTGTGGCGCACGAGGGTGCGGGTAGGGCCCGGGGAGTCGAAAAGATTTCACACTAGAAACGTTTTCGCAAAAGTGATTTCCGAAAAAGTGGTTTCGCCGAAAAAAAGATTCTGCGAGAAAAAAAATTCCATTTTCTTATGCGAGGTGAACTTCGGCGGCAGAACCCCGGAGGTTCTTGACAAGTTGCCAGTCTAGCTTGCCCAAGCTCCTCAGGGAGCTAGGGAATTGGCGGGGAGGAAGAAAGACGAAACGGGGAATCCCAACCTGCTTCGCGAGTTTTGCCATTGTCTGCTGGGCATCTTCCTCGGATGCTGCTGATACTGTGACGCCGAAACTCTCGCCGAGATAGTCAGCAATGTCAATAATGCCATCGGCCTCGCAAAACGAGTCAATGGCACGCTTTTTCGTGGTCACGTTTGTGGCTTGGAAATTGCAGAGATAGGCGAGAGACTGGCCAAGAAGGCGAAGGTTGGGTGTTGCCTGATAGTACTGGATGAAGCCCTCTCGCTCCATCTTCCTTATTCGTAGCCTGACAGTTTTCTCATCTAGCCCCAAGCTTCTTTCCTATGCCTTTAGAGCTGGGTCTTCGATTCCTCCCAGAGTAGTCAAAATATTTGAAGCTCATTTCGCAGAAAATGAGCACGTCAGTACTGTCCATCTGCCCTGCTTTCCTCCAATTCTCAAACGTTCACACCCTCCGGTCAGGCCAAAGATGATAATCCTTGTGCGAATTAGAGGGCTGAAAGTAAGGCGGATGCTTCAAAAGAGTGGGTCCGGATTCATTAGAGCCTCTCCAGCTCTTTCTCGCCGCACCCCCTACACTCGGTAACCATCCAGGAGCCGTGAATGTTTGACAGTGGACGCCTCGTCTCATGCTCTGTCGCCCTGTTACATTTCCAGCACCATACCTTCCGTACAGTAATCGCCATCGGCCTACCCTCTTCCAACGGAAGACGCACTTGTGCGAGAAGCCGTAGCCCGTCTGGTTAAGCGGGAGACCGGGCTGAAAGAATAGAGAAAACAAGATAAAGCCAGAGGATTGCCAGAGCTCGGTAAGGTCTACTGCATGATATTTGCGTTCATGATATTCTACCGAGTCAGACCGTTAACAGAGGCTGACAAGAAGAAAGCACGAACCGAATGGGAACGGTTCAAGAAAAAACTCTCCAAGGAAGTTGTGATCGTAGGTGAGTATGCGCACATCTGGGGCACAACCTACAACGGAATGATCATCATAGAGTCACGAGACCTATCAGCCTTCCACGACTTCTGGCACATGTTCCGAGAAACAACTCGATGGTACGTGCCGGAGACGAAAACATACATCGCCCAGAGAGAAGAATAAAGGGCGAATCACAGCATCGCATCTGACTAAGCTTTTTAGCAATAGTTTCCACACCCGACCTTTCGGTGGGGTACCGCACAGGAGCCTTCAACACGAGGTTCCATGGGGCCGTAGTCTAGCCAGGGATGACACTGGGGAAGGAAAACAGCCCCTCAGCATATGGACGGGCTCCAGAATCAACTAGGACGGGTATGCCGACCAGGAGTATCTGGGGATGAGGAAATTCAGGAGCGCGTGAAGATACCCGTAGACGAGACGGACTCGGCGGAGGTCGTGGGTTCAAATCCCACCGGCCCCACCACAACTTGGGTATACATGCGGCACGTCTATGTCTAGCCAGTGCCTGGTGGTGGGCATCTCTCTCCGGTCATTTTCCCTTGGAGAATTGTCGATTCCAGGCCAAATCCTCTCAAGGCCTTCTTCGAGAACAATCCCTTAGAACGGAAGATTTGGCAGAGGGTTGTTCGGCGACTATGCCTTGACTACTCTCTTCTCTTGGACAATACTGTGATTGTCGGCTTTTCTCGTTCTATGAGAATTCTTTGGACTGTCGGACGACGAAGATGCTGAACAGTACCCAGAGGGTCGCTGCCAAGCCTCCCACAAGAGTCTGTCCAATAGTGAATAGGATCAATGCGGGCTCTGAGGCTGCGAGCATAAGTCCGAGCACGAAAAGAGTGTCTCCCTTTTTCTGGTTTGACCGCTTCCTCGCGACGCTCATCTTGGACACGCTTACTATTCCATAATAGGACAACCCTGAGAAGACGAAGGAGAAGATAGTGGAGACCACGACACTCAAGGTGATTTGATAGAGAATTGCGTCTATCGAACCCTGCTGGAATCTTGGGATGAAGAAGAATAGCAGGAATGTAAAAACGGCCATGGTTGAACCTATCAGTGTGGTCGCTCGGTTCAGGTTGGAGGCGACAAGTTCACGATCAATTACGGTTCCAGTCTCTTTTTCGGAGATTGAAACGCTTGACTAACACAATGTGATCGTGTATGAGTGTACAATGCTCTTTGTTCGCTCAACTAGCGATCTCTGATCGAGACTGTGATCCATGTCCCGCCACCGAATGCTTGCTTTCTAGTCGGTCTCAGGGTGCGGGCTCTCAAGCATATCTTATGAGGAATCTTAGCTTAGACAGCGTCATACCTGAAACAGTCCGTCGTGTGATCGTTCACCATTCCAACCGCTTGCATGAACGCATAGCAGATTGTTGAGCCGACGAATCTGAAGCCCCTCTTGCGTAGGTCTTTGCTCGCGGCGTCGGATTCCATGGTAGTTGAGGGAATTTCTCTGAGAGATTTGAAAACGTGCTCGATTGGCTTACCACCCACGAATCCCCAGATGTATTCGTCGAAAGAACCATACTCTTCTTGGACTTCTAGGAAATGTTTTGCATTCGCAATCGTGGCTTCGACCTTGAGGCGGTTGCGTATGATACCCGGGTCACTGAGAAGACGTTGAACATCCTTCTTGTTGTAACGGGCGACTTTAGCAACGTCGAAGGCGTGGAATGCTTTCCGGTAGTTTTCCCGTTTGTTCAGAACGGTCTGCCAGTTTAGTCCAGCTTGCGCACCCTCCAAAACGAGAAACTCGAACAGCTTCCCGTCATCATGCACAGGGACCCCCCATTCTGTGTCATGGTACTGAACCATGAGTGGATTATTACTGAATGCTGTCCACTCACACCTCTGTTTCGTCACAGTTTTCTTTCAGACCTCAGAGGGATAAGCGTGCTGTAAGATAAGCCGCTAGAGGAGCCCTGTCTATGATTGACCACGGACCCGAGCCCCCTTGTCGCCTCAGCTGACATCTATGATTTTCTTCTTCGAATGGATGCTGTGGCGAAGACCGCTGAACCAAGCTTGACTTCATCGAAGACTTTCACGCGCCTAGTAACGAAACGGAAGAAATGCCAGCCGCAAGCTCGACCAGCGGCTGCGAGACCCGCACTCCATTTCGAGTGGGCCCTAAACCGACTACCATAGACTTGCTCCGCCGCTCGGGCAGCCCCCACCCTCAGTTTCACGGCACGCGCCATAAAGCGCTATTCCACGATCGCTATCACACCAGCTTTGAGTCGAATCGAATACCGATACTGCCAATAGAGGGATTCGAGTGAAGATTTCGACAGTGATGTGAATTGGGGTCCGACAAGAAATAGAGTTCCAGTGCCGGAGGACATGCGAAGTACACATGGGCAGATGTGTGCTTGTCCATTCGGGTTGACGGTGGCCAAAGAACAAAGAGTTTTGTCCTCTAGCGTCCGAAAAAGACTGCGAAGCACCCTCCTTTCAGTTGGGCAACGTCCGTCGTGTGGCAACGGTAATCCATCCGGACGGAGCGCTCGCAACCCATTCAGATGCACAACAACTTTCTGCATGTGCATGAGTGATGGTCAGCGGAATCCAAACGAACACCAAGCCAAATCGGCCAAATTCATGCTACTCATGCTGGTCTAGGTAATCGTAAGCAACCAATGTCATGAAACCGACAAAATCCTCGCTCGTCACTAAAGAGTCAAGAATCCTAGCCGCCAATTCAAATCTGCCTTCAGAGTACTGAAGCTCGCCGATTTCAGACCTGATTCGAAGGAGACTCTCCTTCAGCATTTCACGCAGTAAGTCCGGTGTGAGAATCTTGCTTCCTGATAGTTTGCTTCTGTGTTGGAGCCACTGCCAAAGCTGCGCCCTGCAAATCTCTACAGTGGCCGCATCCTCCATCAGGTTGTAAATCGCCACGCAACCTTGCCCTCTCAACCATGATTCTAGATACCTTAGGCTCACATCGATGTTAGCCCGAACGCCGCTTTCTGTTATTTCGCCCTCGGGAACAGTTAGCATCTCAAGGGCAGTGATTCCAACGGTTCCCTGCCTCGGCCGAATTCGGTTGCCCTCTGCCAAGGACGAGTCAAAGACCCTCATAACCACCGGGACCAAGTCCGGGTGCGCTACCCAAGCTCCGTCATAGCCCTCCGAGGCTTCACGTTCCTTGTCAGCAATCACCTTTTGCAAGGCCTCTGATTGAGCCTGAGGATTGTTCCTAATGGGGACCTGGGGAGCCATTCCTCCTATCGCGAGTGCCCCTCGTGTATGACAGGTCCTTTCAACAAGCATTGAGCATGATTTCAGGAATGGCGTTGACATGGCGAGGCTCGAACGGTCGGGAAAGACGAACTTCGGGTCCTGACCCAGTGTCTTGATGAAGCTGAAAATGTAATCCCAACGCCCGAAGTTCAGCGCAGTGACTCGATCTCTCAGTTCATATAGGATCTCATCCATCTCAAACGCGGCTAGAACATTCTCGACAAGAACACTGCACTTGATGGACCCTTGAGGAATCCCGAGTTCAGCCTCCGACATCTCGAAGACATCATTCCAGAACGTGGCCTCCTGACGATTCTCAAGCTTAGCCAAGTAGAAGTACGGACCCGTCCCCCTCTCCAGCAGTCGCTTCGCGTTATGGAACGCGTAAATGCCAAAGTCGAAAAAGGCTGCAGGGACAGGCTTGGCGTCGACTAGGACATGTTTTTCGGGTAAGTGTAGGCCCCTAGGTCTTACGAACAGAGTGGCCACCTTATCCTTCAGCTGATACTTCCTTCCATCGGGATTCACATACTCCAGTCTGCGGTTGACAGCGTCTCTGAGATTCACCTGGCCTTGAACGGTGCCCTTCCATGTCGGTGAGTGTGAGTCCTCGAAATCCGCCATGAATACGTCTGCCCCGGAGTTGAGCGCATTGATCATCATCTTCCTATCTACAGGACCCGTAATCTCCACGCGTCGCTGTCGCAGATCAGAGGGAATCGGCGCGACCTTCCACGAGGCCTTACGAACATGCTCAGTCTCAGGAAGAAATTCTGGGAGAGTTCCTGCTCGAACGCGAGCGGCTAGCAAAGACCTTCTCTCAAGGAGAGTGGTGAGCCTTCCTGAGAACTGGGTTGTTAGATTGGCTACGAAGTGTAGTGCGTCGGGAGTCAGTATCTCTTCGAAACCCTGCTCCACTGGTCCAAGGACGCTTATCTTCTCCGCTGACATGAGGCGAGGCTCCGAGGAGACCGCTGTCAATCAGAGCCCTGCTTGTGTCAAGGAGAGTCTGGCGCACGTTTCACTCCGGAGAGGACAGCTTCAACCTGCTTCTGCCCGAATTGAGCGGCCTCTGTTGAGCCCTCCATCGCAGTCGTCGACGAAGATCCTCCCGAGATCACGCGCGAAACATCGTCAAAATAGGAGGTGCCGACAAAGGACTGGTGCTTGACTGCACCGTAGCCGGATTCTTCGGCTTCGAACTCGCGCTTCTGATGGCGAACGTAGGCCAGCATTCCCTCCGCCGCATAGCCCCTGGCAAGGTCGAACATCGAGTAGTTGAGCGAGTGAAATCCCGCTAATGTGATGAACTGGTACTTGTAACCCATTCCAGCGAGCGTTTTCTGGAATTCACGGATCTCGTTTTCTGATAAGTATTTCTTCCAGTTGAACGACGGAGAGCAATTGTATGCGAGAGGCTTGCCCGGGTAAGCCGCATGAATCGCCTCGGCAAACCCTCTAGCCTCCTCTATGTTTGGTGTAGCGGTCTCGCACCATACCAAGTCAGCGTAGGGAGCATAAGAGATGGCTCTGGAGATGGCCGCTTCGAGACCTCCTTTCATCCTGAAGAAGCCTTCTGGCGTCCTCTCACCCGTGAGGAACTTTGCATCTCGAGAATCAATATCGCTAGTTATCAAATGAGCCCCGTTGGCATCAGTTCTTGCAACAAGTAGTGTTGGAACACCCATCACGTCGGCCGCCAGCCTTGCGGCGACGAGGGTTCTGATGAACTGGCTTGTGGGAACCAAGACCTTTCCCCCCAGATGTCCACATTTCTTTTCGGAGGCAAGTTGGTCCTCGAAGTGGACCCCCCCTGCGCCAGCCTCTATCATCTCCTTCATCAATTCAAACACGTTGAGAGGCCCGCCAAAACCCGCTTCAGCATCTGCAACAATAGGAACAAACCAGTCGATGCCAGTCTTGCCCTGAGAATGCTGGATCTGGTCTGCCCTCTGAAGAGCCTTGTTGAGCCTCCTAACAAGCTGGGGAACACTGTTCGCAGGGTAAAGGCTCAGGTCCGGATACGTTTCCCCTGCAAGATTTGCATCAGCGGCAACCTGCCAGCCACTCAAATAGATGGAGCGTAAACCTGCCTGGACGATTTGTACTGCCTGGTTTCCTGTCATTGCACCCAGAGCGGGAACGTATCCTTCGTTCTGAATCATGTTCCAGAGCTTTTTCGCGGCTATCGATGCATGGGAGTATTCGAGTCGAATGGAGCCCCGTAGCCTATAGACATCCTTGGCCGCATAGGGGCGGATAAGCCCGTTCCAGCGTGCCGACTCCCAATCCTGCTCCAGCTCAGCGATTTCCGCAGTCTCATGATCCGTCATTGGTGTTCTTGGATCTCCGAGGCCCTCAAGACAGTCAAGATGACTTCAAGAAACGGGAGATTCTTGTGTTGACGCCGAGTCTCCCGCACTTCCTTCATATTCACCGCTTGAGATGAAGATAAAGTGTCTCATTCGCAGGATATACTTGGCAATATTTTGCGATAACCAACAGCAGTTGTGAACAGGATAGACCAAACCGCCTGGGCGTACCCCTAGTGGCGGGCCTCGCTGGGCACAAGGGAGCGCCGCCGAAGCTCCTGAAGCTCCAAGCTCGAGTGCTCTAGACTACTCCCTTTTCACCAAAACGAAATTTATGATGCACCTAGTCTGGAAGCCCAGTTTCTCATATACACGGATTGCTCCAACATTCTCGGTGCGGACATGAAGGAAAGGAATCTCGTCTCTCTTCGTAATCCTCTGGATGAGTGTTGAGATAAGTGAGCCGGCGTATCCGCGGCCGCGACGGTCGGGGCGTGTGCAGACACTACCGATCTCAGAATATCCGAGGAGCCGGAGTTCCTCCCCCGCCATTGCCACGAGTTGACCCGCTTCCCTAATTCCGAGATATGCTCCCAGCTCAGGCGACCGTCTGCGGAAAGCGTCGAGTTTGGTCAACTCCGCGAGCGCGAGCATCTCATCAACGTGTGAAGTGTTCAGATCCTCAACGCTATGTTCCACTGGCGGGGGCACCGGGCCGTTCCACACCATCTGGAAGCAAGGCACCACGCGAGCAACGGTCCAGCCAGTAGGCAAATCAGGCACCGCGACAAGAGCGAGTTCGGTCGTTCCTGCGGGACCTAGCAGCTGGGCAAGTGAATGATAGGACTCTGCAGATTGATCGCGCGTCGCGGCAAGCGGAGAGACATTCAACGGGGTATCGTTTGGCGAGCTGATTCCCCTCAGCAAAAGAAGCGTGGCTGGTTGACAGAGCATTCCAAGCAGGATTATCCAACAAGCTCAACTGTCCTACCCCTACAATCAAGCAACCATCGACCTGTCCTAGCGATGCCTGAGAAAGAAGAATGTGCCTATTGATTGTCGCGACTCTCGCCAATAAGCTGGAACAGCACAAGATTACCCAGGGCTTAAGAAACGCTCCAGCGATGACCGACGAACAACTCCAAGCGGGCTACCATTGGTGATCTCAGGCCGTTGTAGGGCCGAATTCTCCTAGCAAATCCTTCTGAGTATTACTCAGGTTCGAGGGTGAGACAGTTAACCATCACCTCGGTCGTCCCCGAGCTGCTCGCGAAGTGCGGGCGATACTCGGGTGCCAATCAGTTCGATAGCTCGCATGAGTTTCGCATGAGGTAGGGATGCTGCGTTCATTTGAAAGGTGATGCGGGAGATGCCTCCTAGCGCCTTGCTGTGCCGAATAATTTTCTCTACTACCTCGTCCGGGTCGCCGAGGATTAGGGCGCCTTGTGGACCTCGTTGTGCGTCGAAGCTGGCACGGGTAACCGCGGGCCATCCGCGCTCCCTCCCCACATCGGTCACTGCCTTTGCGTACCCTGGATAGAAATCGTCAGCAGCCTCCTTCGTCGTATCCGCCACGTAGCCTAGGGAATGCATGCCTACCTTCAATCTAGTGGAGTGTCCAGCTCTTCTTCCAGCTTCATGGTAGAGATCGAGAAGCGGCCGAAAGCGTCGTGTTTCGCCGCCGATTATTGCGACCATTAGGGGAAGTCCGAGTACGCCGGCGCGGGCGAACGATTGCGGAGTTCCGCCCACTCCTACCCATATCGGGAAAGGGTTCTGTATTGGCCGAGGATAGACTCCTTGCCCAGTTAGAGCAGGGCGGTGTTCGCCTGACCAACGAACGTGCTCATTGTCGCGGATCTTCAGGAGTAGCTCGAGTTTTTCTGCGAAGAGCGAGTCGTAGTCCTCCAGTCGATAGCCGAAGAGTGGGAAAGCTTCGATGAACGAGCCTCGGCCGACAACCATCTCCGCCCTACCTTGCGAGAGAAGATCAAGTGTCGCGAAGTTCTGAAACACTCTCACGGGGTCGGCTGCGCTCAGTACTGTTACGGCACTGGTGAGACGTATGCGGTGTGTTCGGGCTGCTGCCGCCCCGAGGATAATTGCGGGGGCCGAGTCGAGGTAGTCCTTGCGGTGGTGCTCGCCTATTCCGTATACGTCCAGCCCAATCTTGTCGGCATATTCGATCTCCTCGAGCATTTCGCGGAGACGATCGGACGGGCTGACCGCGAGGCTCGTGTCGGTGTATGCGGCTGCGAAACTATCTATCCCGACCTGCACTAGTAGCCTCCCAGCTCGAGATTCTGATTGTGCATCATTTAGAAGGAACTAATCCAGTATTAGATATAAAGTTAGTAGTAGTAGACTACCAAGTAGGTTCCCTGAATCATATCAAGTAGCGTCCTCGAGCAGGAACCCCAAATCATTCGGCTAGTGGCAGCCGGCTTCTCTGACAACAGGAAATGCGTAGTTCCGGGAATGACGCCCAATTTCGCCCCCTTGATCGACCGGAACAACTCCAGCGTGTGCTCCGGAGTAACCGCGTCTCTGTCCGCGACCATTACCAACGTAGGAGCACTGATCTTCGCAAGCTCTTCCCTTCGAATGTGGGGTTCGTTGAACCACATTTTCATCGTCTTCTCAAAGACAACCGGGAAGTGAGCGGCGCCATCAGGCGTTACGTCGTCGTAGTGCTTCACCAACATCGCCTGGCCTTTCCTAAAGGACTCCGGCGTCGCCGACCTAATCCAGTCCAGAACTTGGACAGACTGAGAACTGGTATCGAACATCCCACTCACGCAAACCATGCGCTTGACCGGATCTGGTCGAGAAATGGAGAGAAGAAGAGCGATGATTGCCCCATCGCTCCACCCGACGAGGTTCGTCGCCCCAAGCCCCAGCGCTTCGATGAAATCGATGTGTACTCTGACATGGTGACGAAACTGACGGGTTCCTTGTTGTCGGCCGTGTGTCCGTGCCCTGGCCGTTCGAAGGCAACTACTTTGAAGTGCTTCGCCAGTATTGGAATCTGTGAAGAGAAGTCCTCAACAGTCCCAAACCCTCCGTGTAGCAATAACAAAGGTTCGCCATCCCTCCATGTCTCATAGAAGATCGCGATCCCCTAATCGGGAGATACGCCTTGACGGCTGGCACGGAGTCGCCCGAGACCGCCGTGTAGTTAAGACTCAGTTTTGATGAAGACACGTTTCTCGGAGAAGAAGGAATCTATTCGCGGGCTCCGTGCTCTCGAAGCAACTTGGTGATTTCGCTATTCTGACGCTCCTCAGCAAGCTTTAGCGCGGTCTTGCCTTGAAAGTTCTTCCAGGCCAAGTCCGGCCTGGTGTTCTCAAGCAGCCAGGTCACAATCCAGGTGTCGTCTCGACTCACAGCATTATGCAATGCCGGTGACAGACCAACAGTCGCCCCACGTGCGATCAGAAACTCGACTAGTTCCAGATTACGTCCAAAGCCGGCATGAGTGAGAAGCGGAATGCCATGGGCACCCTTAGCGTGAATCTTAGCCGGGTCTTGCGCCAAGAACTTCTCGACCTGGTCCTTTCTACCAAGCATCGCAGCGGTGCAAATGTCAAGCGGCGCTCCCTTCGCTAATAGAAACTCTGCAACTGAAACACTTCCGACCTGCGCCGCGGCCTGAATGGCAGTTTCCCTGTCATCTTCCTTCCACGGGTACGCCGCGTTAAGCAATTCTGGGCTTTCAGCTAACAGCTGTTTCACACGTTCCAAGTTGCCGTGGCCGGCGATGACGAACTCGCGGACCAGGTCAGGGTTCAGAGTCTTCGTTTGCTCCATTTACTGACACCACCCTCTGACTAGAGGCTCTCTCAAAAACCCAGCGGCGTCTGATATGCCCGGCCTCTGGGCCGGGACAAGTCACGGATTACTCGTACTCCGACTCACGCGTTTCCCAGCTAGTCCTTCCACTAAGTGTATTACGATGGATGGGGAAAGGTATAGGATCGACATTTGGAAAAACTACGCCGACTAAGCTGGTTCGAGCGAATCAGGACAGACCCCAGCCCAGAAGACGACTCGCTCCTACAGATAACACGAGTACTATCAGCACAGCTCCTAGTCTTGTTCTGGTATAAGCAGATTGTCTGGGGCAGATTCGACAAACCCGGCTGGGGCTGGATGATATCAAAACCGGTAATCTTCTCCAGAGGAGTACTCGCCTTTCCAGGGCCCCTCCCCGAAGCCGAACTCATGCTACCGGAATACCTGAAAGGAAAACTGTTGCTCGACGAGTGGAGACTCCTCATCGCTATGCACCTGTTGAGGTTCAATGCCTACAACTCGGGAAGAATGAGCAAACTACTCGGAAAGATGCTCCTAGCTCTCTTTGGCGCATTCATCCCTCTGCTATTCCTCGTCCCAACGATTGTCGGGAGAGCGTGGGGTCCGCTTCCTGTTTTTCTAGCTTGGAGTCCTGCACTCCTACTTTTCGCGCTCTGGGCGCGAGGATCTCTGAGAAAGTGGGAATTTGAATTGGACAGGAGCCTTGCCAACCGGTTCGGTACAGAGTCTATCTCTCAGGTTCTTGAAAAGATGAAAACCCTCGACCCAAGAGCAACACCGTCAACGCGCCGGGCACGATTTCTCGCGTACTGGAGTCCAAGCATCAGTGAGAGAATTGATGAGTTGAAGAACCCGCACCTCGTCGGTCTTCCGAAACCATCAAGAATACCCAAAATAGGCCTCCGCGGACGCGCCACCATCACTATCGCTGGCTTGGCTATTTTCTGGGGTTCGGGGGTAGTCGAGGGCAAACTGTACGCTAAGGGCCAGAACACCGTAGCCTGTGCAACGAATACTTGTGCGGTCCTCGTCGTCACGAGCGCGGTGGGATATTGGCTGGCCATTTTGGCAGGAGCAAGCGTGGTTGCGGGAGTCGCACAGCGAGTTCGACAAGGCAGAAGGAAGACAATTGCCCTAGTTTGAAGAAGAGCTCCCAAGTCGCCTCAGAACGTCAGGCTAGGACTTACAGTACTTGGGGGCCAATCTTTTCGCGCGTTCGATTAGCTCAGCATCGATGCCCGTCTTAGCTGGTTCTGTCGAAAACCAGGCTGTGAGAATTTCCCTTGCAACGGCTTGTGACACGCTTCGCAGACTCATCGCCAAGACGTTGGCGTCGTCCCAGAGGCGCGCTCCCTCAGCGGTTTCAGCGTCATGGCAGAGTGCAGCACGGAGCCTGGGACTTTGTTCGCAGCTATGCTGACACCGGTCCCTGTCCAGCAGAAAAGAACTCCCTGTCCGCTCTTCCGGAGCTAACCTCGAGAGCAACCTCTTCACCCACATCAGGCCACCCAGCAGGTCGCCCTTGAGCGGTCCGACCAGCTCGAGCTGATGGCCCTCCTTCCTGAGATGGTCTCCCACAAAGTCAGCCAGAAGTGTCCTCTCGTCGCTGCCGACAGCCAGTTTCAAACTGCGCTTCCGGTTCCACCAGCACGACATAGATCTTACCGTCAAATACCCCAAAAGCCCCCTGAGCCAGGCATGAAGTGCGGCTTCGTCCTTCCGGGAGGCGATGCTCAAACTGGAGGCGACATGGCCAGTGCCGCAGAGAACGCCGGCTGGGACGGACTCTTCGTCTGGGAACCAGTGTGGGGAATCGACGCCTGGGTCACACTCGCCGTGGCGGCAGTACGAACTAAGAAGATCCGTCTCGGAACGATGATATCCCCGCTATCACGCATGCGACCTTGGAAGCTTGCTAGCGAAGCGCTAACACTAGACCGGTTGTCGAAAGGGAGGGTCATCATTTCCGTCGGTTTGGGCTCGATCGACACGGGTTTCAAGCAGTTTGGAGAAGAGACTGACCGGAAGACGCGTGCGGAACTCGTGGACGAGAGTCTGGAAATCGTCACTGGCCTATGGCATGGCCAGCCTTTCAACTATTCAGGCAAACATTACCGGGTACGAGAAACAAAGTTTATGCTTCCTCCACCGCCAGTCCAAAAGCCGAGAATACCAATCTGGATCGTTGGAGCATGGCCCAAAGCCAAGTCTATGGGGCGTGCCCTCAGATACGATGGAATCCTGCCCACCATAGCCCAATCTGACGGGTCCTTCGCAAGGCCCGGCGTTGAGGACGTTCGAAAGGTTGCCGAATTCGTGCAGACAAAACGTTCTGTGAAGAAACGGTTCGACATAGTGGTTGAGGCCGATAACACTACCAGCGCTCTGAAGCAAGCCTCCCAGTTTGCGAAAGCAGGAGCTACGTGGTGGATAGATTCCATGTGGTCGCAGACCGACAAGATGTTCACACGCAAGGGAAAGAGCAAAGTTCTCAAGAAGATTGAACAGGGTCCTCCGAGAGCAGACTGATAATGAGGCAGTCAAAGCCGGTAAGCGCGTCGAGGAGCATCTTGTCAATGCAGATGCTCCCCAGTGATGCCAACCCAATGGGGTTCGTCCACGGAGGAACAATCCTCAAGCTCGTCGACACCGCAGCGGCCGTGGCCGCAATGAGACATGCTAGGCAAACGGTCGTGTCCGCGAGCATTGACAAGATGGACTTCTATCACCGGGTATTCGTCGGAGACCTCCTAATCCTCAAATCCTCGGTCAACTACACCGGTCGGACCTCTATGGAAGTAGGGGTCAGAATCGAAGCCGAGGATCTGAAGACCGGCAAGACCTCCCACACAGGGTCCTCATACGTCACATACGTCGCGCTGGACGACGAAGGCGAACCCACTGAAATCCCAGAAGTCAATCCTCATACCAAGGAAGAAAAACGAAGATGGCTTGAAGGAAAGCAACGACGAGAAGTACGGCTCCGCTTGGCCAGAAAACGAGGAAAAGCCTAGAGGCAACAACTGTTGAAAGTCGGAATCGTCGGCTTTGGAATGATGGGCAGGCAAATCGCCCAAGTCTTCGCCCAACACGAAAACGAAGTGTCGGTCACGGATGAGAACCATGAATCGCTTGGACTGGGCATGGATGAGATAGAAAACGGACCCTACGGACTCAAAGCCGCCGTTGCAAGAGGAAAACTCTCCACCACAGATTCGTCAACAGTCCTTTCGAGAATCAAGACCGTGGTCCATCTGAAAGATGCTTGCGCACATGCCGACCTTGTGATAGAAGCAGTGTACGAAGACCCTGATCTAAAGCAAAGAGTCTTCCAGGAAATAGACTCCTCTGCACCGCCAACCGCCTTGCTCGCATCAAACACGTCCACTCTAACCCTCACAAAGATAGCTGCGAAAGTCAAACGAAAGGAACGGGTCCTAGGAATGCATTTCTTCAATCCAGCCCAGGCCACGAAACTGGTCGAAGTCATCCATTCACGCGAGACCGCGCCAGAGACCATCCAACGGGGCCTCGAGATCATCAAACTGATTGGCAAGACCCCGATACTCGCAAAGGATGAACCGGGATTCATCGCAAATAGGCTGGGCTTGACTCTGTTCCAGGAGGCGTCTAGGCTTCTAGAAGATGAAATCGCCAGTATCAACGATATCGACAATGCAATGAAACTGGGCTACGGTCACCCGATGGGACCCTTCCAGACCGCAGATTTAGTAGGTCTTGACACGCGGTTGAGAAACCTAGAGTCACTGTTCCATGCTACCGGGGACCAAAAATGGCTCCCGTCAAAAGCGCTTCGGGAAATGGTCAACCAAGGCTACTTGGGAGACCCGTCGAAAAGGCGAGGAAGCAAGGGCGGATACTACCAGTTCTTCAGAATCGAACCGCGAACAGAGCCGCCTTAGTCCAACGCTTTATACAGTTTCGAGCGTCACGATAAGCTAGACCGTCGTTGCCCTACGAACACATTCTCGTGGAAACCGAGCCTCCTGTGGGCATAATCCGCCTCAACCGTCCGAAGGTCCTCAACGCACTTTCCTTCGACGTTCTCCGCGAAATCGTCGATGCACTAGAAAAATTCGATAAAGATGAAACAATCAAAGCAACACTGCTAACGGGAAGCGACGAGGCCTTCTCCGCAGGAGCAGACATCAAAGAACTGTCCGAGGCAACTCCCGTCGGTCTAATCGAGCGAAACCAGTTCGCCCTCTGGGACAGACTCAAGAGAACAGCCAAACCCATCGTCGGAGCCGTCAGCGGCTACGCCTACGGAGGCGGCTGCGAACTCGCGATGAACTGCGACATCATAATCGCATCCGAAACCGCGAAGTTCGGCCAACCCGAAATCAATATCGGAATAATGCCAGGCGCAGGCGGGACACAGCGTTTGACTCGAACCATCGGAAAATTCCGCTCGATGGAAATGATTCTAACCGGCCAACCCATCACAGCACGCGAAGCGGAGAAGCATGGCCTAGTCAACAAAGTCGTCCCCGTAGAGGCCTACCTCCAAGAAGCGAAGAAACTGGCAATGCAGATTTCCCAAAAAGCCCCAGTCGCAGTTCGCCTCGCCAAAGAAGCAGTGCTCAAAGCCTTCGACACACCCCTGGAAGAAGGACTACAATACGAGAGAAGAAACTTCTATCTACTATTCTCCACCGAAGACATGAAAGAAGGAATGAAAGCCTTCACCGAGAAGCGGCCGCCCCATTTCAAAGGACGATGACAAGATGGGTTACGAAACACTCATCGTTGAGAAGAAGAATGACGTTGAACGCATTACTCTCAACCGACCCGACGCCCTCAACGCTATCAACGAGACCATGGGGGAGGAGCTCAACGCGGCGCTCAAAGAAGCGGACAGAGACGAGAAAACACGATGCCTAGTAATCACAGGAGCAGGCAGAGCCTTCTCCGCCGGCGAGGACGTATCAGGTCTCAAAGAGAGATACGGCTCCACGGGGTCTCACCCCTCACTCGGAGAGCACCTGCGAAAAAAGTACCATCCGATAATCCTCAGGCTCCGCAGTATGGAAAAACCAGTAGTCGCCCGACTGAACGGCATCGCGGCGGGAAGCGGGGCAAGCCTGGCCCTCGCTTGCGATATCCGAATAGCCTCAGAGGAGGCGGGCCTCAAACAAGCGTTCATCGGAATAGGCTTGGTACCCGATTCTGGAAGTAGCTACTTCCTCACCGGACTCGTAGGCCCCGGACGGGCACTCGAACTGATCATGACGGGCCGAACCCTGCCCGCCCGAGAAGCCGAACAACTCGGGCTCGTCAACAAGGTCGTGCCTTCAAGCGACCTTGACAAGACAGTTGATGAACTAGCCTCTCAACTTGCATCAGGACCCACCAGAGCCTTAGGTCTCTCAAAACGAATCGTAAACCGAGTTTCCATCCTCGAACTCCCAGAAGCACTAGAATACGAGGCTCAACATCAAGACATTGCAGGGCGAACCAGCGACCATCTCGAGGCTGTCAAGGCGTTTCTCGAAAAACGCAAGCCAAAGTTCTCCGGGGCCTAACCCTATAGGATTCAAACTTAACTAGCGCGACGCCTCATTCCAAAATGGTACGCATGCCATCCCCAGACAAGAGCAAGGGTCCCTCGACCAGTCTCAACATTTTCCCCGGGAACTGGACCATCAAGACTCAACAGATGCTCAAAGCGTTCGAACTATCCTTCTCCCAAAACTGGAACCCAACCCAGTTTCCCTGGGACGAACTAGACGCTAAGAACTTCGACCCCAAACCGAGAATAGCCCAAGCCTACTGGATGGCAAAACTCGCACTCTTTGAGAAATCTGGAATCGGCGCTTTCGGCTTCGGGGCAGTACGCGCGGCAGAGCTGAACTATGAAGACCCGACGAAGAAGATGCTCGCCTCGATCACCTACGACGAATGCCGCCACGACGAAGTTTGCAGAAGGGCCTGCGAGAAGCTCTGCCCCAACTTCCCCTACGGGTACAAGCCCCAATCGGACTTTGAGAAGGATGCCATCAAGGGAATCGAATCCCTATACGAAGAGGGCAAACGATACTGGAGCGGCTTCGTGAAGGCCTGGGACACACTCCCTCCCGAGATGATATTCGCAGGCTTCTTCTTCGCCGAGATAGGCGCCGAGACCATCTTCAACGCCATGCGACAGACGAGCAAGCTGGAAATCTACCGTCAAGCCTTCCAGAACATAACCAGAGACGAGACACGTCACCTGGTCGCCACCATGGCCCTTCTGAGAGCAATGGCGGAGAATTTTGACATAGAACAAAAGCTCAGGATTACACGTCAAATGAAACAGGGCTTCATCTTCCTCTCACCTTTACTCTACCGTCCAAAGCCTGACTTCTGGAGACTCCCCTCAGACTTTGACAGAATAGACCAAGAGATGGAGAACATCGCCCGCGACGCTGGCTTAGGAGTCCTCACGCTTGAGGAGAAGGTCAAATTCTGGAGAGAAGCCATCGAAAAGAAGCGTGGTGAGGTCGAGGAAATGGGCATAGAGATTCCCGCGATCCCAGAAATAGGCGTTGAGGGAGTCGATGTACAAGTCAAGAAGAACGAAACCATTGCGACAACGTTCTAGAGGCGAGTGAATGACCGCCAAGATAATCGTCCTCTACGGGAAGCCAATAGACCCTGCTGCATTCGACGAAAAATACTGGAAAGAACACGTCCCACTGGCTAAACAGATGCCTGGGCTACGAAAGTTCACCGTGCACAAGGTGGTTGCAGCACCGAGGGGAGAACCGGTCTACTACCAAGTTGTAGAACTGGAATTCGAGAACATGGACGCTCTGAAAAAAGCGATCGACTCACAACAAGGCCGCGAGTCCGGAAAACACGGGTTCAAGATGGCAACCGGCGGAATAACATTCCTCTACGCCGAATCAAAAGAAGCAATGTAGCAACCCGAGCCCAACATCTCCAAGTAACCTTCTTCTAAGCCCACGAGCACTCCCTGCAGTAGATCCAGCTCATGGGCAAAGTGGCGATAATCGGAGTCGGCCATTCCAAGTTCGGCAAAAGGTCAGACGCCTCACTGAGAGAGCTCGCCTTCGAAGCCTACCGCGCCGCGCTAGGAGACGCGGAGATAGAATCCAAAACTATTGATGCCTCACTAGTCTGTTCGGCGACCCATTACGACAAGCAAAGGTCGCCAGCAGGAGTCATAAACGAGTACCTAGGGCTGAACCCTAAACCCACCTTCAATGTAGAGGCAGCCTGTGCCTCAAGCGCAGTGGGCCTAAGAACGGCCTCGGCCCTCATCTCATCCAAGCTACACGACATAGTCGCCGTCGTCGGCGTGCAGAAAATGACCGAGCTTCCCAACGAGGAGATTCAAGAGTTGATGGGAAGGGCAGGCGACGTCATGTGGGAGTCACCCTTCGGAACAACAATGCCCGCATACTATGCAATGTACGCCACGGCACACATGTCAAGATATGGGACAACAGAGGAAGACATGGCCCGGGTCTCGGTGAAGAACAGGGCCTATGGGGCCAAGAACCCCGATGCAATGTTCCAGAAACCCATCCTCCTCGAAGACGTTCTCAACTCCAGAATGGTATCATACCCTCTGAAACTATTCGACTGCTGCGCAAACGCCGATGGTGCAGCCTGCCTTATCGTTGCAAATGGGGAGAAGGCGAGGAAACTATCCGACAGCCCCGTCTGGGTGGCCGGGCTCGGACTTGCATCCAGCCCAATGAGCCTCGCCGGGAGGAATGGCCCACTGACAAGCTTCGAAGTTTCGAAAAAAGCCGCGAGAACAGCGTATGCAATGGCCCGGATCAGACCCGAAGATGTGGACGTGGCAGAGGTGCATGATTCTTTCTCCATCACAGAGATTCTCAACTACGAAGACCTCGGCTTCGCCAAACCGGGAAGAGGAGCAAAACTGCTCAAAGACCATGAAACAGAGCTAGGTGGAAAAACTCCCGTCAACGTGGACGGGGGGCTAATTGCAAAAGGACACCCTGTAGGCGCAACAGGCGCTTCACAAATCGCAACTCTCGTTCATCAGATCCGCGGAGAAGCCGGGAAAAGCCAGGTCGACGGAGCTAAGGTGGGACTTGCCCAGAACATTGGCGGCATAGGCATGTACGGCTGCGTCACAGTCTTGAAGGCATAGACACAAATGGGTTTCGAAAAATTCGGCAAAGAAGGCTACGTCTCCCAAACAAAAATAACGCCTATGCTCTCCTATCTCAAGAAAAACCAGCTACCCGCAACCGTTTGCCAGAAATGCAAGCGAACATGGTTCCCCCCACGAGCGGACTGTCCCAACTGCAAAAGCAACATCACCGAATGGACCACCATCGACGGGACCTGTCGCCTCGTCACCTTTACCGAGGTCCATTTCGCCCCTCCCCAATTCCAGTCTGACACACCCTACTTCCTGGGAGTCGCAGAACTCAAAGGCGGCTTCAGAGTCTTCGCGCCGATTAGCGGAAAGATAAGCAGAGACATGCTCAAACCCGGAAGACAGATGGTCCTCAGGCCCACGACACCGACCGCGGACCATACGTACTACTTGCTCGAAGAGCTTTAGCCGAGTGTTTTGCAGACAAGTTCCCAGCTCGCTAAGGAGTCCAATCGCTTCATTAGTTGCAGAGGGCCGGGCTAGTTGAGGTTCACCGAGACATTCTTCGTTCGCGTATAGTGCCGCAGCGTTTCGATACCGTTCTCGTGGCCGATCCCACTCTCCTTGTAGCCTCCAAACGGAGTCGACGGGAACGTGATCAAGAATTCGTTGATTGTCACGACCCCTGCCTGAAGCCTTGAGGCCATATCGTGCGCGGTCTTCAAGTCCTTGGTCCAAACACCAGCATACAATCCATATTCGGTCTCGTTGGCCATGCTCACAACCTCGTCCGTGGTTCGAAACTTTGTGATGCTGAGGACCGGACCGAAGATCTCTTCGCAACCAATTTTCATCTCTCCCGTGACCTCCTCGAATATGGTTGGTTCCACGAAATTGCCGCTCCGCAGTCGCGGCTCAGCCGGCTGGTTACCCCCGCACATGAGCTTCGCGCCCTCCTGAATTCCATCCTTCACATAGCCAAGAATCGTCTCCTGACGTGACCTTGACACCACAGGTCCCATCTCGCTGGACTCCTCCATTCCAGGTCCAAGCCTCATCGTCTTGGTCTTCGCCACTAAGTCCTTGACAAAACCGTCGTACACGGATTCGTGAATGAATGCTCTCGAGCCCGCCCAGCACATTTGGCCAGCGTTCGTGAAAATGCCGTCCTTCACATAACGGACCGCCCTTCCGAGGTCAGCGTCGGGAAATACAATATGAGGGTTCTTCCCGCCCAACTCCAGCAGGACATGGGTCACATTCTTCGCCGCTGCCTCCATCACTTGCCTGCCGGTCTCTGAGGAGCCTGTGAAAATTATCCCATCAACCTTCCGGTCCGAGACAAGTGCCGAGCCGACCTCAGCTCCGGACCCTGTTACAACATTCACAACGCCCTTGGGAACTCCCGCCTTGACAGAGAGTTCTCCCAGCTTCAAAGCGGTTAGCGGAGTGGTTTCAGATGGTTTTACCACAACTGTGTTCCCTGCAGCAAGCGCTGGGGCCCAGCTTCTCGCTGCAATAGCAATCGGATAGTTCCACGGCACAATATGAACGGTTACGCCCAGAGGCTCTTTCAGCGTATAGTCCAGGCGCTTCGGGGGCACAGGAATCGTTTCGCCCTCAATCTTGTCAGCCAACCCTGCAAAATACTCAAAGGCACGCGCCGCCCATGCAACATCACCTTTCGACTCTCTCAGAGTCTTTCCCTGGCTCAGCGTTTCCAGCCGGGCCATCTCGTCCATATTCTCCCGGACAAGAGTCGAAAGCTTGGTGAGAATTCTTCCCCTCTTCGCCGAATCCATGTCCCTCCACTCGGGCGAAGCGAGTGCTTCGTGCGCGGCCTCTACGGCCGCTCGGGCTTCCTGTTTCGACCCACGAGGAACGTCGGCCACTGGCTCGTTGTTCGACGGGTCCACGATACTGGTGGTGGCGCCTGTCGAGCTTTCCAGCCACTCGCCATTGATGAGCATTTTCAGCTTCTGAACCTGGACTGTCACGGTCGTGTGCTCTGAACGATGCTCATACTTATAAAAGAAAACTGCGCCTGTTATGCTATGCCGGAACGGCTACTTTTTGCTCGGGACGCATATGCCTCGCCATGTCGAGAAGCATCTCCACTCGTTTCTGCAGGTCCGGGTAGAGGCTCAGAAGGCCCCGTTTTCCGCTTCCAATGAAATACCCCGCTCCGCCCCCATTCAATCCCGTTGATGGTCCGGAGTGCACCTTGATGAGGGCTGAAGCCAGGGCCAAGGGTCTCCCGGTATATTTGACAGAAGACAGATCAGCCAGCAGCTCTCTCTCTCGATGCACTGCAGGCTCCAGCAGTCTCAGCACAGGGTCAAACGGAAACGCCAGCCGGGCCATTCTCGCGAGACCCTTCTCCAATGAGTCATTATTTTTCAGGTGAGACAGCTCGTGGGCTAACACTGCCTCAGCTTCCTCGACCGACAATGATTCAACGATGACGGGAGAAACAGCAACCACGTTCTTTCCAGCGTTGCCGACGGAAAAGGCATTGCCGACACTCGCCTCCATCAAGTCAGCTCGCACATCCATTCTTGCGGACAATGCAGAAAAAATTCCGTCGAGACGAGAAGAGGCTAGAGGTCCCGCTGTCATTCCACGCAACATTCGTGGGACCGCGAACCTCCGGGCCAGAAAAGCCATGAGGCCCGAGATCGCGAGTGAGGAGAGAATCGAGCCTCCAAAAACCATTCTCACCACGAATCTCGGATTGACGTCATACGCGTCCAACATTGCGGTGCACAAGACCAGACTGGTACCAAGTACGGACCAGAAGAATATCGATGAGAACAGCATCGAGTACAATGCTTTCGACCGCTTGCCAGGGGAAGCTAGGTTTCGACGGTAGAAGACATAGCCGACCAACATAATCGCGAGGCTGCCGGCTATCAGTTCTAGCGTAGGCGTCCAGAGAAAGTATCGGGTGTAGACTGTCAGGATTGACGTGGTGCGCTTTCCTTCCGGACCTTTTCCTCGAGCCGCTTCAACTGGTCCTGGGGTATCTCATCCATGTAGTCGTGCAGTGTAGAAATGACGCTGGGCCCGAAGGCTGTGACGAGCCTGTCCACGAATCCTTTGACGATTCGTCCCTTCACCTTATCCTCCGAGTGGAGACGATAGATATACCGGGACCCTCCACGCCCAACTGCCTCATCCCGTGTCAACACGCCTTTTTTGAACAAACGGTCAAGCGTGGTACTAATCGTGGTATAAGCAAGTCCACGAGAGGGTTCTAAGTGGTCTGCGACTTGCCGGGCAGAGGCCTTTCCAAGCCGAATGACGCTCCCTATGACCGCCGCTTCGAGTTCGCCAAGCTCCATGTTGAAACAACGCTCTAAGCGTAACACGTGCATATGTTGCTTTCTATAGCGGTCGCAGCTAGACTAATTTGCCGACAATCCCCGCGAGACCAGACAGTACTACAAGCACCGGTCCCATGTACCACGGAAATCCCACTCCGAGAGAGAAGGCCAAGACTCCAACCACAATGAGGACAATGGACCAAGCAATGTTCTTCACAAACTTCGACCCGGCAACACTGATCAATCCTAACGCCACGCCCAGTACGCCGTACACGGCTACAGTTGCGGCAAAATCAAGGGATGGCACATTTCCCCTCTCGATCAGGCTTGTGAATCTCAGAATCCCCCAGAGTATGACAACAGCTCCTCCCAAAACAGCTAGTAGCCTCGCAAGCTGAAAGGCGGATTCTTTCTCGGCCATGAGGGCTAACTCCTCATGAAGACGCTCGTGTCGGATAGTGGTCTTAAGATGGGCGATACTCGGTCGCGCCCGTCAGAGGTTCAAGACCTTCTAAGCCTCGGCTGCTCACAGCCTCCCCACCGACGAGGGAGACCCCTCTTTGAAACCAAAGCTGGCATTGCTAGTACTCGCTTTTGTCCTATCGGCCACTCTCGCACCCTTGTTCGTGACAAATGTTCGGGCGGCACCATGCGCTCCATCATGCCTCGAGGCTGATGCAAACATCCCCTCTGCCGAGGCTACCGTGATGGTCAGGGTTGATGGTGGTGCATATTACACGTTGAACCAGACACTAGTTTTTCCCTACAACACAACTCACACAATTCAATTGATGAACACAACCCTCAATGTTCCCTCCTTGGGAGCGCGCTACGTCTTCAAGCAGTGGAACTGGGTACACAACGGCTACCCCGTTCAATGGAGCACGACGGTCAGCATGACTACGCCGCAGATGGTCGCCAACTACACATCGTCGGAAAACGGCCCCTTCATGGCTCAGTTTGACAAGCAGTTCGCTCTGACACTCACGTTCACAGATGCGTCAGGCCAGGCCGTTAACCCACCTTCCTCGGTCATCATTTCCAACGGACAAACAGCCATTAGACTTTCCACCTACGCCAACCAGTGGCTCACGGCCGGGACCTGGACGGTTGCAGATGCCACGTGGGAGGGAGCGAGTCAGGCGGTCGTAGGCTCGACCACAATCGACCTAACTCAAGCAGGCACTACTAAGACAGTGGCTCTGAAGGCCTACTTGGCTATTCTCCGCATCGTTGACAGTCAAGACCGGCCCCTCTCGGGAGTGAACGTGACTGTAACTTTCGACGTTAATGCCACCACTAGGTCCTTCACAACGGACAGTCAGGGAAACGTGCAGCTAGGCCGCGTGCCAATTGGACCGTACACGGCTCATATTGTCTATCAAGGCCAGGACTTTCAGAGCTATTCCCTAGACGCATCTTCCAACCCGAATTACACACTCAAGCTGTCTACAGGTGGCCAGATTAGCCAACCAGTCGTCTCGGGAATCGTCCTCGTTGCGATATTCGGCGTCGCGGTGTTTCTAGTATTCATTGCGGTTCGAGTTAGAAAACCGCCTCTGCCGCCCATAATCAAGTGATTCCGCGACTATGCTTCTTTCTTTTTCTTAGGCTTCTTGGTTTGTCGAGGCTTGCCCATGTTTCAACACCGGTAAGAGTTAGCAAGCGCTCGAGTTGATAACACTTATACCTAGAGGCTCTGTTAACTTGTCGATGGATGGACGGTTTTCAGTTTCACCCACTTCTACACCCTAACCCGTATGGTCCCCTAGTAGTTTATTCGTCGTCGTGAATGGGCACCCGTGCAAGAACCGTCCACTGGTCTCTACACCATAAAAGGATAGTTACGGGTGTAACGTAGGCTAACAAACTGTGATAGGCCTGTATGGGCTTATTCTGGGGCGGTTGAGGTTCGACCGTTCCAGGCCAAAATGAAGCATTCATGCTTCTGAGGCGGAAGCGCTCTCAGGTGAAGCAGTGAAGAGGAACCCGACGACGACGGTAATCCCCGGAGTCGATGAGAGCAAGTTACTTATCAAACGATAAGTTAACAGAACCTACCTAGACGTCCATCGGTCACTGTATGCCGAGACCGTCCAAGGGAGAACCAAAGCCTTCTCTCGGCGACGATGATTTTGACGACATACAGACTCTCATGAATCTTCTAGAGCTCCACGCTAACCTGAAACGTGAGGCCAGCTCCGCGAACAAAATAATCGACTAGTTCAATTTCAGCTTAGGCTGATTTCTAAGCGCCTCTTTACTTCGAACGCTTCCGGCGCTCCTTCACATCAAACGATTCCGGCGTCACAACAACGGCCGTCTGCGTTTTTTCTACGCCGCCAACACCTTGAATCTTGGCGAGAACCAGGTTCGATAGCGAATCGAGATCCGGGACCTCTGCGAAGGCTATCACGTCGAAGGGCCCTGTGACCGCGTGGGCCATCTTCACCCCATCTATTCTTGAAATTGCCTTTACCGCGGCCTTAGCCTTGCCCGGAGCAAGTTGAACAAGGATATAGGAGGTTATGCGCAATATTGAGACATCCTCGGCCAGAGGACAGATTTTGGAACCCAGATTAAGCCTTTGTCAAGGTTCTCATCTCGCCTGAACCGGGACCATGATCCCGGCCTGACAAGACCTCCAACCGGGAGAAGATGACGTGTCGTGGCTAACGGATGACGATGTGCGAGCGTTCATTTGACGGTCGGATTTGGGAATCGGTGGAGAATCCACAGGCTGCCTAAAGGTATCGCAAATGCCCATATCTATTTATCTCCGAAACATGGATATTGACCTAGCGAGACCTGCATGGCAGAGCAGAACGCGCCAGACTATCCTCCTGCACTTGAGCTCGAAAAAGAGCTGACCCGAAAGGAACGCCAGATCGAGTACCTCCAGACCGAGCTACGCCGATACCACAACCTGATGGAGGAGCTCAAGCAGGGAATGCGCCCAATAGGCACAATAGAAGAGGTAAAGGGCGAGACAGCACTCGTCCGTCTCTCCGGGGGACAGGCTTTCCAAGTCAGCGTACCCCCTGAGCTCGTAGACAAAGTCACTCCGGATGTAGACGCGGTTCTTTCGCCCACTAAAGGAGTCATCGTCGACGTAGTCGAACGTATTCGCGAACGATCCGTCCTCGAATACCAGGTCGAAAAAGCCCCTAAGGTATTCTACGAGGACATCATCGGACTAGAAAAGGAAATGCACAACCTCCGCCAGACGACTGAATGGATACTTGACCCTGACGTCAGAGCACGACGCGAACAGATAATCAGGGACCCTCGAATGCTTGAGGACGCTGGATCAGTCCTACTGTTTGGTCCTCCCGGAACCGGGAAAACGTACATGGCCAAAGCTGTCGCCGGGACCATTAGCAAGAATGGTCAAGCCACTAGCTTCCTCAAGATCGAAAGCTACGAGATTGTCTCCAAGTGGCTTGGAGAGTCTGCCAAGAACGTCAAAGAAGTGTTCAAACTAGCACGAGAAACAGCACCCACAGTATTGTTCATCGACGAAGCTGACGCGATAGGGAGAGCTAGAATGGAGGCCACTACCGACGCAGGACGCGATGTTCAAGGCATGCTAAACCAGATTCTTACCGAACTGGGCGAAGGCTTCCACGTCAACCGCAACGTCGCAGTAATATTCGCAACGAACTATCCGAGCGTGATCGACCGTGCTCTACTTGACCGGATCAAACGTGTAATCTACGTCCCGCCTCCAAAGACCAAGGAAGGAGTGAAACAGCTTGTCGACTTCTACCTGTCAAAGGTAGAACTGGACCCATCAGTTTCCAACTACCAAGGAGGGCTTATCGACGAAGCCTTCGATGAAATCTGGAGGACAGTACGGACAAGACGACAAGTCTACGAAGCATCAATACCAGAGAGAGGGATCATGGTCCGCGACCAGTACGTGATAACGCCGAGAGACGTGAAGAACGTGGTTCAAGAAGCCGCTAGCGAAGCCTCATTCGTCAGCGAGCGCTACGTCACGCTAGACCGATTGCTGAACCTGTTCAAGAACCTCGCAGCTGAGGAACGCGTGTCAAGAGTGGTCAGCTAGAGCCCTCTCGACTTTTATTACCGCCCTAGCCCAACTCGGCCCCAAATGCCTGACCGAATCAGAGCAGATCGCTTCAAGCTCCAGAACCCCGGAGAGACAGTTGAGCGAGTAAAGCGCTTCCTCCGAACCCACAAAGAACGAACAAAAGCCCGCACTCTAGTCCTAGGCCTCTCTGGCGGACTAGACTCATGCGTGACAGCGGCCGTCTGCAGCATGGCGGTCGGAGGACACAACGTCATCGGAGTGTCAATGCCCGAGAAAGAAACGTGGAACAAGGCCAATATCGAAGACGCACAATACGTCGCGAGGAAGTTTGGAGTCCGTTTCAAACTCGTTGACATAACAGAGCTCGTAGACTCTACACAACACATCTCGGAGTTGAAGAGGAAACATGGGGACCGCGTGGCCTTTGGAAACGTCAAAGCCCGCGTACGAGGGTTGGTATTGTACTATTTTGCGAATTTCTATGGCGGTCTCGTCGTTGGAACGGGGGACAAGAGCGAGATCATGCTCGGCTACTTCACCAAGTACGGAGACGGCGCGTGTGATATGCAACCGCTTGCTGACATGTATAAGACGACAGTCGGCCATCTTGCGAAGTATCTGGGGATCCCCGCGAGAGTGTACGCAAAACAGGCCAGTCCCGGGCTTTGGCCCGGACAGACAGCCGAGGGAGAGCTCGGCATGAGTTATGAGAGGCTTGACATGATCCTCTGGGGCCTCGAACGATGGATGAGCCCCGCGGATATCGCCCTTGACACGGGACTCCAGACCAGCACGATATGCATGGTCAGGAAACGTTGGATAGGTTCCGAGCACAAGAGGCGTCCACCATTGTCATTGAAGCTGGGCTACCGCACGGCCGGGTCGGATTTGAGACTGCCCTATTCGGTCTGATGAAATGTCAGCGACTGCTACATAGAAGCGGGTTCAGACGGTGCTGTGGAGTCCGGATCTCTCGCTATTTGAGAGTATCATAGAGAAAACCGCCAAGCAACCCTCCGAGAATAGGTCCTACGATGTATATCCAGAGGGTGGCGAAGGGCGTCAGGCTGAACGTTGCCGAAGCCAGGGTTGGTCCCCACGTACGAGCTGGATTGAGTGAGGCACCCGAGATCGGCCCGAACATCCAGATGAGCGCTGCGAGAACTAGGCCGATAGCCACACCGGCCCAAGAGCGGTCTGCATCCTTGTCGGTCACTCCGAAGATGGTGAAGACAAGTATGGCTGTGGCGATGACTTCAGCTACGAGGGCTGACGCAGCTCCAAAGCCACGTCCAGGGAGATTATCGCCAAGAAATGTCGACTGGGCAACATTCGAGCCGGTCCCAGTAGAGGACCAGAGTACAAGAAGAGTGAAACCCGCCGCCGACGCTCCAAATAGCTGAGCAAGCATGTAAGGAAGAGCCCTCTTCCGTTCAATGCGATGAGTGGCCCACTGGGCAATCGTTACGGCCGGATTGATGTGGGCACCGGAGATGTGACCGATTGAATAGGCGGCTACCAGGAGGGCGACTCCATGGGCTAGCCCGATGAAGCCCAATGCCGCTGCAGACCCAGGCTCAACAAAGCTCATCGCGATAATGGAGCCGGAGCCAAGAAGGGTCAGAAGGAATGTTCCATAGGCCTCCGCAACAGCCGCTTTCTTGATTCCGTGCAATCCTGAGAGGCAACCGCGAGGGTCAGCGTATATAGCGCTTGTTTTCCCAATCCGAGCCTAATTCTCGGGAAGATTCTTATAGAATCAGAGGAGCTAGTAACGAATGAGAGAAGGAATCCTTTTCGAGAACAATGAGAGAGAAGACTAGGCGAGAAAATTGACAGTGGTCAACAGTTTCACATGGATGATCGGCGGTCCCCAAGGGAGCGGAATTAACTCGGTCGCCGAGAACTTTGCCAAGGGTTGCATGAGGGGGGGCCTCCACGTCTTCGCCAATATTGAATACCATTCAAACATCAAAGGAGAGCACAGCTACTACAGGCTGAGAATAGAGGAGAAGGAACCTAGGTCACACGTTGACTGGGTAGACCTGCTGGTCGCTTTGGACAAGGAGACACTGTTCGGAGACTTGAACAAGGTTCACCCCACCCATCAAGGTCACAGACATGAGGTCAGCCCCGGCGGCGGTATAATCTACGACAGCAGCCTCAAGCTTCAGCCTGAATCCTTCGGAAGAGACGACATCAAACTCTTCCCCCTGCCATACCTGGACCTGTTGATTGAAGGACTCAAAGAGTTCGGAAAAGAACGAGAGCTCAGCAAGTACCAAGTAATGGTCAACACAATCGCCCTCGGCGCGTCACTGGGCCTAGTCGACTATAACTTCGACCTAGCGGCCGCAGCGATTCGAGAAGGTTTCACAGGCCGCAAAGCCGCACTCGGAGACATGAACGTGAGCGCCGCAAAGCACGGCTACGACTACGCCCAGAAGACCTTCGGCCCCGACGCCCTGCCAGTCAAGCTCCGAACTCAGCGGTTGAGCGGGCAGCGGATGATGATTAGGGGAGTGCAGGCTGTCGGAATCGCCAAGCTCAAAGCAGGCTGCGGTTTCCAAACCTACTACCCCATAACACCTGCCACTGACGAAAGCGAATACCTGGAGTCCCACCAAAAAGACTACAATATGATAGTCGTACAGACAGAGGATGAAATTGCCGCGATAAACATGGCGACAGGAGCCGCGCATGCCGGCCTGCGATCTTCCACATCGACCTCTGGCCCAGGATTCTCCCTCATGTCAGAAGGACTAGGTTGGGCGGGCATTACAGAAGCACCCGGCCCTGTAATCATTCTCTACCAAAGAGCCGGTCCAGCTACCGGACTCCCAACTAGAACAGAACAGGCAGACCTACGCTTCGTCCTCCACGCCGCCCACGGTGAATTCCCAAGAATGGTAATCGCACCCGGAGACTCTGTCGAGACCTACTACGACACTTTCGACGCCTTCAACTATGCAGACAGATACCAGGTCCCCGTCATCGTAATGGTGGACAAGTTCATCGCGAGCACCTACAGAGACGTTCCAGTCATCAGCGGCGACGGAATGAAAGTCGACAGGGGAAACATGTTGAGAGACGAAGACGTAGCCAAGCTTACAGACTACCGCCGCTACCAGCTCAACGAACTTGGCATTTCACCAAGGGCAATTCCCGGGCAGAAGGGGGGAATCTTCTGGACAACAGGCGACGAGCATGACGAGTACGGGCACATAACCGAGGCGGCCGAAGTCAGGGTCAAGATGATGAGGAAGAGAATGCGTAAGATAGAGCTGGCGGGCGAGGTCATACCAGATGCCAAGAAGGCCACAATTCACGGACCCAAGACAGCCCCAGTCACACTCGTCGGGTGGGGCTCAACGAAAGGCGCAATACTCGACGCGATGGACGACTTGAGGGCCGAGGGGACGGAGGCTAACTTCCTCCAGATTCGATACGTCAACCCGTTTCCGGAAAAGCTTGTCTACAATGTCTTGTCGACCGCTCGGCACAAAATCATGATTGAGAACAACTACTCCGCTCAGATGGCCGGGATTATACGCGAGAAAACAGGCATAGCCGTCGACAATAAGATAGTCAAGTTCGACGGCAGACCGTTCTCCCAGAACGAGGTCGTTGAAGGGATCGGGGACATCTTAAAGAATGGGATGAAGGAGGTTACTGTCAGCCATGCCTGAGCTGAGAACCTACAGAACACAGGTTCACAACGACTGGTGCCCTGGATGCGGGGACTTTGGCATTGTGAATGCGATTCAGATGACACTGCTTGAGATGCAACTTGAGCCGCACCGGGTTGCAGTCTTCTCGGGAATAGGCTGCTCGGGGAAAACCCCGCACTTCATCAACGCGTACGGCTTCCACACTCTCCACGGAAGAGTCCTCCCAATAGCCACAGGCGCAGCACTCGCCAACCCAGGGCTGACCGTGGTCGCGGTCGGCGGAGACGGTGACGGGTTAGGAATCGGCGCCGGCCACTTTGTAAACACGGGAAGACGAAACGTTGACTTCACGTACGTACTATATGATAACCAGGTCTACGGTCTAACCAAAGGCCAAGCCTCACCTACACTGCCCAAAGGCATCAAGACAAAATCCATGCCAACCCCATCAATTGTTGAAGGAGTCAACCCGATCGCAATGGCTGTAGCATCAGGCTATACCTTCGTGGCTAGAAGCTACGCCCTAGACGTCCGCCACCTCAAACAAATCCTCCGAGCCGCGATAGAACACAAGGGAAGCGCCTTTGTCGATGTTCTACAAACGTGCCCGACTTACAACGACATCAACACCAAAGAGTGGTACTCCGGTGACGATCTTCCTACGAAAGCTCCACGGCTTTACAAGCTAGAAGAGACAGGGTTCGACGGAAGGGTGAAGGACCCCACGAAGGCTGAGGAAGTTAACGCGAAGAAGGGAAGCGCGCTACTGAAAAGCTTCGAATGGGGAGACAAGATACCCGTCGGAATCTTCTTCAAGACAGAATTTCCAACCTACATGGACCAACTCGCAGAGCGCATGCCAGTGTTAAAAGACAAACCCTTCGTCGAACAAGATGTCTACCAGCGAGACGTCGCCCCACTGTTTGAAGAATTGACCTAGGAGATTCCCGGGCTCCCACGCCTGAAGAACAAACCGGATGTCCAATCGATACTCGGCCTAGGTTGCAGGTCGCAGCCTATGCTCGGACTCCTTCGTCTTACGCCTTTACGGTGGTCTGGGGGGAGGGTGAGTAGCCCGGATTAACCCTCTGGTTAATCTCGTTCGCTAGAGCGTGGCCATGGAGTATGACCATTACTTTCTTCACGCCGTCAAGCTTCGCGGTTAGCTGGCGAATATTCATGCCGATGTCCTCGGCAAAGATCGGAGGGCAGAAGGGGGCTGTAAGGTGATACCGGACTGTCACCTCTCCATCGTCCTGAATCTTGATCTCGTCAACAAGGTGCATCTCGGTGATCGGTAGACCGATCTCCGGGTCGACGACCTTTTCTAGCTCCTTCTCAACTTGTTCTATAGTGACCATGGACTCTCACCAAGAATAGCCCCAATTCTCGATTTATACGTTCCCCATGTCACGGTAGCGGCTCGACGGTCTCGAAGGGAAAAACTGCGCGGTCTGGACGAACCGCTCCGAGAATTCCTGTCTCGGCAGGTTATGACGTAGGTCATGTTTATATACGCTGAAGGCTAACTGAACATGAAACCTCTTCTTGATAATACCCTGCGAGGTAGCCGCGAAATCAGTTATTCCTGCTCTACGCGCGATGGTCGCACGGGAACTCATGGAAGGGTACGGCATGAAGCAGGAGGCCGTTGCTGAAGGCCTCGGAGTCACCCAAGCCGCAGTAAGCAAGTACCGGCACCAGGTTCGCGGTGAGGCGGTTGAACTTGAGGCCGCGGAGGAGGTCCATAAGATGAGCAGTGACCTTGCCGCATCTATAGCGGGTCACGCCAGTTCGCTTGATGTTGCCCAGAAGTTCTGCCAGTCATGCACTGACATTCGTGCACTAGGCCTCATGTGCGAAACGTGTCGCAGGGTTGACCCTGCATGGGATGTGGAGCACTGCACAATCTGTTTCGGAAATCACAGTTGCAACGAGACAATTCGCATCGAAACTCCGAGCATCGCCAAGTACAGGAAAATTCCCATCGTAGGCTAGCCCCATGCCTTTTGGGGGTCAGTATTTGATTATCCTGCCCGTGGACGACTTGCGGTAGGGTCCCCTTCTCCTCTTGCGAGCCTTATGCTGCGCTTCTCTCTTTCTAGCGAATCTGTCTTCTACGCTCATGGCCTGAGTACCTCTCCCGCTTGCCTGTGGTTCGTGCTTCCACGCAGTCAGCGTGAATTCTTAAATGGTTGCCTTCTCGAGCTTTCGGGCTGCGTGGAGAGCCGAATAGCCCTGCTGTTTGGTCGTTCGAAAAAGAAAACCTCTGATGCTTCGGCCGCCGCCATAATCGAGACCTCAGTCACCAGCCAACTTAAGGATCTGTGCGGAGGGGACAATGAGCTTTACATCGCGCTTTCACACCTTCTTCTCTTGGACCCGAAGAAGATTCAGATACCGCTTGAAATCTTCCTTGACGAGGCGAGGGACTTCGAGACACAGGGCAACTCGCTCCGGGCTGAGGTCGCATACAGAATCGCGGGAGGCGTATCCTTGTTCAAGGGAGACATAGACGGTGTCAGAACATATTTCTCGAAGGCAGCCTCTTTCAGCGGCGACTCTAGGCCTGAGTATCGCGTCATTGCGAAACGTGCGGATGAGGCCGTGAGTATTGCAAAGAAGTTTTACGAGACCTCAGAGCCTCTAGCGAAGATCTGATCAAGGAATTATCTCTAGGTCAACAGCTCCCCTTACAGGTCCGCGCACGCCGGGCAGTAGACCATTGAAAGGTTTTCATTATGTGGTGCTCCGGGCGGGAATGCCAGGGCGAACCCCTTTTGAATTCGCGGGCCCAACGGGCACATCCGTTAAGCCTCCCGCGATCAACGGCTTTCCCGGCCTATGGGCTCGAAAGGCCGCTATGCTAAACCGGGCTACACCACCGGAGCGAGCACGACTCCGATAGGCTAACCATTTTAGTATTGTCCCAAGAAACCCAGGGGACTTGGCTGCTCTCAAGCAGAGAGAACTGCTTAGTTAGCATTGTTCCTGCTGTTACCCTGGTTAGCTATCCGTGAATGTAACCCGTTGACCGGGCTACACCGGAGCGCCGTTCTCACCCAGTGTCTCACTATCTTTTACCATTTCTAGCCCCTCCCCCACCACTTTTCCGGAGACCCTTGTGAGCTTCTAGTGAAGTATCTTGAACCCTCGGAATTCGGACTTGAACTCTGACCATTCGATATCGACGGACCTGACTTTTGCTCCGGGAGGTCCAACCTTGCAGAACTGTATGAGCGCGTCTATGTTATCTTTCTCTCCCTCAGCAACAGCTTCCACGCGGCCGTCATGGAGATTTCGAACCCAACCGTTGATGCTCTTTGATCGAGCCAGCTCCATTATGCGCTTTCTGAACAAGACACCTTGAACCAGGCCACCGATTAGTAGGTGAGCTCTCGCCTCCATCGCCACCTCTCCTCCAAGACATCGAATGGCTACTAGTGACAGAATAAGAGTCTACTGTCTTAGACTCACGTAGGATCTTACGAAGTCGTCGACGCGGTCACGAGTGCCGGGGCGGTCTGGGGGGGCTGGGGCGGTTGCCTGGACGATTCAACAAGCTCGAGGAGAAGAGGGGCGGGTTCAAGGTTCCGAAGGGCGGCGAACGTGTCGACTGACATGTAAATGTCACCGGCTTCTTCCACATCCAGGCGCAGGCCGTACTTTCTTAGAACCTCGCGTGTCCAAGGGAAAGCGACTATAAGGTCGCCCAACACCGTCTCTCCGTCGATCTTTTCGACTTGAATTCTCCCTCCTGGCGGGGTGGCACGTTTGTTAAGCGGTTGAAGCTCCCGGATCGCAGAGACGAGGGGAACCGTGACTTTCGAGATGGTTTTGGGGCCTTGCGCCTCCCGGGCTTTGTTCTGCTTCTGGGCAGGCGGCCTCTTCGGTTTGCGTGAGGCTGCCTTTCGGGTTTTCTTGGCGTTCTTGGCCTTTTTTGTCATTCGCTTGAGGCTCCTCGAGGTCTCCGCTCGCTCATACTACATGTACTGCTGCCATCATTAATATGTCTCACGAACCTAACTGTTAGTCTCTATCGTTGCTCAGTGGCGAGCGTCCAAGCAATCGGGAGCCCCAGCTGCTCGATTCGCTTTGCTGCCACGGACCTCAACTGGCCTGTGATGGCATCGAGCGCTGCGCTTCGATATTCCTCGATTCTGCCCTGGTCCGAGAGCGTGGCTATTTCAGGGTCCAGGGGGACCAATCCGAGGAAGGATATGCCGAGTGATGAGGCAAGCCCTTCCCCCTTCGGCTCGCCGAACACGTTGACCCTCTCACCGCAGTGAGGGCAGTTGAGATAGGCCATGTTTTCAACGAGTCCTAGGATGGGCGCGTCCATTTTTTTCGCCATGTTGACGGCTTTGGTAACAATCATCGATGCGAGGTCTTGGGGCGATGATACCACGATGACCCCGTCAAGAGGTAGGGATTGGAAGACTGTAAGAGGAGCGTCACTCGTATTGTGGACTACTAGGCCGTCTGCTACGAAGTTCTGGTTCCCCTCCACTTCAACATCATAAACCTGGCGTCGTCCCACTGGAACAATTTTCGAGACACGGTCGAACCCGAGGAATTCGTTGATTAGGCCTTGACCCACAGCTTGACGACCATTTCCTCTGATAATACCAGCGCCATATTTCCTAGATCGGCTTTGCCCATTGCACTCGAAGATCCAGAACATTCTGGAGTATCTTCGACCCGAAGGCGGTGTAATGCTTCGCGTTCGACAGTTGAGATTGGTAACTCTCAACCCGATCGAAATGGCTAGTGTTCTAATATCCTCCACGAGATCCCGGTTGGGTGACTCGAACGCCATCCATCCCGGCCTTCGAAAGACTCGTTTCCCACGGCGTCGATATCCATCAGCATCGCAGTAACCCTCTATAAGAGACAGTTTCTGAGCCACGGGAAGTTCAAATACCCAAGGAGGGACTCTCTTCTCAAGAGCATGCCTGTTCAATCCGAGTTCCCGGAAGAGTTCCGCGACTCGCTGAGATAGCACGCCGAACTGCGACTCGTCCTCGTAGACTTTCGTACCGGGAAAGACATTCTTGAGAAGATTGATGTAGCTCTTCCTATGCTTTCCCAGCCGAGGCTCAGCAAACATCACTTGGTATGTTCTCGCATCTCTGCTGGACCTGACAAACCCGTCCCCGAGATAGTATCCTATTATTCGACAGAGACTTTCCGTGGTATGACTCGGGAGGACTGGGTCCCCTGGCCTTCTGCTTGAAATGGTAGGTAATCCAAACGGAGCCGCCTCCTGGTGCGGGAGTTTCCTAATCACAGCGATAATGTCTCCCCGCTTCAGCTCCGCTAATCGTTTCCAAATTAGCGAGTAGCGATAATCACGGGAGCCGGCTGGTCTCTTCTTTTCCAGGCTTAGTACGGGATGGTTGAACGTGGCTTGGATTCTTCGTGTCCTTGTCCTCAATTCGAATACTTCGGCTTCGCCTTGAGGGACCACATCTAGAACCTTTTTCGGTGAAACAGTCGCATCTAGAACATTAGGGTACCTCTCTGACTCGCGGATGGAGGCTTCCAGTGAATAGACCCGATCGCCGGGCCTGAGCTGGTCTACACGAACCGGATGGGAGTTAGCATAGACAATTGTATCCGAGGTAACGCAACCTGGTGGGAGGTCCACTAGGAGATAGTGTAGGTCTCCCCAGTCGACGTCCCAGTAGAGTTGTCGAATTACGCTGTTCACTATGGGGCCCCTCCAGATTACTGGGGTGTTTGGATCGTCTAGGATCAGATTGATAGACATGACTTTGATACCGGTTTTCGTGGAGATTGGAATTATTCCGCCAGGGCCTTTGGTGGGTCGTTCCTTGACTCCGAAGACTTTGGCGATGCTGGGTCCTGTGAGGTCTGCGTCTAGGACTCCTACCTCGTATCCTTCCCTTCTGAGCTGGCTGGCGAGGAAGCTTGTGACGAACGACTTTCCTACTCCGCCTTTTCCGGAGACGATGGCGATAATGTTCCTGACTCGACGCTTTCCCAGGCGTTCAATTCCCTGGCCGACATTGGCTCTTTCCGGGCCTGAGGTGTTTGGACTTGTTCGAGCCTGAAGTTTCACTCTTAATTCTTCTAGTTCCTTTTTGGACATTGCAGTGGTGTCGACCTTGACGGATGTGACTCCTGCAATTCCCTTCAACGCTTTCTCCACGTCGGTTTGAAGGGTCTTGGCAAGTGGGCAGTGGGCTACTGTAAGGGCAATGGTTACTTGGACGTCGCCATTTCTTATTGAGATGTCTCGGACCATGTTGAGGTCTACAATGTTCAGCCCGATTTCTGGGTCCAGAACGCCCCTGAGACCCTCCGTTATTGTGTTCTTGTCCAGCACCGATTTTTCACCGAGTTATCTTCCGGATAGAGTCCTAGGGGTAGTCTTGCTATTTACGGTCTCGTCCTTGAACGGGCTTTCCAATGTCCCGTTCTCGACAGCTTCATAAGATGTCTGGCTTGGGAAGGCATCGGTCGCCTCGGACATGTCAGTCTCGGAGAGGACGAAGCGGGCTCTGAAGGATTTCGGGCTGACTGAGTACGAGGTCAAGGTCTATGTTGCCTTGGTAGAGTCTGGGCCGATTGCTGCCAGCGAGGTGAGCAAGGTCGCATCTGTTCCTTACTCGAAGATTTACGAAATTATTGGTAACTTGGAGCGGAAGGGATGGGTAGAGTCTGAACAGGGCAGACCGATCAAGTATTATCCGAAGGCGCCCTCTGTTGCGCTTGACGCTTCAAGGGCACGTGTGGAGAACACGTTGAGGATGAGCGAGGCTGAGGCCTTGTCGGAGCTTCAGCCTCTGTACGAGAAGAAGGGTGTGCAGGAGCGGCCGGATATTTGGATTGTTCGGGGGCAGAACAATATTCTTGACAAGATTCGGGAGACGCTGGATAGGACGAGGAGGGAGCTGCTTGTTGCTATGCCTGTGGTCCCAGAGGCGATTCTTTCCGCGGCCAGTCCGCTGCTGGCGATGATAAGGGATCGCGGGGTCAAGGTCTCGATGATGGTCCCGGCCTCGACTAGCGGGGCGACGTTGCGTAAGCTGTCCGGTTTTGCAGATGTCAGGGTTCGGGAGCAACTTTTCGGGGGAGGCATCATCAGTGACAGCAGCCAGATTATTTTGTTGCTGGGAGAAGAGCCGGAGAAGGGTTTGACGCTCGCAATCTCGTCGGACCATTCGGGCCTTGTCAAGTTCGGAAAAGCCTACTTCGAATATCTCTGGGAGAACTCGAACCCAACGTAAGTCGTCGATTCGTAGACCCGAGCGGAAGCCCTCATGCTGCCTCGTGTCTCTCAAGGCCTTGCCGTAGTGGGAGGGTTTTTCGAAAGCTACTCTCCGCCCTGGGGAGAATCGGCGATTTCCCACGGACAAGTCTTGGTTCGGGGGAGTCGCACGTTTTCACTATCTTTCCTTTGCCGGAAAGATCACATGGTCCGTGACTTGATGGTAAGTACTTCTTGACAGCTCTTGATTGAGGGCTTTGTTCTGAGCATTTTTTTCCGTCGGAATTGAAGCGTGTTGGAGTCTCGGTCTCTCCGGTTTGGTCTCTTGAGGATGCCACACGATTTAGAATTTTTTCGGAAAGGGGGCTGCTGTCTGGGCATGATTCTGGGGCTTGTTCCGGCTGACCAGCCTGTTCTGGGCTAGTCTGTGCCTTTGTGAACGCTGGCTATTCCCTAGGGTTAGCTATGAAATAAGCGAGTGTGGAAATCTCGGGTTCATTTTGCGATTCGGGGCTGATTCCGGGGCGATTTGAGGGATAATCAGCAAGCGAACGGTTTCATTGGAAAGAATGGGTACCAAGTCTTCAGTTCATTTTTTAGAGTCGAGCCAGGAAGCGGAGGCGTCTCTGCGGGGGTACCATAGCCAGGTCAAATGGGCAGAAGGCCTCTGGTGAGGCCTGCCTTGGGCTTAGGACCCTGTGGCGAAGGCCTTCGTGGGTTCGAATCCCACCCCCCGCACCAGAGGGTTATCCAGTGCAGTCCAATCCAACTACAGAGGATACTCGTTTATGATCGATGTTAGGGTTAGATGATATCCATGAATAAGAGCCCCAAGCGACAGGTTGTTTGGCGAATCTGGTTCTGGTCCCAGATCGCCCTTTTCAGCCTAATGTTGGTCTCCGGTTCAATTTATGCGATTGCTTCATTCCTCGATCTAACCCAGGCTTCGCTCCTAGTTTATCCATTCGCTTTGCAATTGGCTCGCAGCCTGCAGATATTGTCCTACACGTCCATCGGTTTGGTGATAGTCCTCGGATACTATCGTAAGCTGACCAGACGTAAGAAACAGATTAATCAAAGCTTGAAGGAAAGGCTTCGACTACTTGTTTCTCACACAGAACAGCGAATGATGATCAGGAAACCCGTCAGACCTTTCATTCTTCCTAGATCAGCTAATGCTGCTAATGTTGGAAGGAGTCGCATTATCATTGGGGAGAAACTTGTCCAGAGTATGGATGATCAGGAGCTAACCGGAATTATCGGCCACGAGCTCGCACATGGAATACAACATCATGTTCTAATCAAGGCTATGCTATTTCCCTTACTCATGATTATGGCGATTACTCTATACCTGATCACAAGATCTTTCCCGGGCGGTAGTGTTCTAGTTTGGACGATTTTTGCGGGAATAGTATTTGCTGAAATACCTCTCTCATGGAAACTTGAATACAGCGCCGATCATCGTTCCGCCGAACTGCTCGGAAAGAATTCGATGATCCGAGCCCTGGCATATTTGCGCGATGTACATTACGACGGACCATCATTTACACATCCCCCCCTTTCGAATCGAATCAATCGTTTAGCAAATGATCGAAAACTTAAGGAAACCCTCGGTGAAGTCCCTGTCTCGCATGTCATGCCATCGACCTCCATTGGAGGAAATGACCCAATGAGCGCAGTCTCAATTCAAAAGAGCACCCCGGTAGAGTTTCCAGGGTATGTATACGCGGCAGCAGCACCTAGATTTTGCAATATTTGCGGCGCACAAGTTCCAGCGGGGAAATGGAAATGCGGTGCATGCGGAACCACTTTAAAGTCGTAGCTTAGTGAGGGCAGGAAAGAATCGGATCTAATGTATTGAACTCGTCAAAGGAAACGCTCGTAACGAGGGCTGTCCCTCCGGGCAAGGAACCACGAATTGAACCCCGCCGAAGAAGATGAAACTGGAGAGGTCTAGACTTGGCAATATCCTACTTTCACGCGAGGTTTGCCTAAATGTACCGGTAAACTGGTGCTGAAATCCCACCCCCCGCACCATTGAAAAATGCCCCTGGATTAGATTAGACCGGCTGGAGGGTAGTGCAGAAGTGAAGGAAGACCTCACGACTCGCGGAGCGAACCAACTGACCCAAAGCTCTCAACGTTTTGCTTTCTTCCGGCCCATGTATCCTTTGGCCTTAGATGGTGAGAGCCGCCGCTCGTAGATGAGGGCTCCCGACCCAATGACGATGGATGATATGATGGTTATTCCCATGAGGGTCTCGGGAAGCCCGTTGGGTGCGAGTGTGACTGTATCGCCGCTAACGGAGGCGGTTGTGGGAAGAGTGATTTCGCCTTGAAGGGTGTAGAACACGCCGAAATAGGTCGAGACGGGGTTCGTTGGCTCTTCGGTTATGGTCCTGACGAAAGTCAGTCCAAGAAGAGGAGTTGGCGGGGAGGTCCAGACAAGGGTGGGAGCTAGCGGAACGTACGCCTGCTTCCATTGCGCGACCGGTGTTGCCAACCTAGAGAAATTCATTGGGCTTATGCGTGCTACTACGTCAGGGAAGAAGGCTGCGTTGACGGGGATGCCGTCGATTCTATAGCTGAAGGCGATGACTGCGTTGCCCTTTTGCTGGGCCAAGTCATGGGCTATTGCTTGCAAGTCCCTCGCTCCTATGTTGTTCAATTCAAAACCGTTTACTGCGAGGTCCGAGGAGGCCGCAAATGATTTCCACGAAAGATCAATATGCGAAACACCGCCTCCTGTGCTTGAGACACCGCTAACGTTGAAGTTCATGGTAACATTAAGCCATTGCATGCTGGTCATGTTCGACCAAGGTGTGGTCTGAGCGTCTAGCCTGAGACCTTCGATGCGAGCAAGGGGATTCTTGGAGGCAACGGCAGATTGCAGGGATTGAGTTGCCAGTGTCGCGTTTGACCCTTCTAGGACCGCTTGGAACAGAGGGAACGAAAAGGAGCTTCTGAATGCTGTTAGGTTCTGTCGGATGTTGAGGGTGATGCCGACGGAGATCGTTCCCGGGGCCACGACGATGGAAAAATCTGAGGATGGTGAGGACGTTGCCACTGTCGCGCGAGTCATCAACACCGCGAGCACCAACACTAGGAGAAGAAGTCCTGCGAATGTTAGGCGCACTTCCACTCCACCCGTTTCCCTTTGAGGGAAAAACGATGTTCTTAAAGGAGACGAATCGGATATTGGTCGGGAGAAGCTCTTGGGGCGTGTCGTTCAAGCGAGGCGCTCTAGACGAGGAACGTATCGAGCTCTCGTAGTCGCGACGAGCGTCATTGCAGTAATCGCGGTCGCACTCTTCGCCCTATACTCAAACAGTCCACCCTATTCTCAAGGAACACCTCTGGTCATTGACTGGCGAATCACGATAATAATCAACGATGTCAGTACCCAGACCAACTACACCCTCCCTGCTTTCATCGGAGCCCCTGAGGGAAGGAACAATAACCTATGGGTCAATCATACGCTGGACAGCCTCGGACCACCGGGATATTCTCCGCTGAGTACCCGCGACACTAGCAGCACAATCTACATACAGTCCACGTCTGGGGATTGTTTGACATCACGGTTATGTTTTACTTTCGCAGATTTCTTCAACGTGTGGGGCCGGAGGTTCGACCGAACCTGCGTCCCAGATGGTCGAGGCGGGGAGTACTGTGCTGACGCCAACAATGCCCCACCTGTTATGTACGAAGGTGTCAATGTCCCCCGGTGTGTAAACCCGGGGCTTTTCCTTTCGAACGGTAAGGTATGGATAATTGCCATTCGATCAACCTATGCTTACACACTCCCAGGAGGCTGTGTAACGTGATGCCGGATGCGAAATAGAGATCCTGCGCGACTCCGAATCGGAACCATTCAGCTTGTCAAGGGCCGATCAACGAGGTGGCAGGATACCCAATGATCCTTTTCGACCTCGATGAGAGGCGGGACTTCATTCACACATCTTGAGTGAGCAAATGGACACCTCGTGTGGAAGGTGCAGCCTGGAGGCGGGTTTACAGGACTCGGTATCTCCCCGCTGATTACATCGCCGATCCGCCTGTGGGTAGGGTCGGGCACTGGAACAGCTGCGATCAAAGCCTTCGTGTAAGGGTGAAGAGGCTGGTTAATGATCAAGCCAGTTTCGCCGAGCTCAACGATCTTCCCCAGATACATGACAGCTATCCTGTCACACATGTGACGAGCCAGTGCTAGGTCATGAGTAATGTAGAGAAACGACGCACCTCTCCTCTGCACAAGCGTCAGCATTAGATTCAGTATCTCGGCCCTTATCGACACGTCCAGCATCGAGACCGGCTCGTCAGCGACGACGAACTGTGGGTCCAGGACGAATGCTCTGGCTACTGCGACCCGCTGTCTTTGCCCGCCGCTAAGCTCATGTGGGAAACGTAGCATGAACTCCTCAGGAGGAACAAGCTCGACTTCTCTGAGAATCTGTTTCACTCTCTCAGTGAGTTCTTGCTCATTCTTTGCTACTCGTTGTATTCGCAGCGGTTCGGCAACAATCTCCTTGATGAGCATTCGAGGGTCTAGTGACTCAAAAGGGTCCTGAAAGATAATCTGCATCTCCCTGCGTAGGGGCTTGAGCTCCCTCGCTGACAGGTGTGAAATATCCTTGCCTCTGTACAGGATCTTCCCAGCGGTCGGGTCGGCTAGGCGGAGAAGAAGTCTTCCCGTGGTTGTCTTTCCGCTTCCGCTCTCGCCCACGAGACCAAGCACCTCTCCCTTCTTTACGAAGAAGCTGATGTCATCGACAGCTTTTACAAAAAGGTCCTTTTTTGAGACGAGGGTTTCGAAAAAGCCACGTTTCAGGGAGAAGTACTTCTTCAACCCCTCAGCGACGATTACGCCTGGTTCCTCCAAGCTCTATGCCTCCTTTGAAACGCGATCAGTAAAGGTAGCAGGCGACATAGTGGTCTCCGGACCCTGCTTTCTCGAGGAGCGGCTTTTCCTTCTTGCAGATATCCATGACGTAAGGACAGCGCGGGTGAAAACGACAGGCTGCAGGCGGAGCTAAAAGGTCAGGCGGTTGGCCTGGAATGGATGTCAGCTTCCTCCTCTCTCCCTTGATTCCAGGGAAGGCGCCTAGCAGGCCCTGAGTGTAAGGGTGGAGGGGTTCTTTGAAAATGGCCTCAATACTCCCATACTCCACCAAGTGGCCCGCGTACATTATCGCAACTTTTTCGCAGACTTCTGCGACTATCGAAAGGTCATGACTGATCATTATCATTGACAGCCCGAGCTTTTCTTTCAAAGAGCGCATTAGTTTCAGTACTTGAGCTTGGACTATTACATCGAGGGCTGTACCAGGCTCGTCGGCGATCAGAAGCTGAGGGTTTGAGGCAAGTGCCATTGCGATGAGAGCTCTCTGTCTCATTCCGCCGCTGAATTCGTGCGGATAATTGTTGACCCTCGAGGGCTCTACTCCGACGAGTTCCAGTAGTGACTCTGCTCTTCGCATTGCGTCTCCTTTTGAAACGTCTTCGTGAAGCCTGATTGCTTCGACGATTTGATCGCCTACTTTGAAAACTGGGTTCAACGCGTTCATCGCGCCTTGGAAGACGATCGATATTCCCTTCCAACGTATCTTCCTCATCTCACTATCGCTGAGCGGGACGAGGTCCCTTCCGTCAAAGATGATCTTGCCGTGCCTAATTCTGGCTCCTGAGGGCAGAATCTTCAGGATTGAGAGCGCTACGGTCGTCTTGCCGCATCCCGATTCTCCAACCAGGCCCAAGGCCTCGCCCTTTTCAACCTCAAAACTAACATCTTCGGCAGCCTTGACCCAACCTCTGACCGTGCGGTAGTTGGTCGTGAGACCATCAAGTTGAAGAACTGGCAAACAGTGTTTCTCTCAGAAGTTGTTAGAGTATTTCTTCAGATAAGCTTTGGGTGGTCACGAGCTGGATCGGCCAAGTTAAGCCTCAATCTCATCCACCGCCGAGAAATATCTTCTACCTACGCCTCCTCAGCCTCGGATTGAACAGCTCGTCCAGGGAAAATCCGATGAGGATGAATGAGAGCGAGACGAGTGCTATTCCTATTCCCGGCGGGATGACCCACCACCAAAATAGGTTAGTGGCTGAGCCTCCGCTCTCTCGTGCTAGCTCAAGCATGCGACCCCAGGTGACCGAGGTCTGGTCACCGAGGCCTAGGAAGCTGAGTGCTGCCTCTCCCACGATCGCGGCGGGAACCGAAAGTGCGAGGTTGACGTACGTCAGCGAGACTACGTTGGGGAGAATGTGCCGAAGGGTAATGTAGCCTGTTCCCGCTCCTGACGCTTTGGCTGCCTCTATGAAGGGCCTCTCGCGCAAACTGAGAACTTGGGAGCGGACTACCCTGGCGAAGCCCATCCAGCCCAGAAAGCCGAGGACCAGGATGATGTTGGTGAGAGATGGACCTAGAACGTTGACGAGGACAATGAGCAAGGGGAGGCCGGGTATGACGAGCATCATGTCTGTAAACCTCATGAGAACCTCATCGACTATTCTGCCTAGATAGCCAGCAATCAGGCCGACTACCAATCCGAGACCAACGCCGATGAAGGTCGCCAAGAGACCGACTATAAGCGAGAGTCTCGCGCCGTAGATCAGCTGGGTAAGGATGTCATGGCCCGCTTGGTCAGTTCCAAGCCACCCCCAAGTGCTTCCGCGGATCTGAAGTTTGAAATTTTGCAGTGAGAAGTCGATGTTTGCGCTTGGAGGAAGAGTCAGTTCAAGCGCGTAAGCGTAGTCTGCCTGCCGGGAGAAGATGAGCTGCGCAGGATCGATGTTGGAGGTGCTAAGACCAAGCCGTACTCTCAAGTCTCCGGAAATCGAGTCTAAGTTCACTTCAAACGTGGAATTACTATCGATTGTCTTGTCGAAGATGTTCCATCTTGCATCTCTGACTCCACCGACAAAGCGGTCTAAGTAAACTGTGGCGATGACAGTTTGTCCGAGAATTGTCGGGCCAGGCGTTATGCTGAGACTGGTGACGAATCTCTTGGCAGGACCAGGATAGGTCCATGTGACGAACTTCTGAACCTCAACTGTGCCTCCTGAGGCACCGGAGGCCGCGCTGAAGCTTGCAGAGTCACCACCAATACTAGTCGTTGTTAACGTGGCCCCTGTGATCGAGGAGGCTTTTATTCCTGTGAACTCGGCGTTCTGGCTCCATCCAAGAGGACCTGTGAAGTAAACAATCCAGCTGGGAGGATTAAGCTGGGCGGAGACCACTGAGCCCAAAGGGGTGTAGGGAGTGAGGAGCGGGCCTGCGACGGCAATGAACACGAAGATCGAGAGGAGGGTCAGGCCAGCGGCAGATTTCTTGTTACGGAGCAGATTGAAAAAGAACCTCTTGAATCTTACGAGGCTGTAGGGGACACTTGTGTTCTCGGACAAGCGTCGGGTCTCACTCGTACTTTATTCGCGGGTCTAGGATTCCATAGAAAATGTCCGATATGAAGTTCGCCGCGATTACACATAACGCGATTATGAAGAACATCGCCTGCATGACGGGGTAATCCTTCCAACCAATCGCGTTGAACAGCCAGAACCCAAGCCCATCCCAATTGAAGACAGTTTCCGTAATGATGGCTCCTCCCAAAAGCCCACCAAAGCTCAGTGCGGCGTTGGTAACTAGAGGAAGTGAGGCATTCTTCAAAGCGTGCTTGAAGAGCACGGTTCGCTCAGGGAGCCCCTTCGCCCTTCCAGTGTTGCTGTAGTCCTCGCTGAGTGCTTCAGTCATCGTCGCCCTCGTGAGTAGCAAGTTACCTCCGTAGAAGAAGAGGGTCAGGGTTAACGCCGGGAGGAATAGGTATTGCACTCTTGTAAGAAACTGGCCTAACAGGTCTGGAGTTTTGATGGCCCAATAGGCAGGTGTTACCCCTCCCGACGGAAACAGCTGGAGCCTGTTTGCAAAAATCATGATGAAGAGAAGTCCCATCCAGAAGGTCGGAAGGGAGAAAGTTATCAGCGACAGTGTGACCGACCCGCTGTCGAAGATCGAACCGCGCTTGGCGGCGGCGACAACTCCGAGCAACGTTCCGATGAGTAGGGCAACAGTGGTTGCAACACCGAGAAGGGTGAGCGTGTTCACCAGCCTCCCGGTTTGGATCATGTCGTGGAGCACGGGTTTGTTTGTTTGAAAAGAGTCACCAAAATTGAACGTTATCATGTTGACGAAGTAGGCGGAGAATCTATCCCAGATGGTGGTGGGAACACAGTTGTAGGAGTGCGGGCCAGTGATAGTGACTTCCTTGCAGAAATTGTATAACTTGAGAAGTCGCGCTACCTGAGTGGGATCAAACACGCGTGGGTTCTGGACGAGATTAGAAATGGAGGCTTGAGTGCCGGGCATCAACTCGAAAATGATGAAGTTCAGCGTGATCACGAAAACTATCAGGAGAACGGTGTTCAGCACCCTTTTCAAGAGGTAACTTCGAAGTCCCAGCACAAACTACCTCGGTCGTAATCTCAAAAGCTTAAACATGCCTAATTTAGCCTTGCGGTCCCACGATTTAGGCAGGAAGATTACTATTCAATTTTCTTTCTTCGAAGATAAGCCTCTTGAAACTTGCACCCGTCAGAAGAGCTTCTGGTCTTAAATACTCGAGGTGACGGAGCCTCTCAACCCAAATGGGGCAAGCGGAGAACTGGGCCATGCGATGGATGGGACACGGAAAGCCGGGGTGGATGGGAGACCTTTTGACTATAATTGCAACGCAGGGGTTCGGACTTGCCATCGGGTGCATAATCTATGCGACCTTCGTTGGCGTCCAGCTAGTGTATTACTGGGCTATCCCAGGAGTAGCACTAGGGGTAGTGGCGGTCTTTTTCGCAGTCCGGCTTTCCGGGCCGAGGCCAAAAGTCCTCGGTACCTAGTTAGGTGTCAAGTCGCGAATAGCTGATAGGTATAACTGGAAACCGGCCTGGGGGTTAGCGCATCGAGAAGTATCGGGAGAAGAGTCTCGGTGCGTACCAGAGTCCAAGAGCGAATGCCATGTGCGACGACCAAGCAGTAAACCACCATATGAACGGAGGCTTCGAATCGACCAAGACGAAGGTCGGAAAGAAGATCCAATAGAAGATAGTCATCGCCCAGGCGAAAACGAAAGCGGTCGGGAGCGTTGCCCTCCCACGAACCAGGACATAGTATGATACCGCCATGCTCCATCCCCTAGATACGTGAGTGAAGAGTCCTACCGACAACGACTGGAGGGCGAAGAGAGGAGCGCCTGAGATGTTTGACCCCCAGTCAAACCAGTGATCCCAGAACGCCACGCCAAAGAAATAGTTCATGGGAACGCGAGCCCAATCATATATTGTGTATGGCAAGAGAGCGAAGACGGCGAAGCTGGCTAGAAGCCTCGGATCAAATCCGAGCCTGTTCTTGTTTCCGACAAAGCCGGCCAGGGCAACAGCCACTATCATCGGAACGAGAACGAACAGCAGGTAGCCTGTTCCGAGGTTAATGGATCCTCGTGTGAACCAGAACGACAAAAGAGCGTAAGTAGGTCCGAATAATAGGGCCGCGTAAAACCATGTGAACGCTCTTGCCTTGACCCACGGCGAGAGCCGACCTTTCAAACCCCCGACCATTATCTCTCGCCTATCACCATTAGGTGCGCAAGTTTATGGAAAGGTAAGGAGAAGATTTTCACTTTGAACCCCTGTCCACTGGCGAGTGCCCTCCACCTTTTCTCCTTTGAGAGTGGCATCGATTGTCCATAGAAGCGATATTGTTACGACCCCAAGGTTTTGCTGTGACAGCTTGGCCGTGTCGAACGTCGGACTCCCTGGTCCATGGCAGAACGCCGTTATGACGGTGTTGTTTCCGGCTTTTAGTATCGAGCCGAAGACTGCGAGAACTTCAAACCCCGTCGGGGCAATGAGGCTGTCCACGTAGTGGTGACAGGACAATATCTCGGTTCCGTTGAAAACCCCCGTTGCCTGGAATGTCAGTTTTGATACACTCAAGAGCGCCGGGAAGTTGATGTAGGTCTTGAAGATTCTGTTTAGGACCCTGAACGGGAGTGTGTAAGTTACCTCGGTCCAAGTGACAGGCTGTCCATTAACCGTCCTCGTCACGCTCTGCGCGACTATTTCGGTGACACTGTTGTCTACTCCAGTCTTGACATCGTCCATAGCCTGTCCGTCGAGCGTTTCCACGGTGGGAAAGACGTTGGATTGTGTTCTGCCATAGGCGTACATGTATGGACCGAGGTAGACTGGGAGAAGTGCCAGAAACACGAGGACGGCCTTCGACCTGGGGTAAGCCATGATACGAGCTTCTTTGCACGCTATTTAAAATCGTGCGATGCAAACAAGAAGTCCTATCGAGTGTCCCAGCCCAGAATCCGACCAAAGGCGGACGCCGGCCCTCGCGAATCGTCGGGGTTGGTCCGTGGCATGCTCTGGTAGCAGAGTAAATAAAAGAAGGGAGTTTGGAAAGTCGCGTGTACTTCTATACGCCTTTGATTACAGGAACACCGAGCTGGTAGACCCTGACCCCGTTCCACAAGCACACTACATCGTAGTTGGTCAATGTGGCAGAGCCGGGTATGCTCCAGAAGGAGTCCCATACGTTGTATGAAACGCCGTTGATGGTGGTTGTTCCGTCACTGAGTACTGATGTAGGAGCGCCCACGACGACCGTGGATCCTGCTGAAGTGATGTACTGGAGGCTGAACTTGCCGGCTATGACGCCAGATTTGTCGCCCTGCACAGCAGGCACGAGAATTCTGACGTTGCCAGTCTGGAGTCCTGATCCATCTTTGTTGAAGCCTTCGTAGTTCAGGATGGCGGATGAGAGATCAGTGCACAGTATGGAGGCGGATAGTATGGAGCCCGTGGCTGCAGATCCACCTGCTCCTGTGCAAGCCATGTCGATGTTGTTGAGGTTATGGCCTGAGTACGGGTTAATGGCTGGATCCATGGCGAACAGTGCGCTTGGAGCGAAGGGCTTTGTTATGCCTGAGTCGAACAGCGAGGCTATCGTGGCGATTTCTCCAATGTCCACAGTGCCGTCAGTGGTGCCGAAGAGCCTGTTGTCCCAGTACCAGTCGTGAGAGCCGAAGTGCAATGCTGCGTCTGCAATGTCGAGGATGTTGATGGTTCCGTCGCCGTTCTTGTCAGCCCAGCTCATCTGGTGGAGTATTGTTCTCTGGTTGCCAGGATTGCCCCGGTGGTATTGCATGTACTTGTTGAGGACTATTCTCCCGTTTAGGGTGACGTCTTGTCCTCCGATGCTGCCGTCAGCGTTCTGACTGCACGAGCCTCCGTGAGCACCAGTGTTGATGTTGTCGCACTCCCATGGACCGTCGCCGATGTAGAAGCCTGCGGCCATCGGGTCGAAGGCAGGATCGGCACACGGGTTTGGCTGTGGATAGGGGAAGACGCCACATTTAGGCGCCCAGGTGTGCTTCGGAATGATGGGTTCGCCGCCGATTTGGACCTCGAAGAATGGGCTCTGGCCCTGAAGCTTCACGGTCAGAGTGCTCGCCGAGTTCACGACACAACTGGTCACGGCCTGAACGCTCACGCCTAGGTTGGCTGCTGGAACGTCACGGTATGAGGTGAGAGTGTAGCAGACATCGTCCGCTGTCAATGGGAAGTTGTCATGGAACTTGAGACCGTTTCTCAAGTGCCAGACTTGGGTTGTTGTTCCTGGTAGGCATGTTCCGCCCTGGGATGGTGCTAGGCAGCTGATCTCGTTGGGGTCGAATGATGCGGTGTGGCTTGTGGTCTGCCAGTCAATTATCTGGCTGGCTGCTCCTCCCGTTCTCGGGTTGGTCGCAAGCATACTATCGTATACTTGGAGCAACGTTTCGAACTCCCAGACTGACTGGGCAGCGAACGGGCTGAGTTTATGCACGTCTTGCGAGAAGCCTCTGCGAATGAGCTCGGGCGTACCACCGGTACCGCCTCCGCATGCGTATTGTGCAAGGGTTGGCGTGAAGAGCGGGTTGCAGCGCATGTTTAGCAACGATTGGAAGCCTACTTGGAATCCTGCTCCAAGCTGCTGAACTAGGCTTGACTGTGGTCCAGGCTGGAAGTTCCAAGAGTTCAACCCGACGAACTGCGAGCTAGCGCTGAACACGGCGACATCCCACTCGTTCTGAACCGCGAGTAGGAAGCCACGCTTGAACATCGCTCCTGCAGTGTTGATGTCTTTCGCGAACTCGCCTGCGTGAGTCCAAGTGTCCAAGATCGGATCGCAATAGTTGTTGTAGTTAAGCTGGTAGGTGGAGAATGCGCCTGCGCACAGACCGCCGTTATCGACTGTATTGTACTCGAAGTAGGTGTCGTCACCGAACGTGCCTAGGGTGTTGCCACCGTTGTATAACTTCCAGTCGTTAGCACCAGCACCCAGATTGTTCGAAAACACTTGGTCGAATATCTGAGTGATAGTGTACGCCTTGAAGGCACACTCACCAGGCTGCGATGGGCCGACATAGTTCACCGTGCATCCCTGCTGGCCAGCAGGGTTAGCTGGATTATTGGCATTGTTAGGTGTACCGAACAGAGCGTTCAACGCGTCCGCGACAATAGCCATGTGGTCGCGCCGCTGAGGATCAGTCCTCGGCAGAACAACAATCTGTTGGCCATTGTTGCTGAGGTGTGCATAGGTGGCTGGCAACGGGGCTGCGGTATTAAGAGCGTTAGCAACGTCTAGACAGGTTCCACCGACAAGGGTGAGACCCGCAGCGACAAAGTGATCACATGCAGCACGCAAATCATCAGCACTCGGATAGCCCTTGTCAACGCCTAGACTCGAGCCTTGTGCGGCCCAGGAGTATGCGCTAGCCGCAAGTGCGGGTGCTTTCAGGTTGTAGGGTGCTGTCATGGCGCACGTGGTAACCCACGAGTGCGCACTGCAGTCTATGTTGAGCGTTGCCTGGCATACCTGAGCATTGGCAGAGTTTCCGTTGACTGTGCAGACGTTATGGTAGCCTTGTGCGGGAGGAGACCAGAAGTGCGGATTGACCGCCTGACCTGCTATCTGGTTCTCGTCGATGAAGCTCTTGGTATCGAGAAGGTGAGCCACACCCCTGTTGATCTGAATGGCCGCTGCCGTGGGAGCCTTGTTGCTCTGGCTGTTCCAGTTCACGTTGAAATCAACAGTGAACGTGTTCTGGGATGTTATGGGGATAGTCGCAGTGCCACCGTAAACGTTGGTGCTGAGGGTGTAAGCGGCGTTCTGTGGAATGCATGCCCCGCCGTTAATCTTGAACTGTCCCGTTGGACTGACAAGGTTAGTGTCGGAGCTCGAGAACGTTCCGCTGGTACTGGATGCGATTACGCTGGTAAGATTGTCCAGAATGAGCGGCTTGCCGCTCAATTCCTGGTTGTGAAGGTTGACGGTGAGCTGTGCAAAACCAGTCCCGCAAGTGGTAGCGGAGAGAACCTGGTTCTTGATACCAGCTGGGCCAAAGACCCGAGCTACTTGCTGAGCGATGCCCAGGAAGTTACCGTTCTGGTTTATGTTGATGTGACGTATGCCGAACTCTCCTTCAGAAGTTGTTAGGAAGAAGTCAGGATTGCTCGAGAAGGATGAGAGTTGAGTCGGTGGAACTGGCCAATCGGTAATGTCGATCTCACCGTTCGTGAAGGCTGTGAACATGGCTGAGAAGTCGGAATAGAACTTTATCAGCATCCTGTCGCTGTTCGGACCGAAGGGGGACCAGGCAGTCTGCCCGGCCTGTGGCACGGCTTTTACGCTGGTTATTGTTGGTGATGGAAGCGCCATTAGGAATGTAAGACTTAGCATGAGTACTAGAGTTGGTAGTTGTAGTCTCAATATTCTTCGAAATGCTATCCCGGCTGGGATGCCTTTTAAGATTATCCTCGTGCGAGGTGGCTGTGGATACCCGAGGGAGGATGGAGGAAGCCTAGGACCTACTCTTGCTCAGGCCGCCGACGCCTCTTTCTCAAAAATAGCCCAACGGTCACTATCGCTGCGGCTACGACCACCGCACCGACGAGTAGGTAAACGTACTGCGACGAGCTCTGAGCGATGATCGTTATGACCTGCCTCTGCATGTTGTTTGAAAGGTTGCTGTCCACTGGGATTGCTACTGATGCGTCAACCTCGTAGGCTCCGGTAGCTAAGCCTGCCGTGTCAAGAGTGTACGTGAGGCTTATTGTTGATGACGTGGTCCCCGACTTGGGAATGAGCTGATTGGTTTTGCTGTCAATCGTCGTGGTTGGAGGCCCGTATGTTAGTGTGAAGTTGTATTGCTCGTCAAAAGTTCCTAGATCCTTGATGACGGCAGTTATTGCGACTTTGTCTCCGACGTGTGGAGCAGAGGGTAAAGCGGTCAAACTGGCTAATTGAATGTCATGAAACGGGATCTGTGCGACGTAGACTCGTTGCGTCTTTGTCCCTGTGAAATTATTATCCCTATCGACGACCGTTAGTCGTATGGAGAAGTTTCCCGTCAGGGGACTTTGAGTGGCGCCGAACGAGTGAGTAACGGTGGCGGTTTGACTGGACACTCCTCCTCCCTGAGCGCCTCCAGCTCCAAAATCCCACACGTAGTTTGCAATGCCGGGGGGCGGCGTGTCAGGATCATAGCTTGTCGTAGCGTCGAAGGTTGCTGTGGCCCCTGCCTGGAGAACCAGTGGCGAATAGGTGAACAGCGCCACGGGGCCCAGACGGGAGTCATCCCAGTGATTATTGCTATTGGAATCCACATACTTGACCTTCGGATCGCGAACCAGTGCTGTCTGGTTTACAGGAGCTGACCCTACTAGAACGACATCTTTTCCCGTATCAAAAACGCCGTTATGGCCGCTGTCGTACACGACCGTTTCTCCGCTCTCCCACAGACCATTTGAGTTCAAGTCGACAAAAGTAAGGTTAAGGTCAGCTTTCAGCGCCGTGCCGACTGGAGGAGTGTTTCCGGCGATCACTGTCTCTCCCGTGTCGAACAAATCGTTATTGTTACTGTCATAGACAACTGTCTCACGGATGTCATTCTTGAAGTACCCGTCAGTTGTTGTTGTATCAATCGGGGTATTCCCGATGACAAGCCTCGTCCAGGCGCCATCAGCGGCGAAGGTCGAAGGATTGTTCATGCCAGCGGCAAGCGCTATTGGACTAACTCCGACTGCTTGAACTTTGAAGAGGACGTGGGCGAGTATGCCGCTCGCTGCGCTATTGTTGCCGGGAGCATTGATAACCACCAGACGGTAGGTTCCAGGCACAGGTGTTTCCTCTTTCGCGGTAAAGGGATTCGCGAAGATGGTTCCTGTCTTCGTGTCCGTGTGGTCCCACTGGATGAAATGCGTGTCAAAGTAGAGGCTGAACTCGTAGGCGTTGAAGGTCGGAGCATTCGTCACATTGACCTCCGCAGAAATTGTGCTGCCCACCGATAGAGGCCCGCAAGCGGGATTCGTAACCGTGATGTTCGATGAACCGCACGCGGTGCTCCAAATACCGACGACAGGTAGCGGGTCGGAAACCAGTGAGGTATTTGCATGCTCAGCGGGCGTCGTCGTTACAGAGGCTTGCGCATAATTGGCAAATGGAGCAGCTAAGATCCAAAGTGACAGGAACGCGATGAATAGATATTTGGCGGGGCCGTTGTCCAAGTCTCACATCTTCTCAATGTGGGAAACCCGCGGCGGCCGCCTTAAAAGTTTATGCGATTTTCAAGCTCCATAATTACGCAGGTATACAACCCAAACGTTGCCATGTCGTAGGGCAGCTGAAAACGGTCAGCTAGCTTGCGGATGTGGTTTTGGGAGGTTGATGCATATTCATTTTTTTCCGTCGACGGAACATAAGGAACACGGCGGCACCGGCACCGATGGCGGCCACTCCGGCGGCGATACCGAGGTATAGGATGAAAGAGTTGTCGCGGCCAGGAGTTGGCGGAATAGGTGAAACGGCAACTGTCTTCGACAACGAGTTTCGGCCACCATAATCGTCCCATACTGTCAAACTCGCTGTGTAGCTTCCAGCCGCAATGTATGTGTGGGTGATGGTCTTGCCGTTGTTCGTCGTATTGCCACTACCCCCTGTCCCATCTCCAAAGTCCCAGATGTAGTACTTGATCCTCTGGTTGGTGTCAGGATCCCTTGATAGGGTTGCGTTGAAAAATATCGGATCTCCAGTCTTGGGGGTTGATGGAGTGAACGTGAAATTTGCAAAAGGTGAATGGTTGGCGTTCACTGTCACTCCAGAGGTTTCGGTGTTATTTCTCGCATATTGGTCTAGTCCCGAGTTGTCGGTGACGTTTAGCTTGAGCAGATAGTTGGCGGGAGTGATTTGTAGGGTTTTCCAGACGAAGGTGGTGGTGAACTTGGTTTTTAAAATCGCTGTGCCAGTGGTCCGAAGCATCTCGGTCGAGTTGGAGAATAGGGTTAGTGTGAAGCTGTCGTTGAACCTGCCGTTGTTCGTTACCGCTAGCGCAAAGGTATAGTTCGCGCCCGTGTAGAGCCCTGTGTTCGGCGGGTTCCATTCCACGCCTAGGTCGTGATCAAAACTGGCGAATACTGTTACATATCCCGGCGTCGTGAAGACATTGTTGGTCACGTTTCTCTCGCCGGGGATCACACTTACAACTCCTCTCAGAGTATAGTTGCCTACTGTCAGCGCCGAAGTGTTCCATTGAAAGTTGAACTGGCTCTGAACCGCTCCGGGACCTACGAGAATTGTAAGGCTCGGTGAACATGGGACGGGGGGATTGTAACACTCTGCGCTGATTGGCGCGAAGGTGCTAACAGTATCGTTGGCGTACATCGTCACAGTGGCATATTCGGAAACTGTTCCTAGGTTTTTGACAGAGGCCGTGATTTTAAGTGGGCTTCCAATCAGGGTTGAGGGGGACGCGGGTGAGACGGAGACTATTGCAAGCTCGTGAATGACGAGAGTAATCTGTTCCAAGGCCATAGTGTTGTCTCCCAAGTAGGCATCGCCTGAAGCAGTTGAGACTGTCGTATTCATTACGTATGGTCCCGGCCGGAAACCTGTAGTGTTCCACGTTAGACTCACAGGCTGGATGGTGTTACCTGCTAACACTGGCAAAACGGTCGAGTTGATCATGAAATTATTGGTGGCGTTGTAGGCGAATAGTGTCACCATCACGTTTGTCATGGGGGGTATTCCGGTGTTTTGGACTCCTAGCGTGAGCTGTGCCCTATCTCCAAGTGTCACCTGCTCTTCCAGGGCTTTCTCGGATAAGAGGAGAAGGTCGCCTGTTCCCGGGCTGTTCGAGAAAAAGCCCTGCAAGGGAAAGAAGGGGACCCTCGTACTCCCACTTAGCAGCGCAGTCGCCGCGGTGTCGATTGTGATTGGCGTCGAACCTTGACTGAGCACTTTTACCTTGAACGAAATGATTGTTGCATTCGCAGGAACAAATCCTCCCAAGAGAACTCCGCTAAGTCTCACATGGTCGGCCCGGGTCTCATTCAGGGTGAGAAAGAACATTGGGCTGTCGAATAATCCACCTTTCGTTGTGACTGAGGTCCCGTTGAGAACCGTTTGGTCCCAGCGGATAGTTATGTCGAAGCCATTCAGGAGTGTTCCGCCTGAGGCGTTAACCTTCATCTGAAGAATGCTGCCGGTAGTGATGGTCGGGTCCACCACCGCGCTTGACCCTTTAGTGAAATTCCAAATTCCGAGCCCGGTCAGCGCCGTTGCGTGAGCCGGATTGACAATCTGGAGTGGGGTGAAGTAGGGAAGGTTAGGCAGTAGGATTGATAAGAGCAGAAGGATCGAAAGCTGGCTGATGAGCCTGCTCTTCCCACTGAGGAGCTTGGGACTCAGGTCTGACGACCTCAGTGAATCCCGTGTCTTGTTGGGCTAATTACTGTTTCGTCGAAGCTCGCCCTACTAGCGACAGGGCTATGTCAGCACAAGCATGATGGTCATGTAAGGTTGCGCGCCGCTGAAGATCAATCGGAGCTGGTAGGTGCCGGGGCTGATTCCGCTGAAGGGAAACGTTACTAGGCTCGCAGTGGAGCCAGCGGTGCCGGTGGTCGTTCCGACGAGTGTTCCACTGTCCGTATTCAGCACCGCGGAGAAGGCCGTCGGGCTCGGTGTTCCTGTGAGGGCGTCAAGTTGGACATTGAGCTGGCCCGTACCACTCCGAAGCCCTCCTTGGTAGTACATTATGGGCCCGCCTTGCGAAGTCAAGTCTGCTCGGAACGGGTCTACTCGCGGGTCCAAGCCTGTCAGCGCACTTGGGGCGTAGGGCTTTGTTATTCCGTGGTCAAAGTACATTGCTATGGTGGCTATTTCGCCAATGTCCACTATGCCCGGTGAGGTCCCGAAGAGGGGGTGGTCCCAGTAAGGGTCGGTCCTTCCGAAGTGAAGGGCTGCGTCTGCAATATCTAGAAGGTTGATGACTCCGTCGTCGTTCTTGTCGCCCCAACTGCTCTTCTGTAGGCTCGACCCCTGCAGAGTTGTGGGACCGCGCATGTAGTTCATGTTTGCAGTGAGGAGTACCCTGCCGCTGAGGGTCACGTCCTGGGTGCCGATACTGTTGTCCGCGTTCTGGGTGCAACTTCCCCCGATAGCGCCTGTGTTGATGTTCTTGCAGACCCAGGGGCCGCTGCCGACGTAGAGCCCTGCTGCCATAGGGTCGAATGAGGGGCTGCCGCACAGGGACGCTGGGCTAGGTGGGCTGCCGCACACTGGGGCCCAGAGATGTTTGGGTATGATCGGTAGGCCGCCGATCTCGGTCTCAAAGAAGGGACTCTGGTGCTGTAGTTTTACCTGGATTGTTGTGGAGCTAATGGCGATCGCGCTAGACACAGCTGCCACATTGGTGCCGAGATTGGCGGATGGAACATCCCTGTACGCGAGGATGGTGTAGGCCACATCGTCCGCTGTCACCGGCACGCCATCGTGCCACCTCAAGTCATTCCTCAAGTGCCAAAGCTCGGTCGTCGTCCCTGCCACACAGTTTGTTCCTATGCAACTGGTCTCAGACGGGCTAAATGCTGAGGTGTGGCTCGTCGTCATCCAGTCAACAAGCTGGTTGCTAGCTCCTCCAGTAAGCGGGTTCGGGGCTAGCATGGTGTCGTATACTTGGAGCAAAACCTCGAACTCCCAGACTGACTGTGCCTGGAACGGGCTGAGCTTGTGTACATCCTGAGAGAAGCCGCGGCGGATAAGCCCGTTTACTCCACCGCCGCAAGCGTTCTGCACAAGCGTCGGAGTGAAGCTGGGATTGCAACGCATGTTCAGCAATGACCAGTAGCTTATCTGGAATCCCGCCCCCAGCTGCGCCACGAGGCTGGACTTTGTTCCGGGTTGAAAGTTCCACGAATTCAGGGCGACGAACTGTTGCACCCGGGAGAACACGGGAACATTGAAGGCGTCGCGGTACTCCTGGAGAAAGCCGCGCTTGAACAACTGGCCGGCCAAGTTCAGGTCAGGTGCGAACTCGCCGGCGCGCGTCCAAGTATCATAGACTGGGTTGCAGTAGTTTGTATAGTCTAGCTGGTAGGTGGAAAATACGCCTGCGCAGAGACCGCCGTTATCGACCGTGTTAAACTCGAAGTAGGTGTCATCTCCAAGCGTGCCCAGGGTGTTGCCGCCAGTGTATATCTTCCAGTCGTTGGCACCAGCGCCCAGATTGTTCGAGAAAACCTGGTCGAATATCTGAGTGATAGTGTAAGCCTGCCAGGCACAAACACCTGGTGAGGATGGACCAACGTAGTTCACAGTGCAACCCCGCTGACCAAGAGGGTTGTTAGGGTTGTTTGCATTGTTAGGGGTACCAAACAACGCGTTCAACCCGTCAGCGACAATCGTGCCAAAGTCTCTGCGGGGAGGATCCGTTCTGGGTAAGACTACTACTTGCGCTCCATTATTGCTCAAATGCGCGTATTGGCCTGAAGGAGCCGTTGTTCCGGTCAGGGCCGTGGCTACTTGGCCGCAGCCGTTGGGGTCCTGGACCGTCGGGGTGAAATCGACAACCGTCAAGCCGGCGAGAACAAAGTGGTCGCAGGCAGCACGCAGATCAAGGGTGCTTGGATATCCTTTGTCAATTCCTAGACTCGCGCCTTGTGCCCCCCACCACTTCGTGCTAGCAGAGAGCGATTGACTGGACAGGTCGTAAGGAGAGGCGGGTGCGCACGAGGCTACCCAAGGGTGCGGGTTGACGGCGTTGGACGGATTACTGCCCGTGCAGTCTTCGTTGAGATTAATCTGACATATCTTTGTTATGCCTGATGAGCCACCTATGGGGTTGTCGCATACATTGTTGTAGCCCTGTGCTGGAGCAGACCAGAAGTGTGGATTGTCGGCCTGCCCTCCGAGAGTGTTCTCGTTGACGAAGCTCTTCGCATCGACAAGGTGAGAGATAGCTCTGTTAATCTGAACACCAGCGGGACTCGAGGTGAGACTGGTCACACTGTTCCAGTTCACGTTGAAGTCAACGGTAAACGTGGTAGGTGCTCCTCCGGAAGCTGCGACCGATATGGTCGTAGCACCACCGTAAACGGTGCTGCTGAGCGTGTAAGACGGGTTCTGTGGAATACAGTTCGGGGAACTGGGAATAATGTACTGGCCTGTGGGAGTCGCGGCGCCAGAGTCTGCGACGGAGAAGGTTCCACTTGTGCTGCTAGCAACTACATTGTTGAGAGGGTCAAGGATGAGCGGTTTTCCAGGTAATTCTTGGTTGTGAAGGTTGACGATGAGCCTGGCGAAACCGGTCAAGCATGTGTTGGCAGCGCTTGCCGTGTTCTTCACACTGGCAGCGACGGTGCTTCGCGACTGTTGCTGGACAATACCTAGGAAGTTGCCGTTCTGGTTGATGTTCAGGTGAAAGAGTCCGAACTGGCCTTCGGGACTTGTAAGGAAGTAGTCAGGGTTACCGGAAAAAGCCTGAAGGTCTCCAGGCTGCACTGGCCAGTCCGTAATGTCGATCTTGCCTGAAGTAAACGCGTTGAACATGGCCTGAAAGTCTGAATAGAAACTTATCAGAAGGTTTCTCGAGTAGGGTCCATAGGGCGACCATGTCGTGTTACCGCTCTGAGCGACCGCTCGAACACTTGTTATGACTGGGGACGGGGTCGCCATGAGAAACGTAAGGGAGAGAAAGAGTATCAGGACGGGGGTTTGCATCCGCAAATTTCTCACTCAGAACGTTGGCGTACCCACTGCCACCAATTTATGACTATCGGAAACTTCATCCTCCGGACTTGTTCGGAGAAATCTCTTGATTGCTCTGGCTGTCTGGAGACAGGTCCACTGCGCAGAGCTACCGGTCTAATACACGGCGTCAGCAGGCTAGTTGGGTGTTACACGCTCTTACCGAAGTAGAAGGCGGCCTTGGCAACATCAAGGATGTCAACACGGCAATCGCCGTTGATATCGTCACGGGCATGGTAGCGTGCCTGCCCGCATGAACTCCCAAAGCCGAAGGCTATGTCTGCTATGTCGAGAATGTCCACTCTTCCATCAGGCAGAGGGCTCAGATCTCCAATAATGTCTCCAGGCAGGTCTGCTTTCACGAGACCCGACAGCGTGTTGTCGCCGAGCATGACGCTGTTGCTCTCAACGCACGTGCATTGAAGAGTTGCGGTTAGGGTGAACCTTCCCCAGACCGCGGGCATGATCATGATTGTCCGGTTGGCCGTTGTCACGACGAGAGTCTGGTTCACCACTAGGGTGACTGTTTTCGAGAAAAAGCTTGTTGAGTTGAGCTTGAGGGTGAGCTGAGCGGTCTCAGTATTGTTCCCGTAATTAGATAGGGTCACATCTATTTTGACGGTGCTGTTGTAAGGAACCAATAGATTGGCTGTAATGTTTGATATGGTAGAACGAATTCCGACGTCGTGCTGAACCTGGATCCCGCCAGTGTTTGCGTAAATCAGGTCGAATGCGGCGGTCTGAGTGTTTAGTCTATTCCAGAAGACCCAGAGACGGCCGCAAACACCGTGGTTACTCCCGGGACAGAGCGAATCTGACATTTGCCCGGCGGATGGATAGTAGTCGGCGGGGCCCGTTATTGTGTTCATGAAGGATGAAGGACTGGGGGCAGAATTCACAATCCAATTGGACGTATAGGTGAAGTTGGTGTACATTACGTTCTGCTCGGGGGTCGTGCAGCCGCCACCACATGGGAAGGACCTGTCGTAGAAGAGCTCGAAGACACCATCGCTGGTCTGGAACAATGAAGGACGGTCGTCGTCGTAGGCGGGAGTTGGGCTCTCAAAGGGGAATAGACAGGGGAGTGAGGAACATCGGACCCATGAGGCGTCTGGAACACCCGTAGTGAGGAGGAACTGGCTTGTGTCATCTGTTGAGGTGTAGTAGAGCAGCTCCGACCCTGTCTGGTTTGATATCCAGGCGATCCATATTCGCGCATCCTTAGTCTCTGTTATCGACGGGCTTTTCGCCCCTAGCCCAGTGCCGATAGAGGGGCCGAGTTGGAAGTCTGAGGACCAACCTGTCCCGTTGTAGTACTTGTAGTATATTCCGAAGAATGTGCGTGTAGAATTGTGCCTCGCCCAGGAGACCCAAATCCTTCCAAACCTGTCCTGTACGGCTGAAGGGGCTTCGTCAAACATGGTACTGCTGGTCAGAGCGATGTCGCCAGTCGTGGGAGTGGGATTACCGCTGGCATTGTATAGCCTGTAGAAGAGCTGCGGGTGTCCAGTTCGATTCGAAGACCAGACAACCATCATTGTCCTATTGTTGAGAGACGTGATGAAGTTGTTAAAGTCGGGGGACGGGTTGCTGGTCACTAATTGTCTCGCTGTCCAACCGGTCCCATTCCAAACCTTCAGATAGACATCTTTGTTTGGTGACCCCGCCGGACCCTCGTTCCAGACGAGCCAAACTCTTCCTAAATAGTCTGAGGCAGCCGAGGGCCAGAGGGGATGGGTTGAGGTGGAGAGCTGTCCAGTAATCGCCGCGTCGCCCGTATCCTCCACGCCGTTGTTGTTCCGGTCGTAGGCCACCATTTCGCCAGAATCCCAATGGCCATTGCTGTTAGCGTCGACAAACTTGACCCGCGAATCGCTGGCCAGAGCTGTCCCGTTGGCGGGTGTGGACCCGAGGATAACAGGGTCTGTTGACGTGTAAATGCCGCTATTGTTGTTGTCATAGACGACAACCTCTCCTGACCGATCTACCCCATCCCAGGCGCCATTTGGCTGAGCGCCATATGCAATGACGGAGTCAGTTGATCCGTATATCCCATTGGTATCATTGTCATAGACAACCATTTCAACGGGACGCCATAACCCGTTCATTGCGAGATCGATGAACTTGACCTTTGCATCAATAGCGAGTACTACTAGGTTGGTCGGGGCTGGTCCTGCTATCACCGGCTCGCTCAGTCTTGTTCCAACAGCGGGAGCCATGCCCACAATCACAGGCTCACTCAGATCGTATTTGTTGTTAGCATTGGTGTCGTAAACCACAGCCTCGCCGGGATCCCAGAAGCCATTCTTGCTAGAATCCACAAACTTGACCAATGGGTCAATTTTCAATGTCGGCCACGTGGCCGAAAGAGTTCCCAGAATAACAGGCTCCTTCAGCACCGTTCCGATGGGGGGAGCTGTACCCGCAACTACAGGTTCGGTGGACTGGTAGATGTTGTCTAGGTTAGAATCGTAAACCACGGTGTAACCTGCGACCCACTTCCCGGTACGTTTGGTATCAACGAACCTGAAGTGAGAATCAGGACTCAATGGAGGGGAGTCGAGACCACAAGTCGGAGTGGGCCCCGCAATCACTGCCTCTCCAGTGCAATCAAAGATCGCATTGTTATTACCGTCATAGACAACTGACTCTCCAGGGTCCCAGTGGCCATTCACGATTGAATCGACGAACTTGATCAACGGGTCAGTCGAGTTGCTGTAGCGGCCATCCCCATTGCTGTCGTACGCTACGACCTCGCTAGCATCCCAGTGGTTGTTGCCATTCGAATCGACGTATTTGACCTTGGAATCGGAATTCAGCCCTGTCTGGTTTGCGGGGTTGGCATTGGCAACAATCGATTCGCCGGTATCGAACGCCCCGTTGTTGTTGTTGTCGTAAACGACAGCTTTTCCTGCTTCCCAGTGGCCGTCAAGGTTCGAGTCGACAATCTTGAGTTTTGAATCCGTCTTCAGAGATGTTGTAGTAACGGTTCCAAAGATCACTGGTTCCCCGGTGTTGTAGACATTGTTATTGTTAGTATCGTAGACGACAGCCTCGTTGGTGTCCCTCTGGTTGTTGCCATTCGAATCGATGTACTTGACTAAGGGGTCGAAGGTTGAGTTGTCGTAGCGGCCGTTGCTGTTGCTATCGTAGGCCATGGACTCCCCAAGGTCCCATCGACCGTTGGGAGTAGTGTCGACAAACTTAAGCTTGGAACTCGAGTCGGCGGTGAGGGACGCGCCGGCCCGGGGCGGTGCTCCCGCTACAATTTGCTCGCCAGCATCATAGACGCCATTGCCGTTGACATCATAAACCACACTTTCACCTAGTTCCCATGCTGCACTGAGGTTGATGTCGACGAGACCGAAACGGCAGAGGGGGGAACAGGAAGAACTGCTGGTCGATTTTAGCGTCGACCCGACGAGAGCTGTTCCCGCCACCAAGACCTCGCCTGGATCGTAGAACCCGTTGTTGTTTAAGTCATAGATTACTGACTCCCCTGGATCCCAATTGTTGTTGGAGTTGGTGTCGACAAACTTGAAATGTGAATCTACGTTGAGAGCTTTCCCAATCGCGGGTGCCGCGTCAACGAACTTTAGCTTGGGATCTGGGCTGAGGGACTCGCCCATGGGAACTTTGGTGGGCCCAGGGTTCCAACCAAACGCATTGGCCACTGGAAATCTTGCCGTCGCAAAGAAAGTGACGGCCAATAACGCCAAGAGGAGCGAAGGCTTGAGAGTCATCGTTTCTCTTCTTCTTCCGGCCAATTCTCCTAGGCTCTCCGCTGACCTCTGGAAATAAAAGAAGGGAGGGGAGCTATGGGGGCGGAGTGGTTAGGCTTTGACTTTGAAGAATGGCCCGTTGAGGCTGAGGAACGATGTTGACCCTGGCACGCAGAAGGTTGTGGTGACGCAGCGCATTGCGATGACGCTGTAGGTGTATGTGCCGATGGATGAACTGTCGAGTGGGAAGAAGAACGTTCCTGTCACCGTTGACGAGTTGCCTGGGAACATGAAGGCGACATCGGACATGACTTGGACTTCGCCGCCGG